>NZ_DASUIS010000049.1:0-63825 GCF_036279675.1 Aquabacterium sp. | reverse complement strand
GAAGGCATTGCAGGCCTTTCCTCACAAGGCTGCTGGTGTGGTGGGCAAGCCGCTGGAGCCCATGCGTGAGCATGTGATCCAGTTGCTGGCCTTGCAGGGCTGGTCGGTCAAGACGCAGCAACGTGAGGCATCGGCCAAGGGAGAGGCGGGTTTCATGATCGCGGCTCGCCTGGGGGCCGTCAACAAGCTGGGCTATATCGCCGCGCACTCCGCCATCGTGCTGATCTGTCTGGGTGGTCTGTTCGATGGTGATCTGATCGTCAAGGCCCAGGCCTGGCTGCAGGACCTCAAGCCTTTCAAAGGCGGCGTTGAAACCGAGCGCAGCCGCCTCAACGAAAACAACCCGGCCTACCGCGCACAGTTGTTCGTGCCGGAGGGGCAGCGCACCAACGCCGCCGTGATCACGATGGAGCAGGGCATGCTGGTGCAGCCCCTGCCTTTCGACATCGAGCTCAAGAAGTTCACGGTCGATTACTACAGCACGGGCATGCCCAAGCGCTTTGCCAGCGACATCATCATCCACGATGCGAGGGCCAAGGTGTCCAAGCCATTCACGGTGGAGGTGAACCATCCGATCACCTATGCCGGCGTCACGATCTTCCAGTCCAGCTTTGAAGATGGGGGCTCGATGGTGCGCCTCAAGCCGCACAACCTGATCGGTACGCATGATGAGGGTATCGATGCGATCGAGGGCGTGGTGGGCGGGCAGCCTCAGCAGTTGCTGGGCATCGCTGCCAATGGGCAAACCGCCACCGATGTGCGCCTGGAGGTGACCGGGCTGCGCGTGATCAATGTGGAAGATCTGGTGTCGGCTCAGCGCACGCCTGATGGCGCGGCGGGCGCTGGCAACGATGTGCGGGGTGTGAACCTCGCCGAGTTGAGCAAGCATCTGGGTTCCGGCGCCAAGGCGCCTGGTGACAAGAAGCTGGTCAACATCGGCCCTTCCGTGACCTACAAGCTGCGTGATGCGGCCGGTCAGGCGCGAGAGTTCCAGAACTACATGGCGCCCGTGCAGCTGGATGGGCAAGCCTTGTTCCTGTGGGGCGTGCGTGACAGCCCGGCAGAAGGCTTCCGCTACCTGCGTGTGCCGGCTGACGAGAACATGAGCATGCAGGGCTGGATGCTGTTGCGCCAGGCTTTGAACGATCCCAAGGCGCGTACCGAAGCGGCTCAACGGTTTGGCAAGGGGGCGGCCCCCGCTGACAAGCCCGAGTTGCAGGCGCAGTTGACGACGTCTGCGCAGCGCTCGCTGGACCTGTTTGCCGGCGCGGTGCAGCCCAAGCCGGAGCAGGCCGCCGGCTTGCCGGCAGGCGCCATGAATGGCGGCCTTCAGGCCTTGTCGACCTTCATCGAGCAGGTGGTGCCGGCAGAGCAGCGCGAGCACACCTCGGCCACCTTGATCCGCATCCTCAATGGTGCGATGTTTGAATTGTGGAACATCAGCCGTGAGCGCGCGGGCCTGGGCAAACAGTCACCCGAGCAGGATTCGGCACGGGCCTTCATGACGCAGGCCGTGCTGTCGATCTCGGATTCGATGTTCTACCCCGCGCCGATGATCCTGACGCTGGAAGGCTTCGAACAGAAACAGGCCAGCGTGTTCCAGGTCACGCGCACCCCTGGTCGCAACGTGGTCTATCTGGGCTGCGTGCTGTTGATCATTGGCGTTTTCTCGATGCTTTACATCCGTGAACGCCGCGTGTGGGTCTGGCTGCAGGATGATGGCCAGGGTGGCACGCGTGTGAGCATGGCCTTGTCGTCCACGCGCCAGACGATGGATACCGATCGTGAGTTCAATCGCCTGCGTGACGAGGTGTTGGGCTCCCGGAGCCAAGACAGATGATTTGCAAGGATGCATGAGATGAGCAGCACCTCGACTTCCACCCGCGCCCCCATGGGCACGCCATCGATGGCACAGCGCCCCTGGACGGACTGGCTTTTCGCGCTGGCTGTCGTGGCCACGGGTGTCTGGGGTTTCACATCCTTTGGCAATGCCATGGATGTGTATGAAAAGGGCATCCTCGCGGTGGCCATCCCCAGTCTGATCGGGCTGGGATGGTTCTGGCGGCCCTTGCGTGTGTTGATGGTGCTGTCCAGCCTGACGGCGTGGGGTGCTGCAGCCCTGTACATGCGGGCCACGGATGATTACGGTGCGGATCTGGCCAAGGCCGATCAGGTGTTCTGGTTGAAGTACATGCTGTCCAGCCAGAGCGCCATTCTGTGGATGAGCGTGTTGTTCTTCATGAGCACGCTGTTTTACTGGATCGGCGTGGCCACGCGCAGCGATACGGGGGCTCGCCTGGGGGCGCGCATCGCGTGGGCAGGCGTGTTCATGGCGGTCACTGGCACACTGGTGCGCTGGTTCGAGAGCCACCAGATCGGGCCTGACATCGGCCATATTCCCGTGAGCAACCTGTATGAAGTGTTCGTGTTGTTCTCGTGGCTGACGACCATCTTCTGGCTCTACTACGAAGACCGCTTTGCCCGCATGGGGCAGTCGCTCGGTTCACTGGGCGCTTTCGTGATGCTGGTGGTCAGCGCCGCGGTGGGCTTCCTGCTCTGGTATGCCATGGCACGTGGTGCCAGCGAGATCCAGCCTCTGGTACCCGCCCTGCAGAGCTGGTGGATGAAAATCCACGTGCCAGCCAACTTCGTGGGTTATGGCACCTTTGCCCTGTCGGCCATGGTGGCGCTGGCTTATCTGCTCAAGACGGCGGAGAAGGCTGCACTGTGGAAGGGCCTGGTGGGCTTGCCAGTCGTCTTCATCGGTTTGCCCCTGCTGGGCTTTGCACTCTTTGGTGACCTGTCTGCCGACAACATGGCCGCCGTGAGCAAGGCCGGGCGCATGGTGGGGGGGCTGGTGGTGTTTCATGCGCTGGTGATTCTGGCGAAAGACTGGATCAACGAGCGCACGCCCGCGCCGGAAGTAGCCGATGACGTGATGTACAAGGCCATTGCGGTGGGCTTTGCCTTCTTCACGATCGCCACTATCCTGGGCGCCTTCTGGGCGGCCGAGGCCTGGGGCGGTTACTGGAGCTGGGACCCGAAGGAAACCTGGGCCCTGATCGTCTGGTTGAATTACGCGGCCTGGCTGCACATGCGCCTCATGAAGGGCTTGCGCGGTACCTTTGCCGCGTGGTGGGCGCTCGTGGGTCTGGTCGTCACGACCTTTGCCTTCCTGGGCGTGAACATGTTCCTGTCTGGCCTGCACTCCTACGGCCAGCTCTGAGCTGCTTTGAAAGGCTGCCTGCATGCGTGAATGGATTACGCCCGATGTGTTGGCGATGTTGCGAGCTGATCCCTGGTTCGGCAGCGTGCCCAAGGACTTCGAGCACGACCTGCTGAGCCTGGCCACGCCGCGCCGGCTCAAGCATGGCGAGCATCTGTTCTTCCGTGGCGATGCGCCTGATGGCCTGTACGCCATTCTGGAAGGCACGCTGCGCGTGTCTGGTGTGACCGAGGCCGGCAAGGAGGCCATCCTGTCGCTGGTGGATGCGCCCAGCTGGTTTGGCGAGATCGCACTGTTCGATCGCCTGCCGCGCACCCACAACGCCGTGGCCGAAGGTGCCGTGAAATTGCTGCATGTGCCGCAGCAGGATCTACTGACCTTGCTGGAGCGTGCACCGCATTACTGGCGTGAACTGGGCGTGTTGATGGCCTTGCGCCTGCGCCTGACCTTCATCAGCATGGAAGACCTGGCCTTGCTGCCTGCTGAAGCTCGCCTGGCCCGGCGCCTGGTGTGGCTGGTGGAGGCCTCGGCCCTGACGCCCAGCGAGGGCGTGTGTGTGGTGCCCATCAGCCAGACGCAACTGGGTCTGATGTTGTCCTTGTCTCGTCAGACGACCAACCAGGTGTTGCAGAGCTTGCAGGATCAGGGCGTGCTGCGCGTGGCCTATGGCCGCATCGAGGTTCTGGATCGCCAGCGCTTGATGGAAATCGCCGGCGTATCAACCAATGAAAAACGCATCCTCAGTCAGTTGCAGGGCGGAGGCCCCAAGGGCCGGGCATCGGATCAGGGCTGAGGCTACGGTCTTTCCCTTGAATGTCGTGGCGCTGACAGGGTCAAAGGGCTGATGTTGGCATGATCCGCCCCATGGCGAATCTGTCTGTAGCCCACCGCGAACTCCTGCTCAGTGATATCTGGTTGTCTCAAGTGCCTTTTGCGCTGGCGGAGGCCTTGATGTCGCACGGCATGCTCAAGACCTTGCGTGACGGCGAAACCTTGTTCCTGCGCGGTGAGCCAGTGGATGGCCTGTATGCCGTGCTGGAGGGCAGCTTGCACATCACGGGCGTGACGCGTGATGGCCGTGAGGCCATGCTTTCGCTGATCGAACCCCCGATGTGGTTTGGTGAAATCGCCTTGTTCGATCGCCTGCCTCGCACCCACGATGCCGTGGCGGTGGGGCCGACCACCTTGCTGTTCGTGCCCTTGGCAGCACTGGATGTGATGCTTGAAGAGGAGCCCCTCTGGTGGCGCCATTTCGGCAAGCTCATGGCTTTCAAGGTGCGCATGGCCTTCATTGCGTTGGAGGACCTCTCCATCGTGCAACCGGCCGAGCGCCTGGCGCGGCGCCTGGTCTGGCTGACCTATTGTGCGGTGACCGGTGGCGAATTGGGGCGCTGCAAGCTCACGATCAAGCAGACCCAGCTGGCGCTGATGATGGCCTTGTCTCGCCAGACGGTCAATCAGCTGCTGAGAGCGCTGGAGGAGCGCGGCATCATTCGCCTGTCATACGGCCTGATCGAGGTGCTGGACCTGGGCGCCTTGGTGGACGCTGCGGCGCTCACGCCCATCGAGCGGCGCATGTTGGAGCGCGCGGGGTTTTTTCCCGTTGGTGAGGCCTGATGCTTTATCCATCGATGTTCTGAGGTCTTTCCCTGATTTGTCGTTGCCCTGACATGGATGTCGCCCGACCTTGGCGAACATGGCGCCATCGTTCATTGGCAAGACTTGTTCGAGGAGATGACCATGGCCAGACAACATCGATACGCGAAGGGGCTTGCTCGCCCCGCATGGGCGCCCGCGCTGGGTGCCATTGCCCTGGCGGCGCAATGGGTGAGTGCCCAGGCGGCCCCAGCCTTCCCCAATCAGGAAACCATCTGCAGCTTCAATGCAGCACGTGAGCAGCAGCGTGCCGCATCGGCGCAGAACTTCGGTACGCCCGTGGCATCGCAGATGCTGGTCAACGGTGCGCTGGTGTGGACTGCGGGTGCCAACAATGCAGCGCCCACGCTCAAGCCTGGTGACACCGTCACGTTGATCGGCAGCGGCTTTGGTCAAGGCACTGACATTGACTTCAGCAAGATCATGATCGGCAACGCCCGTGTGCTGGAAACCGATCTCGTGATGTACGAGCAGAAGCTCGACATCATCTCCACGGCCAACTACGAGACCGGTGTGGTGCGCAGCAGCTGGCCCAAGGATGTGCTGGCCTGGTCTGACACCAAGGTGCAGTTCCGGGTGCCTCCCCATGCCAGCAAGGGGCCGTTGAAGCTGCAGGTGCAAAAGCGCACTGGCTACAACAACTCGCTGATCAAGTCGGGGCCACATAACGTGATCGACGCGCAGGTCTATCGCGTACCGGCGCCTGCCAACCCCAATTGCGATGTGGTGTCGACCTTGTCCGAGCAAACCAAGGCCATCACCCCGATCGAGGTGGCCGTGAGCAATCCCAGTTTTGCTGCGATGGTCAAGCTGGGTCGCCAGATGTTCTGGTCTTATGACTACAACCTGGGCCTGAGCCACAAGTTCAAGAATCTGGATTGGGACAAGATCCTCAGTTACAAGACCACGGATCCGTACACACGCAAGGCGGCTGATCCACTGGCGCTGTTTGGTGCCTACAAGATCAATCAGAGTGAAGTGCCAGCCGAGGCGTATACCGACGTGTACTTCAAGCCCTATCCGCAACCAAACCCGACGCCTGGGCTGCTGGCGCTGGGGCCACAACTCACGGAGGGCAATACCAGCTCGACCGGCTGGGTGGGCTACCGCAAGGCCGAGTCCAACCACCCGCTGCTGGGCAAGGGGGCCTGGGCCGGGTTCAACTGCGCTTCCTGCCACGGCTATCGCATCAGCTATGACAAGGGGGGCAGCACCATCACCAAGGTCTTCCCCGGCTTGCCCAACCCCGGCTGGTCGATGAAGTGGGCCGTGCTGGGCGACAAGACAGGGCAGACCACCGCCACCTTCTCATACATCTCCGAGACTGAGGAGGGGCCCAGCTGGAATTCGGGCTCCAAGAAGGTGGACAAGACCGCTTTGATCTACCACATGCCTGCTGGTGCGGCCGAGGCCACGATCACACGTACCGCTCACGAAGGCACGCTGTATGACAACGATTACATGTTCCAGCCGGTCGCGATTCCGAACGTGACCTTCCATCTGCCGATCCGTCGCTCGCTGTCACATACCGAGTCGTACGTAGGTTTCGAGGGCTCCTACATCCATGCCGAGGAACCTGATGGTGCCATGGGCTCGATGGATGCCAACTCGTTGAAGGCATTGACCGCCTACATGTCCACCCTGGATGAAAACGATGACGATCTGCGCAATGCGGGCATGTTCCGCTGGCTGAAGTCCAACGGCAAGCTGGCCCAGACTGGCAGCACCGGCACAACCGAAGGCAGCTTCGTACAGAACGGCTGGAAGGCCTATCCCGGCGTGAGCAGCGCAGTGGCCGCAGGCAAGGTCACCTATGACCAGAACTGTGCAAGCTGCCACGCGGACAAGGTGGGCGCCAACACCAACGAGCGCATGATCCCGCTCAACCAGGTTGGCCGTTTCTTTGCGCCAACGGGCTTCCAGATCAAGCAGCAGTCCATCCGTGCAACGTATCTGCGTGATTTGTACTGGGTGACCTCGCGCGGTCTGCTCAGCGATGGCCACGTGCGTAATCTGGAAGATCTGGTGCATCCGGATCGCTGTACGGAAGGCTCTGCGCTGTACAACCAGTACTACACCCTGCACGCACCCGTTCGCCCGGCACCTGGTACGGCAGATCAACCCACCCCGGCGCCCGATCTGAACCGCAAGGGCGATGTGTTCCGCGTGCCCAAGGCCAAGCAGATCAACGTTTTCGATGTGACCTCACCGGCGCGCAACCTGTTCGTGGAGCGCCACAAGTACTTCACGGTGCCTTCGTTCGACGCGAACAACTACTACTGGGACTTCCAGAAGATGCGCAAGGAATTCGGGCCTGAAATGGGTGCATCTGCTCCCATCGGCTTGCCCGCCACGCCGCACCCTTGGTGTGCCAAGTCGAGCTCGGAGGTCGCCAATCTGGTGCAGTACCTCCTGACGCTGTAAGACATATCCAGGGCCGGGTCGCTTCTCAGGCCTGGCCTGGAGTTTGCTCTCTCCACAAGAGCAGTGGTCTGCTCTCTCCTTGGCGCCAGTTTCTTGTTGGTGTGATGGCGTCTTCTTGCCGCTGGCTTTTGTGAAGCCGGCGGCTTTTTTTTGCCCGTCGGTCAAACGTGCAGCGATATGCCAAAACGTGAAAAATGGCCGCGCCGGGCTCAAGAATGCACAAGCCTTGTCGATATGGCGATATCAGCCATCAGCCCTGTCGACGAGGTTCACCATGTTTTATGTATTGCGCGATGCAGCCGGCCAGATCCGCAGCCTGCACAGGGATCCGGTGGTCGGCGCTCAAACCCTGCCGGAAGATCACCCCGAGGTGCGCCAGTTCATGGGCCTGGATGGGGATGCGCAGCAGTTCGCCTCGCTGGACGCGAGCTTTTTGCGCGTGCTGGAAGACTTGATCGATGCACTGATTCGGCGCAATGTCCTGTGCATCACGGACCTGCCCATGGAAGCCCAGCTCAAGCTGTTTGACCGCAAGCATTTCCGGGAAGGCGCACACTCGCATTCGCTTGATCTGTTCAACCCGAATGCGCCCCGCAGCCTGGAGTCCAACACGGTGATTGCCGAGTGGCATGACCTGCCGGAATAATCGGGATTAACCCAGTACGCGGTGCGTCAGCGCCGGCAGTTGGGTGCGCAATGTGGTCTGGTGGGCCTGGCTGAGTTCCGCCATGACCACGCCGGGACCTTCTTCGGCCTGCATGGCCAGTACCTGCCCCCATGGTTCGATCACCAGCGAGTGGCCGAAGGTGCGCCGGCCGTTTTCGTGCAGGCCACCCTGGGCCGGGGCCAGTACGTGGCAGAGGTTTTCCACCGCGCGGGCGCGCAGCAGCAACTCCCAGTGGGCCTTGCCGGTTGTGTCGGTGAAAGCCGCTGGCAGCACGATGAGGTCCAGCGGTTTGTCCGCGCCCAGGGTGCGGAACAGCTCCGGGAATCGCAGGTCGTAACAGACGCTCAGGCCGACGTGCCAGGTCTGTCCCTGCTTGTCCCTCATCTCGAAGGACACGGGCTGTGAGCCTGGGGTCAGCGAGGCGGCTTCGTCGTAACGACGTTGGCCATCATCGAAGCAGAACAGGTGGATCTTGTCGTAGCGGGCCACGCGTTCGCCTTGCGGGTTGAACACGAGCACCGTGTTGAAGACGCGTTCGGGTTCGTGGCTGAGGATGGGCAAGGTGCCGCCGATCAGCCACACGCCGTGTTCACGCGCGGCCTGCGCCAGCATGTGCTGCATCGGCGCGGCATGCGGGTCCGGGTGCAGGGCATCGGCCAGGGGTTCGGCAATGCGCAGCTTGTCCTTGTCATGCAAGCCCATCAGGCAGAAGTATTCGGGCAGTGCGACCAGCTCGGCGCCGGCCCCTGCTGCCTCGGCGATCAAGGCGCCGGCTTGTGCGAGGTTGTCGTCCACGCGCGGGGTGGACACCATTTGCAAGGCTGCAACTTTCATGTGATCTGGGCTAACAAAATGCCTGACTGTCAGGAGGGGAGGCCAGACGAGGTTCGCCTTGCCTTATGCTTGCCGCCATCATGGCTGAACAAGACGCAAGCGCGCAAGCCGAAACCACGTCGGCTGGCACCCCTCACGCTCCATGGCTCGAATGGGCCGAGCAGATCCACGACGCTGCCGGTCGCGGCGTTTGCCTGCGCGTGCGTGGCGGCGGCAGCAAGGATCACCTTGGCGACATCACGCAGGGCGAGTTGCTGGACACCCGCAGCTGGCAGGGTATCGAATCCTACGAACCCAGCGAGCTGGTGATGCGGGTGCGGGCCGGTACGACCTTGCGCGAAGTTGAAGCGGTGCTGGCCGACAGGGGGCAGCACCTGGCGTTCGAGCCGCCGCGGTATGGCTTCGCTGCCACGCAGGACGGCGAGTCCACCATGGGCGGTGTCGTCGCCAGTGGCTTGAGCGGACCGGCGCGCGTGTCGCGTGGCGCCGTGCGTGATCACGTGCTGGGCTGTTCGGTGCTGACGGGGCGAGGCGAGTTGCTTCGCTTCGGTGGGGCGGTGATGAAGAATGTGGCCGGCTTCGATCTGTCTCGCTTGATGGCGGGCTCGATGGGGACGCTGGGCGTGCTGGTGGATGTCACCCTCAAGGTGATGCCGCTGCCCATGGTGTCGGCCACGATGCGATTCGAGGTCAGCGAGGCCGAGGCCCTGGCTCAGATCAACAAATGGGCGGCGCAGCCTTTGCCGATCGACTCGTCTGCGTGGTGGGATGGCACCTTGCTGGTTCGCCTGCGTGGTGCGCGTGCCGCCGTGGCCAGTGCGGTGCAGGGCATGTACCGCGAACGCCGCGGTGAGTTGCTGGCTCCCCCCGTGGCGGAGGCGTTCTGGCAGGGTGTGCGCGATCACACCGATGAGTTTTTCGTGCGTGCACGCCAGGCCGTGATGCAGGCGGGGCAGCAAGGCGTGACCCTCTGGCGCATCGCCGTGCCACCCACCACGGCCCCGCTGGGCCTGCATGGCGAGTTGCTGGCCGAATGGTTCGGTGGGCTGCGCTGGGTCTGCACCCCGGCGCCGGCTGCGGCCGTGCACGAGGTGGTGGCGAAGGCCGGTGGGCATGCGCAGGCCTTCCTGTCGCTCCAGCGCGGTGCGCTGGTGGCTTCTACAGCCTGGTCGCCCGTTCAGCGGCGCCTGCACGAGCAGGTACAGAAGGCTTTCGACCCTCATGGTGTGTTCGACACGGGCCGCCTGTGGCCACGTCGTGCTGATTGAACCCTCATCGACATGCAGACCCAGCTCGCTCCTCAACACCAGTCCACACCTGAAGGCACCAAGGCTCAGGAGGTGCTGCGCCAGTGCGTGCACTGCGGTTTCTGCAATGCCACCTGCCCGACCTATCGCCTCACCGGCAACGAGCTGGATGGGCCGCGGGGCCGCATCTACTTGATGAAGCAGGTGTTCGAAGGCCAGACGCCCACGCGCACCACGCAGGCGCACCTGGACCATTGCATCGGTTGTCGCCATTGCGAGAGCACCTGCCCATCCGGGGTGCAATACCACGAGCTGCTGGCTGTGGGCCAGCCCGTGGTGGATGCGCAGGTGGAGCGCCCCTGGCGTGAACGCGTCTTGCGATGGGGGCTGATCAAGCTCATGCCCTCGCCCTGGTTCACGCCGGCGCTCAAGCTGGGGCAGGCGGTACGCCCCTTGTTGCCATCAGCCTTGCGCGACCACGTGCCTGCGCGTGCACCGCTGGCGCCACCGGCCTGGCCTGATCCCAGGAAGAGCCTGCACGCCAGGCGTGTGTTGCTGCTCAAGGGCTGCGTCCAGCCAGGTTTGCGCCCCCACATCGATGCCTCAACCGCGCGCGTGCTGGATGCCATCGGCATCCGTGCGGTGGTGGCGTCAGCCTCTACCTGTTGTGGGGCGGTGCAAGGTCACATGGGTGATCTGGACGGCGCCAAGGACAGGGCACGGCGCAACATCGATGCCTGGTGGCCTTACATCGAGTCACCCACACCGGTTGAGGCGCTGCTGATCAATGCATCCGGGTGCGGTGCCTGGGTGAAGGATTACGGTGGCCTGCTGGCCGATGACCCGGCCTATGCCGACAAGGCCCGCCGCGTTGCGGCCCTGGCACGTGATCCGGGTGAGATGCTGGCCAACTGGCTGCCTTTGCTCAAGCGCAAGCTGGGCAAGCGGGCACAGGCCGGTCTGGGCGCGGTGACCTTTCACCCGCCTTGCAGCCTGAGCCATGCCCAGAAGCTCAGCAGCGCGGCCAAGGCCGGACCGATCGAATCCGGCTTGAGGGAGTTGGGCTTCGAGGTCAAGCTGGCGGTGCAGGACAGCCATCAGTGCTGTGGCGCGGGTGGGGCCTACAGCGTGCTGCAGCCTGAGATGTCACGTCAGCTGCGTGACCTCAAGCTCAAGGCCTTGCAGGCGACCGAACCTCATCTGATCGCGAGTGCCAACATCGGGTGCATCGTGCACCTGCAGTCCGGGACGGACACCCCCGTCAAGCACTGGCTGGAAGTGCTTGACGAGGCCTTGTCGCGCTGACCCTCAGTTCGTACCAATCAGCTCGCGCCATGACACGCGCCTGGTGCGCAGGTTGGTGGCGCTGATCGGCGTGTTGGTGGTCACCGTGGAGCCGTCCGACAGGTTGGTGATGCTGATCACCTTGCCGTTGGGCAGGCGCACCAGGGTCGGGGCCGTGGCCAGGGCCGTGGTGGTGCCGTTGGTCAGCATGTTGCCGACGCGGTCTGCACCGGGCACCGTCAGCCCTGTGCGGTAGTCCAGGAAGTTGATGTAGCTGGAGCCACCCACACTGCAGGCATTGGACGAACTGGGGATGTTGGTGGTGTAGGCCAATGTGCCCAGTTGCAGATCCGGGTCAGTGTTGGCGCGTTCACCCGTTTCCGGCAGATCCACATACCAGCCGTTCATGGTGGTGAAGTCCACTGCATAGCTCACGGTGCTGGTGGCCGTGCGGATGTTGCTGGCGTTGTCGGTGAGAGTCTGCTTCACGAAGCAGTCTGTCTTGATCGACGAGGTGCAGGTGTTGTTGCGCGGGCTGCCGTACAGGCCGGATGCGCCACTGACCGAGGTCAGGGGGTCAAGGATGGCGTAGATGGATTGCTGGCCTGTTGTCGAAACGTCCGAGACGCCCAGGTAGGCCCCCGTGCCCACGAAGACCACCGTCTTGCCGTTCACATTGCCGACTTCGGGGCGGCCAGTGACCGGTTGACGCACATTGCTCGCGTTGGCGAGTGTGGCCAGCAATTGAACGTCTGCGGTGCCGCCTGAGCCCGTCAGGCCCGTGACGTTGATGCGCCAGACGTTGCCCAGCAGATCGCCACCATAGACGCGCAAGGCGGTGTTGTTGGTGCCGCCGTTTGCCACATAGGCACTGATCTTGGCCAGACCCGCAGGGCAGGGGATGGCGCTGCAACCCGCAACTGTGGCGGTGGTGCTGCCTGCGCCTGTATCGATCTTCTTGATCACCGCACCAGTCTTGGCGTTGAGCACCCAGACGATGCCGTGGCCACCGCCAGGCGACACGTTGTTGTAGCCCGAGGTCACCATCACGACCCAGGTGCCGTCAGACAGCTTGGTGATCAATGGTTGACCATAGGAGTAGCCCATGTCGGCGTCGGTGATGTAACCCGCTCCCTTGCTGGTGTCGTGTGTGAACTCCCACAAGACTTTCGGCGTGACCGGGTTGGAGATGTCCAGGGCAAAGAAGCCGCGACCGCCTGCCCCCAGGCCACTGACCAGGATGGTGTGCCAGCTGCCGTCATAGTAGACATCACCCTGACGTGGCGTGGCATTGATGTAGAAGCTGTGGTTGCCGGCATAGTTCTTGTCAGCCAGCTTGTACAGGTTGGGCAGCAGCACGGAGGGGATGTAGCTCCAGACCTCGGCGCCGGTGGTGGCGTTGAAAGCGTGCAGCATGCCGTCGTTGGCACCCACATACAGCATGGATTGGCGCGTCGCGTTGGTCGACTTGAACTCCGCGTAGCCCGCGTCGATGTAGTTGAACTGCGGCGCCTTCACGTACACGGCCTGGGAGTCCACGATGTCGCCCAGCACGTGTGCGCGCTGTCGGTAGTAGGTGCTGGCGTCCGGGCCTTCGTTGGTGCGATCGCCGCGCAAGTAGTTGACCAGGTTCATGCCGCCAGCGCCCGTCGTGCTGGACGGGGTGCTGTCCACGCGCGCACTCGCATCCAGACACACGGTGCCGGACGAGCACATCTGTTGCAGTGACGAGATGGCGGCCACCTTGAAGTAGTCCTGCATGGTGGTGGTCAGGGAGGTCCACTCAAAGGGGATGAGCGAATCGCTGGCTGACGGGTTGTAGGTGAAGATTCGGCGCGATGTCCATACCAGGTTGTCCAGCAATGGTGTGGTGCGTGTCTTGCCATCAGACAGGAAGAGCGTGCCCGATTCAGACCAGTCTGGCACGGTTGACAGCGCGCCTGTGTTGATGTCGATCGTGTAGCGCGCCATTTCGCCATACCAGTCCGATGAGCGGAAGGTTGACTTGAAGATGAAGTTGTCGCTGCTCGACACGTTGGGGTTGCTGGTGGTGGCGGCTGCCGCGTCAGACGTGGCGCCATCCACCTTTTGCAGGAAGGTCTTGAGACCATCCTTCAGGTCGGATGGGTTGGCTGCACTGAAGTAGATCCCTCCCCCGTTGACGGCAGCATGCCACAGGTCGTCGATGGTCGTCTGCGTGTTGCTGACGGCCTTGGGCCAGTTGCACAGGCCGCTGGTCTGCCAGGTGCAGATGCCATTGCTGGCCGTGGTGCCACTGGTCGCGGTGCCTTGCAGGACATCGTAGTAGTCGCCGCTCTTGGCCGTGGCGTAGTTCGATTGGAAGCGCATGTAGCCGGATGCCCCGAGGCCAACCGTGGAGGTATACATGCGTTGCTGCTTGTCGGGCACGTTGTTGTTGGCCACATCCGCACCCAGTACGCCGTTCGTGTTCGTGTAGGCCGAATCCCGGATGTCGGTGTTGTAGAAGTAGTAGGCCACATCCGACAGGGTGTTGCTGGTGGCATTGCCATCGAACATGGGGCGCGCGATGGAGCTGGCGCTGTCCTGATCGCCCACGGCTGTGCTGCCATCGATCTTCACGGGGCTGGTGGATTCGTTCCAGTAGCCGTCGGTCGACAGGATCGTGTAGTTGCGCTGGCAGCTGTACTGCATGGGGTCCGTGGTGGTGATCCCGTTGATCTTGCTGGTCTTGCCGGCGTAGTAGCGACCGGCCAGAGACAAGGCGGTACGCAATGGTGTACTGCCGCCGGGTCTGGCTGCAACGAACTTCGCGTACCACTGAGCCTTCTGCCCGCCGGAGGATGTGGATGCTTCGGCCACGTTCAGGAAGTCGCTGCCCGTGTTGTTGTTGATGCTCATGTAGCCGAGTCGGCGCTGTGAGTCTATGCCGGAGAAGGAAATGCTGGCTGCCGACTTGGCCATCTGCATGCGCATGCGGTAGTAGGCCCACCAGTTGGCGAAGTTGGTCATCTCTTCCGCGTAGGTACAGGTCGTGCCTGCGCAATCGCTGCGGTCGGTGGCTTTGGATGTGCTGCCGGGATAAGGGTAGCTGGTGACCGTAGATGTGATCGTGGTGAGCTGGTTGGAGCCCGGCACGCAGGTGGCATTCACGCCAGTGGTGAAAGACGACGCGTTGACCGTGACCGTGCCGACCTTGACATAGCCCGGCGCCCCGGTGGGCATGGTGCACAGGCTGTTCGGGGCCTTGATGGTGACCTGGCTGCCGCTGACCGTGGCGCTGTAGCCCACCGTCGTACAGTTGCCGGTGGCGGCAGAGGTGCAGGCATTGATGGCGTTCTTGATGTTCGTGGCCAGCGTGCTGGTGGACGAACTGGACTGGCTGCCTGACATGATCTGGGCGCCGTTGACCGTGATGCCCGAAATCTCTGGCGTACCGGATGCACCACTCAGCGAGAAGGTCGCGGTGGAGCCCGTGCCATTGCTGATCAACTGGCCGGGGTAGCGTGCGTTGGTGTAGGTTGTCGAGCCGGTGTCAATGCGCGTGGCACGGCAAGTGGTCAGTGCCGATGACGTGCACCAGCGTAGCTTGGTTGGATAGGGGTAGGCAGCGCTGGGCGTGGTGCGCGTCTGGCAGCTCTGCAGGCTGGGTGACGAGCAGTACTCACCCGGGATGAAGGTGTAGTAGTAGGCTGATCCCACCAGGTTCTGGGTTGTGCCGGAACTGGAGTTCGTGAACAGGTTGTCCGTGCCCGTATTGGGGATGTTGGACGGTGTCTGAACGCCAAAGCCATCGTAAGGAACCTTGGTCCAACCCGTTGTGTTGGCCGAGGTCATGCTGGGGTAGCTGGAACCGTCGTATTTCAACGGGGGGACGTAGCTGATGCCCGGGTCATAGTAGATCCCGTTGTAGCCGGCGTTGCGTGCCAGAGCGTTGTTGGATGTGTTGGCCCAGTCAGGCAGGAAGTCCCAGGTCATGGAGCCGGAGTCATCCAGCACGAACAGGATGTTGGGTTTGACCAGCGAGCCGGTCGATGTTTCCAGCGGCGCGGTTGCCAGGTCGGTCAGCGCGGCCGGCGAATAGTTCGTCAAGCTGCCCAGAACCAGGATGCACCCCAGCTTGCGAGCGAGGTGCTTGGACCGAAGGTGTGTATGACGCATGATGTTCTCCGGGTGCTTTACAGCGCAACCATGGACTGGACGTAACTCTGTGTGTTGCGCGGACCGACCACCCTGACCGTGATGCGGTAATAGACCTGGCTGACGGAGTCCAGGTTGACGCGTTCTGCGTCACAACTGCTGCCGCCCGCGCAGGTGCTGCTGGACGCGGAAGGGGCGATGGTGCAGTCGTTGGCGGTGCTTTGCGCATCGCCGGCGCTGACACACATGCGCTGAATCACGTAGGAAACGGTGTTCCCCGCGTTGTCGACGTTACCTGGATTGTTGGTCGGCAGGGTTCGTGCAAGGCCATTGCTTTCTATGTTGTCCTGCCAGAAGGTGGCCCACGTCTGTGTGCCCGTAGGGTCCTGTCTGTTGGCTACATAGCCTTGCGTCGTGTGATTGCATGCCAGTACCGAACTGCCCACACTGCTGTTGCAGGATTCGTTCTCGGTCGAATTGGTCTTGCCGTTGTTGTTCTCCAGCCAGGCTACGGCAGCCTCGATGCCTGCATCGGCAGAGTGGGTGGCCGCTTGCTGGAAGGCCAGGTTGCCGGCGATCACGTTGGATGTGTAGACAGAGCGCGTCAGAGCGAGGGCGCCGAGGGTCAGGGCCACCAGAACGATCAGGGCCATGATCAGCACGATGCCTTGTTCGCGCCGGGGCTGCACGTGTTGGTTCAACATCCTGTGCCTCCTTGGTAGCTGGCCTGGCCACCTTGCCAGATCGAGTTGCGCAGGGGAACGGTGGTCTCCAGGGTCTTGTAGCGGTAGTTCTGCCAGTTGGCGTCGCCGCTGAGATCGAAGCTCACGGCCGACGGGTTGGTTGGCGAGGTGGCCGTGCTGACCGTGGCGCCCGTCCAGGTGGGGGCTGTACCGGTGGGGCTTGTCTTGTCATAGGCTGCGCTGCGGGCCACCACCGCCATGCGCACGGACAGCGTTCTGGCCCAACTGCAGAATGGCGACAGCCCGCTGGTATCGGCGGTGCTGGCAGGCGTGATCTGGTTGTAGGTGGACACAACCCCGGTCATGGTGGAGGCCAGGTTGTTGTTGTCTCTGCCGTATTGGGCGCGCAAGGCCACGATGTTGTTGGCGATCGGTACCCATACCGTGGAGTTCACCGGGTTGGCATAAGCCGCGTTGCCACAGTTGTAGGCCGAGTAGTCGCACATGGTCAGGTTGCCATTGCGAACCGCGTAGGCATGCGCCACGGGCGCATTGCCCAGGTTGTAGATGATGGCGCCTACACCCAGGCCCGAAACGCCGGGCTGCACGCTGATGTTGGAGCCCGAAGTTGGTACGTTGGTGACCACGTCGGTGGTGAGGGTGCAGGGAGTAGGGCGCACCGAGGCCTGGGCCATCACGATGTCGCCGACGTTGAACGACGACGTGGTGCTGACCGGGTAGCTGCCTGCCGTGGAGTTGCTGATCAGGGGGTCGCCTTCGGCCGAGCCGCTGCCGTTGCCGTAGACCACCAGCAAGGTGTCCGTGTTGGCGTCACCTGCCGGTACCTGGGCTGTGGGCGGGTTGATGGTGGTGGGCGCCAGCGGAATGGTGACGCTGGTGCTGTCGGCACTGGTGGTGTAGGTGACGCTGCAGCCCACCACGTTGAAAGAGTTGATGCCGTAGCCGGAGGCCTGGATGTCGCGCTCCAGGTTGAACAAGGCCAGCGTGCCGTTCATCTGGGCGTCATTGCCGCCACCAGCCGTGCGCTTGCTGGCCTCGGAGTTGCTCAACATCTGCAACATGATCACCACGGTGGCCATGCCGATGGCCAGCGCGACCATGACTTCGACGAGGCTGAAGCCTTTTTGAGAACGCGATGCGTGAGTGCACATGCTGTCGGGCTCCTACCTGAGTTGGGCCACAGCGGTGTAGCTGTGCGTGGTCGTGTCGCCGGGCTCCTGCCAGAAGACGGTCACCTGTGCGACGCTGCTTGCCGGACCGGAGGCGGTGGCAGGCACGGTCGTGAAGGTCACGGTGGGCAGGGTGCCCTTGTCGTTGCTGATATTGGGCAGGCCCGAGCTGCGCACCGTGGCCAGCCACTGGTTGTAGCTGGCGCCGGATGAGCCGAAGTTGGTCTGCAGGGTAGCGGCGGTCTTGTCGCTGGCCCACATGCGGCTGATCAGGTCGTTGGCCAGCAAGGCGGCCATCGAACGGTACTCCGCACCTGTGGCCTGCTTGATGGACACGGCCTGCAACTGGATGATCGACAGGACGCCCAGCGAGAAGATCAGGATGGCCACCATGGCCTCCAGCAGCATCACGCCGGTTTGGGCGGCCAGTCTGCTTGCGGGCCGCCTGCGCTTGGTGTGGGCGATCGTGTTCATGTCAGCACGCCGTCGGTTGTGCGTTGGACGCATTGGTGCCCATGGATGGGTCGCACATCCGGGCCTGGCCTGCGGGAGACACCACGATGCGCAGACAACGGAAGGAGCCGGAGCCATCTGAGCTCAGGCAGGCGCCCGATGAGGATGTCACGTCGATGGTCATGGTGCCGACGGTGGCTGTCGGGTTGGAGGCCGGTGTCTGTTGACCCAGACCATTGAAGCTGACAACCCCTTGCGATGCGGTGACCGTGATGCCCGTCGATGTGGAGGCGACGCTCTTTTGAACCATCAGGGGCGCGACCGTATCGGACGTCGCGTCGCCACAGTTGCCTGCCGGCGTGTTGCTGGCACCCAGGTTGACCACCCAGTTCTTGCCGCTGGTATCGACAGCGCAGTCGTTGTCCAATGTGCTGGTGAGCTGAAAGCGTGCGCTGCTGTTGCGTTTGACGGCTTCGGTGCGGGCATGGTGCAGGCCGGTCATGATCGACTCGGCGGCACTGCGAATCTGCGAGTTGCGTATCCATTCCGTCAAGGACGGTGCGCCAGACAGCAGCAGGAAAGCCATGATGGTGAGGCCGACCATGAGTTCGATCAGCGTCACGCCGCGTGAGGTTTTGAATTTCAGCATAGGCCCCCCTTCTTGGTGACCCAGCACCCGGCGTTGGTACTCCAGCCGCTTGGTGCGGCCGTGGTGGCGCGGGTGCCATCCTGGTTGACGGTATAGGTGAAGCCGGCCATTTGCGCGCCGGTCTTGCCGGTGGCTGTCAGCGTGTAGGTGGTGGCCGTGGCTGTGCAGCTGAAGGTGAAGTACGTGCTGGTGGTGGTGTCGGAGGCGGCAGCACCGCCGCAGTTGCCCGCCGTGTTCAGGTAGCTGCGTTGATCCTGGAACCATTGCTCCATGCGTGTCTGCCGTGTGGCCAGCGTGGAGGTGGCATCTGGAATCTTGCTGCGGATCACATAGTCCTGATAGGCCGGGTAGGCCACAGCCGACAGGATGCCGACGATCGCCACCACGATCATCACTTCGATGAGCGTGAAGCCTTGTTGAAGCCGCCTGTCAGGGCGTCTGTTGGTGGTCGCATGCATAGCCAAAACCCCTTCTCTTGAGGAAATGATGTCCTCGCGACAGGAATTCTGGGTGGGGCACCTCGGGCAGGAAGGCCGGATAACCGTGACAAATCCGACGCTTTAGCGCCGGCTTACGACTTGTTGCGCGCAGCTGTTCACGGCCGTGAAGCAGCCCTCAACCGTTTGTCGGCTGAGGGTGACCGTTCAGCGGATCACCGGCGGGCGCGGAGGTCGTGGGGTATCCGGGGGCCTTCAGCGCGCCACGGGGCGGCTGGGCTCGCTGCACCATTCGCTCCAGGAGCCGGCATACAGCCGGGTGTCTGGCAGACCCGCATGGTTCATGGCCAGCAGGTTGTGGCAGGCGGTGACGCCGGATCCACATTGATGCACGATGGCCTGCAGGGGCGCCTGATCGATCAGTGTCTGGAACTCTTCACGCAACTGTTTGGCCGGTTTGAACTGCCCATTGGCCTGCAGGTTGAGCTGGAAGAACCGATTGCGGGCGCCGGGGATGTGACCGCCAACGGGATCCATGGTTTCGTTCTCGCCCCTGAACCGGTCTGCCGCGCGGGCGTCGATCAGGACTTGCTGATCCGGGCGCGTCAGGTGCGCCAGCACATCGTCGGCACCAACCAGCCAGGCGTGCTGTACCTGAGCCTTGAAGCTCGAAGGCTGCCGTGGGGCGCTCACCGTGTCGACCGGGCCTTGCGCAGCCTGCCAGGCTTGCCAGCCGCCATCCAGCACCTGAACCTGGTCGAAACCGTGAAAGCGCAGCAGCCACCACAGACGCGCCGCGAACATGCCACCGGCATCGTCATAAGCCACCACGCGCGTGGCGGCCGTGATACCCCAGGCACGCATCGTCTGCTCGAAAGCCTCCGGGGTGGGCAAGGGGTGGCGACCATTACGGCCCGTCTTGGCGCCCGACAGGTCCCGATCCAGGTGGGCGTACAGCGCGCCGGCAATGTGCCCCTGGGCATGGGCCTGTTCGCCGGCAAGCGTGTTGCCCAGATTGAAGCGGCAGTCGATGACCAGCCAGTCCTGTTCATGGCTCGTCAGTGCGTTGATCAGGTCGGAGGCGGAGATCAGGGGGCTGGTCATGGCAGAGTTGGTGTGATGGTGTGCGGGCTGGAGGCCGAAGAAGTGGCCTGTCAGAGGGCAGAGGATGCCAAGGAGCCGGCTCGAAGCAGCGCCGCGTCGATGGCCTGGGCCACGTCTTCGGGCGCTTCGTGCAGCAGCCAGTGCGTGGCGTGAGCAAGCCGGGTGACGTGCAGGCGTGGCACGAAGCGTGGCAGGCCATCAAGCAGGCTGGGTGGCAGCGCGGTGTCGGCTTCGCCCCAGATCACGCTGGTCGGCACGTTCACGTACAGCAGGGCGTCCGGCAGTTGCAGCGTGTTGATCGTGTCGGTAGGGGATGTGGGCGGGTGCAGGGGCGAGGCCCGGTAGTAGTTCAGCGGCCCGGTCAAGGCCGACGTGGCAGTGTGCGCATCTCCCGCCGGTTGCGGTGTGGCAGACCAGGCTTGTCGGTACTGCTCGCGCAAGGCCGGTGTCAGCCACGCGGCCCCGCCAAAGCGCTCGAAGAAGGTCCACATCAGCTCGAAATCGTTGGCGGCCAGTTGGGCTTCAATACCCGGCGTGCGCAGCAGGTTCATGTAGCTGCTGGCGGCCTGTTGGGCCGGGTCATCTCGCAGGGCCTGGAGGAACAGGCCGGGGTGTGGTGCATTGAGGATGACCAGCCTTTGCATGACGTGGGGCGCCACAGCGGCCAGGCCCCAGGCCAGTGCGCCACCCCAGTCATGGGCGATCACGGCGGCGGCCGGGGTGTCGGGCGTGGCGGCCTCTTGCTGGATCAGGGCGATGAGGTCGCCCAGCACCACATTGGCACGATAGGCCTTCACATCGGCCGGCGCATAGGAGCCGGGGTAGCCGCGCAGATTGGGCGCCACGCAGCGGTAGCGGTCACCGAAGCGTTGCAGCAGGGCGTCCCACACGAAAGCGGCCTCCGGGAAGCCGTGCAGAAACAGCAGCAACGGTGCGCCGGGCGGGCCCGCCACGCGGCAACTCAGAAAGGGTTGCGCCGCACCGTTGGCAGGCAGGGTGACGAGCTCGGTGGAGATCATGCGGCCCATTGTGCATGATCGATCACGCGCTGGCCGCGTGCCTCAGGGCGCGATGTGCACGTCCACCTTGGCGTATGTGGGCAAGGCGGCACCAGTGAGGAAGGGCGCATAGCGGCGATCGCCATCCACGAAGCGCTTGAGCCAGCTGATCACACTCTGGCCCACTGTGTTGTTGACACTGTCCTTGGCCATGTCCAGCGGGCACAGGTGGTCAGCGCTGGCTATCTCCAGATACGCCCGCTCGGTGCCGGGGTTCAGGGTGGCGTAGTACTTGGCCGAGAAGGTCTTGTTGGGCGCGATGGCGTCCTTCTCGCAAGCCAGGATCAACGTGGGCACGGTGATGCCGGAGAAATCCGAGGAGGTGCTCGCGGGCGTCATCGGGATGGCGGCCTTGAGCGTCGGGTCGTCGCGCGTGGCGGTGAGCGTGCCGCCACCGCCTGCAGAGTGGCCCATCAGGGCGCGGCGTGAGGTGTCCGTGGCGCTGCCAAAGGGCGTGTCAGGCAAGGCGGCCAGTGCCACCACCTGCTTGAGCGCCGCAGCCATTTCGCGGCCGCGGGCGTCGGGCACATCGAAGATGGTCTTGGTGCCGATGTTGACGACGACAAAGCCATGCGAAGCCACTCGCTCGGCCAGCCATTGGTAATAGCCGGGCACAGCCAGGAAGCCCGGCGCCATGACCACCAGACCGAATCGGCCCTGGCTGGTGTCGCGCGGGAAATAGACCGTGCCACTGCCGTAGCCATCGGGCTTGGCGATGGTGGCTGTGGCGATGGCGAAGGGGCCGTTGGCCTGCAAGGCAGCCAAGGTGGGGGCCGGGCCGCGCTCGTCGGTGGCGAGGGCGCTCAGGCTCAACGTGAGCGCGCTGACGCACAGGGTGATGCGCGTCAGCTGTCGTGCGTGTGGGGCTGGGGTCATCTGCGGCATGGCTTGTCTCCATCAGCTGTGAATCAGCTTGTGTGGCAGCCATGCTAGGCAGATCAAGGGCGCTTTAACACTAGGTGTTTCCGCCCTGGTTCGTGTCGTCACCCCTGTCATGAAGGGGCGCCAAGGTGTCAGAACAACGCCATGCTGAGCTTGCGGCGGTATTGGTCAATCACCGGGTCATTGCCGGCGATCTCGACCTTGCCTGCGATCTCCAGCTTGGGCTTGTCCTGCGCGCCCGGGGCACCGGCCACGGGCTTGCCCGCCACTGGCTTGGGTTGCGGCTTCGTCATCACTTCGAGGATGGCCACATAGGTCTTGCGCGCCAGTTCATCGTTCCAGGCCTTGTCGCGCATGATGATTTCCAGCAGCTCGTCCATGGCCAGGGTGGGCTGGCTGGCCGCCCAGAAAAGCTGGGCCAGCTCGAAGCGGGCTGCGAAATCACGCTTGTTGGCGCCGATGGCGGCTTCCAGCTCTTGCGGGGCGCGGCCCTGGCGGGCGGCCTGCACCGCCGAGATGTAGCGGCTGAAGGCCAGCGGGCGGGCTTCGGGCACAGGGCCCGTGGCGCGGCCTGCAATGGGCAGGAAGATGTGTTTGGCCGCTTCCACCTGGCCTTCGGCCAGCAGCAGCTTGATCAGGTCGTAGCGGGCTTCGTCATTGCCCGGGTCCTTGGCCAGGGCGTCTTCCAGCTTGGCCACGGCGTTGTCCAGATCACCTTCTTCCGCCAACTGTTCGGCCTCCGCCGTTTCTTCAGCGGCCTCGATTTCGCCTTCCGACGGCACGTGCTTGCTCAGGAACTCGCGGATCTTCTCGGCAGGCAGGGCGCCCACGAAGCCGTCTACCGGCTGGCCACCCACGAACATCACGCAAAACGGGATCGAGCGCACGCCGAACATCTGCGACAGCTGCCCGGCGATTTCCTGCTGCTCGTCGGCATTGACCTTGGCCAGGACGAAACGGCCGGCGTATTCCTCTTCCAGGCGCTCCAGCACGGGGCCCAGCGACTTGCAGGGGCCGCACCATTCAGCCCAGATATCGAGCAAAACAGGGACCTGCATCGAGGTGGCGATCAGGTCGGATTCGAAGTTTTCTAGGGTGATGTCGATCATGTTGGGCAGATCTGGCGAGGATGAAGGTGGGCGGGCGGGCGGCCAGCGCCTAAAATCCCGGGTTTGACGTGGCGTAAAAAGGATCAAGCCGTGACTGACACGACTGGTGTGAAGACTGTGAAAGTGGGTGTGGTGATGGGTTCCAGCAGCGACTGGGACGTCATGCGCCATGCTGCCGACATTCTGACCGAGTTCGGCGTGCCTTTCGAGGCGCAGGTGGTCTCGGCGCACCGGATGCCCGATGACATGTTCCGTTATGCCGAAGCCGCCGCCGACCGCGGCCTGGTGGCCATCATCGCCGGTGCCGGCGGTGCCGCTCACCTGCCAGGCATGCTGGCGGCCAAGACCACGGTGCCCGTGCTGGGCGTGCCTGTGCCTTCCCGCCATCTGCAAGGCGTGGATTCGCTGCATTCCATCGTGCAGATGCCCAAGGGCATCCCCGTGGCCACATTTGCCATCGGTACGGCCGGTGCCGGCAACGCCGCCTTGTTTGCCGTGGCCATGCTGGCCAGCGGTGACGCGGCCCTGCGCGCCAGGCTGGACGCCTTCCGCGCCCGTCAGACCGAAGTGGCCCGTGCCATGACCAATGACCTGACCATGGACACCAAGGCATGACCATCAAGAAGGATGTGATCCTGCCCGGTGCCACCCTGGGCGTGATGGGTGGCGGCCAGCTGGGCCGCATGTTCGTGCACGCTGCCCAGGCCATGGGCTACCGCACCGCTGTGCTCGATGCCGATGCCACCAGCCCCGCCGGCCTGGTGTCGCACGAGCATATCCAGACCGCCTACCTGGACGAAGCCGGCCTGGCCAGGCTGGCCCAGGTTTCGGCCGCCATCACCACCGAATTCGAAAACGTGCCCGCTCAGGCGCTGGACAAGCTGGCCGAGACGCGCCCTGTGGCCCCGGCCGGCAGCGCCGTGGCCATCTGTCAGGACCGTGCCCGCGAGAAAGCCCATTTCGTGGCGTGCGGCGTTGATTGCGCCCCGCACGCCCTGATTGAGACGCCCGAGCAACTGGCCGCCGTCAGTGACGACCTGCTGCCCGGCATCCTCAAGACCGCCCGCCTGGGTTACGACGGCAAGGGCCAGATCCGCGTCAAGACCCGCGATGAACTCATCGCCGGTTGGGATGAACTGAAGCGCGTGGGCTGCGTGCTCGAAAAGATGCTGCCCCTGGCCTACGAGGTCAGTGTCATCGTCGCGCGTGGCCGCGATGGCCAGGTCGTGCACTTCCCGCTGCAGCAGAACCTGCACCGCGACGGCATCCTGGCCGTGACCACCGTGCCCGCGCCCAATGTGACCGAGGCCGTGTCGCAACAGGCTTACGCCTCGGCCCACAAGATTGCGGCGTCCATGAATTACGTGGGCGTGCTGTGCATCGAGTTCTTCGTGCTGGCCGATGGCCGCATCGTGGCCAATGAAATGGCGCCGCGCCCGCACAATTCCGGCCACCACACCATCGACGCGTGTGACGTGTCGCAGTTCGAGCTGCAGGTGCGGGCGATGACGGGCCTGCCCTTGGTCGAGCCCGTGCTGCACAGCCCCTGCCTGATGCTCAACCTGTTGGGTGACCTGTGGTTCCCTGGTGTTGCGGATGATGGCGCGACCGAGCAGCAGGAGCCAGACTGGGCCGCCGTGCTGGCCTTGAGCGGCACCCACCTGCACCTGTATGGCAAGACCGAAGCCCGCAAGGCCCGCAAGATGGGCCACCTGACGGTGACCGGCGCCACGCCGGCTGCCGCGCGTGAGGTGGCCTTGAAAGCCGCGGCCATCCTGGGCATCGCGCCTTTCTGATCGATCAACCGCCGTCCCTGACCTGCGAACCACCACGCCCATGCGTCTGCTCGACCCTGCCCAACAAGCCGATGCGATCGAGCAGGCCGCTCAGCGCCTGGCCGATGGCGGCCTGCTGGCCCTGCCCACTGAAACGGTCTATGGCCTGGGTGCCCGCGCCGATGACGATGCCGCCGTGGCCCGCATCTTCGCCGCCAAGGGCCGCCCGGCTGATCACCCCCTGATCGTGCATGTGCCCAATCAGGCTGCGGCCCTGACTTTTGCCTCGGCCTTCCCGGCTGTGGCGCGCAAGCTGACCGATGCCTTCTGGCCGGGCCCGCTGACCGTGATCGTGCCGCGCAACCCGGATGTGGCCAAGGCCTCGGCCGGTGGCCAGGACACCATTGGCTTGCGCTGCCCGGATCACCCCGTTGCGCGGGCCTTGCTCGAAGCCTGCGCCCAGCGCGACATCCTGGGCGTGGCCGCACCCAGCGCCAACCGCTTTGGCCGCATCAGCCCCACGCGGGCCGAGCACGTGGTCGAGGAGTTCAAGGATCAGGGCGAGGGCCTGGACGAAGTCTGGGTACTCGAAGGTGGCCCCTGTGGTGTGGGCATCGAGTCCACCATCATCGACTGCTCGCGCGGCCACCCCGTGCTGCTGCGCCCCGGCAAGCTGACCCTGGCCGAGATCGAAGCCGTGGCAGGCGAGCCGGTGCAGTGGTCCAGGCCGGAAGCGCCTGATCCTTCGGCGCCCAAGGCCTCGGGCACCTTGCTGTCGCATTACGCGCCGCGTGCCAAGGTCCGCCTGATGAGTGACGAGCAGATCAACGCCGCGCTGGATGTGATCGAGCCCGAGCTCACGGCGGCCAGGATCAGCGATGCCTCGCAGGGCCCGCGCATTGCCGTTTATTCGCGCAGCCTGTGGGCCTGGCGCCCCAAGCACCAGGGCGTGGTGCACCTGTCCATGCCGGGCGATGCCATCACCGCCGCGCATGACCTGTTTGCCGACCTGCGCGAGCTGGACGCCACCGGTGTCGAACTCATCTGGGTGGAGACGCCACCCGAAGATCCCGCCTGGGACGGCGTGCGCGACCGCCTCAACCGCGCTGCCGCGTCCTGAAAACCCGGCTGGAGCCCTCCGCCCGTGGAGGGGCTCCGCCGGATTGCCCATCTTTACGTGGCAGACTCTGGGCCTCCCCGCAGCGCCGTTATGCTCTGGGTTTGAGCGCAGTACCGTACGCCAAGACCGACCGTTAGACGGAGATTTCATGTTTCGCTTTGCCGCCGCCTCTTCCAAGCCTTCGACCCTGGCTCAGACCGTGATCCGTCTGGGTACCGTGGCAGCGGCCTGTTCTGCCCTGACCTGGTCACTGTCCGGCTGCGGCGGTGGCAGCCGCGCCAAGGAATACGTGCCTGAGAGCGTGGTGTCGTTCGGGGATGAGAACAGTGCGATGGAGGACTACACCAATCTGACGGATCCCAGCACGTCTACAGCGAAAAAGGTGCAGGGGCTGGTCTACACCGTGAATGCCGTGGTGAACAACCTGACGCTGAACCTGGTGACCTACTGTACCAACCAGACCCAGAACGCGCTTTGCAATAGCGCGGATGCATCCTCGACACCGTTGACAGGGACCATCACCAACTTCGACATGGGCTCGAACACGACCCATGGGTATTACTTTCAGTCTGAAAACACGGCAGCTGGTGGCAGCAATCTCGTGACGTTCATCGAACTGGGCACGGGGCAGGTTGATGGCGCTGCTGCGCAGGCGCTCAAGCGCACCTACAGCATGATCTACGCGTGCGCGACCAGCCGCCTGTGGAACCAGATCGTGGCGCACGGCTTTAACAAGGGCTTCAAGTCACAGTGTGAACTGGATTGGGATGGCGCCAATTCCTACGCGGCTCATGGTGACAAGGTCGCCGACATGGCCACCAAGATCTCGACTCACATGTCTGAGCTTCACGATGGCGTGTTGGTCACGATCATGATCGGCCAGAACGACATCAAGGAAATCTACGACCGTGTCCAGGGCACGGCCAGCCCGGCTTTGTCTGACAGTCAGGCTCTTCTGGAACTGGATGCCCGTGGCGCCACCGCTGCCAATCTCATCAAGACGGTGCTCGCCACCGGCGCGAAGGTGGTGCTGGCATTGACGCCTGATCTGGGACAGTCGCCTCTGGCGTCTGCGAATGGTCAGAATGCATCATTGCTGACCGCCTACACGGCCAGGTTCAACGACGCACTGAAATTTGGCATGGGCAACGTGGCTGCTCAGGACGGTCGTCACTTTGCCCTCGTGGAGTCGGATCTGTTCACCAACCCGATCACGCGCAGCGTCAGCTATGTCTACAACACGGCAGTGTGCGATATGGCCGCGACTTTCAAGAGGCCGGATGGCACATCGGTCTTGAACGCGGATGCGGACTACGCCAAGCGGCTCAAGTACTGCAATGGCAATACCCTGGTGACCAACGGCAACGTATCGACCTATATGTGGGCGGATGACATCCACTTCGCACCTGCCGGTCATGGCCTGATCGGCTCCCTGGCCGCGTCCCGCGTCGCCAATCAGTTCTGACCCAGCCGGTCCCGCATCGTCCAGGCCACCAGTGCCTCCATCGCGGGGCGTGCGGCGTCGGCCTGCGCATGGTTGATCACGGCCACCACCACGTAGCGGTGGCCTGACTCGCCTTCCACATAGCCGGCCAGCGCGGCCACCCCATCGAGCGATCCCGTCTTGAGGTGAGCGCGTCCGGCCACGCTTTGCAGGCGCCGTGCGGTGCCATCCGTACCGCTGATGGGCAGCGATGCGATGAACTCCGGCATCGTGGGGGCTGCCCACATGCCTTGCAGCCAGCGCCCCAGGCAGCGTGCCGAGCTGCGCTCAATTCGAGACAGACCCGAGCCGTTGTCCAGCGCCAGCGCGTCGCCTTCACAGGGTGAGCGGCCTGCGCCGTCTCGCGTGTTCAACAGCACTTGTTGCGTAACCGCCGCTCTGGCCTTGTCCAGCGTGGCCGGTTGGCCGCCTTGCTGCGCGCCCAGGGTGAGAAACAGCTGCCTGGCCATCACGTTGTTGCTGAACTTGTTGATGTCCCGCACCACCTGGCCCAGCGGTGGCGACACCCAGCTTTGCCAGACCGGGGCCGTATCCGCGCCTTGGGCAGGCCAGTTGCCAGGCAGGATGTCGCCGCCCAGCTTGCCGCCAGCGCGCTTCCAGGTGGCGCTCAGCAGGCGCGCGGTGTAGTCGCCAGGGCCATCGCCTTGCCACAGCACAGGCCAGTCCTTCATGCCGCAGGCCGCAGGGTAGGGGCCGCTCACGGTCAGGGTCCAGGGACGCAGGCCGTGCTGCTTCCAGCCGGCTGCGGGCTTCATGTTCAGGGCGAGGCCTTCGCGCCAGTCTCCGCAGGCGCCGGAGGCTTGCAGGCGCACACGGGGATCCAGCCGCACTTCATCCAGCTCGGGCTCCATGCTCACGCGGAGCTGGCCTGGTCGTGCCGCGTCAGGCATGAAGCGCAGGGTGACGGCCTGGTGGTTGAGCAGCAGGGCATCCGGCCCCGCGTTGTAAGGCTTGAGCACCTGCCCGTCAAAGGCGGCGGGGTCATGGGCCGGGATGTCAAAGGCCTGGCGGTCGATCAGGATGTCGCCTCGGATGTCCTTGAGGCCGGCGGCGCGCCAGCGTGCCATCATCAGCTGAACATGTTCCAGTACGAGGCTGGGGTCGCCGCTGCCGCGCAGGTAAAGCGGGCCGTCCAGCTTGCCGCTGGGTTTGAGGGGGCCGCCCAGTGCCACATCGGTGCGCCACACAAAGGCCGGGCCCAGCGTGTTCAGCGCGGCGCCGGTGGTGAACAGCTTCATCACCGAGGCCATCTGGCGCACGGTCTGTGTTTCGTGCTCCAGGCGAGCGGGGGCTGCACCCTCGACGGGCGCCACCAGCATGGAGACCGCCTCGGGCGGTACATTGGCGGCCTGCAGTGCCGCTACAACCGAGTTGGGCAAAGCGGCCTGAGCGGCGCAGGCCAGGGTGGCGCCGAGTGTGCTCAGCGTGAGTCTCAGGGCCCCCTTGACGCGGCCACCTTGGCCGCTGCGTCGGCTGCCTTTGCCAATGTGGCCGGTACCCTGCGTGCCTGCCCGACTGGCCAGATGGGCGTCATGGAGAACAGGAAGTGCGCTGAGGGTGCGGCGGCGCTGTGCGGTCGGATGGCGGTGCATGGCTCGATCATAGAAGCCCGCGCAGCCCACTCTGTACACTTCAGGCCATGTCTTCGTCTGATTCTGCCGTGCCGGTTCTGCTGGCACTCGATACCGCCACCGACCGCATCCACGCCGCGCTCAGCGTGGGTGGCCAGGTGCATGCCCTGGATCTGCCCGGGGGCGCGCAGGCCTCTGCCAGCCTGTTGCCGGCGCTCAATGGCTTGCTGGCCGAGGCGGGCCGTGTCTGGGCGGACGTGGACGCCATCGCCTTCGGTCGTGGCCCGGGTGCTTTCACCGGCTTGCGCACGGCCTGTTCGGTCACGCAGGGGCTGGCGCTGGCGCTGAACAAACCCGTGATCGCCCTGGACACCCTGATGGCCGTGGCGGAACACGCCCGGCTGGGCTCTCCCGCCTCCTGGGCTGAGGGCGACATCCTGTGGGTCTTGCAGGATGCCCGCATGGACGAACTCTATGTGGCCGCCTACCGCTGGGATGGCCATGAATGGCAACAGCATCAGGCTCCGGCCTTGTGGGCACTTTCCGAGCCAGCCAGTCGTTGGGCCACCCTGGGTGGGCAGCAGGTGCCCCTGCGCTGGGCGGGCAATGCCTTGAAGGCCTACCCTGAGCAGTTGTCGGTGCTCGGTGAGCTGTCTGCGGCCCCTGCCGCGGGTGTGGCCTCGGCGGCCGATCCAGCCGTACCGGGTGGGGCCGCCCTGGCCGCCCTGGCGCAGCGAGCCTGGCAGCGTGGTCAGACGCTGGATGCCGCCCTGGCGCTGCCCCTGTATGTGCGCGACAAGGTGGCTCAGACCACGGCCGAGCGGGTGGCGGTGAAAGCCGCCATTTCCGGGGCCATTTCCGGGGCATGATCCTGCCCTCGCACTTTTTTTGCCATGCCCACCTTGCAGACCCGTTTCGTTGACCGCCCCATGACCGAGGCCGATATCCCGGCCGTGATGGCCATGGAGCGTGAGGCCTGCCTGCATCCCGTGCACGCCTGGAGCGACGACAACTACCGCTCGTCCATGCGGGCAGGGTATTGGGTGCGTGTGCGCTGCGAAGCCGACAGCGGCCGCGTGGTGGCCGTGTGCGTGGCCATGGACGGGGTGGACGAGGTGCACCTGCTCAATATCGCCGTGGCCCGCGAACTGCACGGCCAGGGGCTGGCGCGCAGCATCCTGGCGGTGCTGTACGACCGCTGTCGCCAGCGTCAGGCACCCCTGCTGTGGCTGGAGGTGCGCCCCAGCAACGAGCCCGCTCGCGCCCTGTATCGCCGCGAGGGGTTCATGGAAGTCGGCGTGCGCAAGAACTACTACCCCGCCGCGCAAGGCCGCGAAGACGCGCTGGTCATGAAGCGCGACATCGACATGCACAACGGAGTCAGCCATGCGCTGGACTGACACCCAGCGCGCCATGCTGCGCGAAATGGGCATCCCGCCGTTCTGGCCGGAGGAAGCCGCACCTGCGGACGAGGCTGCACAAACGCCCGCCCCCATGCCCGCCAAGGCCGAGGCGCCTGCTCAAGGCCCGTTCGTGCAAGCGGGCGCCGCCGTGTCGGCACAGTTGCCTTCCGCCGGGGCGACAGGCGCCGCATCATCAGCGCCCCCCGCGTCGTCGGCCACGAGTGCCCGCCCAGCCACGCCACGTTCGCCCGCCGCACCAACTGCCAAGCCCGTCGATGTGCCCTTGGGGCCTCGCCCTGTGGGCGTCGAGACGATGGACTGGCCCGCCTTGCGCGAAGCCGTGGCGTCCTGCCAGGCTTGCAGCCTGTGCCAGAGCCGCACGCAACCGGTCTTTGGCGTGGGCCACGAACAGGCGCAATGGATGATCGTGGGCGAAGCCCCGGGCGAGCAGGAAGACAAGCAAGGCGAGCCCTTTGTGGGCCGCGCCGGTCAGTTGCTCGACCGCATGCTGGCCGCGCTGGCCTTGACCCGTTCCGAAGCCGATGCCACCCAGCAGGTTTTCATCGCCAACGTGTTGAAGTGCCGCCCGCCTGCCAACCGCAATCCGCAACCGCAGGAGGTCGCGCAGTGCGAGCCTTTCCTGACGCGGCAGATCGAACTGGTCAAGCCCAAGGTGATCCTGGCCATGGGGCGCTTTGCCGTGCAGTCCCTGCTCAAATCCAGCGAGCCCATCGGCAAGCTGCGCGGCAAGGTGCACGAGGTGGCCGGCGTGCCGGTGATCGTCACCTACCACCCGGCCTATCTGCTGCGCAGCCCTGCTGACAAGGCCCTGGCCTGGGACGACCTGTGTCTGGCCCGTGAGGTGATGCGCAGCCGGGGATGACCTGGCGCGCAAGTGGCGGGCCGGGGCCTGTCAATCACCCAGATAACGCTGGCGTCTGAACCACCACACCAGCCCGATGACCACCATGGTCATGAGCCCCAGCGCCACCCAGAAGCCCACATGAGAGTGGATCAGCGGCAAGCCGTCGAAGTTCATGCCGAAGACACCCGTGATCAGGTTCAGCGGCAGGAAGACGGCCGTCAGCACCGTCAGCGTGCGCATGATGTCGTTGGTGCGGCTGCCCTGAGCCGAGAAGTGCATCTGCACGGCGCTCTCTGCCGAGCTTTCCAGCCTGCGCACGTGCCCCAGCACCCGCTCGATGTGTTCCTGCACATCACGGGAACGCACGCGCAGCAGTTCGCGTTCGCGTGCCGCCTGTGCTTCGGATGGCATGGGCCATTCTTCCAGGGCGTCGATCCATTCCTGCACGGCGCTGCGCTGGTCTTCGCAGGTGTCTTCCAGCATGTGCAGGGTGTTGCGCGAGTCCAGCAGCGCCTGCCAGTTGGTGAACTGGTTGCGGTTGCTCAGCAGCTCCTGCTGCAGGTAGCCGAACTGTTTGGTCAGCAGCCGGCGCAGATCCAGGTAGCTGTCCACCATGTGGTTGACGATGCGCAGCATCAGGTCGGCCGGGTTGGGCGGCAGGCGCGATGTGCTGCCCCGGCCTTCGTGGCGCATGCCGGGCGCACCGTCCATGCCGGGCTCGTGCGCAGATGAGGGCGGCAGGGCGTTGTCATCTGTCTGGGCGTCATCATGGGTGCGGACGGCCTGCGCGGTCTCGCTGGCATAGCTGGGCCCTTGTGCCAATGCGGCCACGTCATGCAGATCCTGCTGGCGTTGATCATGCCGGGGCGCGTGCGGAATCATCTGGCTCAGGCGGGCCTCGAAGAAGTCGCGCACCGAGCAGTCCGCAGGGTGCACGGTCAGCAGCACGCGGTCGAACAGGGCAAAGCCCACGGGGCTGGTGTCGATGGCCGCCATGGCCTGCCGGGCACTGGAGGCCGTGCCGCGGTCTTCATCCAGGAAGAGTCGCTCGGTGCCATGGCCGGCGGCCAGGCGGCGAAACACCAGCAGGTCGTACCAGGAGGTGTAGTCGTACTGAGAGGGCAGTTGGGGGTTGAGCAGGTCGGCGATGTGCAGGTCAACCAGCGTGCCACCCGCCAGTCGGTGCAGGTGCTGTTGCACCTGAGGCAGCTGGACCTCGAACACGCGCCGGCTGGTCGTGACCCACAGGAAGCCCTGCGCAGGCAAGGCCTTGGGCCATTCGGGCAGTTCGATGAAGTTGTCGTTGATCAGGAAAAAGCGCACTACAGGCTCCCGGGGCTCCAGCCGAGAGCTTATGCGATTTGGTCGGGCGCGCCCTCGATTGGTGCGCCTGTTTGCGTCTGACCGTGGCCGATGGCGATCAGCCGCGCAGCTTTTCTGCTGCGTCCAGGGCGAAATAGGTCAGCACGCCATCGGCGCCGGCACGCTTGAAGGCCAGCAGCGACTCCATCATCGTGGCGTCGTGGTCCAGCCAGCCGTTCTGGGCGGCGGCCTTGATCATGGCGTACTCGCCGCTGACCTGGTAGGCGAAGGTGGGCACGCGGAATTCATCTTTCACGCGGCGCACGATGTCCAGGTAAGGCATGCCGGGCTTGACCATGACCATGTCCGCCCCCTCGGCGATGTCCAGGGCCACTTCGCGCAAGGCCTCGTCGCTATTGGCCGGGTCCATCTGGTAGACCTTCTTGTTGCTCTTGCCCAGGTTGGCTGCCGAGCCCACGGCATCGCGGAAGGGGCCGTAGAAGGCGCTGGCGTACTTGGCGCTGTAGGCCATGATGCGGGTGTAAATCAGGCCTTGCGATTCCAGCGCGCTGCGGATGGCACCGATGCGGCCGTCCATCATGTCGCTGGGGGCGACGATGTCCACCCCGGCTTCGGCCTGCACCAGGGCCTGACGGGTCAGTACGGCCACGGTTTCATCGTTGAGGATGTAGCCGGTGTCATCCAGCAGACCGTCCTGGCCGTGCGTGGTGAAGGGGTCGAGCGCCACATCGGTCATCACGCCCAGTTCAGGAAAGCGTTTTTTCAGTTCGCGCACGGTGCGGGGCACCAGGCCTTCCGGGTTCAGGGCCTCCTGGCCATCGGGGGTCTTCAGGCTGGCGTCGATCACGGGGAACAAGGCCAGCACGGGCACGCCCAGTTCGAGGCAGCGCTCGGCGGCGGCAAACAAGGGGCCACGACCCAGGCGCGACACCCCCGGCATGGAGGAGACGGCCTGGCTGCCGTCGTCCTGGTCCAACACGAACACGGGGTAGATCAGATCCGCAGATGTGAGCGCATGCTCACGCACCAGCCTGCGCGAAAACTCGTCCTTGCGCAAACGACGAGGGCGGTGGTGCGGGAAGTGCTGCGAAAAAGTCATTTCTGTCCAACGTTAAAAATCTGTGAAGGAATGCAAAGCGCGCAAAAAAACACCATTAAAAATGGCTTTTCCGGACATGGGCTAGAGACATGCCGCTTGATCCCATCTATAATCGATCCTGAATGATACGCCGCAAGGCCTTCATTCCCTGCTTTTCCTCCCTGAGCAGGTGCCTTACCGTGATGACAGCGTTAAGGCTTGAAAGCCCCGGCCTGTGCCGGGGCTCTTTTTTTTCCAGAGTTGGCTTTTCGGGGGCTTCCTGCCCTCGCTGCTGTTCATAATTCCGCCATGAGCAACGCCTATCTCTGGGTCAAGGCCCTGCACATCATCTTCGTGGCCAGTTGGTTCGCCGGGCTGTTCTACCTGCCCAGGCTGTTCGTCAATCTGGCCATGGTGCCCTCCGACAGTCATGCCGAACGAGAGCGCCTGCTGCTCATGGCACGCAAGCTATACCGCTTCAGCAACATGCTGATGACGCTGGCGCTGACTTTTGGTCTGCTGCTCTGGCTTTACTTTGGCATGGGCAAGGGGCCGGGGCAAATCTGGCTGCACCTGAAGTTGATCCTCGTCATAGGTGTGGTGGGTTATCACCATGTCTGTCGCAAGCTCTTGCGTGAATTCGAGGCGCTGAGCAACCGCCGCAGCCACAAGTGGTTCCGGGTTTTCAACGAGGTGTCGGTGTTGCTGTTTGCGGCCATCGTCTTCCTGGTGGTGCTCAAGCCGACCATCGGTTGAGCGGCCGCGGATTCCTCGTCCGATGTCCTTGCACCGCAGTTCCGCATGGCCGCTGACGTGGGTGGCTGTGGCCCTCATCGTCTATGCCACGCTCCATCCCTGGAGCGGGTGGCACTGGCCTGATGGGCAGGTGTTCCGCTGGACCTTGCCCAGGCTGGGCTTCGAGGTGGCCAACGATCTGGTGGCCAACATCCTGGGTTACCTGCCGTTCGGGCTGATTCTGTGCGTGGCCCATCTGCGCAGCGGGCGTGGCCCCATGGTGGCGGCGCTGGTGACGGTGCTGACCGGCGCCATGCTGTCGTACACCCTGGAACTGATCCAGTACACCATCCCGACTCGCGTCCCGTCCATCACCGACTGGATCCTCAATACCCTGGGGACGGCCTGGGGGGCGCTGGCCGCCTTGACGATCCATGCCTTGGGCCTCGTCGACATGTGGCACCGCTTGCGCGAGCGGTGGTTCATCCCGCAAGCCGGACATGGTCTGGCGCTGTTGTGGATGTGGCCGCTCGGGCTCTTGTTTCCGCCGCCCTTGCCACTGGGGGAAGGGCAGTTGCTGCCGCGCGTGCGTGTCTTGCTGATGGAGGCCACGCGTGACACGCCCTTGCAGGCCTGGATCCTGCCCGCCGACCCTTTGACCATGTGGTCGTCCTTCCATGTGTCCGTGGCAACGTCGAGTTGGGCGCCCGTGATCGAGTCCCTGACCACCACTGCCGGCTTGCTGGCCCCCATGTGCGTGGCCTGCGCTGTGGCGCGCCCCCGTTCCTTGCGGGTCATTTTGTTGACCATGCTGGTCTCGCTGGCCATTGGGGCCACGGCCCTGTCGACCGCCCTGAATTTCGGCCCGGTCCATGCCTTCACCTGGCTGACGATGCCAGCCGTGGTCGGGATGTTGCTGGGCGCGTTTGGCGGGGTGTTTCTGGTCGATCGCAGTCGCACGACTTGCGCGGTGCTGGGCGTGCTGGTTGTGCTTTTCTTGATCGGGCTCATCCATTTGGCGCCGCTCGATCCTTACTATGCGCAAACGCTCCAGGCATGGGAGAACGGGCGCTTCATCCGTTTCCATGGCTTGTCGCGCTGGTTTGGCATCCTGTGGCCCTATGTGGCCCTGGCCTGGCTGATCGGTCGACTGTGGGGGCGGGAAACCCTCGCGTCTGCGCAGCAGAGGTGAACTTTCTAGAATGCGGACATGAGTTATTACCAGCGCCACATCTTCTTCTGCCTGAATCAACGCATCAATGGCGAGGCCTGCTGCGCCGACCATGCGGCCAAGGAAGGCTTCGATCACTGCAAGCGCCGCATCGCCGACGCTGGTGAGAACGGGCCGGGCAAGGTGCGTGTCAACAAGGCCGGCTGCCTGGACCGCTGTGCGGGTGGCCCCGTAGCCGTGGTCTATCCGGAAGGCACTTGGTACACCTTTGTCGACAAGGCTGACATCGATGAGATCGTGGACCGTCACCTCATCAAGGGTGAGGTTGTCGAGCGCCTGGTCCTGCCGCCAGACGTGGGGCGCTGAGCATCATGCTGGGACGCCCCGCCTCCAGCACCATCGACGGGCCTGCCGGCCTGCTCGAAGTGGTGGTTGAAGACCCCGCGCACATGCCACCCCTGGGCCTGGCCGTGATTGCCCATCCGCATCCCTTGATGGGCGGCACAATGGACAACAAGGTGGTGCACACCCTGGTGCGCGCCTTTGTGCTGGCGGGCTGGCGGGCGGTGCGATTCAATTTTCGTGGCGTCGGGCAGTCCGAATCCAACTGGGACGAGGGGCGTGGCGAGTCGGTCGACATGATGGCCGTGCTCGGGCACTTCCAGAGCGATCCGGCCCTGCGCGGCCTGCCCGTGGCGCTGGCCGGTTTTTCGTTTGGCGGCTATGTGGCTGCCCAGGTCTACGCCCGCCTGGCCCAGGCAGCGGCCAACCAGCCGGCCATTCAGGTGCCAGCCCAACTGGTGCTGATCAGCCCGGCCGTGTCTCGCTTCGACGTGCCGCATGTGCCGCCGCAAACCCTGGTGGTCGAAGGCGAGCAGGATGACGTCGTGCCCCTGAGCAGCGTGCTGGAGTGGGCGCGGCCGCAGGCGCTGCCTGTGACCGTCGTGCCGGGGACGGGGCATTTCTATCACGGGCAGTTGTCGCGCCTGCGCGAGATCGTGTTGCGGCACTTGCTGGCCGATGCGGCCTTTCGTGCACAGGGCGGGGCCCAGGCGGCAGGCGCTTCCGGGAACGAGTAAGCTCGCGGTTTTTCCAGCCGTCCGTGCCCGCCCGGGTCGCCTTGTATTTGGCTCCGGCGGCACCATATCGCCTCCATGACTCCTGTCCTGATGTCTCGCCGGTTGACGCTGGCCGTATCGATGCTGGCGCTTGTCGGCGGTTTGTCGTCGGGCGCGCAGTCTGCGCAGGCCACCGATGCCCGCGCGCCCGTGGCCGTGGCGGCGCCCGTGGTCGGCTTTTTTGCCGAGCCTGCCGCAGCCATGCCCTTGCCGCCGGAAGTGGCGGCCCGCGCCTTCATCCTGCAGGACATGGGCAGCCGCCAGACCCTGGCTGCACGCAATGCCGATGTCGCCGTCGAGCCGGCTTCCATGACCAAGCTGATGACCGCCTACATGGTTTTGCAGGCGGTGCAGGAGGGCAAGCTGCGCCTGGACCAGCCTCTGGTGATCTCCGATCGCGCCTGGCGTACCGGGATGACAGGGGCATCGCGCTCCTTCCTGGAGGTGGGCAGCAAGGTCCGCGTCGATGAGTTGCTCAAGGGCATGCTGGTTCAGAACGGCAACGATGCCGCCGTGGCCCTGGCCGAAGGCGTGGCGGGATCGGTGGATGCCTTTGTCGGCATGATGAACCGGCAGGCCCAGGTCATGGGCTTGAAGGCGACGCACTTCCTCAACCCGGAGGGCTTGAGTGCCCGTGGGCATGTCAGCACGGCCAGGGAGTTGTCCCTCATCGCCGCGCGGCTGATGACGGATTTCCCCCAGGTCATGGGCTACGTCAGCCTCAAGGAATACAGCCACAACGGCTATCGCCAGGTCAGCCGCAATCTGCTGCTGTTTCGGGATCCTTCTGTGGATGGCCTGATGACGGGCTACACCGAGGCCGCGGGCTATGGCCTCATCGCCACCGCCCGCCGCACCCTGCAGGGCAGCGAGCGGCGTTTGCTGAGCGTGGTGGTGGGGGCGGTGTCGCCTGAAGCGCGTGCCAATGAAAGCCAGAAGCTGCTCAACTGGGGCTACAGCGCCTTTGATGTCGTCAAGCTGTTCGACGCCAACCAGAGTGTGACCACGGCCCAGGTATGGAAGGGGCAAGCCTCTTCAGTGCGCCTGGGCCGCCCGACGCCGCTGCTGGTCGTGGTGCCGCGCGGTCAGGCTGGCGCCATCCAGACCAGCCTGACGCGTAAGGACCCCTTGCTCGCGCCGCTGACGCAAGGGCAGCCGGTGGGCATGCTCACGATCAAGGTGGGCACGCAGACCTGGCAGACCGTGCCCCTGCAGACGCTCGAAGCCGTGCCCAGTGCGGGCTGGCTGGGGCGCGCCTGGGATGCCATCCGTCTGGGTATCAAGTAAGCTCGCAACCGTTTTTGCTTCCGGTCACTACCGGAGTCCGTAGAAGAAGGAGGCCGACATGAGTCAGCCAGATCACACCCCCGCCAACTCGCACATCCCCCCCGAGCAGTCGCTCATCGAGTACCCTTGCGCCTTTCCTATCAAGGTGATGGGGGCGCACCACGAGACCTTCGTGGAGGCGGTGGTGGCCATCGTGGTGGAGCATGACCCTGTCTTTGACGCGGCCACCATTCAGCGTCGCCCCAGCAGCAGCGGCAATTACCTGGGCCTGACCATCACGGTCACCGCCACCAGCCGCACCCAGCTGGACAATATCTACCGTGGCCTGACCTCCCACCCGATGGTCAAGTACGTGCTGTAAAGGTCGGCTGTGCCGCCGCTGTAACGGCTGGCGGTAAGCCCCCGGGCGGGATGTCACGCCTGCCGCATACAATCGATTGGTTTTGGCCGGCGCGCCTGTCGCTTTTGTTGAGCGAGGTGCCTCGGCCCTTTGTTTGAAGGAACTTGCCGTGTTTATTTCCGAAGCCTATGCCCAGGCCGCCGCTCCCGCCGCTGGTGCCCAGGGTGGTTTGATGAGTTTTCTGCCGCTGGTGCTCATGTTCGTGGTCCTGTACTTCGTCATGATCCGCCCGCAGATGAAGCGCCAGAAAGAAACCAAAGCCATGCTCGATGCGCTGGCCAAGGGCGATGAAGTGGTCACCCAGGGTGGCGTGATCGGCAAGGTCACCAAGCTGGGCGAAACCTTTGTCAGCGTGGAAGTGGCCAATGGCGTCGAACTGCAACTGCAGCGCGTGGCCATTGTTCAGGTTCTGCCCAAGGGCACCTACAAATAAGAACACAGCGCGAGCTGGCTGTCAGTCGAGGATTTCATGAACCGCTATTCCTGGTGGAAGTACCTGATCATTGCCGTGGCCCTGTTCATCGGCCTGATCTACACCTTGCCCAACTTCTTCGGCGAGGCGCCGGCCGTGCAGCTGTCCAGCGGCAAGGCCACGCTCAAGCTCAATGCCGAGTCGGTGGCCAAGGTGGAAGCAGCCCTCAAGGCTGGCGGTCTCACGGCTGACTTCGTCGAGTTCGACGGCAGCTCGGTGCGTGCCCGTTTCAAGGACACCGACACCCAGCTCAAGGCCCGCGACATCATCACGCGCGCGTTCAACCCGGACGCGACCGATCCGCATTACATCGTGGCGCTGAACCTGCTGTCGCGCTCGCCCACGTGGCTGCGTGCCATGCATGCACAGCCCATGTACCTGGGCCTGGACTTGCGCGGTGGCGTGCACTTCCTGATGCAGGTCGACATGAAGGCCGCGCTGACGCAGAAGCTGGAAAGCCTCAGTGGCGACATGCGCAGCCTGCTGCGCGACAAGGACATCCGTCACAGCGGCATCCGTCGTGACGGCCAGTCCGTGATCGTGCGTTTCCGTGACGATGCCGGTCGCAAGGCGGCGCGTCCCGTGCTGAACGACGGTCTGCCCGATCTGGTCTGGGCCGATGGCACGGATGAATCCGGCGACGTCACCCTGGTCGGCACGCTCAACCCCAAGTCCGAGCGGGGCATCCAGGAACAGGCGCTCAAGCAGAACATCACCACGCTGCACAACCGGATCAATGAACTCGGCGTGGCCGAGCCTGTGATCCAGCAGCAAGGCCTGGACCGTGTGGTCGTGCAGTTGCCTGGTGTGCAGGATACGGCCAAGGCCAAGGACATCATCGGCCGTACCGCCACGCTGGAAGTGCGCATGGTGGACGACAGCACCGAGGCGCAAGCCGCCCTGACGGGTGCAGGCGCCGTGCCATTCGGTGACGAGCGCTATATGGAGCGCGGTGGCGTGCCTGTCATCGTCAAGCGTCAGGTCATCCTGACTGGCGACAACCTGACCGATGCCCAGGCCGGTTTCGACGAGAACCACGAAGCCGCCGTGCACCTGACGCTGGACGCCCGTGGTGCCCGCATCTTCCGTGACATCACCCGTGAGAACGTCGGCAAGCGCATGGCCATCCTGCTGTTCGAAAAGGGCAAGGGAGAGGTCGTGACCGCGCCGGTGATCCGTGGTGAAATCGGTGGTGGCCGCGTGCAGATCTCCGGTCGCATGAGCACCGAAGAGGCCAACGACACCGCGCTGCTGCTGCGCGCCGGTTCGCTGGCCGCCCCGATGGAAATCATCGAAGAGCGCACCGTGGGCCCCAGCCTGGGTGCCGAAAACATCGCTCAGGGCTTCAACAGCCTGATCTATGGTTTTGCAGCGATCGCGGTGTTCATGGTCTGCTACTACATGCTGTTTGGCGTGTTCTCGACCATCGCCTTGTCGGTCAACCTGCTGTTGCTGGTGGCTGTGCTGTCGATGCTGCAAGCCACGCTGACGCTGCCTGGTATCGCCGCCATCGCGCTGACACTGGGTATGGCCATCGACTCCAACGTGCTGATCAACGAGCGGGTGCGCGAAGAGTTGCGCAATGGCTCGGCGCCGCAGTCCGCGATTGCCGCCGGCTACGAGCATGCCTGGGCCACGATCCTGGACTCCAACGTGACCACGCTGATCGCCGGTCTGTCGCTGCTGGCCTTTGGCTCAGGCCCGGTCAAGGGCTTTGCGGTGGTGCATTGCCTGGGCATCCTCACCTCCATGTTCTCCGCCGTGTTCTTCTCGCGCGGCCTGGTCAACCTCTGGTATGGCCGTCAGAAGAAGCTCAAGAGCGTGTCCATCGGGCAGGTCTGGAAAGCTCAGGAATAAAAGGGAGTACACACCATGGAATTTTTCCGCATCAAGCGCGACATCCCCTTCATGCGCCACGCGTTGGTCTTCAACGCGATCTCTTTCCTGACCTTCGCGGCCGCTGTGTTCTTCCTTGTGACGCGTGGGCTGCATCTGTCCATCGAGTTCACGGGTGGCTCGCTGATCGAAGTGCAGTACGCGCAAAGCGCCGATCTGGTCAAGGTGCGCAGCGCCATCGACAAGCTCAACTACGGCGAGGTTCAGGTCCAGAACTTTGGCTCTTCGCGTGATGTGCTGATCCGTCTGCCTCTGCGCGGCGGCATGAAGCAGACCGAAGTCGTGACCAAGGTGTTTGGCGCGCTGTGCCAGGCCGAGTCGGGCCAGGTTGTCAACAAGGACACGGACAAGGGCCCTGCCGAACTCTGTGAAGCCGCCGGCGGCGTTCAACCCGTGACCAAACAGCGCAGCGAATTCGTCGGCCCTCAGGTTGGCGACGAACTGGCTCGTGACGGTGCCCTGGCGCTGGCCGTGACGGTGCTGGGCATCATGGTTTATCTGGCGCTGCGCTTCGAGTGGAAGTTCTCGGTGGCGGCCATCATCGCCAACCTGCACGACGTCATCATCATCCTGGGCTTCTTTGCCTTCTTCCAGTGGGAGTTCTCGCTCTCCGTGCTGGCTGCCGTGCTGGCCGTGCTGGGTTACTCGGTGAACGAATCGGTGGTGATCTTCGATCGGATCCGCGAGACCTTCCGTCGCATGCGCAAGCTCAGCACGCCCGAGGTCATCGACCATGCGATCACCAGCACCATGAGCCGCACGATCATCACCCACGGCTGTACCGAAATGATGGTGCTGGCCATGCTGGTGTTCGGTGGCCCCACGCTGCACTACTTCGCGCTGGCGCTGACCATCGGCATCCTGTTCGGTATCTATTCGTCGGTGTTCGTGGCCGCTGCCATTGCGATGTGGCTGGGCGTTAAACGCGATGATCTGATTAAAACGGGCAAAAAAGACCTCGATCCCAACGATCCACACGCTGGTGCGGTGGTGTAGAGTCGTTGGCAGTTAGTTGAATAACCAGATCGACCGGGGGTGGAGAAGTAACCCGGTCGGTTGAACTGCTGCCAATCACATGACTGTTGGTTCACACCGCGCGCTGGCTCTGACCGCCCGCGTCTGCTTTCTGGAGTCCCTGGCCAAAGGCGTTGGCGCCTTGGTGCAGGCCTCTCTCGAGGGTGCCAAGGTGCTGGCCAGTCAGACTGCTGAACCTTCCCTGAGGTTGCGGCGCCAGGATCTGGTGCTGGACCTGCCCCGCGCCATCTCGGCATGGCAGGGTGAAGTCGACAAACGTATCCACGATGCCTTGCGTGATCTGCGCACAGGCCGCCCTGTCAGTGCCCGCGTGGCCGAGGCGGGGGCGCCCAAGGTGGACATCCCGCTGAGCCTGGTCGACGACAGCGACATGGACCGTGATCTCACGGCCTCGCGATTGTCTCAAGCTGTGTCGGATCTGACCGGCCAGGAGTACACCGACCTCAACGCCCGTCTGCAGGCAGTGGGCGGGCAGGTGGATGGCAGCAATGGCCACATCGACGTGCTCAGCCCGCAATGGATGGCAAAGGGCGTGGTCGAGGGGTGGTTGACCTCAGGCATGACCATCGCACACTGGGCCACGCTCCAGACCGTGTTGCAAAACGAGGTCTCGCATTGGGCCCAGGAGGCCTATCACCATGCCAACCGCGTGCTGCTGGACCATGGCGTGCGGCCTGAAATCGATCTTCGCCCCTTCATCAAGCGCACGCGCGACAGCGGTGTCGGGCCAGCTCGGGCGACCATGCCAGGAGGCCTGGGCGCGTCATCAGGCTCGCGTGCCGTGCATGGTGGTGCCGGTGCCCTGGGGCCAACGGGTAACAGCGGTTTGCAGCCGCTGGGCCAGGCCTACGATGAAACCCAGATGCTGACCCAGACGCCGGGCATGCGCGCCGCGGCGCAACCCCAGGTGGTGCTGAGCAAGCTCAATCAGGTGGTGGCCCGACAGGTGCCCGGCTTTGCCCCGACGGCGCCTGTGCAGTCGCCCGTGGCGCTGAGCGCAGGCCTGGGCCAGGCCATCCACAACGTGGGCCAGGCCGTTCGGCACCATGCCGATGGCCAGGGGGGCGTGCTGACCTCGCCTGCGGCTGCGCTGCAGGAACTGCAGCAAAGCAAGTTGGCCCTGAAGCAGGCGGCGTCCACCCCTGTCGAGCGTGCCACCATCGAAATCGTGGCCTTGTTGTTCCAGGCCATCTTGCAGGAGGAACGCCTGCCGGCCACGATCCGCGTGTGGTTTGCCCGTTTGCAGATGCCCGTGTTGCGTGTGGCCGTCAGCGAGCCCGACTTCTTCGCCACCACCAGTCACCCCGCACGCGTGTTGATCGACCGCATGGGCGCCTGTGTCATGGGTTTCGTGACCGGCTCGCAGGAGCACGACGACGCGCTGCACAAGGAGATCAAGCGCATCGTGCAGGTTGTGGAGGCCTATCCGGATACCGGCCGTCGCGTGTTCCAGACCGTGTTGACCGAGTTCGAGCGTTTTCTGGAAAGCTACTTCCGCGAGCACAACGAGGCCAGCCGCAAGGGCGTTTCGCTGGCGCAGCAGGTCGAGCAGCGTGAAACCTTTGCCATCCAGTACACGATCGAGCTGCGCAAGATGCTGGACGGCGTGCCGGTTCATGAAGGCGTGCGCGAGTTCCTGTTCAAGGTCTGGGCCGACGTGCTGGGCCACAGTGCCGTGTTGACCAGCCAGGCCAGTGATGAAACCCGTGCGCTCAAGAAGGCGGCAGCCGATCTGATCTGGTCGGCCAGCGCCAAGACATCCCGGGAAGAGCGGGCCGACGTGCTGATGCGTCTGCCACCTCTGCTCAAGGCGGTGCGCGAGGGCATGGCGCAGGCCGGCCTGCCCGTCGAGAAGCAGGATGAGCATATCCAGTCGCTGAACGCGGCTCTGGCTGCGGCCTTCTCGGCCCGATCGGCGGCGCTGTCCGCAGCCCACCTGAAGGCGGTGACCGATCGCCTGGATGCGCTCGACGACGTGTTGCCTGACATCGGTGAGGTTGAGCTCGACGAGCAGACTTTGCGCGATTTGTCAGGACATGAGAGCGATAACCTGGAGATCGTTGCAGAAGGCGGCACGATGCCGACGCCCGCCATGCTGGGGTGGGCGCGTGATCTGCACGTGGGCTCCTGGTTCAAGCTGGAGTACCGCGGCAAGTCCGAATCGGTCCAGTTGGCCTGGCAGGGGCTGCAAAAGCAGCTGATCCTGTTCGTGTCACCCAGCGGCCGCGGCGTCCTGTTCCAGTTGCATCGCCTGGCGGCCTTCCTGCAGGCCGGGCTGCTTGTGCCGGTTGAGGAAGAGCCCTTGACCACCCGCGCCACGCGTGAAGCGCTGGCCAAGCTCGACGCCGATCCTGCGCGCCTGCTGAGCTGAATCCGGCCTGTCGCCCTCGGATCCTCGCATCCGAGAATTAAGACACGAACCGGCTTCTATTCCTTCCACCTCGTGGAATCCCATCTGTCAGCATTCCGATGTAAGAGTCTCGGAGTGCGGAATGTTTTTTCGTCGCCAGTCACATGATGGTTCGCAATGGATCACGATGATCCAGGATGGATCGACTGTGCACGCTGCGCAAGTGGTGTACACGGCCGAGGGGCGTCCGCGCGTGGACTGGATGTGGCAGGGCATGGCCGAGGGCATGGATGGTGCCGTGCGTGCCTTGCAGGGCGCCAAGCGCCTCAAGGGGTGCTCGCTGGTGGGCGTGCTCAACCGTGCCCACTACCGCATGCTGGCCACCGACACGCCGGATGTCGCGCGAGAAGATTGGCGAGATGCCATGCGCTGGCACCTCAAGGAGCAGGTGGACTTCCCGGTCGAGGATGCCGTGCTGGATGTGCTGGAGGTGCCGCAGGGGACCTCGCGCAGCAGCAGCGCCGTCATGACTTTCCTGGTGCCCCGTGTGGACTATTCGACGGTCGAACTGGCCGCCGATGACCTGGGCTTGAGCTGGACCGCGCTGGACGTGCCCGAAATGGCGCTGCGCAATGTGTGTGCCCTGGCGGAGGACGGTGAAAAGGCTCACGCCTTGATGGTGTTTGGCGAAAGCCACGGCATGCTGGTGATCACCTTCAAGGGCGAGTTGCTGATGGCGCGTCACATCGAGGTGACGCTGTCGGCCGTGACGGGTGATGAAGAAGTTCGCGGCGCGGCCTTGAGCCGAGCTTCGCTGGAAATCCTGCGCACGGTGGACACCTTCGAGCGCATGCACAGTCAGGTCCAGTTGTCGGGCATGACGGTGGCCTTGCCTCCGGGCTGTGGCACCGGTGCGCTGGAGATGCTCTCGGAGCTGATCTACGTGCCCTTGCAGCCGCTGGGGTTGTCGGCCTGGTTCGACCTGGAACTGCTGACTGACGATGCCATGCCGTTCAGCGAAGGCATCACCTTCAGCGAACTGTGCGTGCTGGGCGCGGCCTTGCGGGCGCACCCCGCACTGACCGAGCGGCCCCAGCTGCAATTGCTCGACCCCAACAGCATCCTGGGGCAATCGCCGCCCTGGGGCGCGGTGCTGGGCGTGCGCCTGGCTGGCGGTGTGCTGGCCTTCGGCACGGCGGCCGGCATCGGTCTGCAAGCCGCGGCTGGCGGTTACAACATGCAGGCAGGCCAGATCGAGCAGGAGATCAACACCCTGCGCATCACCGCGGCCGCCAATCCGCCTTCGCCGATCGTCAAGGAACTCGAGTCCTTGCGGCAGAAGGATGCGCAGCAGCGGCAGGTCCAGGATGCCTTGCAGGGCAGCATGGCCTGGGCTTCGCAAGGTTATTCGGATTACCTGATGGCCCTGGGTCGTCAGACACACCCTTCAGTCTGGATCACCGGCCTGACCGTTCATGGAGATGGCCGCGACATCGTGTTGAGCGGGCGTACCGACAACGCGGCGGCCATGCCCGTCTACCTGCAGCGGCTGGGCCTGGAAGAACGTTTCAAGGGCCGTCGTTTCGCCCAGATGGAAATGTCATCGCTGGACGGCAATGACACCACCGTGGGCATTGTGCAGTTCACGCTCAAAGGTGTGCGCAAGGACGTGGGGGACACCACCACACGTGAGGCCGCCTTGCGTGCCGTGGGCAAGCTGCCTGAAGAGCCCAACAAGGAGGCCGCCAAGAAATGAACAGCACCTTGCTTCGTTCATGGTTGCCGCTGATCATGACGCGCTGGCGTCAAGGCCGTCGCATGTTCGACGCGCGTCTGCTCAACGAGCGACGCCTGATCATCGTGGCCGTGGTGGCCTTTGCCTGGTTCCTGCTGGACTCTGCGCTGGTCACACCTTCCTTCCAGCAGTTCAATCTGGCCTCCAAGCGCAACAAGGCCGCTTTCATGGCGCGTGATGCCCTGATCGCCGAAGTACAGAAGCGCAAGCAGGACATGACGCTGAAAGAGGCAGAAGCCCTGCAGGAGATCAAGCAGATCAAGGAGCGCATCGAGCGCAGCAAGCAGGCATTGGCGCAGCAGCAGGCCATGCTGGTGCCCGCGCGTGACATGCGTGGCTTGCTCGAAGGGCTTCTGTCACAGAGTGGTCGCCTGCAACTCACGCTGATGCGCACCATGCCGCCCGAAGAGGTGAAGTTCGCGCCGGTTCCCGGTGTGGCCATCTCGAATGCCTTGCTCTATCGTCAGAGCATGGAGTTGGCTGTGACCGGTGGCTTCATGGATGTCCTGACATGGCTGCGCAATATCGAGGCGCTGCCGCGCAAATTGCTGTGGGATGGCCTGACGCTCAAGACCAACGAGTTGGGTGTGGTCACGCTGACGCTGCAGGTGCATACCTTCAGCCCGGACCGTGATGCCCTGGAGATCGCGCCATGAACGCCCCCCTGCGCAAAGCCCTGTTGACCTTGGGTGCAGGCCTGGCTTTCCTGCTGGCCTTGACTGCGCACGCTGTCGAGCCTGATCTCAAGGGCGTGACGGACCCCACCAAGCCCCCTTCGGGCGTGATGCTCAAGATGCTGGGAGACCGCGCCGGTCGTGGTGCCAGATCGGGCTCGGGCGAGTCCGGAGCTGCCGAAGCCCAGGCGGCCATGCCTGCGGCATCCGGTGCGTCCGCTCCTGCGGCAGCGGCTTCCGGCGCAGACAGCAGTCAGCCTGATCCATGGGCGGTCAGCTCCATCCGGATCGATCTGGCCACAGGCGACGGCGTGGCCCTGGTCGGGGATGAGCTGGTGAAGGTCGGCGACACGGTGCACGGCATGAAGGTGGTGGCCATATCGGCCAGCGAGGTCCATCTCAAGGGGCCTGAAGGAATTCGGAAGCTCGTGCTTCCCGATGTGATCGAGCAGAGCAGGGCGAAGACAGCCCGAGCCGCCAAGCGCGGACGAAAGGAAAAGAGATGAAGTCCTTGCACACAATCCAGAGCGCCCTGGTGCTCGGCCTGAGCATGGCGGGATGGGGGCTTTCGCATGCGGCAGAGGTTGATGAGCAACTCGCCGGGCGCATGAGCCTGAGTCTGAGCATGAGACAGGTGCAGGCTGTGCTGCAAGCCAACCCTCCCGGAGCCGGCATCTCGACATCCCGCGCCGCAGATGGCCGCTTCGACATTGCCATGCGCAACGCGCCTGCTGCACAGGTGTTTGCGCAACTGGGAGCAGGCAGCCAGTACAACATCCTGGTGCCACCCGACGTGACGGGCAACCTCAGTCTGAATCTGAAGAACACCACCATGCATGAAGCGCTGGAGACCTTGCGCGACATGTATGGCTACGACTACCGCATCACAGGCAACCGCGTCTTCATCTCGTCGAACGCCGTCCAGACCAGGTTGTATCGCATCAACTACCTGCCCGGTCGTCGTGTCGGGTCTTCCGAGTTGAGCATCGCCTCGGCCGCCACGGCCAACACCAATGGCTCGGGCTCGTCCGGCAGTTCCGCCAGCTCCTCTGGCTCGGGTTCCACCGCTTCAAGCGGCACAGGTGGCAACAACAATGGTGGCTCGAGCGCGACGTCCTCGGTTCGCACCACGTCTGACACCGACTTCTGGAAGGACGTCAGCGATTCACTGGCTTCGCTCATCGGCAACAAGGATGGTCGCAGTGTGACCATCAACCCCGGTGCGGGCGTGATCCTGGTTCGAGCCACGCCGGCTGAATTGCGTCAGGTCACCGAGTACCTGCGTGCCGTGCAGGTCACGATCGAGCGTCAGGTCATGCTGGAGGCCAAGATCGTGGAGGTGCAACTGTCCAAATCCTCCGAGACCGGCATCAACTGGGGCCTGTTCCGCAGTGATGGCCTCAACGGCGGGCATCTGGGCGTGGTGGGCATGGTGCCGGGTGTGAGCCTGACGTCGTCCTTGACCAACAGCAATGTGTCGGTGACGCCGGGCACGGGTGTGACCACCACCGCCACCGGCAAGGGCTTCTACGGTCTGGCCTTGCAAACGCCCAACTTCTCGGCCTTGCTGTCCTTCCTGGAAACACAGGGCAATGTGCAGGTGCTGTCCAGCCCGCGCATTGCGGCCATGAACAACCAGAAGGCGGTGTTGAAGGTCGGCAGTGACGATACTTTCGTGACATCCGTCACCAACAACGTTACCGTGGTCAACAACACCACCGTGAACTCGCCGACAGTGGCAACCAAGACCTACTTCAGCGGCATCTCACTGGATGTGACGCCGCAGATCGACGACACCGGGACCGTGATGCTGCATGTGCACCCCGCCATCAGTGTGGCCACCACCAAGGACCTGTCGCTCAAGCTGGGCGACTCTGGTACCTACCAGGTGCCCGGCGTGGCCATCTCGATCAACGAGACCGACAGCATGGTGCGCGTGCGTGACGGGCAGATCGTCGCCATCGGTGGCCTGATGCAGCAGTCTGGCAGCGACAGCCTCACTGGTGTACCCGGGCTGGGTGAAGCCCCTGTGGTGGGGCGCCTGTTCCGATACAAGAGCAACAGCAGCACCAAGCGTGAACTGGTCATCCTGATCAAGCCCACCGTGTTGAGTGAAGACGGTCTGGGTGCGCCCAATGCAGAGCCGGCCACGCCGCTTCTGAGCGATGCATCCAAGTGATCGATGTGAGAAATTGAGGTAAGCCATGTCGCGCCCGCAAAAATTCAGGTTGGGTGATCTGCTCGTTCAGGACAAGCTCGTCACCGAGGAGCAACTGACGCAGGCGCTCGGTGAGCAGCGCGGCAGCGGGCGCAAGCTGGGCGAGGTGCTGGTCGATCATGGCTGGATCACCGAAGCGCAGATCGCCAAGGCCGTGGCGCGACAGCTGCGTGCACCCTACATCGACCTGGCGCATTTCCCTCTGCGCCCGGAACTGGCCCAGCTGCTACCTGAGGCCCACGCCCGCCGCATGCACGCCATCGTGCTGGATGATCCTCCCAGTGGCCTGATGGTCGGCATGGCCGACCCGACGGACATCTACGCTTTCGATGAAATCGGCCGTCTGCTCAAACGCAGCATCGACCTGGCCGTGATCACCGAAACGCACCTGCATGCTGCGCTCGACCGGGTCTATCACAGCACCGAAGAGATCGAAGGCCTGGCGCGCGAGCTGACCAGCGAGCTGGCCGGCGCCGAGTCGGATCTGGGTGACCTGCTCGGCATGGACTCGACCAGCAATGAAGACGCGCCCGTGGTGCGCCTGCTGTATTCGGTGTTCGAGCAGGCCCTGCGTGTACGCGCATCCGACATCCACATCGAGCCACAGGAAAAGCAGCTGCGCATCCGCTTCCGCATCGACGGTGTGCTGCATGTGCAGACCGAAGCCGATGCCAAGATCTCCAGTGCTGTGGCCTTGCGCCTCAAGCTGATGTCCGGCCTGGACATCTCCGAGAAGCGCCTGCCGCAGGACGGCCGCTTTGCCGTGCGCCTGAAAGACGGTACGGTCGACATCCGTATCTCGACGATGCCGGCGCAATACGGTGAATCCGTGGTGATGCGCTTGCTCAGCCAGAGCACCGGCATGCTGGATCTGGAAAAGATGAAGATGCCGCCGCGCATGCTCACCGCCTTGCGCAAGGCCATCGACAAACCCAGCGGCATGATCCTGGTTACCGGCCCGACCGGTAGCGGCAAGACCACCACCCTGTATGGCGCCCTCAATGCCTTGAACAGCACCGAGCGCAAGATCATCACGGTGGAAGACCCGGTGGAATACCGTCTGCCTGGCCTCAACCAGGTGCAGGTGATGGAGAAGATCGACCTGGGGTTCGACCGCGTGTTGCGCGCTGCGCTGCGTCAGGATCCCGACGTGATCCTCGTGGGTGAAATCCGGGACAAGGCCACGGCCGAAATCGGCTTGCGTGCGGCCATGACGGGGCACCTGGTCTTGTCCACGCTGCACACGAACGACGCGGCCTCGACCCCGGCGCGTCTGATCGACATGGGCGTGCCGCGCTGGATGGTGGCGCTATCGCTGCAACTGGTGGTGGCGCAGCGTCTGGTGCGCACCTTGTGTACCGCTTGTGCCGTACCGCATGAGCCCTCGCCACAGGAACTGGTCTGGTTGCGCGGCCAGCTTGGCGAAGAGGCCGACAACGCCACGTTCAAGTTCGGCAAGGGCTGCCCTGAATGCAATCACTCCGGCTTCAAGGGGCGTACCGGTGTGTACGAGTTCCTGGAGATGACGCTGGGCCTGATCGATGCGCTCAACCATCCCGAGCCCGGCGTGTTCTCCAAGGCTGCGCGTGAGGCCATGGGGCGCCACACCCTGCGTCGCGATGCTGCGCGCCTGGTGGTGGAAGGGCGCACCACGGTGGATGAGGCCATGCGCGTGAGTGCCGAGGTTGACGAATGAGTCGTTTCAACTACGTCGCCAAAGGGCCGCACGGCAATATCCAGGGCACCCTGGAAGCCGCTTCGGCCTCGGCGGCGGCCAGCGAAATTCAGGCCAAGGGTCTGGTGCCGCTGACCATCAAGCAGGACGGCCCGGTGGCCGTGGCTGCGGCCGCCAGTGCGCCGGTGAAGATGCCGGCGTTCATGCAGCCGAAGGTCACGCAGATGGATGTGATGCTGTTTGCCAAGCAGCTCTACACCCTGTTCAAGGCGGGCGTGCCCATCCTGCGGGCTCTGGCTGGTTTGCAGGAGACCACGCAGAACCCGACGATGAAGGTGGTCTTGCAGGATCTGCGGCGTGCGCTGGAGGGCGGTGTGGACTTGTCCACCGCCATGGCGCAGCACCCCAAGTGCTTCGATGGCTTCTTCGTGGCCATGGTCAAAGTGGGCGAGTCTTCCGGTCGGCTGGAAGAGATCTTCCTGCGCCTGGCGCAGCACATGGAATTCGAGATGTTCATGCAGCAGCAGGTCAAGTCTGCGCTGCGCTACCCCAGCTTTGTCATCATGGCCATGACGGCGGCCATCGGCGTGATCAACGTGATGGTGATTCCGGCCTTCTCCGGCGTGTTCAAGGGCCTGGGGGCCGAGTTGCCCCTGCCGACCAAGATCCTGATGGCCACGTCGGCATTCACGATCGAGCACGGTTGGTCGATCTTCATTGCAGCCGTTGCTGCGTTTTTCGTTTTTCGAAAATGGGTCAAATCACCTCAGGGCAAGCCAGTCTGGGATCGGTTCCTGCTGCGCATGCCCATCGTGGGGCCCATCGTGACGAAAGCCTCTCTGGCGCGTTTTACCAGAGCTTTTGCTCTCTCACTGAGAAGCGGCGTGCCGCTGGAGCGCGCGCTCATTGGCGTGGCACAGACGGCCGACAACGCCTACCTCACGCAGCAGATCGACTCCATGCGAGAGCGCATCATGCGCGGCGAATCCCTGGCGCATTCGGCGGCGAGCGCGGGCGTGTTCACACCCATGGTGCTGCAGATGATCGCCATCGGTGAGGAGACCGGCATGGTCGACGAGTTGCTGGATGAAGTCGGCGAGCTCTATAGCGAGGACGTGCAGTACCTGCTCAAGACCCTGTCTCAACAGATCGAACCTATCCTGATCGTGTTCATGGGTGGGCTGGTGCTGGTGCTGGCGCTGGGTGTGTTCCTGCCGATGTGGAACATGGGTGGCGCGGCGATGAAGCATTGATGGCGAGTCAGACGCGTGAAAAAAGCAAACGTGAGAACTAGTTCCGCTTTGTGGGCGTATTGCACGGTTGCTGGCTTTCGGTTTGTCGCACCATCTGATAAAGGTCGATCAAGTCGTCGTTGTAACAACCCTAAAGTTTCAACGAAGCGGGTCGAAAAGTGAACAAACGTGCATTTATCTACAAGCCGGGATGCACGACAGGTACCCGGGCCAACGTGAACTTGCAAGAGGTAATAGGTATGAAACGCTCGCAAACCGGCTTCACCATGATCGAACTGATTGTGGTCATTGTCATTCTGGGCATCCTGGCAGCGACGGCGCTGCCGAAATTCGTGGACCTGCGCAGCGATGCCGTGTCATCGGCAGGCAACGGCATGGCCGGACAACTGGGCAGCGCGATGTCGATCAACTACGCAGGTTGCCAGGCCAACAACAACGTGGCGGCGGCCAACAAGTGCGTCACCATCAACAACTGCAGCCAGGCTGCGACCCTGCTGACAGGCGGGGCCTTCCCGACCAACGGCACCACCACCTTCTCGGTGGCGGCAGCCTCCCTGACGACCACCAACGGTTCGACTGCCAACTGCACCTTGACGGCGACCAACGGCACCACCTCTGCAACGGCGACCTTCACCGGCGTGGCTGCAGGCAACTGATGCATGAGCGCGTGGGCCTGAACGGCGTAGCCAGGCAGACCACACGCTTTTTTTGCTGACGCTGCGACAAGCTCCACCACGATGGCCTGTCGCGCTTTTTTACTGACTATTTAAGGCTCGAGGTGAACACCATGAAAAACAGGCAGACTGGTTTCACCATGATCGAATTGATCGTGGTCATCGTGATTCTGGGTATCCTGGCGGCGACAGCCTTGCCCAAGTTTGTTGATTTGCGCAGTGACGCCGTTGCCTCAGCCGGTGACGGCATGGCCGGTCAACTGGGCAGCGCCATGGCAATCAACTATGCAGGTTGCCAGGCCAACAACAACGTGGCGGCGGCCAACAAGTGCGTCACCATCAACAACTGCAGTCAGGCTGCGACCTTGCTGACGGGCGGTGCATTTCCGACCAACGGCACGACCACGTTCTCCGTGGCTGCTTCCAGTCTGACCACCACCAATGGCGCGACCGCCAACTGCACGTTGACGGCCACCAACGGCACGACCACCGCCAACTCGACCTTCACTGGCGTGGCGGCAGGCAACTGATCCTCACCGATGTGAGGGTGAAGCAAAGCCAGGCTTGCCCTGGCTTTTGTCTATCAGGGGAGTGCATTTCATGAGGCGTTTGCAGGCGGGCTTCACCATGATCGAACTGATCGTGGTCATCGTGATCCTGGGCATCCTGGCCGCGACGGCCCTGCCCAAGTTCCTGGACTTGCGCGGGGATGCCATCACCGCGTCTGCGGACGGCGTGGCCGCGCAACTGTCCAGTGCGATGTCGGTCAACTATGCGGGTTGTTCGGCAACGGGGCATGTGGTCACGGCCAACAAGTGCATCGCCGTATCCAATTGCTCTCAGGCCGCCGGTCTGCTGGCGGGGGGTGTCTTGCCCACGAATGGCAATGTCACCTACAGCATCACCGCCCAGGCGCTGGGGTCCGGCGCGGCTGGTGCCGATGGTGTGACGGGTGATTGCACGCTGTCAGCCACCAATGGCACCACCACGGCCACGGTCACGTTCACAGGTATCTCGGCGGGTCTGTGATGGCCTGAGCGCCGCTTAAAGCTTCAAGAAGGCCGCAAAAGCAGGATTAGTTCTGCTTTTGCGGCCTTTGTATTGCTGCGTCTTTCGCGCTTGTTGCAACATGTAAACAATTGGGCGTGGTGGCATTTTCAGACACAGGGGCTGACCTCAACGCCAGACGCATTGTCATTTTTCCGGAGTTCTTCCATGGTCAACACACGGATGCTGAACGGCTTCTTCAAAGCAGCGTTGTCGCTGCTGTGTGTGCTGGCGCTCATCGGGCCCGCTCTGGCTGGTTACTACGTCTATACCAGTGGCGTGTATTCGCCGCCCAGCCCCGGTGCCAACCTTTACACCATCGACTTCAGCACGCGCACGCTGGCCAGCGAACAGACGGCCAGCCGATTGACGTATTCCAGTTCGGCTGGGGCGGGCGGGTTCCTGACGTCGGGTGGTTCGATCAGCTATACCGGGTCGGTGTCTGCCAGCGGATTTTCTGGCAACACCATGAAGATCAGTTCGGGCACCACGGGCAACGCCAGCACGGTCACGGTCAACTTTGCGAACCCCACGCCCTATGTGGGGCTGATGTGGCGCGCTCAGTTCAACAGCGAGAACTCCCAGATCCTGACCGTGACGCTGTCCGACGGTAGCACCAAGGTGCTCAAGAACTGCACGTCCTCCAGCAATTCGCAGTGCATCGGCATGTATGTGGACGATCCCAACTGGTTGGTGTCCGTGCTCAACTTCCTGCTGGGCTGGCTGCTGGGAGACACCATCACCTGGTATCCCATCTATGTGCAGTACACGCCGGACAGTGGCGTGAAGGTCTCTTCCATACAGTTCAAGCTCTACAACTGCGGCGGTTGCGGCTTGTTGTCGACGAACACTTCGCAGGATTGGTATGTCGACAACATCAGCTACATCGATGGTGCACCGGCGCCTCATCATCTGGCGCTGACCACGGGTTCGAGCAGCGTGTCTGCCAACGCCGCCACCACCTTCCGCATCACGGCGTGTGGCGATGCCTCCTGCACGACTCCTTATGTGACCGGGGCCTCCGGCACGGTATCGGTATCAGGCGTGTCCGCCACCTACTCGTCTGCCTGGACCATACCGGCCGGGCCCGTCAATTATGTGGATGTATCGGTGACCCCGACCACGGCCGGCACGGCCACTATGAGCGTGCCCACTTACTCCCCCACCCCCAGCAACACCCCCAAGGTGTTCTGCGGCATCGGCGCGGCGGCAGCCAGTGGCAACTCATGCGCGATGACGGTGACCGTCCCCTTGCACCACGTGAACATATCGGCCAGCAATGGCCTGACATGCACGCCCAGAACCTACACCGTGCAGGCCTGTGCAGATGCCTCTTGCGCGACACCCTATACCTCGGGGCTGTCCGGCACGCTCGCGGTGAGTGGCTCGGGCATGACGGTCAACTATCCCTCAGGGGCTGCGTTCAGCATTCCCAATGGCTCCTCCAGCACCACCGTGTCCGTTCACGCCACCACAGTTGGCTCGCTCACCACGGCCACCTTGAGCGGGCTGTCTGCCACACCCACCGGCTCACCCTCGGTCTATTGCGGGATGAACGGATCGACACCTGCCAGCGGCGGCAGTTGCACCATCAGCCTGGCCAGTTCGGGCTTGTTCTTTGATGTGCCGAATCACCTGTCCGAGGCTTCGCAGTCGGTGACGATCAGTGCGGTTCAGTCGAGCAACAATGCGACGGCATGTACGCCAGCTTTTGCCAGCGTCAACAAGAGCGTGACCTTCAAGTGCGGCTACAGCAATCCTGGTTCAGGGACTTTGCCGGTTCGTGTCGGCGGCAGTGCACTGAATGCTGGCAACAGCACGGCTGCTGCTTGTGATGTGACCGGGCGGGCTGTCACCTTGAGCTTCGATGCCAGTGGCGTGGCGACGACCACGGTGCAGTATGCCGATGTGGGCCAAATGAGTCTGACCGCGACCTACACAGGTTCCGGCACGGATGCGGGCTTGAGCATGAGTGGCAGTGACAGCTTCATTGTCTCGCCAGCGTCGTTCTCGTTCAGCAGTGTGACCGCCGCACCTGTGGCCGGCAGCGCCTTCACTGCGACCTTGACGGCGAAGAACAGTGCCGGTGTGGCCGTGCCCAATTTCGGCAAGGAAACGCCCGCTGTGAGCGACTATGTGCGCGTGGCCTGGAGCAAGTACCGACCCACGGGGGCGGCCGCTGTGGCTGGCACGCTGACGGGCACGGGGACCGGCGCCAGCGGCTCGACCGCGCTGGCATCCGGCAGTTTTGCCAATGGTGCCGTGACCTTGTCGGATCTGAAGTGGACCGAGGTGGGCACGGGCGATCTGTCAGCCACCTTGCTCAGTGGCAGCTATCTGGGGTCGGGCACCTCGGTAACGGGTTCAACCGGCAGTACCGGTGCCGTCGGGCCCTTTGTGCCGCATCACTTCGACGTGAGCCTCACGCAGGCTTGTGGCGTATTCACCTACAGTGGCCAGCCCTTCACGGCCAGGATCACGGCGCGCAATGCCTTGGGTAACACCACCGTCAACTACGATGGCACGGGCAGCACCTCGCCCAATTTCGCCAAATCCGGCTCCTTGTCTGCTGTGGGGGCGTCGTCTGGCAGCCTGAGCAGTGCGGGCTTCACAGCCAGCCAGTTCAGCGTCGGCGAGGCCACGATCTCGGCGACACCGGTCTTCACCTTCACCAACAAGCTGACCTCGGCGACAGCCGTCACCATCCGCGCAGCCGATGCGGACGCCGTCTCTTCCAGTAATGGCACGGATGGTTCCCTGAGCGTGCGCAGCGGTCGTGTCAAGGTCTCGAATGCCTTTGGTTCAGAGAAGACCAGCTTGAGCGTACCCGTGCAGACGCAGTACTGGAACGGCAAGGCCTGGGTCATCAACAGCCAGGACAATTGCACCAGCATTCCGGCAACGGCCGTGGTGCGCAGCAACTACCTGGACAACAAGGGCGCCAGCACCACCGCCTGGAGCACAACACCAACCTCTGTGACGATCACGGGGGGCAATGGCACGCTTTATCTGAGTGCCCCGACCGGTGGCGCGACGGGCAGCGTGGATTTTGCTTTCAACCTGGGCGCAACCGGCACGGATCAGTCCTGCCTGAGCAGCCACCCCGCCAGCAGCGGCGCTTCCTTGCCCTGGTTGAGGGCCCAGAACGGCACCACGGGCAGTTGCGCGGGTGTGACGACCTTCGATCGTGATCCTTCTGCTCGCGCCACCTTCGGCGTGTACCAACCGGAAGCGAAGAAGACGGTGTACCAGCGTGAGTTGTACTGACGCGGGTACTGCGGTGTGATTGGGGGTCTGTTTGGTCCTTTCAGCATGCTGAAAAAACTCAGAATGCAGATTGATTCTGGCTGTGTGCGGGCGGTTTGTCTCGTGTGCAGTCGGCAACGCAGGCGTGCAACGGGGTGTGGACCCTGAGGCATTGGAGTATCGGCATGGGCAAGCGCAGTTGGACGTGGATAGGCCAGGGGCTGTTGAGCCTGTTGCTGGTGCTGTGCGCGTCCCTGGCCCAGGCTGGCTTGTCGGTCTACACGGATGGCACGACCTCGCCTCCCAGCCCGGCGGCCAACCAGCGCACCATCGACTTCGATACCAAGACGCTGGCGACAGAGCAGACGGCCAGCAAACTGACCTACAGCTCTTCCAATGGTGACTGCAATCGCTGGTACCTGATCTTCGTGGGCTGGCTGTGTCTGGCCGGGTCCGACCAGGGCAGTGTCTCCTACACGTCAAGCTCGTCATTGACCGGCTTTTCCGGCAATGTGATGAGCCTGTATTCCGGCGTCAACTCCAACACGACGTCGGTCACCATCAACTTTGCCAACCATACGCCGTATGTCGGCTTCCTGTGGGGTGTCGAGTTCAACTCCCAGAACTCGATGGTCGTGAACCTCACACTGGCTGACAACTCGGTGGTCACGCTCAAGAACTGCAGTGACGCGTCCAACAGTCAGTGCATGGCCAAGTATGTCAGCGTGAACTGGTGGAACACGGTCTACAACGCCTTGCTGGGCTGGCTGCTGGGCGATGTGGTGGATTACTACTCCGTCTATGTGCAGTACCAGCCCGATAGCGGGGTGAAGATCAAATCGATGCAGTTCGTGGTGTCCCAGTGTGCGGCCTGCGGCTTCCTGTCATCGAATACCGCGCAGAACTTCAAGGTCGACAAGATCACGTATGTGGACGCATCGGTGGCCCCGGACCACCTGGAGGTGACCACCTCGGCCAGCAGCGTGTCTCAGGGCGCGAGCACCGACGTGACGATCAAGGCCTGTGGCGATGCCACGTGTTCGGTGCCCTACATCTCCGGTGTCACGGGCAACCTGTCGGTGACCGGTACGGGCCTGACCACCACCTACACGACCGGTGCCAGCTTCTCGATCGCGGCCGGGCCCACGAACACGACCACCGAGACCATCAGCATCTCGCCAGCCGGCACGGCCACAGTGGCGCTGACCGGCTACTCACCCACGCCCACGAACACCACCAAGGTGTTCTGCGGGCTGGGCACTGCGGCGTCCAGCGGTGGCAGCTGCAGCCTGACTGTGCTGGGCTTGCACCACATGGAGGTGACAACCTCGGCATCGTCCGGCTACATCAACTCGGCGGTGACCTACACCATCAAGGCGTGCTCCGACGCCTCTTGCGCCACGACCTACACGGGCGGCGTGACGGGCACGCTGGCGCTGTCAGGTGTCTCGGTGACCCCCTCGGCCAGCCAGGCTTTCACGATCGCGGCAGGCAGTGCTACCACCACGGTCAACGGGACACCCACGGCGGCGGGTGCCGTGACAGCCGCCCTCAGTGGCGTATCACCTGCGGCATCGGGCTCCCCCTCGGTGTATTGCGGCATGGGCGTGACCGCTGCCAACGGCAACAGCTGTGCCTTCACGGCCAGTCAGGCCTTGCATCATCTGGAGCTGACCACCACCAACAGCAGCAACGTGACCTGCACGCCGATCACCTACACCGTCAAGGCGTGCGGTGATGCGGCCTGTTCGACCAACTTCACGACGGGTGTGAGCGGGACCCTGACCGTGTCCGGCGTGACCGTCAACTACCCTGCCGGGCAGACCTTCACGATTGGCAGCGGCAGCTACTCCACGACCATCTCGGCGCACGCCACCACCGTGGGCACCGCCACGGCGGCGCTGTCGGGCTTGTCGGTGACGCCGACCGGCTCTCCCACCGTGTACTGCGGCATGGGCTCGTCGGCCACCAGCGGGGGCTCCTGCGCCGCCTCGACGGTGGATTCGGCCTTGTACTTCACGGTGCCCAACCACCTGGCCGAAGTCTCGCAGTCCGTGACGGTCAGTGCCGTGCGGGCCAGCAACAACGCGACGGTGTGTGCACCCGCGTTTGCCAGTACGAGCAAGAACGTCACCTTCAAGTGTGCCTATGGCAACCCCAGCTCGGGAACCTTGCCCGTGCGGGTGGGCTCTACGGCGGTGAACAGTTCAGGCAGCACCGCTGCGGCCTGTGATGCCACTGGCAAGGCGGTCAGCCTGAGTTTCAATGCCAGTGGCGTGGCCACCACCACGGTGCAATATGCAGACGTGGGGCAGGTGACCTTGACGGGTACCTACACCGGCTCAGGCACGGATGCCGGCTTGACGATGACGGGCAACAGCACCTTCATCACCAGCCCTGCCTCCTTTGCCTTCAGCAGCCTGCCCGCCTCACCTGTGGCCGGCAGCACCTTCTCAGCCACCTTGACGGCGAAAAACAGCGCGGGCAATGCCGTTCCCAATTTCGGCAAGGAAACGGCCGTGACCCAGGACTATGTACGCCTGTCTTGGGCCAAGTACCGGCCAACGGGGGCTGCAGCTGTGGCCGGCACCTTCACCGGCACCGGGATGACGGGCTCGGCGCCCTACATCTCGTCGAGCAGCTTCAGCAATGGCGCGGTCACGCTCAGCGACCTCAAATGGACCGAAGTGGGTACAGGTGACCTGACCGCCACCCTGGTCAGCGGCAGCTACCTCGGCACAGGCAACACCGTGACGGGCAATACCGGCGGCAGCGGTGGCGTCGGGCCCTTCTTGCCGCATCACCTCAAGGTCACGGTGACGCAAGGCTGCCCCTCGGGTGCCAGTGCTTTCACCTACAGCGGGCAACCTTTCTCGCTCAAGCTGGAGGCGGTTCACGCAGATAACGCGACCGTCACGCAGAACTACGATGGCTCTGGTGGTACCACGCCCAATTACGCCAAGGCGGTGACGATGTCCCTCTCGGGCGCGGGTGCCAGCTCGGGCAGCTTGAACATCACCTCGGTGGCCGCCGCGAGCTTCTCTGCGGGCGTGGCCAATATTCCGAGCACCGATGCCTCCCCATTCAAGTTCACGTTCGCCAACAAGCTGACCTCGGCCACTTCGGTTGGCGTGCATGCGGCTGAAACCTCCGGCAGCGTGACATCCACAGGCTGGGACGGCTCACTGGCCGTGCGCAGTGGTCGTATCAAGGTGTCCAACGCATTCGGTTCTGAAAAACTCTCGCTGGACATTCCCGTGCAGGCGCAGTACTGGAACGGCAAGTCCTGGGTCATCAACAGTGACGACAGCAGTTGCACCTACATCCCCGTGGCCTCCGTGGTGCGCAGCAACTACCTGGATTACAAGGGGGCCAGTACCGCCGCCTGGACCACGACGCCCGCGACCAAAACGACAGTGAACAGCGTACCCATGGCTGTGGCCATCAGTGGTGGCAATGGTGTGCTGACCCTCAGTGCGCCCAGCCCTGCGTCGACCGGCAGTGTGGACTTCGCGTTCAATCTGGGTACCAGCACCACCGACCAGTCCTGCCTGGCCAGCCACCCATCGAGCACGGCAGCCAGTCGCGATTGGCTGCGCTCGCTCAACGGCAGTGCCAACAGCTGTGCCGGCGTGACCAGCTATGACCGTGACCCGAGCGCCAGAGCGACGTTCGGTGTCTACAAACCCGAAACCAATAAGGCCGTTTTCATACGTGACTTGTACTGAAGCTCAGGTGTCAAACCGCCTGCATCAGGCAGGCTTCACCATGGTCGAACTGATCGTGGTCATGGTGCTGGCCGGGATCCTGGCCGCCTATGCCATCCCCAAGGTGTCCGGCGCACTGGGCGCGCGCGATGATGCCTGGCACGATTCCCTGCAAGGCGCCTTGCGGTTTGCGCAGAAGGGGGCCGTGGCCCGTCGGCGTCTGACCTGCGTGACGATCACCAGCACCACGGTCACCGTGTCGTCTGCGGCGGTGAATCCGGCATCTTCGTGCACGAGCAACATCAACGGGCCCAATGGCACGTCCACCTTTGCCTCATCGACCAACAGCAGTTCGGCCACCACGGTGTCGCCCTCGGGCACGATCTACTTCCAGCCTGATGGCCGCGTGACCACGGATGGTGCGGGCACGACCTCGGCCAATCGCACGATCACCATGTCGGGCGCCAGCAGCATCACGGTGTACGGGGAGACCGGCTATGTCGAGTAAATCGTCGGCACGCGGCTTCACCCTCATCGAGATGGTGGTGGCCATCGTGATCATCGGCGTGGCGCTGGCGGGCGTGATGGCGGCGTTCAACCAGAGCGCCAGGAACAGCGCCGATCCGGTGGTGCGCAAACAGATGCTGGTGCTGGCTGAAGAGATCCTCGAAGAGATCGAGCTCAAGCCCTACACACCCGTGGCCAACAGTGCGCCCGCCACGTGCGCGCGCAATACCTATAACGACGTGTCCGACTACAACGGCTACGCCACGACGAACAAGATCTGCAACATCGATGGCACCTCGATCTCTGCGCTCAGCGCCTATTCGATCAGCGTGACGGTGACGACCTCCACCCTGGGCGCCGTGGCAGCCGCCAAGCTCATCACCGTGACGGTGTCTCGCGGCAGCGAAAGCGTGACCCTCAAGGGTTGGCGAACGGACTACGCATCATGAGGACATCCATCCCCATGGCCCAACGTGGCGTCACCCTGGTCGAGCTGGTGCTGGTGATCATGATCGGCGCCATCATCGCCACGACGGTGTCGCTCTTCATCAAGCCGGCCATCGATGCCTACACCGGCTCCCGCTTGCGGGCCGACATGTCAGATCAGGCCGACACCTCCCTGCGTCGCATGCTGCGTGATGTGCGGCGTGCCGTGCCCAACTCCATCCGTGTGCCGTCGGACCAGTGCTTCGAGCTGGTGCCCGTCGTATCGGGCGGACGCTATCGCATGGCCCCTGACAATGTCAATGACGCGGCGGCCTGCAACCCGCAGCCCACGCCACCCACCGCACCGCCTGCCAGTTGCTCGGCATGGGTGGACACCTCCCAGACCACCATGGCCTTTGACACCTTGTCGCCCATGTCGACGACGCCATCCACGGGTGACTGGGTGGTGATCAACAACCAGAATGGCAATGACGTCTACACAGGCGCCAACCGATCGGCCATCACGGCGGTGAGCACGCCATCCAGCAGCACGCAGGGCTACAAGCGCATCACGATGTCGACCATGCAGGTGTCGTCCGGCTATGCGGGGGGGCGCTTCCTGACGGTGTCCAACAACGAGCAGTCCGTGTTCTACATCTGCTCGGGCGCCGACGGCACGCTCAACAGCAATGGCGATGGCAAGGGCACGCTCTATCGCCTGGTTCGCTCCTTCACCTCCGCGTACCCGACGTCCTGCCCCTCCACGGCCGGGGCGGTGGCATTGGCCACCAAGGTGAAGTCCTGCTCTTTCATCTATGACCCCAACCAGGGCGCCACCCAGCAAAGCGGCTTCCTGTGGATGGATCTGGAGATCGCTCGCAACAACGAAACAGCGCACATGGCCGTCGGGGCCCATGTGATGAACGTGCCATGAACAAGAACCGCTCACGCCACCCACGAGATACCGCGGCCCGTGCGCAACGGGGCCTGGGCATGGTGGCGGCCATCGTGGTGCTGGTGATGATGGCCGTGCTGGCCGCGGCTGTCACGCGACTGACCTGGACGCAGCAGATCTCGTCGGCACAGGACATCATGGGGGCGCGAGCGTTTCAGGCTGCCAATGCCGGCACGGAGTGGGGCATGTACCAGGCGCTCAAGGGCAGCTGGATGGGCACGAACTGCACCGGCAGCCAGACGCTGGATCTCACCAGCAGCATGGGCTTCAAGGTCACGGTGACCTGCACGACGCAGGCCACGGCCTACAACGAGGGGCAGGATTCCACCGGCACGAATCTGACGGTGCGGCTGTATGTGATCGACGCGGTCGCCTGCAATGGTTCGGCGGCCACCTGTCCGGATGACGCCAATTCGGCGGGCATGAATTACGTCGAGCGCAAGCGCCAGTCCATCATTTCCAGCGCCGATCCCGGCTTCTAGGGCCTGGCTGTTGCGGGCGGCAACACCGCCCAGGCCACGGCCACCGTGTAGGGCTTGCCCATCCAGGTGGTGTGGATCAACAAGGTCGGTTTGACCTCCAGCCTTGGGTAACGTGCCAGCAGCGCCTGAACCTGCTCGCGACTGTCTGTGGGTACCGGCAGGTTGGCGTCACCTCGGCCGATGGGCCAGACAAACAGGGCCCCTTCGCGTTGCACCTGCTCGGGTTGCAGCCACAGCGATTCAGTGAAGTCCGCGTCGTAGAAGACGGAGGGGCGATCGTTGCTGTAGTGCGCCACAGTGCCCGCCACGAACTCCTCCCCCGCGACGATGCGCAAGGGTTGTCCGGTCTGTGTGCGCCACTGCGTGGTCAGCGTCTGGGCGATATCCTGGCCCGGGTAGCTGGTGCGATCCAGGCGGTGCTTCTTCTGCGGGCCCCACAAGGCCGTGCTGGCAAACACGACAATGGTCAGCGCCACCCAGGCCAGCGTGGCCTTGGTGAAGCGCCCGATGTTCAGCGTCTCAGGTTGTCGCCAGGCGAGGTAGAGCGGGGCGGCGCACAGAAAGAAGGGTGAGGCCCACATGTGCAGCATCTTGGCCTGAGCCACGGTGGCCGCAGCCATGATCAGCAACAAGGGGGCGAGCGCCAGCGTGAACAGGAGCCAGCCTTGTTCCGACGGGCGTGACGTGCGGGTGGCGGGGCCCAGCGCGCGCATCAGGGCCCACAGGGGCAGGAGGGTCAGGCTCTGGGCGATCACGAAGTTGATGAACTCCTGCACCCAACTGCCGGTGCGGGCCAGCTCATCGCTGTGCCCACGGCCCAGCGCGTATTGCAGCGTGGCCCAGTCATGGGCCATGGCCCAGTTCACGTGTGGTGCCACCATGAGCCCGAACACGGCCAGAGCCGCCCAGGGGCCCGCCGTGGCCCAGCAGCGGCGCGCCACTGGGTGCACCAGCGTGTAGATGATCATGCAGGCTGGCAGCAGCAGGAACACATACTTGCCCAGGGTGCCCAGTCCGCAGCACAGGCCCAGTGCGATCCAC
>NZ_DASUIS010000048.1:0-7127 GCF_036279675.1 Aquabacterium sp. | reverse complement strand
TGGCGACGCGCCAGCTCCTGATACAGCCCCGATTGATCGAGATCGGCAAAGCCATGCTGCGCAGCATCTTCATACAGCGCAGCCAGGTGTTGCGTGATGGGCGCATCAAAGCCCAGGCCAGCCGACGTGTGCAAGGCGTTGCGCAGGTCCTTGAGCTGGATGGCCAGCGAGCCGCGCTTGGTGAAGTCGCCCTCGACCATGCGTTGGCCGTGCACTTCCAGAATGCGGCTTTCGGCAAAACCACCTCGCAGGGCTTCGCGGACCTTGGCCGGGTCGGCGCCACCACGTTGGGCCAGCAGCAGTGCTTCGGCCACGGCACCGATGGTGATGCCCACGATCATCTGATTGGCCAGTTTGGTGAGCTGACCAGAGCCCGTTGGCCCCACATGGACGGGGCGGCCCAGCACCTCCAGTACAGGCCGGGCACGCTCGAATTCGGCCTGGTCGCCCCCCACCATGATGGCCAGCGTGCCGGCTTCGGCGCCCACGGTGCCACCCGAGACCGGCGCATCCAGGACGGGCACGCCAAGGTGGTCGAGCTGGTCGGCATGGCTGCGCGCCTGCTCGGGCAGGATGGAGCTCATGTCGATGACCAGGGTGCCGGGGCGCAAGCCGGCGGCGGCACCAGGCAAAGCCGAGTTGAACAGCACGTTTTCCACCACGTCGCCGTTTTCCAGCATGGTGATGACGATGTCGGCCTTGGCGACAGCGCGGGAAGGTGAGGGCGCGATACGCGCACCGTCGGCAATCAGAGCCTCGGCCTTGCTGCGTGTGCGGTTCCAGACCGTCACGGGGTAGCCGGCAGCCAGCAGTCGGTGGGCCATCGGGGTCCCCATCAGGCCGCATCCCAGCAGCGCAATCTGTTTTTTCTCGTTGTTCATGATGTGGTTTGCTTGCAAAACCAGCTGAATATGCACCAGACCGTGTGCGAAATGCCGCATAAGCAGCGGAAACTCTGTGCACATCCCTTGTTTGAAGGACAGTCAGACAAGATATTTTCGGCGAACATTCATCCGTTGATGCCGAAGCTTCGGGTACAAACGGAAGCGGGCATTTATCCAATAAATACATCGACTCATATGGCCGAATCCACTGAAGCTGCGGTGCTCCAAGGCGGGGCACTGAATCAGGCAGTCCTGCATGCGCTGGATCAATTGGGATTGGCAGTTCTGGTCAAAGACGTCGCGAGCGGTCGGTACGACGTGGCCAACGATGCGGCAGCGCGTATTCTGGGCCTGGAGCAGCGCCACATCGTGGGTGCTGTGGATGCCGAATTGTTTGATGCCACTCAGGCGGTTGCCTTGCGCGCGGCCGATCAGCAAGCCCAGGCCGTGCCCGATGGCGTGCGCGCCGAGCACAAGCTGGAGTTGAGCATCGGGCGGCACGAGTTCGTGACCTGGCGCCAGACTTATGTCGACGAGGCCAGCGGCGCTGGCAAGCTGCTGTCTGTCTGGCAGGACGTGACCGAAGCGCGCCGTCGCGAAACCCAGCTTCAATCAGCCCTGGCCCAGCTCGAACAGCAGCAGAAAGCCAATGATTCGCTGCGCCGGGACGTGGAAGACAACCAGGTGCGCGATACCGTGTCTGGTCTGTATCACCGTGCCCACTTCGAAGAACAGTTGCGCCGCGAGGCGGATCTGTCCAGCCGCGAGCAGCGTGAGTTCGCGCTCGTCTCGGTGTCCATCGACAATCTGGACGAAATCCGTCGCATGCACGGCGTTGAAGGTTGTGAGCGTGTGGTCGAGGCGCTGGGGCGTTTACTCAGGGCCAATACCCGCGCCATGGACTCTCCATGCCGCCTCGGTGGTGACCGCTTCATCGTGCTGCTGTCGGGTATCGGCCTGGCGATCGCGCACTCCAGGATGGAGCAACTGCGTCGCCAGTGCGCTCAGCACATCGTGCCGTACAACGGACAGCAGATCCCGTTCACGGTGGCCATGGGTGTGGCGAGCTTCCCGCACACGGCCGGCGGCATCGACGAGTTGATGCGCGCGGCAGATCGCGCCATGGCCTCGGCGCGTGAAAAGGGCGGCAACCGCATCGCACTGGCCAGCATCCAGTTCGTGCCAGCCAACTGAAGCACCAGCCAGGTCGACACCCAAGAAAAAGGCCAGCCTCCCGAGGGAGCTGGCCTTTTTGCATGAATGAAGTGTCCGCCGAGAACTGATTGCCGCATTCCTGAACCCAGGGGATTCAGGTGGGCGAGGTCAGCGGTACGTCGGGTTCATCTGACGCGAGACGATCACACCTGTACCGCAATATTCCAAGCCCTGGCTCGAAGAGCATCGGTTCAAGGAAATAAAAACAACCACGAACGCGACGGACGATTTCATTCTACTTTCTCTCGCCGCGTTTGACCGTGCAAATACAGCGACTTGCAGGGGTTCTTGACAAGATCAAACCCTCAGATGAGGTGGCCGTCGCTGTCCAGTGCCTGGTCCAGACGAGAGATCAGGTTGTCGATGTATTCAGGTGAAGGCAGCTCGGGTGCCGACTGCGTGGCGGGCACGCTGGCCTTGGCGGGGGCGGCAGGGCGCTCGGTCAGCATGTAGGCCAGGTTCAGCGCGGCCAGCACGGCGATCCGCTCGCGCGCCTTGAGCTTGCCGCTGTCACGGATGGCGCACATTTCGCGGTCCACCTGGTGCACGGCTTCCTTGAGGCGTTCTTCGCCGCCTTCCGGGCAACCCAGGAGGTAGCTCTGGCCCATGATGGAAACTTCAATCTGCTTCATGCGTGTCCGACCTCGTGTCAGGCTTCAGGGTGGGGCGGTTCATCGTGTCCGTCAGCGGCCTCACCTGGGTGGGAGGGCAGCTTGTCGATCAGGGCGTCGATGCGGGCACGGGCGGCCGACAGCCGCGCGCGCAGCGAATCACGCTCCTGGGCGGTCACGGCCAGTTGTTGCTGCAACAACGCATTGGTGCGGTGCAGTTCCTCGTGGCGTAACAGCAGGCGCTCGATGCGGTCCGTGAGTTCGTCGATTCTGGACATGGGCGGATCGTGTTTCCCACCCGGTTCGGTGGGGCCTTGTGGCTCTACAGCAGAACAATCATTGTAGGCGCCTTACAATGCGCCCCGTTGGTGCTCGCACTGGGGTTCGCCCGGTGCAGTTAAACGGGAAGCAAGAGGGCTTCGGCGTCCAGGATGACGTCAGCCCGACTTGCGCTGCCCCCGCAACGGTCGGCGGTCGAGTCTTTCATGACTCAGCTTGCGTTCACAACCACTGGTCACCTGAAAACGACTGGGAAGGTTTCGCGAGTTGCACCGCCTAGCCCGGATACCGGCCGACAGGGGATGAGGCATGGCCGTCAATGGTCCGCCTTGTCATTTCGCTCGTGGTCTGCGGGGACGCTGACCGGGGCACTTGATCTGTCTGTTTTCAACATGTTGTTTTTGAACTCGGTGCGTGTGGCACCCGGGGTGCGTTCGGCTTTGGCTGTGGCGTGTGGGGTGGCTTTGTCTGGTTGGGCTGTTGCCCAGGGCGTGGATGAGGTCGAACCCATCGTCATCACGGCCAGCCGCATGCCGCAATTGCTGCAAACCGCGCCCATTGGCGCATCAGTGATCACATCCGAGCAGATGCGGCGTGCCGGTGTGAGCGACGCCAACGAGGCGGTTCGCAAACTGGGCGGTGTGGCCGCCCGTTCCGACCTCAATGGTGGGCGGGAGTTCTCACTGGATCTGCGTGGCTACGGCAGCACCTCGGAACAGAATCTGGTGGTGCTGGTCGATGGCATTCGGCTCAGCGAAAACGAGGGTTCGGCCGCGCGACTGTCCGCCATTGCGCTGGACCTGATCGACCGCATCGAGATCGTGCGAGGTGGCAGCAGCGTGATCTGGGGCGAGGGTGCCTCGTCCGGCGTCATCAATGTCATCCTCAAACGGGCCGCGGGCGATGTACGCGCCGCGAAGGTCGGCCTGGCTGTTGGCTCGTATGGCGCGCGAGACGCATCCGCATCCACGCAACTGGGTTTCGGGCAGACGGTGCTGGATGCTTCATACAAGCGTGTGCGTTCGGACGGCTTTCGGGACAACAGCGACTACGCCCAGGATGTGGCAGCCATGGGGCTGAAATGGGCCGATGCCAACTGGCGCACGAGCCTGCGGGTGCAAAGGGAGGACCAGGACGCCAGGTTGCCCGGGGCCATCGCCTACAGCACCTACCTGAGCAACCGGCGCCGGATCAATCCCGCCTACGCCAGCGATTTCGCACGCAATCAGGAAACCCGTTATCTGGCCAATGTGGCTTACAGCCGGGGTGACTGGACCGTGCAACTGGACGCCGGGCAGCGCGTGCGTGACAACGCGTACGTGATGTTCGGTGGAGCCCAGGTGAACGCCAGCCGTACCATGAGCCAGCTGACGCCCCGTGTGACGTATGCGAGCAAGCTGGGCGGCACCGACCTGAAGGCCATCGCAGGTTTTGACTGGCAGGGGTGGGACTTCACGCAGCCCGGGCCAGATGGGGTGGAACAGGGATCGCAAGAGAACAAGGCTTTCTTTGTCCAGTCCGACCTGTCGTTTGAGTCCGGCACCCGGTTGAGCCTGGGCGCCAGACAGGAGCGCATCCGAAAGGCGGATGACTTCCCTGGCAACTCGGCCTGGTTCATGTCGCCCCTGGCCTACGAGCGCCTGGACAAACTGCACGCTGCCGAGGTCGGGCTCAGTCAGACCTTGGCACCGGGTTGGGACGTGTATGGCCGATTGGCTTCATCCTACCGGTTGCCCAATATCGACGAGAACCGCGCGACGCCCGGCAATGCGCCCCTGCTGCCCCAAAAGAACGCAGACCGCGAACTGGGCCTCAAGTGGTTGCAAGGCGGTGATTCGCTGGTGGTGCGCTATTTCAGGCAATACACCATCAATGAGATCACCTACGTGGAGGCGCCTGTGTGGGCCAACACGAACCTGGATCCGACCTTGAGGCAAGGCCTTGAATTGCAGGGGCAGTGGCGCTTGAACTCCGCTCTGACTTTGTCTGCATCGTGGCAACAGCTCACGGCACGCGTTCGCTCCGGTGCCAATGCCGGCAAGGAAATGGTGCTGGTGGCGCCTCACAGCGGTACGGCACGTGCGTCCTATCAGATCGACGAGCACAACAGCTTGGACGTCGGTGCACAGTACCTGGCTGCCATGCGCTATGCCGCAGATGCAGACAATATGTGCACGACGCGCATCCCCTCATCGCTGACCTGGGATGGGCGTTATGCCTGGACCAGCCGCGACTGGACCTTTGCCGTGGCTGGTACGAACCTGACGGACAGAAAGGGGTACAACTACGCCTACTCTTGTGCCGCCACTGGCGTGTATCCCTATGAGGGCCGCAGCGTCAAGTTCTCGGTCTCCCGTCAGTTCTGATCATGTCCTCACGCCACCACCTCATCCTCGGCGGCCAGCGCAGTGGCAAGTCGCGCCATGCCGAGCGGCTGGCGATGCGGTGGCTGGCGCAATCGCCCTTGCACGGCGTCACGGTGGTGGCCACGGCCACGGCGTCTGATGCAGAGATGCAAGAGCGCATTGCGCGGCATCGTGCCGATCGGCCGTCCGGCTTCGAGCCTGTCGAGGCGCCGGTTGAACTCGGTCGCGCGCTGCGTGAAGCAGCCAGTGCCCATCGGCTGCTCATTGTGGACTGCCTGACGCTGTGGCTGGCCAATGTGCTCATGCCTGCCTTGCCTGCACATGGTGAGGGCGGCGGGGCATCTGCGCCAGACTGGCCCGCCTTGAAGGCTGACCTGCTGTCGGCGTTGCGTGCCGCGTCTGGCCCGGTGCTGCTGGTCTCCAATGAGATCGGTTTGGGCGTGATCCCCATGGGGGCCGGGGTGCGGCACTTTGTCGATGAACTGGGGCGGCTCAATCAGGATGTCGCGCAGGCTTGTGGACATATCACCTTGATGGCCGCAGGGCAGGCCTTCACGCGAGAGGTGGAGGTCTGGGCATGACGGTCGCATTGCGTGGCGTGGGCCTGGGCGTGGTGTTGTTGGCCGTGGTGCTGCTGTGCTTCTGGGGGCCGCCCGCCCATGCGCAGGGCATCAGCGTGGTGGACGACCGGGGTGTGACCGTGCGCTTGCCGCGTGCGCCGCAGCGCATCGTGACCTTGTTGCCGTCGATCACGGAATCCGTGTGTGCACTGGGCGCCTGCAAGCAGGTGGTGGCCACGGACCGTTGGTCCAACTGGCCCGCCTCGGTGCAAGCCTTGCCCAAGCTGGGTGGCCTGGACGACGCCAATGTGGAGCTGATCGTGGCGCAAAAGCCCGATCTGGTGCTGGTGGCGCCCTCATCCCGCGTGGCGCCGCGCTTGCGGGCTCTGGGCCTGACCGTGGCCGAGCTGGATGCGCAGGACTTGTCTCAAGTGCGCAAGCTGTTTGGCAAGATCGCGGCCTTGATCGGGCAGCCTCAGGCCGCCGAACCGCGATGGCAGGCGCTGCAGGCCGAGATCGACGCGGCCCGTGATCAGGTGCCCTTGAAGGCGCGTGGCATGCGCGTTTACTTCGAGGTGGGTGCCACCCCTTATGCTGCGGGGGCAGCCTCGTTCATCGGTCAGTTGCTGACCCGGCTGGGCGCGGTCAATGTGGTGCCGGCCGAACTGGGCCCCTTTCCGAAACTCAATCCTGAATTCGTTGTGCGCGCCAACCCTGATCTCATCATGATCGCTGCGGAAGAGGCCGATGGGCTTGCTGCCCGGCCAGGCTGGGCGCGCATGAAGGCGGTCGCGGGGCACCATGTGTGTGCCATCGCGCACGCCGACTACGACCTGCTGGCGCGGCCGGGCTCGCGTCTTGGCATGGGGGCGGCTGTGCTGGCGCGCTGTTTGAACGCCTATGCCGCTTCCGGCACGTCGGCCGCCAAAGGAGCGCTCAGGTGAGTGGCCAACGTGCACTGCCTGGTGTACTGATACTGGCAGGCTTGATGTTGCTGCTGGTCTGGGCCGGCCTGGGCATGGGCAGCACGGGCTGGCAAGACCCCATGGTAGCCTGGTCGGATGAGAGCCTGCGCCAGATCGTGTGGGAGATACGCGCGCCGCGTACCGTGGGCTGCCTGCTGGTGGGGGCGCTGTTGGGCCTGGGTGGCGCGGTGGCGCAGGGCTTGTTTCGCAATCCTCTGGCCGAGCCCTATTTGCTGGGCAGCTCATC
>NZ_DASUIS010000047.1:0-9956 GCF_036279675.1 Aquabacterium sp. | reverse complement strand
CTGGCCATCAAGGCCGGGCTGCCTGAAGGTGTGTTCAACGTGGTGCCAGGCTATGGGCACGAGGCGGGCGAAGCCCTGGCCTTGCACATGGACGTGGACGCACTGGGCTTCACCGGCTCTACACGCGTGGGCCGCAAGATGCTTGAGTACGCGGGCCAGAGCAACCTCAAGCGCGTGTTCAACGAGCTGGGTGGCAAGTCTGCCTTCATCGTGTTCGACGACACCGACAGCATCGAGCGCGCTGCCGATACGGTGGCCGGTTCGCTGTTCTTCAACCAGGGTGAATCCTGCAATGCGCCATCACGGCTGCTGGTGCACGAGTCGATTGCGGATGAGGTGGTGGCGCGCATCGTGGCGCAGGCGCCGTCGTATCAACCAGCTGACCCGCTGGACCCTGCCACGGTGATGGGCGCGCTGGTGGATGAAGGCCAGTTGCGTTCGGTGCTGGGCCATATCGATGCGGGCGTGCAGCAAGGCGCGGCCTGTGTTGCCGGTGGCGCGCAAGCCCTGGCGGACACCGGCGGCTTCTACGTACAGCCCACGGTGTTTGACCGTGTCGACAACAGCATGAAGATCGCGCAGGAAGAGATCTTCGGCCCCGTGCTCAGTGTGATCCGCTTCAAGGACGAGGCCGAAGCCATCCGCCTGGCCAATGGCACACCCTATGGCTTGCAGGCGAGCGTGTGGAGCCAGCACATTGACCGGGCGCATCGTGTGGCCCGTGCCTTGAAGGCGGGTACGGTGCACGTCAATCAATACGATGAAGACGACATCACCGTGCCCTTTGGCGGCTTCAAGCAGTCCGGCAACGGGCGCGACAAGTCCCTGCATGCGCTGGACAAGTACACCGAGTTGAAGACCACCTGGATCCGCATCAACGGTGCCTGAGCCTGAGCGCCAGTGGGCGATCAGTAGCCCACGGTGAAGCGGCGGCGCACATGCTGCGGTGCTTCGATCTCGTTGACGATGGCCACCGCCAGATCGGCGCTGGTGATCTCGGCCGGTGCATCGCCCTGGGCGTTCATCAGCAGCTCATCGCCGCCCACTCGGAAGTGACCGGTGCGCTCGCCCGGGTGCAGCAGGGCCGGTGGTGACAGGAAGGTCCAGGCCAGATCCTGCTCGGCCTGCAGCAGCTTGAGTGCGTCGCGTGCCGCGGTGGCGCCCACCTTCCACTCGGCCGGGAAGGCCGGTGTGTCCACCAGTTGCACGCCGGGGGCGACAAACAGACTGCCGGCCCCGCCGACCACCAGCAGGCGCTCGACATCGGCCGCCTTGACCCCTGCGGTGATGGCGCGGCTGCCGGCCAGGAAGTCGTCGTACAGATTGGGGTTGGCCCAGCCGGCGTTGAAGGCGCTGATGACGGCGTCATGGCCCTTCACGGCCTGCGCAACCTGGCTGGCTTGCTGTACGTCGGCCTGCACCACGGTCAAGCCGGCTTGTGCGGGTACCTTGTCGGGATGGCGGGCCAGGGCTGTGACCTGATGACCGCGTTGCAGCAATTCAGAGAGGATGGCCGAGCCGACGAAACCGGTGGCGCCAATGAGTGCGATGTTCATGGTGATGTCCTTTTCAGAAGAGGCGGATGCAATGCCTGAACAATACGGACTTCACAATCAGGTCGGAAGTCATCAGAATGGACATTCATTGTTTAGAAAAACTTCATGTTTGATCAACTCAAGCGCATGGCCACGCTGGTGACGGTGGTGGAGCAAGGCTCGTTTGGCGCTGCGGCCCGTTCGCTGGGGACCACCACCTCGGCGGTCAGCCAGCAGATCCGGGCGCTGGAGCAGGATCTGGGCGTGGCCTTGCTGGCCCGCACCACGCGGCAGTTGAGCCTGACCACCGCCGGGGCCGCCTTTCATCGGGAGTGCCTGGCCATGGTGGAAGCCGCCCGTCGGGCCGATCAGGCCCTGCAGACCATGAAGGACGCGCCGGTGGGCGAATTGCGCATGACGGCGCCCGCCGGCTTCGTGCCCCACCTGAGCAAGGGCCTGGCACCCTTGCTCTTGCGTCACCCCGACTTGAAGTTGCATCTGCATGCGGAGGACGCCATGAGCGACCTCGTCGGCCAACGCATCGATCTGGCCCTGCGTTTCGGCCGCCTGCCTGATAGCAACTGGGTGGCGCGCCGCCTGGGCAGCGTGGCCATGGTGTTGTGCGCCTCGCCGGCCTATCTGGCCCGCTGCGGCCAGCCCGAGCACCCCGATGAGGTCGGCCCGCACGAGTTCGTGGCGCTGGACACCGGCCTGGCGCCGCAACTCATCGGCGTGCAATACCAGGGCAAGGGGCCGGTCCACCAGCTGAAGTGGCCGGTGCGCGTCAGCGGCAACAACCAGTCCTGGGTGCAACAGATGTGCGAGGCGGGGCTGGGCGTGGCCCTGCTGGCCGAATGGGACGTGCGTGAGGCCTTGCTGACGGGCGCGCTGGTGCGCGTGTTGCCCGCCTGGTCGGCGCCCACCCTGGATGTGTATGCCGTGATGCAACCCCGCAGTGCGCGCACGCCCAAGGTCAGGGTGGTGATCGATCTGTTGGCCGGGCTGGTGACACAATCGGGGCATGTCCAAGCCCATTCTTGACGTCGTCTGTCTGTGCGCCGCCTGGTGCGGCACCTGCCGCGAGTACGAGGCCACCTTTGCCGAGTTGCAGCAAGCCTTGCCGCAGCATCGCTATCGCTGGATCGACATCGAGGACGAAGCCGATCTCGTGGGCGATGTGGACGTGGAAACCTTCCCGACCTTGCTGGTGGCCTGGCAGGGGCAGGTGATGTTTGCGGGGCCGGTATTGCCGCGTCTGGGTGATGCCCAGCGGCTCATCGAGGTGCAGCAGCATCAGGCCGAGCGCGGGCAGGTGCCCGGCGCGGCCTTGCTGAATCTGCCCTCGGATCAGCTCGACGCCTATGCATCGCTGGCGCAGACCTTGCGCCAGGGCTGAGTGATTACTGAAGATCCAGGGGCAGGCTCAGGCCGCTGTAGGTGTTGCTCTGGAACAAGACACCACTGTCGATGTGACAGGTCCCCGCAATGCCTTTGCCAAAGGGCGAAGTCATGTGCGTGATGGTGTTGTTGGCCACGAGCATGCCTGTGAGCGTCTTGCCGTTGGGCAGCACGGTGCAAGGCGGTGCGGCGTCGTACTGCGTGTAGGGCGTCAGCTCGATGCCGGTGAAGCCGAATTCGGATCCAAGGGGTGGTGCGCCCTTCATCTCGATCCTGTTGTAGGTCACACGTTGTTGGTCAGGATTGATGATGGGCCCGACAGAGATGCCCACAAAGCGCTTGTAAGGACGTTTGACGCTGGCATCGCCGGGGAACGAGCCATAGCTGCGCGTGACCTTGTTGTTGTAGATGGTCATGGCCGTGGATTCGGACGCCATGCTCATCACGTAGCGCAGGTCTTTGGTGCCCGTAGGGTAGTAGAAGTTCTGGTTGCCGCCAATACCGATGTCACGGGCTTCCTGAACCAGGTTGTTCTGGATCACATAGGCTCGGCGGCATCGGCCGATGTTGGCGCGATTGGGTTCCACGCCATTGGCCGGGCCCTGGTAGCAGTTGATGGCAATGCCCTGGTTGGTCGTGTAGATCTTGTTGCCGTCCAGGGTGGCCACGTCATTCATGGCCGAGATGTCGGACTGCGGATCGCTGATGAAGATGCCAGAGTTGAAGCCGCGTACCGTGTTGTTGATCACCCGTGATCCGGCATCGGCCACTTCAATGCCGATGCCGATGAGGTCGCCCTTCTGGCTGTAGCTGATTTTCTTGCGGACGTTTTCAACCGTATCGGGTGCGCGGCATACCAGGCCGCAGTCGACCACATTGCCGGAGATCAGATTGTTGGCGCCTGCCACGATGGAGATGCCGCCATAGGCGCCATGGTTGCCTGGTGTTGGTTGCGATGGCGCGGTGAAGCTGTTGTTGGTGATGGTGTTGTTGACGAAGCGCTCGATGCCAGGCAGGGAGGACTTGCCCAGGAACTCGATGCCGAAGTAGTAGGTGCCTGTGCCAACGTTGTTGCTGATGGTGTTGCCGTTGCCTTCAGAGGTGATGCTGACGGGCTGAACCGCGCGGATGAAGGTGTTGCGGTCAACCAGGCTGTTGTGCATGACCCAGGCCCCGACACCGCCCACGTCCGTGAAGGTGTTGCCCTGGATGGTGAGGTGGTCGCCCTGGTAGACGCTCAAGCTGGCTTGTCCCTGGCTGAATCGGTTGCCCGAGATCGTGTGCTCGGATCCGTTGACATGCACGCCGGCATTGACCAGCACCAGGTCCTTGATCTCCAGATGATGCTTGCTGCCGGTGTCCCCGTGCTGGAGGAAGATGCGGGCAGGCTGATCCGGGGCGGGCAGGGGTGCCGTCCACGTCAGTGTGGCCGGCGCCGTGCTGACATCGCTGATGAAACGCACGCAGTCGCGCACGATGGGGATGCTCTGCTTGATGCTGAACTGTCCGATCAGGCGGATTTCCGCGCCGTTGCCCAGGGGGATCTCGGCCAGCTTGTTGATGATGGCCTGTTGGTCGGGGGCCGTGAGTGTGCCGGCATCCAGCGTTTTGGACACGTAGGCCGGGCAATCGGCCGCGAGCGCGTTGGAGCCGAACATGACCAAGGCAGCCAGGCTGGCCGCGGCCACTGGCATGGGGTATCTGAACATATGCATCCCTGATGTTGATTTATGGGTGCATGCATTCTGGGGTGAAACGCTACTCGAGCAATGATGTGTGTTGCCCGTTTTGTGTCCGTGTGCAACCAGCGGGTGTGGTTTGTCGGACCGCCGTGGTCACATGATGTCCGCGAACTCGGTGGGCAGCATCTCGTGCGTGGTGTCAGGCGGCGTCCACTGGCGTACCCAGTTGGCGAACTGGGCGCCAGGCATGGGTTTGGCGATGAAGAAGCCTTGTACTTCGTCGCATGACAGGCTGGCCAGCAGCTTCCAGGACTTGGCGCTTTCCACGCCTTCGGCCACCACGCTCAGGCCCAGGTTGTGGGCCAGGTCGACGGTGGAGCGCACGATCTTGGCATCCTGCAGATCGCTCTCCATGTTCATCACGAAGGACTTGTCGATCTTGAGCTCGTCCACAGGCAGGCGCTTCAGATAGGCCAGCGATGAGTAGCCCGTGCCGAAGTCATCGATGGACAACTTCAGGCCCATGGCGTGCAGGCGGTTGAGCGTCTGCAGGGCGCGCTGGGGGTCGTCCATGATGGCGCTTTCGGTGATCTCCAGTACCAGCAGGGTCGGGTCCACTTCGTGGCGGGCCAGCACCTGCTCCAGCTTGAAGGGCAACTCCTGGTCCATCAGATCGCGTGTGGACAGGTTGACGGCCAGCTTCATGCGCAGGCCTTGTTCGGTGAGCGAATGGCTCATCTGGGCCACCTGCTCGATCATCCACATGGTCAGCACCCGCACGAAGCCGGTCTGCTCGGCAAAGGGGATGAAGCGCATGGGCGGCACCATGCCGCGCACCGGGTGCTCCCAGCGCACCAGAGCCTCGGCGCCCAGCACTTCGCCTGTGCGCAGGTTGATCTTGGGTTGCAGGTACAGGCGCAGCTGGTCCTGGTCGACGGCCGAGCGCAATTCGCTGAGCATGGTCAGCGACTCTTCGCTGGTCGAGTCCAGGCCGGGGTGGTAGGTCACGGTGCCCGATTGCTGCTGCTTGGCGGCATACATGGCTACTTCGGCTCGGCTCAGCAAGACGTCGGCATCCAGGCCGTGTTCAGGGCTGCTGGCCACGCCAATGCCGGCGCCCAGGTCCACCGTGTGGTCGTCCAGGGTGATGGGGCGCTCGAAGGCCGACATGATGCGCAGGGCCACCGGGTAGGCCGATTTGGCGTCGGTGCCTTGTAGCAGGATGGCGAACTCGTCACCGCTGAGCCGGGCGAGTACGTCGCGCTCGGTCAGGGCATCATTGCGCAGGCGTTCGGCCACGGCGCGCAGCAGGCGATCGCCAAAGCGGTGGCCCAGCACGTCATTGACGTGTTTGAAGCGGTCCATGTCCAGCAGCAAGACGGCGCAGGGGGTGCCTTCCTCGCTGGACTTCTGGATGGCCTGACGCAGGTCGTGGCGGAACTGCTCGCGGTTGGGCAGATCGGTCAGGGCGTCCTGATAGGCCAGACGGCGGATCTCGCCTTCACGTGCCTGGATGGCCTGGCGCATGGTTTCGAAGGATTGGGCCAGCTCGCCGATTTCGCCCGTGAAGGTGGCGCGCACCTCGGCACCGTAGTCCCCGCGTTCAAGCCGACGGGCCGATGTGGAGAGCACGCGCAGAGGCGTCGTGATGCGCCGCGCGGTGACGAAGCTGCCCAGCGCAAACACGACCAGGCCCACGGCGGTCAGCATCAGCAGGGTGAACTTGAGCTGGTTGAAGGGCTCCAGGGCCTTGTCCACCGAGCGCATCAGCAAGGCGGTGGTAGGCGATTGGCCAGGTGCGCCCGGCAGCATCACGGGCAAGGCGCTGTATTCGGTGCCGGCCACGCGCATGGCCACGCCCTGTGTGTCGCCATTGTTGATGGGCTTTTCCCAGGCGCTGGCCACGGCTTGCCATTTGCTGGTGTCCATCGTGGCCACGGCCACGCGCCAGTCGCCCGTGTTTTCGCGCAGCATCAGCGCCACCTCCATGCCGGAGAGGTTGCTCATGTCCTGCAGCAGGCCGCGGTCGATCTTGAAGCCCATGCCGACCCAACCGATGGTGGCGGGGGCACGTACAGGTACGGCCACGATCTGATAGGGCAGACCGTCGATCACTTCGATCTGGTATTGCGGGGCGCCACCGGCCTGCAGCTGGCTGGCATAGCGCCGCACGGCCGCCAGGAAGTGGGATGCCTCAGGGGTGGTGCTGGCCTTGAGCTGGAACTCGGTGTCGGTGAACAGCGCCAGATTGGCGTGGATGCGTTCGCTGTTGTTGGCCAGGGCCGACTGCACGGTTTCCTGGTCGCCGCTGGCAACCGCCGAACGGAAGCCGTAGTCGGCCGACAGTACGCGCGTAGCTTGATCCAGGTTGGCGTTGTTCTGGCTGAGCAGGCGCAGGAAAACGCGCTCGCCCGTGCTCAATTCCGTGCGGATGGACGCGCGGGCGTTGTGGTCGATGCTGTCCTGAATGAACCAGTAGCTGGCCGCCTGGACGACCAGCAGCAAGCCCAGATACACGGCAACGATCCGTGTCTGGAGCTTTTGCGGGTTGAAGATCGCTGGCAGCATGAGGTGCTTGGGGCGGCCTCGGCGATCAGCGAATGGTGCGGTTCTGTCCGTTGTCGATACGGAGGACGCGCTTGGGCACATCCTCATCGCGCAGCCAGATGGCCATGGCGGAACTCAGCCAGTTGATGGCCGAAGAGCCGACCGCCGTGTCATCAGACTCGGGGCGAACCTCGGTTTCACAGATTGCCGGAATCGTCTTTTTGCTAGGTTGTTGTGTGTCGATCCGTTCCATATACAGCCTCTAGGTGCGTGGGTCATTTTTTTTCTTGACCTCTGTCTATCGGCTATCTTGGCGCGGGGATGAAGGGTACTGCCTGCCCATGAGGGGTGCAAAAACACCCTATTTCGTGTGGGACTTCACGCGGCTTGGGATTCGCTCATGACCTGCAGGATCTGTCGGTCGAATTCGGCGCGGAAGGCGTCCACGGCTTCACGCGGGATCTCGTCATTCTGATGGGACAGGCACAGGAACTGTTTGCCGTTGAGGATGACCGCACCGATCAGGAACACCGTGCTGAGCGTGGTGGGCCACAGCTCATGCAATCGGACAAGGGCATTCCTGGGGTTGATGAACTCGCAGGCGCCCAGGTTGCTGAGGTGGCAGCTCAAGGTGGGCAGCGTGCCTTTGACCTTGCTTCTGTAGATCAGGTAGCTGAACAGCGTACGCCCCAGCAAGGGCAGCAGCTCGTAAAACAGCAACGGCAGGGCGTAGTCTCGGGTCTCGTAGCGGGCCAGATGGGTCTTGACCTGGTTTTCCAGAGACTGGATCTGCGCGTCCAGCGTGGCCTGCCGGCGCGCCAGGACCGTGAAGGAATGCACGAAGTTGCCGAACTCGGGGGCCTTGCCTTCGGGGTAGTAGCGTCGCAGATCCACCGAGATGCGGATGGCCGCCATGGCCTTGGGGTCCTTCTCGGCCAGAGCCAGGAAGGTGTTGCCCACAAGGGCGGTCAGCAAGGTATTGACGGTGGTGCCGTGCGCCTTGGCCAGCGCCTTCATCGTGTCGGCCGGGCAGGGGATGTCGTGATAGACGATGCCGGTGGTGGTGTAGCGCGGGCTTTGCTTGCGGTTGAGCGTGACGATCTGATGGCCGCTGGCGGCCTGCTTGTCGGCCCGGCTGTTGCGCCACCAGCGCGCGATGTTGCCGGGCCACTGCCACCACTTTTGCGGCATCACGGCGGGCAGCATGGTGGGGTTGTCGATCTGACAGGCGGGCATGGCCTGGCCGCTGAGCCGGGCCATGATGGCGCACACCATTTGCACCATGGAGCGCCCGTCACCGATGATGTGGTTGATCGAAAACAGCAGGGCGGGTTGCGTGGGATGCGGCACGAACCTCGCCACCCAGGGCAGGCCACGTTCCATGCAGATCGGCTGGTTGATCAGCTGGGTGTGCAGCGTCTGCAGTGCCTCACGCGAGGTGGCATCCACACCGTTGACTACCTGGAAGGCATCGTCAAACAGGATGTCGATCTGGGCCTCGTCGGACAGCACGCGCAGGGCGTAGCTCAGCCCCGTGGGTTCGATCACGCCGCGCATGCGGGGGAAGGCCGTGGCCAGTTCGCGCATGGTCTGGCGGATCAGGTCCAGCTCGACCGGGGCATCGAAGCGCAGGATGAAGGGGATGTTGATGGGGCCGAGATAGCCTTCGGCTGCCCAGTACATGTGCTCGGATCGATTCAGGGGGATCAGGTCAGGGGCGGCCACAACAGCTTCCAGCTCGGATGAGAGGCCCGGAAATCGAGCTTCGTACAACGCATCTCGATGAAATATAGCAATTCGCGCCAAATCCCAGCGTGGGGGCTTACCAGCGCAGAAGGGCCCCAAGTCAGGGGGGCTTCAGTGGCGCAGGGCTTAGCATGGCAGGCCGGCATCAACCCGGATCAACCAACAAAGGGAAGAGGGCGCCATGAGCCAGGGCTTGACCACCAGATTGCTGCACGCCGATCGCCTTGCCGGCGTCGAGCATGGTGCGGTACACAAACCGCTGCATACCGCGGCCACGTACGGCTATGCCTCGGCGCGCGAGCTGATCGATGTCTTCCAGGGGGCGGCGCCTGGCTACGTCTATTCACGCCAGGGCAATCCCACGGGCGCCGCGCTGGAAGCCAAGCTGGTGATGATGGAGGAGGCGCGCTCGGCTGCGGTGTTTTCAACCGGCATGGCGGCCATCAGTGCGCTGTTCATGAGCCTGCTCAAGGCGGGCGATCACGTGGTCAGCAGCCGCTTTCTCTTTGGCAACACCAACAGCCTGTTGCAGACCTTGCAGGGCTTGGGCGTGACGGTCAGCCTGGTGGATGCGACGGAGGTGGCCGAGGTCGAGCGCGCCTGTCGGCCCGAAACCCGCATGGTGTTCGTCGAGACGATTGCCAACCCGCGTACCCAGGTGGCCGATCTGGCCGGGATCGGCGCCCTGTGCGCTCGCCTGGGCCTGCTCTATGTGGTCGACAACACGATGACCACCCCGGTGCTGCTGCAGGGCCGGGATGTGCAGGCCGGCCTGGTGGTGCACTCGCTGACCAAGGGCATTGGTGGCCACGGCCATGCCCTGGGCGGCGCGGTGGTGGACACGGGGCTGTTCGACTGGTCCACCTACCCCCACATCGCCGAGCCGTATCGCAAGGGTGACCCGAAGGGCTGGGGCATGACCCAGATCCGCAAGAAGGGCCTGCGCGACATGGGGGCCACGTTGCGGGCCGAAGATGCCCATCGTCTGGCCGTGGGGGCCGAGACACTGGCCTTGCGGCTGGATCGAACGTGCAGCAACGCGCTGCAG
>NZ_DASUIS010000046.1:0-41919 GCF_036279675.1 Aquabacterium sp. | reverse complement strand
GTTGAGCGCCGATGCCGTGAAGGTGACGTTGAGTGTGCTGTCGAGATGCAGCTTGAAGGCGCGTCCCTTGTGGCTGTCGCCAAGATAGAGATCATCCGTACCGGTGCCGCTGACGAAAGCTGCTTCGTCCAGGCGGGGTGTTGTGGCCAGGGTGCTGTTGAACACCAGCGAATCGTCTGAGGCGTCTGCCCAGCCGTAGTTGCTGGTGACCTTCTGGGTGGCGATGCTGACGTTGCTGCCGTCTATCACGGTACCGAAGTCACGTCCGGTGTAACTGATGTGGGCTTGTGCGGGCAGGCTCAGGGTGACCGCAAGAGCCACGAAGGAGTAGGCCGTCAGGGACGGGGTAGGTGTTGTTTTCAAGGGGTGTTCTTTCAATGATGGGCCGGATGCGCGCGAAGGCGCAATCAGGCTCAGCCCATGGGTAAACAGGGGGCGCGATGCAGGTGGGCCTGAAGCCAGCGAGCCTGTATCGAGCGATGGTGGCGCAATAGAAGGTGTCGCTTCCGATGGAAGCTACTTCCAGGCGGACTCAGGCTGACTCAGGCTGACTCAGGCTGACTCAGGCGGCCAGGGGCGGGGCACGGGCAGCCAGGGGCGACCATGCATGTGATGGTCTTGGCGCGTGAAGCAGCAGGGGCGGAACCAATGTCATGCGCGCAGGCGCAAATGACACGGTCGCAGCCGGGCTTGCGGGTAACACAGGTGCATGGTCCTGTAGCAAGCAGAAGGCGCAATGCCCTTTGCCATTGAGATGGTGGGCGAGACCGCCAGCATCATCGGGGGACTGTACTGGTGCGACATCAACTCGCCTGGCGCCGCTGGATGAGCAGATCTCAGTCCAGTTTGTTCGGGCGTGAGCAGACGCTACCCAGGATGAGAGGGTAGGCATCCAAGCCGACAAAGTGAAGACGCACAAGGCAAACCACACCCATCGACGCAATCGATTTGACACGAAAGGCCGAAGCATGCCCGTTAGTCTAGGGGCTCGTGACATTGTTCACAATCCCTTGGCTTTGGGCGTGTCTCATTTTGTGGCCAGGGAGGTGCACCGCCTCAGTGCACTGCCCATGGCGAGGCGCTGTTCGCCTGCTATGTCATGCACGTGCAAAATGACATCCTGGCCTGCGGCCACCCCATGTCCCATATACACAAGGAGTTCACACATGGACCGTCGACAACTCATGCAACGCTCCACTGGCCTGCTGGCTTTGGCTGCGGCGGTGCTGCCTGCCCGTACGTCTGCGCAAGAATCGGCGACACATCACCATGACCATGCCGCCATGTTGGCCGCTCGGAAGGGCAGCAAGCCCAAGCGCTTCACGGGCCTGATCGCACCGTTCCAGGCCTGCACGGCTGCGGCCGCGGCGTGCATTGACCACTGCCAGGTCTTGTTATCTCAAGGCGACAAGGCCATGGCAGCGTGCCTGCGGTCTGCGCTGGACTGTGATGTGACCTGCAATGCCGTGTTGAAGGCTGCCACCTTGAACTCGGACTTCACGCCCGCTCTGGCGCGCACCGCCGTTGATGCGATGGAAGCCTGTGTGAAGGCCTGCAAACCGCATGTCGATCATCATGTGGAATGCAAGAACTGCCACGACGCCTGTCTGGCGGCCATTGAAGCGGCTCGGAAGGTGGCTTGATGGCGGTCACGCCTGAGCGTTGATGCCTTGTTACGATGCGAACTGCGCGGTTCCCCTGACAGGTATGTTTCGACCCTCCACAACCCCTCGTCACCTGATCTGGATCGTGTTGTTCGCGGTCTGGTTTGCGGCGCTGGCACCTTCGGTGTCGGCGTGGCTGGCGGTGCGGGGGCAAGTGCTTGTCGAGGTGTGTACTGTTTCGGGGGCCCGCATGATGGTGCTGCCGTCTTCCACTCGCGAAGAACCGGCTACCGACATGAAGCACAAGCGCTGCCCATACTGCTTGCAGCAACAACACGGCACCACCCCGCCAGATGTGTCGGGCGAGATCATGGTGCCCTTGCCCCTGGTGCAAGTGCGTCGCTGGACAGTACATGCCCTGCCTTACCAAGTTGTGGCATGGGCACACCAGCTTTCTCGCGCGCCCCCCTTACCCCTGGTCTGAGGCTCTGACGGCCCGAGCCAGGGCTGTCGAACATGCGCGCCGCCTGTCGGTCGACACGGCGCTTGACCACTGTGAGATCGGACGAAGCGTCTTCCTCTCATGAAGGCCAATTTGCGCTGGTAACGGACGCCGCTGTGCGCCAACCGCGTCGGCGTGATGCGCGGCCATATGACTGGAAACCGATGCGTCAGATCTGGATGACACATCTTGAGGGGTGCCTGAATCATGACAAACAAAACACTGCTGCGAACACAGTTGCAAGGGCGGCTGCGTCAGGCCTTGCCTGAAACCAGTCGTTTCAAGGCGCGGACCATCATTCACCATGCGGGCGACACAGGCGGTGTGTGGCGCGTTCTGCATGGGGCGGTCGTTCTGACGGATCGGGATAGCCAGGGCCCGCGATTCGCAGGTCTGGCCTTGCCGGGCGATCTGTTGGGGGCGGAGGCGCTTTACCAGGGCTCTTATGCCTTCACGGCGCGCCCCTTGACGCCGTGTGAGCTCACGTCCTGGCCCCTTGCAGATGTGCCGATAGCGCACGACGTGGTGGCAAGGTCGCTGATCGCGGCTCGGCAGCGCACGGCCGAACTCATGGCACTGCGCAGTGGCTCTGCTCAGGAGCGGGTGTGCCGTCTGATCCTGTTGTTGAGTGCTTCAACGCCTGATCACGCTGTGATTCTGCCCACCCTGCAGGATATGTCGCTCATGACCGATCTGGCTGGGGAGTCCATCTGCCGGGAGATGACCCGTTTGCGCGTGGATCGGGTGCTGAGCGCCATGGGCAAGCGTCATCATTTCGTTCTTGCGCGGTCGGCGTTGCTGGCGCGCGTGCCGACATCGTCGGCAGTCCTGTCGGGGGCCTTCAGTCATTGAACTGGCTGGAGATGGGGTTTTTGCGGCGAGAAATTGTTGAATGGCCTAAAATGGGCTGGACGCCCATTTCGCCGGGCGGAATGCTCTGGCCCTCCTTGATGCCTTCTTCTGCCGGTTCCCCGCAACCCTCTGATCACGACGCGCTGGCCGATGCCATCCAGTCCGTGCTGGCCCCTCTGGCAGATCTGGCCGTGGCCAGGGGGCTCACCTTCGCTACCGTTGAGGAGTCCTTGAAGCAGGCCTTTGTGCGTGCCGCGCAGGAAGCCCAGTTGGCGCAAGGGTTGCCTGCTCATCGCCTGGTCAGCCGGATCAGCGCTGCCACGGGCATCAATCGCCGTGAAGTCACGCGTTTGACGCAATCTGATCCAGGCGCGCCCAGCCCTGCCGGCGCGTCGCTGGTGTCTCAGTTGTTCACACGCTGGATCTCAGATCGCAAGTTGCGCGTCAAAGGCAAACCCCGTTCTTTGCCTCGCCAAGGTGAGGCCCCCAGCTTTGAAGCTTTGGCCCGCTCGATCACGCAGGACGTGCACCCCAGAACCTTGCTCGATGAACTTTGCCGCCTTGATCTCGCCAGATGGGATGCCGAGACGGATACCGTCAGCCTGATCCAGGATGGCTTCACCCCTCGCGGGGATATGCAGCGCATGGTCGAGTTCCTGGGCGATAACGTAGGTGATCACCTGCACGCGGCAGTCGAGAACGTGTTGGGCGATGAGCCCGCGCATTTCGAGCAGGCTGTCTTTGCGCACGGCTTGTCAGCGGAATCGGTCGAGCAGGTGCGCCAGCTGGCGCGCAAGCACTGGAAGGCGCTGGTCACCGAGGCGGTGCCCTTGTTGGAGCAGCGCATGGACGTGGATGCTCAAACGCCTGATGCCGCGACGCAGCGCGTGCGTCTGGGGCTGTTCACTTATCACCATGACTCGGCGCAGACCGAGCCAGAAACAGGCAGTGCCGGCGTGGTGCCGCGCCGCATGCCTAGCGGGAAATAACATGCTGAGACACTTGAAATGGACCTTCCTGTTCCTGTTGAGTCTGGTGCTGGTTCTCAACGGGTGTGGCGGTGGCGAGTCTGGCGACACCCAGGCCAACGGCAGTGGTGTGGGATCAGGTGGCACGGGTTCGTACACCAACGGACCAGTGTCTGGCCTGGGTTCGATCATCGTCAACAACGTGCGCTATGACGTGGATACCGCTCGTATCCGTCGCGATGACGACAGCGAGGCTAGCGCCAGCCGCGATCCTGCCGAATTGAAGTTGGGCATGATGGTCGAGGTCCAGGGTTCGGGCGTGACACCGGCTTCGACTGCGGGTGCAACGCCTGTGGCGACAGCCAGCACCGTGCGTTATGGCAGTGTATTGGTGGGGCCTGCGGCCAATGTGACGATCAATCTGGATGGTTCGCTGGCTTCCCTGACCGTGCACCAGCAGCGTGTCAATGCCAACGCCAGGACGGTGGTGACACGCATCCCGACCTTTGGTGATCATGTCGAGGTGTATGGCCTGCTGGACGCTTCTGGCGTGTACACGGCGACTCGCGTTGAAGTGTCGAGCAGCACCCCGATGACTTACAAGATGGTGGGCTATGTATCCGCCGTTACCGATCGGGTCATCTATGTGGGACAGTCAACCGTCTTGCAGGCGATCGATTACACAAGCTTGCCAGGGGGGCTGCCTGCCGGCGTGGGGGCGACCGCACGCATTCGTGCCTGGTTCAGCCCCACTCTCAGTGGCGGCGCCTGGGTGGCGACTCGCATCGTGGTGGATCAGCCTCTGGTCGAAGACATCGACGAAGCCAGCGTTGAAGGCCTGGTGACGCAGTTGCCTGATGCCTCCGGTCTGATGAAGGTGGACAGTCAGCTTGTGAATGTGCGAGGCATCATCATGACGACGTCCTTGACGCCCGGAGAGCGCATCCGTGTGGAGGGGCGCATGCAATCGGGTGTGTTGATCGCCACGGAGCTCGCTGCGGGCAGTGCTTTGGAGCAGGAGGAGAGCGGCACAGAGCTGCATGGACAGATCAGCCAGGTCACAGCGCAAACATTTGTGGTTCGTGGCGTGACGGTGGCCTACACCCCGAGTGTCGTGCACGAGAACAGGACGCTGCGCGACGGGGATTGCGTGGAGGTTCACGCTCAGGGCTACAACAGCAACGGCCAGTTGATCGCCACCGAGATTGAGGCCGGTGACTCATGCCATTGAAGCGTCGGTCACCAGATGGGTGGCCGTGGCTTAGCGGGCAGCATCCTTGATGTCGATGTGGACGTCATGCGCGCCGACTTTGATGGTCCCCGACTGGCCGATCCAGTCGCCAGGCTGAGGCATGGCATCGCCGGTCTTTGACACTCGGGCGTTGACGATCACCTCGCTGAAGCCGGAGAGCTTGAACTGTGGTGCCATGGCCATGGCATCGTTCAACTCGAACTTGTAGGGCAGGTCGCGCACCTGCTTGCGAATGATGGCCAGTGGCATCTTGGGGCCTTGCGCGGCCTTGGCGTATATGAACACGGTGTCATCGGGAGACACCTTGCCCGACAGTTGCGCGGACAGCGTCACGGTACCGGTGATCTGACTGTTGCCAGCATTGATGCTCACACCGCCTTGCGCCGCTTGCGGCTTCAGTGCAGGCAGACCGGCTCGCTGTCGTGCGTCATCCAGGGCTGCTCTCATCTGCCGCGCGAGCTCCGGGTTGTCGGCAGGGGCATGCTGCACGGCGCGCTCCCACAGCGATGCCGCTGTCTTGTAGTCCTGCTTGTCATAGGCGATGGTGCCCGACAGCGACAAGGCCTTGAAGTTGTTGGCGTCCAGGCTCAGCGCCTTGTCGATCAGCTTGATGGGCTCGCCTTCCAGCTTGCGTCCTTGGGTCACCGCCAAAGCATCGGCGTAGTCGGCATACAACTGGGCCTCATCAGGGCGCTGCTCGATGGCCTTGCGGTAGGCTGGCAGTGACTCGTCAAAGCGGCGCAGCGCGGCATAGGTGCGCGCCAGCATGGCCCAGCCTTCCGGGTTGTTGGGCTCGGCCTTGAGCTTGGCAGCCAGTCCGTCGACCATGCCCTTGATCTGGTCTTCGTTCATGGCGTGCGGCGCGCTGCTGCCCGGCGCAGCACCATTGCCGCTGGTGGCCTCACCATCGGCGGCAGCCGTGCTCACGGCAGCGCCACTGGGGCCAATCTGCCAAGCACCAGGCGTGCCGACCAGGTAGTAGCCGATGGCGCCCGTGGCCACCACAAAGACGGCCATCCCCCACATCAGCTTGCGAGAGACGCGGGGGGGCGCTTCCGGTGCCGAGGACACCAGCGGTGCTGTGGCACTGGTTGAGCTTGCGGGCACCTCGGCGCCGCTCATCACGGCATCGAGCAATTGACGCTCCAGCTTGGCCTTGGCCTCCTGATACGGGGCTTCGGGCAGGGTGCCGCTGGCGTGCAGATCGGCCAGCTGGCGCAGCTGGGTCTTGAGTTGGTTGATGTCCAGGCTCATGGTGTCTCAAGGCTGCTCGGGCAGATCAGGGGTATCAGGGTCGAAGGCGTCGGCTTGCATGCGGGCGCGACGGCGCAGCGTCCACCACAGGAAGGCCAGGCCACCCACAGCCAGCAGGCCGGGGCCGAACCACAGCAGGGCCGTGCTGCGGTCCACTGGTGGGCGGTAGAGGATGAAGTTGCCGTAGCGGGCCGTCATGTAGTCACGGATCTGCTGCTCGTTGTGCCCGCGTTGCAGTTGCTCGCGGATCTCCTGACGCAGGTCAACGGCCAGGCCGGAGTGCGAATCGGCCACCGTCTGGTTCTGGCAGACCAGGCAGCGCAGTTCGCTGGCAATGGCCATCATGCGGGCTTCCTGTTCCGGGTTCTCGGCCAGCAGCGCGGCTTCACCGGCCCAGGCGTTCGGTGATGTAGCCGTGAGGTGCAGGCACAGCACAAGGCCACACCAGGCCAGCAAACGCAGGGCCGGTCGGACCCATGAGTGTGCGTGTGGGGCAGGAAGATCAGCCATTGAGTTGCCTCAGCATGGGTTCGATTTCATTGGCCAGTACATCCGGTGTGATGGGGCCGATGTGCTTGTGGCGGATCACGCCCGCCTTGTCGATGATGAAGGTCTCGGGGACACCATAGACACCGAAGTCGATGCCGATGCGGCCTTCATGATCAAACAGGGACTCAACGTAAGGGTTGCCGCCTTCACGCAGCCAGGCCAGGCCATCCGGGCGTTCGTCCTTGTAGTTCAGGCCGTAGATGGGTACCACATTGCGGCGCGCGAATTCAACCAGTACCGGGTGCTCCTGCCTGCAGGCGCCGCACCAGGACGCCCACACATTGAGCATCCAGACCTTGCCGAGCAGGTCTTCCTTGCGCAGGCTGCGGCTGGCGTCGCTCAAGGCGGGCAGGTTGAAGGCGGGCGCGGGCTTGCCGATCAGGGGAGAGGGTACTTCACGCGGGTCACGTTTCAGGCCCAGGCCAAGGAACACGGCCAGCGCGAGGAAGATGCCCAGGGGCAAGAGGAAGCGTTTCATACAGTGGCTCCTGTTGCAGCGGGTGTGGTGCGCTCAGCGGGTTTGCGGGCACGGTAGCGCCGGTCACTGGCTGCCATCATGCCGCCGATGGCCATGATCAGGCAGCCGCCCCAGATCCAGTCCACAAAGGGCTTGTGATAGACGCGGATGATCCACTCACCCGTCTCCAGTTGCTCGCCCATGGACACGTACAAGTCGCGTGTGATGCCTGCATCGATCGCGGCTTCGGTCATGGGGTTGCTCTGAATCTTGTAGATGCGCTTTTCGGGGTAGAGCGTGCTCACCGTCTTGCCATCGCGTGTGATGAGCATCTCGCCGCGGGCAGCGACGAAGTTCGGGCCTTGCACTTCAAGCACATTCTGAAGCTGGAATACGTAGCCGCCCACCTCGGTGGTGTCGTGCAGCTTCATCTTCACGTCGCGTTCCGTCTCGTAGGTGCGCACCATGCTGACGCCAAAGGCAAAGGCAGCCACACCCAGGTGGGCCACGATCATGCCGGCCATGGCGAGCGGGATCTTGCGCCAGCCCTTTTCGTGCAGGTCCACGATGATCGAGCCCACGATCCAGAAGGCCATCCACAAGCCGATGGAGGTGCCCAGCGAGATCTTGCCGGCCAGCCACTGTGTGGCCAGGGCTGCGACGACGGATGCGGCCAGTGCCCAGCGCAGTCGCACGGCCAGATCAGGCAGCTCGGCTTGCTTCCAGCGTGCCAGCGGCCCCACCCCCATCAGGAAGACCAGTGGCGTCATCAGCGGGACGAACACGGTGTCGAAGTAGGGCGGGCCCACCGAGATCTTGCCCAGGCCCATGGCATCCAGGAACAGGGGGTAGAGCGTGCCCAGCAGCACCGAGCCCATGGCCACGATCAACAGCACGTTGTTGGCCAGCAGCATGGATTCTTTCGACACCAGGCCGAAGCGCTGGCCCAGGCCCACCGTGGGGGCGCGCCAGGCGTACAAGGTGAGCGATGAGCCGATCACCAGCACCAGGAAGGTGAGGATGAACAGGCCTCGGCGCGGGTCGGTGGCAAAGGCATGCACGGACGACAGCACGCCCGAGCGAACCAGGAAGGTGCCCAGCAGCGACAGCGAGAACGCCGTGATGGCCAGCAGCACCGTCCAGTTCTTGAAGCTGCCGCGCTTCTCGGTCACGGCCAGCGAGTGCATCAAGGCCGTGCCAGCCAGCCAGGGCATGAAGGAGGCGTTCTCGACAGGATCCCAGAACCACCAGCCACCCCAGCCCAGTTCGTAATAGGCCCACACGCTGCCCAGCATGATGCCGATCGTGAGGCAGATCCAGGCGGCGATCGTCCAGGGGCGCGTCCAGCGGGCCCAGTTGGCATCGAGTTGACCGCCCAGCAAGGCCGCAATCGAGAAGGCGAAGGCCACCGAGAAGCCCACATAGCCCATGTACAGCATGGGCGGGTGCGCCACCATGCCGGGATCCTGCAGCAGCGGATTGAGGTCTCTTCCATCCAGCGCCATGGGCAGCAGGCGCTCGAAGGGGTTGGAGGTGGCCAGCATGAACAGCAGGAAGCCGAAGCTGATCATGCCCATCACGGCCAGGATGCGGGCCAGCACGGCTTGCGGCAGGTGTTGGCTGAATTGCGCCACGGCCAGCATCCAGAAGGCCAGCATCATCACCCACAGCAGCAGCGAGCCTTCATGGCCACCCCACACACCGGCGATGCGATAGGGCAGTGGCAGGGCGCTGTTGGAGTTGGACGCCACATACAGCACCGAGAAGTCATTGCGGATGAAGCAGGCCATCAGGGCGATGAAGGCGCCACCGATCAGCACGAAGAGCACGCGAGCCAGAGGACGGGCCAGGCCCATCAATGCGGCATCGTTTTTATAGGCGCCCCACAAGGGCATGGCCGACAACAGCATGGAGACGGCGAGCGCGAGCACCAGCGCGATCTGGCCCAGTTCGGGAATCATTTCGGCTCCTTGTGTTGGCCGGCTTCGATGCGGGCGTTGGCGTCGGCCGCGCGCTTGAGGGCTTCGGCGGCTTCGGGCGGCATGTAGTTTTCATCGTGCTTGGCCAGCACCTCTTGCGCAACGAACACACCATCGGTACCCAGCTTGCCCTGTGCCACCACGCCTTTGCCCTCCTTGAATAGGTCAGGCAGGATGCCCTGATAGCGCACGGGCACCTTGCGGAAGGTGTCGGTCACCACGAAGTTGACCATCACGCCGTCACGCGTCACCGAGCCTTTTTCAACCAGACCACCAAGGCGGAAGGTGCGGTCCAGCGGGGCCTCCTTGGCCACGATCTGCGAGGGCGTGAAGAAGAACACCAGGTTCTTCTGAAAGGCGTTGAGAACCAGTGCGGCCGCAACGCCCAGGATGGCCAGGCCACCCAGGATGAGCATCAGGCGCTTCTTGCGGGGTGTCATCTTACGTATCCTCTTGTTCGCAGTGGCTGGCCAGTTGGGCATGGCGCCACGCCTGGCGTCGGCGGTGTGCGGCCATCAACGGCTCGACCAGCATGCACAGCAGGGTGATGCCATAGGCGCCCCAGATGTACAGGCCGTAGCCGTCCATGGCGATGAAGTCGGAAAAGCTCTGCCACTGGGACATGGTTTGTTCACTCCTGGCGACCGTTCTGATGGCCATTGACGAGCGCTCGCACCCACTGGGTCTCGCTTTCGCGCTCCAGCACGATGGCGCGTGTGCGTGTGAAGACCACGGCAAAGGCATAGGCCCAGAAGGCGATGGTCATGAGCAGCATGGCGGTGAGCATGGTCGAGGCCATCTTGGGGGCGGCGGTCATGCTGATGGAGGCGCCCTGGTGCAGGGTGTTCCACCAGCGCACCGAGAAATAGATGATGGGCACGTTGATGGCCCCGACCAGGGCAATCAACGCGCCTGCGGCGTCGGCTCGGCGCGGGTCATCAATCGCTTCGACCAGGGCCATGTAGCCCAGGTACAGAAAGAGCAGGATCAGCTCGGAGGTCAGCCGCGCATCCCAGACCCACCAGGCGCCCCAGGTGGGTTTGCCCCAGAAGGCGCCGGTCCACAAGGCGATGAAGGTGAACAGGGCGCCCGTGGGGGCAATGGCGCGCGCCAGCATGGAGGCCAGTCGGACCTTGAACGCCCAGCCTATCGCGGCCCAGAAGGCCATGGCCATGTACAGCACCATGGACATCCAGGCTGCCGGCACATGGATGAAGATGATGCGGTAGGACTGCCCTTGCTGGAAATCCGTGGGCGCGACGATGAAGCCCGTGTACAGGCCTGCCGCACTCATCAACAGGCAGACGGCCCATAACCAGGGCATGAGGGCCGCGGCCAGGCGCTCGAACTTCGAGGGCGCGGCGAAAGTGGTCCAGTTCAGCTTAGACATCCATCAATCCAGTGCAATCTTGAGCGCAGCAGCGGTCGCCCAGGGTGCGCCCAGCAGGGTGAGCAGCAACAGCGCGCCCAGCAGGGACAAGTGGCCTTCCGGCGAGAGCCCCGCAGACACCGCCACCACGGCCCCCGCCCCGAAAATCAGCACGGGCACGGCCAGTGGCAGCACCAGCAGCACGATCAGCATGCCACCGCTGCGCAGGCCCAGCGTCAGGGCCGCGCCCACGCCACCCAGCAGGCTGAGGACCGGCGTGCCGAGCAGGAGGCTGAGCACCAGGGTGGTCAATTGTCCTCCAGGCAGGTCGAACAGGAGGCCCAGTACGGGCGATGCCAGCACCAGGGGCAGGCCATTGATGCTCCAGTGCGCCACGGCCTTGGCCAGGGTGAGTCCTGCCAGTGACTGGCCAGACAGCAGCATCTGCTCCAGGCTGCCGTCGGCAAAGTCCGATCCATACAGGCTGCCCAGGGACAGCAGCGAAGCCAGCAGGGCACACACCCACACCACGCCAGGGGCGATGGTGCGCAGCGTCTGGGGTTCCGGGCCCACACCCAGGGGGAACAGGCTGGCCGCCACGATGAAGAACACCAGGGGCAGCAGGGCCTCCACCCGGCGGCGCATGGCCAGCTTCCAGTCTCGAAGGATCAAAGGCCACATGCGGTTCAATCCTTCCCCACCAGACTGAGGTCCAGTTCGATGGCCCCGGGAAGGGACAGAGCCTGATGGCTGGTCAGGATCACGGCGCCCCCGTTCTGGCAGTGCTGCTGGATCAGCGTGTTGAGGGTGGTGATGCCTTGATCGTCCAGCGCGTCAAAAGGTTCGTCCAGGATCCAGAGCTTGCTGGAGGCAGACTGGCACAGCCGGGCCAGAGACACCCGCCGCTTCTGCCCCTGTGACAAGTTGCGAACAGGTGAAAGCCGTTGCCTGTGCACGCCCATGTGGGCCAGCGCCTCGGTGCAGGTCCGATCGTCAAAGGGCAACTCGTGCAGGCGCAGCAGGAAGCTCAGTGCCTCCATGGCATTGAGGTCATCCTTCAGGCCATGCTGGTGGCCGATATAGGCCAGCGGCACGGGGCGCTCGATGTGCCCTTCTGCGGCTTGCGACAAGCCCGCCAGCAGGCGCAGCAGGCTGGTCTTGCCTTGCCCGTTGGGCCCGCGCACCCACACCAACTGGCCTGGGGCCACCGCCATGTGCAGATGCGCAAAGAGCAGCCGCCCGCCACGCCGACAGGCCAGATCCTGGGCGTGCAGGTGCACCGGAGCGTGATCAGTAGTCGTAGCGGTAGCCAAGGAAGTAGGTGTAGCGGGTGCTCTTGTCGTTGTTGGCCACGCCTTCGGTGCGCGTGTAATCCACATTCAGGTTGGATTCCAGCGTGACGGTGGGCCGAGGCTTGAATGATGCCTTCAAACCGGGGCCCCATGCTACCGTGGTGATGTTCAGACCTGTTGCCGTGTCCTGGCTGATGTTGCGCTGCCAGCGCAGGCCGGGCTCAAGCTGCCAGGTATCCGTCAACGGTGTCAGATTGTTGTAGTTGAGCATGTAGGTCTTGATCTGCTTGCCGCGCATCAAGGATGCGGTGAACACGTTCGTGTCACGTGCCGAGTACAGATTGGAGCCGATGGCCAGCAGGCTCAGGGTCTTGGACAGACCGCTGGCGGCCTGTCCTTGCGGCAAGACGGCGTTGGGTGCGATGGCGCCTGTCCGGTTGAAGTCAAGCGTGGCACCCGTCTGCCATTGCGGTGAAACCGGCGTCGTGACGGACAGCATCGAGTGTGTCCAGTAAGACGTGTTGGCGCGCACCAGTTCCCTCAGCTGATCGACGGTGTAGCCCCGGTTCTTCAGATCGGTGATGGTTTGAGGGATGATGCCCGCGTCCGTGAACTCCTGGTACTGGAAGAACAAGGTCTGGCTGAGCGATGCGGGCGCCAGGCTGCGGCGCTCATAGGTCGCCAGGACCGTCGTGTTGTCCTCCGCCGTGTAAGTGCCCTGCAGGCTCACCACGTTGATTTTCTTGAAGATGACGTCGTAGTCCGTGGAGGCCATCAATGACGAGTTCTGCGTGAAGTAACGCAGGTCGGCGCCCGTTGCGCGACGGTCCACCTCGCCATCGATGTTGCGCTGCAGGATGAACAGGGACGCACCCATATTAGGCGTGAGCGCATCGGCGTCAATCGAGGTGCCAAAGAACTGGCGTTTGGCTTCACCCAGCTTGTCCGTTGGTTGGCCTGCCGCGGCCGATACCTTCCACTTGGGCCTGAAGGCGTAGCTGCCCGAGGCGCCGTCATAGCGGCCTTCGCCGCCCCACATGGCAGATTGGCGACCCAGTCTGCCGCGCACGCCATTCTTGAGCCCCTGGTAGTCGAAGTAGGCAGCGTTCAGGCGGTTGCGGTAGCGGGACTTGCCCTTGAGCTGGGCATCGCTGAGCATGTTGTAGTCGAACTGATCGCGGAACACCAGCTTGATGTCACGGTCGGCGTCGCGGGAGCGCCAGGTGGTGTCGACGTTGGTGGACAGCAGGCGCTGATCCGTCGTGCTGATGGGGGCCTTGCTCCGGTTGTTGATCTCGTCAGCTGACAGCAGTGTGCCGTCCGTGTCTCGCACGGCTTGTGTGGCGGTGGTGGACTTGCCGCCGTAGTAATACTGAGAGATCGAGCCCGTGGTGGTGATCGCGCCCTCCGGTGTCTTGATGGACTCGATGGTCGGCGCGAGCTTCAGATCGGTGGGCTGCATGCCGGCCAACAGGCCCTTGACGCGCTCTGCGCCAGGCCCGCTGGGGTATTGCTTGAGATAGGACTCGAACTCCGCTCGCGCCTTGGCCTGTTCGCCCTGAGACAGCCGTACCATGCCCAGCAACTCCTGCGCATCCGGCGTGACGGCGGTGGCCGGCAGATCGAGCAACTGGTTGAGCAACCTGATGGCTTCTTCCGGCTTTTGTTGTTCGTAGGCCTGGCGCGATTGGTCCAACAGGTCGCGGGCTTGCTGATCGGCGGTGGCAGCGGGCGCTGTCGCCGGACCTGGTGCCGGGGAGGGCGCTGATGCTTTGCTGGCAGTGGCCTCGCCCAGCTTGACAATCACAGCGGAGGGAAAGCGCGACAGTTGTTTCATGGCGGCCTCGGCCTCGGCCAGGGTGCTGAAGTAGCCCAGATCCATTTCATGGACCTGTTTGCCATCCACCACCCGTCGAGCCGTGAACACCTGGTAGTTCTGCAGTGATTGCGGAATGGGCGCTGCGATCTCCAGCTTGGGGTCGGCCGAACGAGCCAGCGCGATCACGTAGCGATGGCTGTGCATCTGCTCGTCCTGCGTTTTGCCCGTGACGGTCTTGACCGCCGAGCCCAGGCCCTCGAGTACCACCTCGATGCTGCGGTCCCCCTTGCCTGTGCGCACCTTGAAGTTGCTGGCCTGGCTGAACGAGATCACCAGGCGGCGGTTGATGTCGTCGAGCTTGTCCGTGCGAACGGGCTCGTCGGAGATGGTGATGACGGGCAGACCATCCACCTTGACGATACGGCGCTCGCCGGCCACGAAGCCCGGGTCGATATCGGTCAGTCGCAGCTGGTAGTAGGCCTGGGTCAGGTCCCGGGTTCGCGACGCGGTGGTGCGCAGGAGGCTCACTGGCGTGCTCAGGCGGATCTGCACGACGGCATGGTTGCCCTCACGGCGCAAATCAACTTCATCCAGCATTTCGGCGTGCAGCAGAGAACAGACGGGCAGCGCGAGCAGGGTGGCCAGCCATCTGGCACGGTGGGAGGACTTCATGATCATGTGGGATAAGGGCGTCAGTCCCAGTTGCGGTAGGTGTTGCCTTTGGTGCCCAGAGGCCGATGGCAACCGGATTGAGAGCAGTCGGTCACGCCCGTTCTTTGCCGATGAGTCAGCGACTTGCGTTCCATGGAGCCCAGATAGGCGGTCCCTGCGTTGTGGCAGGCATAGCACCAGCCCGAGCCATTGCCCATGCTGTTGTTGTGGTTCATCACGGCTGTGCCGAAACCGCCCGCATTGGTGCTGGTGTGGCATGCCTTGCAGTCCAGGCTGGCGCCATTGAGCAGCTGTGCTTCAGGGATATGGTTGTTGGGCTTGGCGGTGGCACCCCAGCCCACATAGGCTTGCGTGTGGCAGCTCTTGCATGCCTGGGTGCTCATGGCCGTGTGATTGGTGGTCACGGTGGTAGCCCAGGCTTGCTGGGACTTGTGGCAGCTGTCGCACTTCACGCCCCCGACCTGGATGGGGATGTGGTTGCCGGGTTTGCCGGTAGCCGTGCTGCCGTTGTGGCAGTTGTCACAGGTGCCCGTGCCCACTGCATTGGTCGGTGCGTGGGTATAGACCACGTTGCTCCATGACGCGGTGGACTTGTGACAGGACTCGCAGCCGCTGCTGATGCCTGCATGCACGGCATTGTTGGGCTTGCTGGTGAGGCCATAGGCGGCACTCAAGTGACAGGTCGAGCATTGGCCAACGATGCTGACGTTGGCGTGGAAGCGACCAGGGCTCCAGCTGCTGTAGCCGCTCTTGTGACAGCTGTCGCAATTGGTGATGGCGGCGCCCGCCAGCGATTGATAGGGGATGTGGTTGGCCGGGCGGCCATCAGCAGGTGGGTAGGCGCCGGAGTGGCAGGTCGAGCAGGCATTGGTGACGGTGACCTGCGTGTGGTTCCACTTGGTGGGCGTCCAGCCCGTGGTGTTGTGGCAGCTGTAGCAATTGGCGGTCACGGGGATGTGGCTGCCAGGCTTGCCGGTGGCGGCACTGCCGTTGTGGCAACTGCCACATTGCGTGGTCGCATTGAACAGGCTGTGGTTCACCTTGGCGTTGTTCCAGCCACTGGTGTTGTGGCAGGACTCGCAGCCGCCTGTCACCGTGCTGTGCAGGGCGTTGGCTGGCTTGCTGGTCAGGCCATAGACCGAGGTCAGGTGGCAGGAGGCACATTGCCCGACGATGCTGACGTTGGCGTGGAAGCGACCGGGGCTCCAGCTGCTGAACCCGTTCTTGTGGCAGGTGTCACAGTTGGTGATGGCGGCACCCGCCAGCGATTGATAGGGGATGTGGTTGGAGGGGCGGCCGTCAGCAGGCGGGAAGGCGCCGGAGTGGCAGGTCGAGCAGGCATTGGTGACGGTGACCTGCGTGTGGTTCCACTTGGTGGGCGTCCAGCCCGTGGTGTTGTGGCAGCTGTAGCAATTGGCGGTCACGGGGATGTGACTGCCAGGCTTGCCAGTGGCCGAACTGCCGTTGTGGCAGCTTGCGCACTGTGTGGTGGCATTGAACAGACTGTGGTTCACTTTGGCACCAGCCCAGCTGCTGGTGTTGTGGCAGGACTCGCAACCACCGGTGACCGTGCTGTGCGTGGCCGTGTTGGGCTTGCTGGTCAGACCATAGGCCGATGTCAGGTGGCAGGAGGCACATTGCCCGACGATGCTGACATTGGCGTGGAAGCGGCCGGGGTTCCAGCTGCTGTAGCCGCTCTTGTGGCAGGTGTCGCAGTTGGTGATGGCGGCACCCGCCAGCGATTGATAAGGGATGTGGTTGGACGGGCGACCGTCAGCAGGCGGAAAGGCACCGGAGTGGCAGGTCGAGCAGGTGTTGCTGACGTTCACCTGCGTGTGGTTCCACTTGGTGGGCGTCCAGCCCGTGGTGCTGTGGCAGCTGTAGCAGTTGGCCGTCACCGGGATGTGGCTGCCAGGCTTGCCCGTTGCCGTGCCACCGTTGTGGCAGGTGCTGCACTGAGTCGACGCATTGAACAGACTGTGATCGACCTTGGCCCCAGCCCAGCCACTGGTGTTGTGGCAGGACTCGCAACCACCGGTGACCGTGCTGTGCGTGGCCGTGTTGGGTTTGCTGGTCAGACCATAGGCCGATGTCAGGTGGCAGGAGGCACATTGCCCGACGATGCTGACATTGGCGTGGAAGCGGCCGGGGTTCCAGCTGCTGTAGCCGCTCTTGTGGCAGGTGTCGCAGTTGGTGATGGCAGCACCCGCCAGCGATTGATAAGGAATGTGGTTGGACGGGCGACCGTCGGCAGGCGGGAAGGCGCCGGAGTGGCAGGTCGAGCAGGCGCTGGATACGTTCACCTGCGTGTGGTTCCACTTGGTGGGCGTCCAGCCCGTGGTGCTGTGGCAGCTGTAGCAGTTGGCCGTTACCGGAATGTGCGAGCTCGACTTGCCGGTGGCCGTGCTGCCGTTGTGGCAATTGCTGCACTGCGTGGCGGCATTGAACTGGTTGTGGTCCACCTTGATGTTGGACCAGGCGCTGGTGGCATGACAGGACTCACAGTTGCCTGTGACGCCGCTGTGCGTGGTGGTGGCGGGTTTGCTGGTCAGGCCATAGGTCGAGGTGAGGTGGCACGAGGCACATTGACCGACGATGCTGACGTTGGCGTGGAAGCGGCCTGGGTTCCAGCTGCTGTAGCCACCTTTGTGGCAGCTGTCGCAGTTGCTGATCGACACCCCCGCGAGCGATTGATACGGAATGTGGTTGGCGGGCTTGCCGTCGGCGGGCGGGAAAGAGCCCGAGTGACAGGTCGAGCAGGCACCGGCCACCAGCGCTTGTGTGTGATTCCAGCTGGTGGGTTTCCAGCCCTTCACGCTGTGGCAGCTGACACAGTTGCCGGTCACTGGCATGTGCGAGCCGGGCTTGCCTGTGGCTGTGCTGCCGTTGTGGCAGGTGCCGCACTGCGTGCTGGTGTTGAACAGGCTGTGGTCCACCTTGGCGCCGGCCCATCCGGCGGTTGAGTGGCAGGACTCGCAACTGCCTGTCACGCCGCTGTGAACAGGGCTGTTGGGCTTGCTGGTCAGACCAAAGGCCGAGGTGAGGTGGCACGAAGCACATTGCCCGACGATGTTCACGTTGGCGTGGAAGCGCCCCGGGTTCCAGCTGCTGAAGCCGTTCTTGTGGCAGCTGTCGCAATTGCTGATCGACACGCCAGCCAGCGATTGGTAGGGGATGTGGTTCGCGGGTTTGCCGTCGGCGGGGGCAAAGGAGCCCGAGTGGCAGGTCGAGCAGGCCCCTGCGACCTGAGCCTGGGTGTGATTCCAGCTGCTTGGCTTCCAGCTGTTGACACTGTGGCAGCTGAAGCAGTTGGCCGTGACAGGGATGTGGTTGGACGTCTTGCCGCTGGCGGTCGCGCCGTTGTGGCAGGACGCACAGTTGGTGCCACTGTGGAATCCGCTGTGATCCGGCTTGGCACCGTTCCAGTTGCGGGTGGTGTGGCAGGAATCGCAAGTGGCTCGTGTGGCGATGTGGTTGCCGGACTTGCCTTGGGCGCGGACCCCATCGTGACAGGTCTGGCACGCCGTGCCGGGCGGGATGCCCGTGGTGTGACTGAAGCGCGGATTGCTGAAGGACTGTGTGCCGTGGCAACTGTCGCAGCCCTGCGTCGACGAGTTCGTTGGAATGTGGGTGGGCGGCATCACCACATTGGATCTGGCCAGACGCGAGCCCTGAGTGTGGCAGGTCTGGCAATCCTTGGGTGTGCCCTTGAAGATACCGTTGCTGTGGCAGCTTTCACAGCGCTGGGTGGCATGAGCCCCATTCAGCGGAAAGCCTGTTTTGAAGTGCTCGAACTTGCTGTTCGTGGCGCTCTGCGCTTCAGCCCGTCCCGGCACCACACCCAGCATCACGCACATGACCAACAGCAGCAAGAACGCTGCCGCGCGGGTCCAGGTGTGAGCGTGCGGGGAGGGTGTCATGAGTCAGGGGCGGGTACGACCAACTTCTACTGCTAACTGCAAAATGTGAAAACTGCACATTTATTGTACGGGATTCGTCCAGCCAAAGCGCCGAGTGTTTTTCAAGTTGTTTCCAGCCTTTTGTCGAATGGCACTGCTCGCAGCGCCCGCCGAACTGGCCGTCATGGGTGTCGTCCTTCTGGTGGCAGTCGATGCAGCGCTGACCGGTTTCGGCAACCGCCTTGCCAGCGGGGGCCGCCTGGGTGTGACACGCTTCACACTTCACCGTGCTGTGGGCGCCGGTTAGCGGGTAGGTCGTTTTCCGGTCGTGGTTGAAGTCCCAGGATTTCCAGTGGCGCGTGTTGTGGCAGGACTCGCAACGGGTGCCGAAGCGTGCCTTGTGCTGGTCGTCTTTTCGATGGCAGGCGAAGCAGTCACGCTGCGCATCCTTGAAACGTTTGGTTACATGACAGGCGCTGCATTCGACCCTTCCGTGGCTGCCGGTTAACGGGAAGCGTGTCTTGCCATGGTCGAACACGGTCGCCTTCCAGTCCTTGTCGCCATGGCATTGCTCACATTGCTGGCCCTGAGTGCCTTCGTGCTTGTCGTCCTTCTTGTGGCAGGCGAAGCAGGTCATGGCGGTGTTGCGGAAGGCTTTCATGCCGCCCTTGTGGCAGTCGCTGCACTTGATCTGGCTGCGAGCGTGGGCATTGCGCAGGGCAAAGCGGGTCTTGTCGTGGTCGAAGCGGCCCGCCGTGGCGCGCCAGTCGCGTTCGGAGTGGCAATCCACGCAGGTCTTGCCCAGTGTGCCCTCGTGCTTGTCATCCTTTTTGTGGCACGAGAAGCAGTCCATGGGCGCCTCCTTGTACATGGCGCTCTTGTGGCAGTCCGAGCAGCTCACCTTGCCGTGTTTGCCCAGCAGGGGGAAGCGGGTCTTGTCATGGTCGAAGCGAGGCGGGTCCTTCCAGCCACTCTCGCTGTGGCAGGAGGCGCAGTCCTTGCCCAGTGTTTCCTTGTGCTTGTCGTCTTTCTTGTGGCAGTCCCAGCATTGCTCGGGCAGCTTCTGCTTGTACAAGGGGCCGGTGTGGCAATCGGTGCAGGCGGTCTTGCGGTGCTTGCCGCGCAAGGCGTAAGAGGTGTCGGTGTCGTGGTTGAAGTCGATGGCCTTCCATGACTTGGCGCCGTGGCAGGTCTCGCACTTGCCGCCGAACTGGCCTTTGTGCTCGTCTTCCTTCTTGTGGCAAGCAACGCAGGTCTTGGGCGTGTCCTTGAAGCGGCCATTGGCGTGGCAGTCGTCGCACTTGGCCTTGGTGGCGTGCTTGTCTTCCAGCGCGAAGTGGGTCTTCTTGCCATGATCGAAGTCGGTGGTCTTCCAGCCGATTTCGCTGTGGCAGTCCGAGCACTTGCCGCCAATGCCGCCCTTGTGTGCATCGTCTTTCTTGTGGCAGCTCAGGCATTCGCTGGCAGCTTGCCAGTACTTCTTGCCGCTGGTGTGGCACTTGTCGCAGGCCACGTCCAGGTGTTTGGCCTTGAGCAGGTAATCCGTCTGTTTGTGGTCAAAGCGTTTGGTGTCGAGCACCACGATGCGTGCCTGGCGCCCCTTGTGGTCGGTGTGGCAGCTGCGGCAGGTGGCATCGGGCTTCTGGCGACCATGGAAGCCCGTGCGGGCCTTCATGTCCTGGCCGACTTCCTTGTGGCAGACCACGCACTGGGCATCCTGCCCTTTGGGGTTGAAACGCACATGGCAGTTGGCGCATTCGTGTTCGACCTTGGCGTGGCCGCTGATGACATCACCCGGCGCCAGCACCGATTCGATCGATTGCGCATGGGCGGGCCCGCCCAGTACCAGCAGGAGCAAGGCTAGAAGCAGCAGGCCCAGGTGCAGCCAGCGTTTTGGATTCCGGGGCATCACCAAGGCCTGGTCAGGTCGAGCGGATCAATACGCATGCACCGCCACGACATGGAAGATCGCGCACAGCACCATGATCCACACAAAGGGCACATGCGCCACGTGCCACATGGAAAACAGGCGCTCGAAGGTCTGGAACTGGGCGGCGCGCTGCACCGACAAGGCGTAGCGGTCGATCTGCTCACAGCAGCTGCGGTAGCGGGTGAGGGCTTGCTGCTTGCTCCATTTCTTGTCGGCCACCGCCTGCTTGATCAGCTTCTTGACGTCGGCCTTGCATTGCTGGGCCACGCGTTTGCGCTGGATGGGCAGCACGAACAAACGCCACAGGTGCCGGGCGCCCTGATTGGCGCCATCAGCCAGGGTTTGCCGCTCGAAAGCTTGCATGGCCTGGAGCACGCCGGGCATGGCCTGGAACTGGGTGTCCGCCGCTTGTTGTTCCTGGCCCATGGCGCCGCGCAGGCTGGCCAGGGTGGCTTTTTCGCCGCGCAGATCTGCGTGCAGGCGCACATACAGGAAGCGCCCGATCACCCCGCTGAGTGCCACGATGACCATGGAGAACAGCGCCACGGCGGCGTTGGTGGAGCCGATGTGGAAGGTGGAGTGCAGCAGGATCAGCCAGGGCCCCAGGATGCCCAGCACCATGTGGGCCGCAAACCAGTACTTCGAGGCGCCCCAGCTGTAGGTGACGCGCCAGCGCTTGCGCAGGGGGTAGGTGAACAGCAGCAGCATCGACACACCGCCCGCCACGCCCAGCCAGTAGCCCGTTTGGGACCAGGAAGTGAACCAGCCTTGGGCCGAGGTCCACCATGCCACCAGCGTCAGCGCCGTGATGGCCAGGTAGATGAGCAGGTCGGTGCGCAAGCGCGCCTGAACCTGAGGTGCCTGTTGCTCAGGCGTGCTGCGCCCAGGTGGTGTGGCGCCAGGGGTGACGGTGGAGGTGGTGGCACTCATGGGGGCCCGATTTCGCTGCTTGACGGCCCGTTCGGGCGGTGCAAAAAATTCTATCGACAGTGTATGGTTGAAAATGTGCAATTTGCACACGTTTAACATCGCTTACATGAAATCCGGTTGAAGCCATCATCCGGATCGAGTCTGCTTCGGTGTGTTGTAGCCTGCGTTGTCGTCCCATGTTGATTCCTGCTTATCTGACTTTGTATGGCGGTGTCGCGGCCGTGGCCGTGGCCGTGCACCTGGTGCTCCGGCAGCGCCGTCGCAAGGCGGACGCCGCTGCGCTGGCCGAGGCCAGCCAGGCGGGTTTGAACCTGCCAGCCTCACTGCACCCGGTGGTCGATCCCAATCGGTGTTTTGGCTCTGGCGCCTGCGTCAAGGCCTGCCCGGAGGAGGCCCTGGGCATCGTGGACGGCAAGGCCACACTGGTGAATGCGTCTGCGTGTATCGGGCACGGGGCCTGCGTCACGGCCTGCCCGAGTCAGGCCCTGTCCCTGGTCTTTGGCACCTCGGAGCGCGGGGTCGAGATTCCTGTACTGAGCAAGGAGTTCGAGACCAATGTGCGCGGCATCTTCATTGCTGGCGAACTGGGCGGCATGGGTCTCATTCGCAAGACCACGGAGCAAGGTCGTCAGGCCATGAACGGCGTGCGCCAGCGTGTGGCAGAAAGCCGCTCCGATGCGCCGCTGGATGTTGTGATCGTGGGCTCTGGCCCGGCTGGCATCTCGGCGGGGCTCAGCGCCTTGCAGCACAAGCTGCGCTACCGCATCCTGGAGCAGGAGGATTCGCTGGGGGGCACGGTGTACCACTACCCGCGCAAGAAGGTGGTGATGACGGCGCCGGCCAAACTGGATCTGGTGGGCAGCATGAGCCTGGGCACCGAGGTGGCCAAGGAGGCCTTGCTGGGCTTCTGGCACGACGTGGTCGGCAAAACGGGACTGAGCTTCCAGTTCGGCGAGCGCCTGGAAGGGATCGACCCGCAAGCGGATGGCAGCTTCATCGTGCGAAGCAGCAAAGGTTCGCACCACACCAAGGCTGTGCTGCTCGCCCTTGGCAGGCGTGGTTCGCCCCGCAAGCTGGACGTGCCCGGTGAGGAGCGCAGCAAGGTGGTGTACCGCCTGATCGACGCCGAGCAATACCGCGGCCAGCGCATGTTGGTGGTGGGGGGGGGTGATAGCGCCCTGGAGGCTGCCATCGACCTGGCGCGACAACCTGGCACGCAGGTGACACTGTCCTATCGCAGTCAGGCGTTTTCGCGCGTGAAGGAGAAAAATCGCCAGCAGCTCAAGCAACTGCAGGACGAGGGCCGCATCCTGGTGTGGCTGCAATCACAGGTGCTGCGCATTGAAGACGATCACGTGGTGCTGAGCACCCAGGATGGCGAGCAGACCTTGCGCAATGACGGCGTGATCATTTGCGCAGGCGGTGTGCTGCCGACGCCTTTGTTGCAGGCCATCGGCATTCGCATGGAGACCAAGTACGGCACCGCCTGAGCCGTGCCTTTGGGGCGAGGCCTCAGTTCGGTCCCTGGAAGCTGCCTTGACGGAAGGTCAGCACCAGCGTGTCACGCCAGCCGTGTTCGCCAATCGGCTGAATCGGCGTGGATTCGTGGATCACGCGCTCGTCATCAAGCAACAGGGTGCTCCAGGGTTCTGTCAGCGTGAAGCGCACGCCATGCGGGCCATCGGCTTCGAACACGCGTGTTTCACCGCCCTTGACCTCGTGGCGCTCCAGCATCAACACGGCCACGAAGTCCACGCCATCTCGGTGGGCGCCTTCGGGCGTGGGCCGACCGATGCCGCCGGTCGTGTCCACGCGGAACTGGTGGGCTTCGATGTACCAGGCGGGCACCGGTTTGGTTTCGGCCAGCAAGCCGCCGATGTGGCGCAGCAAGGCCTGCCACATAGGGTGCGTGCAGATGGCCGGCTCGATGGGCTGGAACAGGCGCTCGAAGCCACCGTGCAGGGCGTTGTACGTCACGGGCTGCCAGTGCGCGCGGTGTGGTGTCTGGATCAGCTCGCCTGTGGCGGTGTCCAGACGGAAGCAGCTGTGGCGGCGAAAGCGGTAATGGCCGCCATCACGCAGGTGTTGATCAGGTGGGAGGTCGTTCCAGCTGTCGTGCAAGGCGTTGGCTGTGGTCAGATCCGTGTGCAGGGCGGCCAGCAGGGTAGGGGCGTTGATCACGGCCCAGCCCTGCTTGCGCAGTGTGGCAGGGACCTGATCCAGCGAATTCGGGTTCAAGGCATCCATCCCGCGATCCTCGCACGAATGCGGAGCCCCGCCTGCCGGCAGGGCTTGAGGCGCGTCAAGTTGGACGTACAGGGCGAGGTTTGCCGTTCTGATCGATGGCCACGTAAGTCAGGTTGGCCTCGGTGACCTTGACCAGAATCGGGTCCGACGGGCGACGCTCCGCCCAGGCTTCAACGTGGACGGTGATGGACGTGTTGCCGATGCGGGTGACGCGTGCATACAGCGACAGCAGATCGCCGACCGACATCGCATTGCGAAAAACGAACTCGTTGACGGCAATGGTGGCCACCTTGCCGCGTGAGATGCGACCAGGCAGCACGCAACCCGCCAGGTCCACCTGCGACATGATCCAGCCGCCAAAGATATCGCCGTTGCCATTGGCATCGGCCGGCATGGGCATGACGCGCATGACCAGTTCCATTTCCGGGTGCAAATCGGGGGGCGTCAGCAGGGTGTTGGGGGGCGGGGATACGGTCATGGGCAATCCGGTCGACAATCGACCTCTACAACATCAGACAAAGCATTGTTCCAGAATGCGCCGCTTCGCACACGCTCCCGTTTCTGAAAACCCGAACTCCGGCACGAATAGCCCCCGTTCGGACCGTGACACCCTGGCTCGCCTGTGGCCTTATCTGTGGGCCTACAAGGGCCGCGTGGTGCTGGCGCTGGCCTTCATGATTGGCGCCAAGGTGGCCAATGTGGGTGTGCCCCTGCTGCTCAAGAACCTGGTGGACAAGCTGGCCCCGCATCCCAGCGCTGCCCAGGCCATGCTGGCCGTGCCGGTCGGCCTGCTGGTGGCCTACGGGCTGTTGAGGCTGTCGACCTCGCTGTTCACCGAGTTGCGGGAACTGGTGTTTGCCAAGGCCACCGAAGGCGCGGCGCGCAGCATTTCCCTGCAGGTGTTTGCGCATCTGCATGCCCTGAGCCTGCGCTTTCACCTGGAGCGCCAGACCGGCGGCATGACCCGGGACATCGAGCGCGGCACGCGCGCCGTGCACTCCTTGATCTCTTACTCGCTCTACAGCATCGTGCCCACCCTGATCGAGGTCACCCTCGTGCTGACGCTGCTGGCCACGAAGTTCGACATGATGTTTGCGTGGATCACGCTGGCGGCCCTGGTGGTCTACATCACCTTCACCGTGTCCGTCACGCAATGGCGCACGCGCTTTCGGCGCGAAATGAACGAGCTGGATTCCAAGGCGCATTCCCGCGCGATTGATTCGCTGCTCAATTACGAGACCGTCAAGTACTTCAACAACGAAGCCTTCGAGACCCGTCGTTACGACGAAGCGCTGGAACGCCTGCGCCAGGCTGGCGTGAAGACGCAGCAGACCTTGTCGCTGCTCAATACCGGTCAGCAGACCATCATCGCCGTCGGCCTGATTGCCATGCTGTGGCGTGCAACCGGTGGCGTGGTAGAGGGCCGCATGACGGTGGGTGACCTGGTCATGGTCAATGCCTTCATGATCCAGCTCTACATTCCTTTGAACTTCCTGGGGGTGATCTACCGCGAGATCAAGCAGGCCCTGACCGACCTGGACAAGATGTTCACCCTGATGGAGCGCGATCGCGAAGTGGCCGATGCACCTGATGCGAAGCCCCTGCTGCTCAAGGATGGCCCGCATCATCCGCCTTCGGTGCGCTTTGACCATGTCGACTTTGCCTATGACCCGGCTCGCCCCATCCTGCATGACGTGAGCTTCGAGATCCCGGCCGGTCAGACGGTGGCGGTGGTGGGACCCTCGGGCTCTGGCAAGTCCACCCTGGCACGTTTGCTCTATCGCTTCTATGACGTGCAGGGGGGGCGCATCACGGTCAACGGCCATGACATCCAGCACCTCACGCAAGACAGCCTGCGCCGCAACATCGGCATCGTGCCGCAGGACACCGTGCTGTTCAATGACACGGTGGCCTACAACATCGCCTATGGCCGCCCGGAGGCCACGCACGATGAGGTGGTCGCCGCAGCGCAATCGGCGCGCATCCACGATTTCATCAGCCACACGCCCAAGGGCTACGACACCATGGTGGGCGAGCGAGGGCTGAAGCTCTCGGGCGGCGAAAAGCAGCGCGTGGCCATCGCCCGCACCTTGCTCAAGAACCCGCCCATCCTGGTGTTTGACGAGGCCACATCGGCGCTGGATTCCGCCAACGAGCGGGCCATTCAGGCCGAGCTGTCCGCGGTGGCGCAGGGCAAGACCGTGCTGGTGATCGCACACCGTCTGTCCACCATCGTGCATGCGCACGAGATCCTGGTGATGGAGCATGGCCGCATCGTAGAGCGGGGCACGCACCCGCAACTGATGATCGCCAATGGCAAATACGCGCAGATGTGGCGCCTGCAGCAGGCCGGTGGCGAGCACGTGCCCGCATGAAAAAAGCCGCCCTAAGGCGGCTCGTGGATGACCGGCCAGCTGAGCCGGTCAACGTCACCGAGCTCACTCAAGGCGCCAGCAGCACGGGGTAGCGAGGCTCCAGCGTGAAGGGCTGGATGGAGTAGCTGAGCTTCCTGGTGATCATGCCGGAGTCAATGTAGGACACCGTCTTGATGTTCCAGGGCAAGGGGGCACTCACTTGTTTGCTCGTGGTCGAGGCGTTCCAGACCAGATAGCGTTGAGCGCCTGAGGCCGTGCGCAGTTTGAAGATGTAGATGTCCTGATCGGCCATCTTGTAGGCGCTGTACAGCTTGGTGCCCTTGAGCCATTCGGCGGCCTTGGCGTAGCCCTTGCCCAATGGCGTGGCCGGCATCAGGCCCGTGCAGTAGTACGGCGCACCCTGAGGTTGCTGGTTGCACGGATAGGAAATGGCACCGTCCGCATTCTTCACGCCATTGGGTGGACGCGAGACCAAAGCGGACCAGCCCTCATTCCAACCTTCCAGGAAGAAGTAGTCCATGTTGCTGACGCCGTTGGCCCATTGCACGGCCAGCGAGCGAGGGATCAACCCTTGCTGGTCCAGCAGCCATTGCGTGGAATTCAAGGCAGGGCGTATGCCGACGCAGCTGGTGCCATCCTGTCCACAACTGGCACCGCTTTCCGTGTTCCAGATGGGTTTGGCGCCCAGGCCGTATTCAGCCATTTTCAGTTTGACGTTGGCAACGACTGCAACCAGGTCGCTTTCAACCCGGTAGGGTGTGATGTAGCCATGGAAGTTGTAGATGTCGATGTGCTTGCCCGCGCCGGCTTTCAGATAGCGGTCCATCCATTCGCCGTCCGCTGCAGGCCCGACCAACTTCTGGCCTGCGTTGACGGCGGTCAGGGCCTGCTTGGCTTGCTCCGTCAACTGGGCCATCCATTCAGGGCTGCCTTGGTAGAAGTTGCCCGTCGCTGGCTCGTTCCAGATTTCAAAGTACTTGATCTGGTCTTTGTATTTGGTGGCCACGGCTGTCACGTAGGCCTTGAAGGCTGCCAGTGTGCTGGGGGCTGAGCAGGCACCAAATTCGATGGTCTTGCCACTGGCGTTGGCTGTGGCGTAGTGGTAACTGCATCCCGCGGGGCTGCCGTCGATGTTGGCGTAGTCGGATGCCCAGCGAGGTGTTTGACCCAGGGTGTAGATGATGTCGCCGTTGGGCGCATGGTTCAGCTTCGGATCGGTCGTCGATCCCTGCAGGAAGAAGCCCACACGGTAGTTCAGTCCGCGCCAGTTCCAGTTGTTCGTGTTGCTATCCGCTGTGGGCTGGATGGCAAACCAATAGGATTCATCGGTGCCCCACAGGCGCAGCACCTCCTGCCCCAGGTTGGTCCAGCCATTGTGTGAGCCCAGTTCATTGATGTGCAGGCCGAACATCTTGCGGTCCATCAGCAAGGGCGTGGCGGCGGTCGGCTTGCCGAAGGCCTTGTCTTCTGCCATGTTCAGGGGGTTGGTGTTCACCTCCTCGACGGACATGCTGTCGACGTAGAAGGGCACACCTGCCTTTCTGGGGAACAGGCGCAAAGACCGGTCACCAGGTGCGACGACCCCATCTGGCGTGGTCACAATGCCTTCGATGATGACGTCGGTGGTCGCGCCGGCTTGCAGGTCCACGGTGCGTGTGATGCTGGATGGCTGAATATCGGTATTGACCTCTGCCCCGTTCTCATCGAAGTAGTGGAGATGACTGACGACAATCGAGCGGATGTCTACCTGCGTGGTGGTGCCTGGTGCGCCGTCGGTGCCCATCACGAGGCGGATGCGGTAGCGCGTATTGAGCTTGAGATTGAGCGGCAGGATGTACTGAACACCGCCGCCATCGGCATTGAGACTCAAGGGCGCGAACCTGATGGCCCTGTTGGCAGGGTCGCTGGACCATGGTGGTGTGACGCGGGTGATGTCGCCCGCCTTGGCGGTGGCGCCGTAGTCAATGGCGTACCACTTCTTCAGCACGTTGTAATCGATGTACTCGCCATCCGGGCAGACGGCCTGAGGGGTGCCGTAGATGTCCGCGCAGTCGTTGAACGATCTGACGTAGTTGTCCGAGCTGCTCTTGATGGTGCCGGTGTTGTAGTTTGGTGCGGTATCCGGCAGCGCAATCGTGCTGGCAGCGAACGCCGTTTGAATGGCAGCTGCCAGCAGGCCAGGTGCGATGAGATACGGTTTGCTGATGGGTTTCATGTGGTCCTCCATGTTGAGTGACGCAGACGCCCGCAACCCGACAGGACGCGACGAAGGACGTGCGAACCGTCTGCCAGCTCTGTCAGCTGGACCTGTCCCTTCCCTGGGTTGTTTTGTCTGGCATCCATTGAACGAATGCGCACACACTTTATGCGTTCACACCCCACTCGAACGGGACACCGTGCACCCGTTTCTATCTGTTACTTTCCGGGCCGATGTGCCTCGCTTCGCGCAGGACGCGGTCGAGCACCTGTGTGGCAGCCCGACGGGCCTCTTCAGAAGCAGCCAGATGCGGCGCACGGGAGATGGTCGTCACCAGGCCCTGGTTCGCGAGGACGGCCTTGACCACCGACGGATTGGGCTCTGCGTACAAGGCCCGGATCAAGGGGCTCAACAGGTGCTGCCATTGGCGAGCCTCCTTGAGTTGCCCTTCACGCAGTGCCCCGTACATCTTCATGAACCCCTCGGGACAGGTTTGTGCCGCAGCGGTGATGGCACCTGCGCCACCCAGGCAGAGGTTGTGAAAGATCTGGGCATCCTCGCCAGCCAGTACTTGCAGGCGGCCATCGGCGATCAGTTGCTGCGTCTTGTCCAGCGAACCACCACAGTCCTTGATGCCGGTGATGTGTGGGTGCTCGGCCAAGGTCAGGATGGTGTGCAGGTCCATGGCCACACCAGTGCGATAGGGGATGTCATACAGCACCAGGGGCGCATGGGATCGCTCCGCCAGATCCTGGAAGTGGTGAACCAGTGCCGCTTGTGATGGGCGCACGTAATACGGTGCAGGACTGAGCACGGCATGCAAGGGCAGGGTGTTCAGATGGGCCAGCCGTGCATGCAAATGGCCTACATGGTTGCCCGCCAACCCGCCGATCACGGGCAAGCCTTGTGCGGCGTCCAGCACGGTATCGAGCACCGCGTCCTGCTCGGCGTCGTCCAGTGCGGCAGCTTCACCCGTGCTGCCAAGCGCAACCAGGCCCGTGACTTCGGCCTGCCGCAGGTGCTGAACCAGACGGCGCAGCGCCGCGTGATCCACGCTGTGCGTGGCATCGTTGTGAAAGGGGGTGACGATGGCCACCCAGATCCCTGAAAGGTCAGACATGAATGAAATTCCCACGCGAAACAAACGACCGGTTTGAAGAACCGTCCGGATGGCGAAGGAGATGTCTGGTGGGGTGTGGGCGCTTTGGGCCCTGACCGTTTACAGGCTGTTTCCGTCGCTCATCTGACGGAAGCAGCTGCTCCGGTCAGACGAGCGGCTGTTTTTTGGCTTTGCTGGACACGCCTGCACCTTCGCTGGCGCGAAGGTGGTTGGAGGCGTTCAGGCGGGTGTCCATGCGGCGCATTCTAGGGGAAGTCGTCAGGGCTTGCCATCCACCTGGATGAAGGGCACCGTGCCGCCCGTCACGTTGGGCAGCTTGCCGTCCCACTTGCGGATGGCTTCACGCTCGTTCTCGATGCGGCGCAGCGCCAGCAGGTCGGTGGTGATCTGCTGGCGTTGCAGGGCCAGGGCATCGGCTTCGGCGCGCGCGCTGGCCACCTTCTGCTTGGCTTCCACCTCGATGCGTTGCAGGTCGCGTTCGGCCTTGAGCTTTTCCTGTTCGGCTTTCACCTTGGCTTCAATGGCTTCCGCGAAAGATTTGGAGAAGGCGAAGTTGACGATGGCGAACTCGTCGAGCATCAGGCCATGGCGTTGCATCTTTTCGCGCAGCAAGGCACCGATGGCGTCGCGCACTTCCGTGCGACGCGATACCAGCTCTTCCGCGGTGAAGCGCGCCGTCACGGCCTTCACGGCTTCCTGGGCTGCGGGAATGATGATGCGGTCGGCCGCGATGTCAGTGCTGGGGCCGATGTTGCGATAGACGTTGACCACTTCCTTGGGATCCAGGTGGTAGTTGATGGCGATGCGCGTATGCACGGACTGCAGGTCCTTGGAGGCTGCATCACCTTCACCTTCGCCCTTTTGCAGTCGCACGTCCATCATGTGCATGGATTGCGCCAGCGGTATGCGGAAGTGGATGCCTGGTGGATAGACCTGATCATCGGCGCGGCCGAAAGTGGTCATCACGCCGCGGTCGCCCGCCGTCACCACGACAACCGGGCTCAGCAGGTACAGGCCGAACAACACGAAGCCGACTGCCGCCACCTTGCGGATCAGGCTCTGGTTGTGGCTGGGGAAGTTGTCAATGACGGGCATGAGGCCTCCTTCAAGCTGTTTGCAGATGATTCTGGCACGGCGCAGGTTCGCGGATGAAACCCGTGATCCTACCGATTGGCGTCAAATGAATCGCGATCGAGAATGAGGCTCATGCAGATCCGAACCTCATCGCCACTTCATGCGCCACGCACGCTGCACGTGACCTATGCGCGCATGCTGTTGGGGCAGTTGCAGCAGGCCAGACCTGATCTGTTGAAGAACCTGACGCCGGATTGCCTGCGACATCTGGATGAAAGTGACCCGCTGGCCCGCTGCACCTTGACGGAGTGGCATGCCTTGCTGGATCAGGTCGAGCGCTTGTTGGGCATGCCTGATCTGGTGCCGCAACTGGCCGAGCAGTTCAAGCCCTGGCACGCGGGCCTGCTGGGTTTTACCTTGATGACCAGCGGCACGGTGGTCGAGATGGCGGTCCTGTTGCAACGGTTCCATCACCTGCTCAATGATGTGTACAGGGTGGAGCGTGGGCTGGAGGGTGCGCGCTTCTATCTGCGCTTGCAGGCCACCTCCGACGAGCACTCCAGGCGCCTGGCGCGCCTCTCGCTGTCCGTGTGGGCCTTGCGTTTGCGTTGGCTCACCGGCCAGCCCGAGCTGAAGCTGGATGTTGGCTTCGAGGGGCCTGCGCCGCAGGATATCGAACCCTATCGGCGCATCTTCGGTGGCGCGGTGCGCTTCGATCAGGCGCAGGACACCATGTGGGGCGATGCGTCTTGCGTGGACCTGCCCATCGTGTCGCGTGACACCGCCAGCCACAGCCTGTTGCAGAGCCAGGCGCTCAAACAGCTGGAGCAACTGTCGCGGCAGGATGACCGGCTGGTGGACAAGGTGCAGACGCTGATCCGTGGTCGGCTGGATTCGGGCGAGCTCAGCCTGGAGGACATCTCTGCTGCCTTGAAGATGCCTTCGCGGACCTTGCAGCGTCGGCTCGAAGAGGCGGGTGCCAACTTCAGGTTGATGGTCGATGAGGTTCGCCGCACCCAGGCCGAGCACCACCTGCGCGCTACCACGGTGCCCTTGTCCGAACTGGCTGTGATGCTGGGTTTCGCCGATCACGCCAGCTTCAACCGGGCCTTCAAGCGCTGGACGGGCGTCTCGCCTGGCGCCTTCCGGCGTCAAGCCGTGTCGCCGGATGAGTCCTCAGGGCTGGCCTGATCCCTGACGCCTTTTCCATTCGGCCTGCGCCTGCTCGGCTTTTTCTTCCAGCGAGAGTTTGGGGTCGGTCTGCTTGCGCATCAACGCCAGCAGTTCCTGCGCGGTCTTCTCTTCTTCCCCGAACAAGGATTGTGCCTGCTCATCGCCGAAGTACTGGCGCCTCAAGGCCTTGAGTTCGTTGAACTGCCTTGCGGCTTCTTCCAGTGAGCCACTGTTCTGTTCGGGCGGGAAGGTCTGCGCCACGGCCTGGGCGTACTGGGCGTACTTCTGGAACAGGTCCTTGAGTTCGCGTTGTGCCTGCGCAGGCAGGTCGGCAGACTGGCTCTCCAGTTTGGCTCGGGCCTCGTCCCGAGGGAACAAGGCGTAGATGCGTTCTACATCCAGGCGGGTTTGCTGGTCCATGGCCAGGTCGCCATGGCTGGTGGCCCTGAAGGTCGGCAGGATCATGGTGTCCAGTGGTGAGGCAGGCTTGCTGCTGGCCGTCTGCGCATGGGCAGTGGCCTTGGTGTCGGTCATGTCTGCTGGGGGGCCTGGCGTGGCGCTGTGAGGCTTGAACCACGATGCGAAGCCCTCCTGGGCACTGGATGCGGTGGGGTCTGACGTGGTCGGGCGCAGGCCCCACAGGCCTGTGGCCATCAACGTCGCCGTCAAGGCGGACAGGATCCACCATTTCTTCCGAGTCACCTTGCGCATCTCCTTGGTCCTGCGCCATGAAAAAAAGAGACCGGAGCGGCCGAGCGCCGGTCTCCGGGGCGCCGCCCGTTCAGGCGGTCCCCCCAACTCGCGTCCGTCAAATGGATCAGAACGGGCCGTTCGACGTGAAGCTCGACAGGGCCGCATCCTGACCATTGAGGAACGGGCTGTAGCGGGTGTCGCCATCGGCAAAGCGCTTGGTCCAGGCGATGTTGCTGTAGCTGGCGGGTTCACTGGCCTTGGTGGGGAAGAAGTGATCCGCGCCATTGATCACCGGCAGCATCTTGGGTGTGGTGGCCGGAATGGCGTCGTAGAACTTCTGCGAGTGGCTGGCGACGGGGGCAACCACATCGGATGAGCCGCCAATGATGGCCGCAGGCACCTTGTTGACCTTCATCTTGGTGGTGGAGGTGTCCCACGGGGCGTAGGCCACGGCCGACACGAGGCCAGGGGTCGAGCCCGCGGCTTCCAGCGTGCCGCCGCCGCCCATGGACCAACCCGACACGCCTTGGCGCGAGGTGTCCATCTTGCCGGCCACAGGGCCTGTGGTCAGCGCCGTCGTGGTCTTGAGTGCGGCCAGCAACTGCGTGGCGCGGCTGGACGGGAAGTCGAACAGGGTGTTGGTGGCAATGGTCACCACCACGAAGCCATGCGTGGCCAGGCGCTTGCTGATGGCCGTCATCGAGCTTTCAGCCGAGACGAAGCCCGGGCACACAGCCACCACGGCGTACTTGCCCGGTGTGTTGGGCGAGTAGACGGTGCCGGCACCAAAGCCATTGCCCTTGATCGTTTGAGACGTCACGGCGTAAGGGCCATCGGCCTTCAGGGCATCCAGGGTGGGAGCGGGGCCGTTCTGCACGGCATGGGCTGTCAGTGCGAACAGGCTCAGGCTGATGGCGCCGAGCGTGTGTTTCATGTCCATCATCTTGTCTTCCTTTCAGTGATCAATCGAGGTCAGTCGAGGCGTCGCTCATGCCCAGGCGGGCTGAACGTGTGACCGCATTGTTCTGAAGGACAACAAATGATTCTTTACTTTGAGCGCGGCTGGCTTGTCTCTGCACGCCAAGCGCGGGTATCTCCTGCTGGGGGTAGCGATATAGACCGAAAGGGTGGTGTGGCGGGCCGATGCGGTCTCAGTTGACCTCTGTCGGCATGGTGCATTCCGAGTCAGCCGGGTTGATCTTGCAGCGGATGCGCTTGAGCAGCTTGAGGCCCTGCTTGTTGTAGATGCCCTGCTCGATCAGCTCGACACGTGTCTGCCTGAGGAACTCGGCGTATTTGGGCGTGTTCTCGGCTGACAGCTCCATCCACACGGAGGCGGGCAGCTCGGCTTCGGCCTTGTTGACGCGTGCCAGCACCTCGTCGAAATGGCTCAGCCAGTACTGGCGGGACGCCTCGGCGAAACCTGGCGCAAAGCGCGTGCGGTCGATGATGAGCTGGTAGCTCACGATCATGTAGGGGAAGTGGCTGACGGCCCCGTTGGGCCCCATGCCTTTGAGCAGCTCCAGCGGTTTGAAGGCGATGGCCGGGGCGGCCGCCATGTCGGCCATGCCGTTGTTGAACTTGTTGGCGAAGTTGGTGATGTCGGCATTGACGGGTTGGGCGCCAGCTTTCTGGATCAAGGCGGCCTGAGCCTTGTCGTGGTCAAAGGCGAGGATCTTCTTGCCGGCCATGGCCTCGGGCGTGTTCATGCGCTTGTCTCGCACCACGGCATACACCGCGCCCACATCGATGAGCCCGGCCAGTTCATATTTGCCCTGCACCACATAGCTGGCCGCACCTGGCGAGTTGAAGATCTGGCTGGCGGTGCGGATCACCTCGTGGCCGGCCGCATGGTCGACCTTGCCTTGACGCAGGATCAGTGCCGCACCAAAGGAATCGGTGGCGGCTGTTACCGGGTTGAAGGCTCGCGTGCGAAAAGCCGTGGCGAGCAAGGCGTCGCACTGGCCGGTGCGGAAGTCGTCGGCTGCCACGCGCTCGTCCACATACGATTTCAACACCAGGGGCGTGCCCTTGGCCTGCATGGCCAGGGCATAGTCCTTGGTGGCATTGAACATGTCGCCACTGGCGCCTTGCAGATCAAACACACAGAGTTTGGGCTCTGCGACCGGCGCGGCCCACGCTGCGTGCGCGTACAGGCCCGCAATCAGGGCGAGGCATGAGGTGGTCTGGCGCAAAGATGATGGGGTGATGGCAGTCATGTTGCCACCCTAATGGAAGCACGATGACAGGTCGAGCGCCAAGCGACAAAAAGGGCTCTCGCGTCGCGAAAGCCCTCCCATGCGGCGCCAGATGTCGCCTTCTGGCGTCGCATGCTGCCAAGCCTCAAGGCACCATCAGTGTCGACGGCGGCGTGCGACCAGTGTCATCCCCGCGAGGCCCGTCATCAACAAGGCCAGGCTCGATGGCTCAGGCACCGCTGCCACCGTGGCACTGCCGCTTACATAGTTGATGGCCACCGGATCGCCAAACTCGTTGCCGAACGGGAAGGATGGCGACTCGCTCAGCGTGATGGCCGAGGTGCCTGCGCCAATGGCCTTGAAGGTCACGCTGGCGGTCAGGAAGTCACCCGAGACAGGGGCCACGAAGGTGTTGAAGTAGATGTCGCTGACCGTGCCCGATGCAGGATCGAGCAGGCCGGTCGATTTGGCGAACTCCCAGGCTGCGGGGATGGTGATGGCATCGACTTGCAGGATGCTGGGATCGAACGCCAGGTTGTAGCCGCCGCCAAAGATCTTGTCGGGAAAGCCGGTGGCCTGGATGTCCACGGAGAAGGTGTCTCCCAGGTTGACGTCCGTGTGGATCGGGCTCACGGACACGGTCTGGGCCTGGGTGGCCAAGGCGGTGAGCAGGGCGATGGACGCCAGCAGGGTGTGATGCAGTTTCATGATGTTGAACTCCTGTAGAGAATGAGGGGTTTACTTGCGGGTGATGGTTTCGAGGTGGAAGGCAGAGGGGCCTGGCGCCTTGCCGAACAACTTGGCGAACAGGCTGATGTCCAGCGAGTTGACGATGCCGTCACCGTTGAGGTCGCCGGGCACGCTGCGCTTGCCGAACTGGTTGCGCATCGCGGACAGGTCCAGCGAGTTGACGAACCCGTCGTTGTTCAGGTCGGCATCGCAGGCGTTGCCATAGCCGTCGCCATCGGTGTCAAGCTGCGACTTGTTGGGCACGTAGATGCAGTTGTCGCGGCTGTCAGGGATGCCATCGCCGTCGCTGTCCGTTTCGGTCGATGCAGCCTGTGTGGTGGCGCCATCTGGCGAGCCCACACGGATCCACACGTTGTTGCCCTTGAAGTCACCCAGGTCGATCGAACCGTTGCCGTTGTCGTCGATCAGGCCTCGTCCCACCGTGCCGCCTGTGAGCGGGTCAATGGCGATGGCGGTGATCCACTCAGGCTTGGGCATGTTGGGCGGGCAGGTCAGGCAACCAGGCTGGAAGGGCACCTTGATCCTGGCCAGGTTCGATTCCAGCGTGATGATCGGGATGCTGAACTTCCAGGGCGGCGAGACGCGCAACTTGACGGTGGGGTCGCCCAGCAGGTTGTAGATGTTGAGCTCCTGCCGCAGGTTGACGATGCCGGGGCGGACCTGGTTGGCATCCAGCGGGTGGCGGTTGGTTTGGGAGCCGTTTGCCACGTCATGCACATAGGTCTTGGCGTAGTTCAACAGGTCGCCCAGGCGCTGCACGGGGCTGCTGGTGCCGAAGCTGTTGATCAGACCAGGGAAGACACCATCGAACAACCCCAGCGTCAGCTGATTGTTGTCGGTGGTGCTGCTCTGACGTGTATCGCCGATGACGGCCAGGGCACCGTCGGCCTTGCGCAGGAAGCTTTCCGCCCAGTAGGTGCCGCTGGCAGACATGCCGTAACCCGTGCTCCAGATGTTGCCGGGCAAGTCCACCGTTTCGTTGTCAAACACACCGCTGGCGCAGTTGATGCTGAAGACAACCGGGAACTGGTTGTTGGTAACCGACACGAGAGACAGGTCGCTGGTCAGGAACGATGGGTCTCCCCAGCCATCCCACCAGCCGTGGTCACGGTGATAGACCAGCGCGGAGCCCTTGTTGATGGCAGCAGCCATGCCGGCCTTGGAGCCGTTCCACGCAAAGGTGGGCTTGGTCAGCTCGGCGGGGATGGGGTCGCCGTTGGTATAGAACTGCGGGTTGGCGTCTGCATCTGCCGTGTAGAAGCGGCTCACGTCGTAACCCAGGCCGATGGCGTGGTCACGCACGATCTCCGAGGTCTGCACGAACCAGCGGCGGTCTCTCGTCAGACTGGTGCCACTGTTGTCCCGCACCTGGTAGAAAGATCCGAAGGTCAACCGGCTGTAGAAGTCCTGGCCAAAGAACGAGTTGAGCGGCGGTGAGTTCTCGAACGCGATCACCTTCGAGACGATGGTGTTGGCTTGAGCCAGCGTGTCGACGGGGAAGCGGCCGATGCCGAATGGCGGGATGGTGGTGGGGCCATCACCCGGCTGGAACTGGCCGTACCACATGTCACCGGCGTTGCGCGCCATGTCCCAGATGTTCTTGTTGGCGTCGTAGTGCGTGGGCACGTACTCGGCATCACCCATGAACAGCACCCACTTCGGGCGCACCAGGTGCGAGCTGTAGTAGTTGCTGATCCAGTTGCGGATCTGGGTTTCGGTGGCGTTGGCACCTGCCCCCGTGATCTCGGCGGTGGTCACCACGCGGGTCGAGATGCCCAGCGCTTCCTTGTGCGCCTTGAGGGCGTCGGCAGCAGCCTTGAAGTTCGGGTGCGTGACGATCAGGTAACGCGCCCCCAGGAAGGCCGGGTTCAGGATGATGGGAGGCGCGCATGTCAGCTCGGCCACCAGGCCTTTGTTAAGCGCGAACTGCACGGCCGGCAGGGCCAGTTTTTCGATGCGTTGATCAATGCCGTCGAAGCCGGCACTTTGCGTGGTGCCGGTGACGCCCTTGAGCTTGAGTCGGTCATAGCGGAAGCAGGTGCCCGGGTGCTTGATCGTGACCAGGTAGCTTGGGTAGTAGGTGATCAGCTGCTGGGCGGGGTCATAGCCATAGGGGCTGAGCTGGTAGCCCTGCACATTGGCGTCCCCATGGAAAACGCTGCTTTCGCCTTGCTTCTGCCCGGGCGTTTTGTAGCCCTTGGCCCAGATGTCGGCGTTGAACTGGAACTTGCTGCCTCCGTCTTCACCTGTGCGAGACGAGATGGGGGGCTGGATGGGGTAGAGGCGGGCGGGCAGGCGCTGGAGGCCACCTTCGGGCACGATGTCGACCGTGCCCCCTTTGCCATCCACGGGCAGGGCCAGCGAGAAGCCGGCGACGGGTACTTCAGGCAGCCCGACATCGCTGCTGTCGCTGCTCACGGCGCCGGTACCGCCCTTTTGCGCAAAGCGCTGGAACAGGCCGCTGCTGGTCTCCACGTTGGCCAGCATGGGGGTGGGTACGGTCACGCGCAGCACGGTCTGGTCTGCGCTCATCGACACGGTGTCAACGCGCACGCCCGGTGCGGTTTGCGCCAGCGAGGTCTGGCTCAGCGCCAACTGTGCCAGCAGCGCTAAGCCACCTTGTGCACAGGCCCGAAGCCTGGGGTTCATCAAGTTCATGGTCGCCTCCAAAAGCGGTCTCACAACAACACCGAACCCGGACTGGCTCGGTATGGGAGCGAAGACTAGGCAGGGGACGTGGGCGCCACAAGACCATGCAGCGCGTGCTTCCCTAAGGGTGGGGGCCTGAGTTGTGCGGCAGACCTAGAACAGGGGCCCTAACTTCATGAGCCGCACCCCCACCCTTAGGGAAAAAGCCAAAGGTCATGTCGGAAATGAGAAAATTCCTGTTTTCGCCCTTTCGGGCTTCTCTCACTGCACGATCGCCATGACCGCCTCCACGCCTCAAACCCTGGTTCTGACCCGCCCTGATGACTGGCACCTGCACGTGCGTGATGGCGCGGCCATGGCTGCGGTGGTACCCGCCACGGCGCGGCAATTTGCCCGGGCGATCGTCATGCCCAATCTGCGCCCGCCTGTGATCACGGCCGAGCAGGCCCAGGGCTACCGTGAGCGCATCCTGGCAGCGGTGCCGGCTGGCCTGAAGTTCGAGCCCTTGATGGTGCTTTACCTCACCGACAACACGCCTGCAGAAGAGGCCGCCAAGGCCAAGGCCATGGGCGCGGTGGCTTTCAAGCTCTACCCTGCTGGCGCTACCACCAACAGCGATGCGGGCGTGACCGATCTGCGCAAGACCTACAAGGTGCTGGAGGCCATGCAGCGCGAAGGCCTGGTGCTGTGCGTGCACGGTGAAGTGACCGACGGTGATGTGGACGTGTTCGATCGCGAGAAAGCCTTCATCGACGACAAGCTGATTCCGCTGCGCCGTGACTTCCCTGAACTGAAAGTGGTGTTCGAGCACATCACGACCAAGGAAGCGGCGCAATACGTGACCGAGGCCGACCGCTTCGTGGGCGCAACCATCACGCCACAGCATCTGCTGTACAACCGCAATGCCATCTTCATGGGTGGCGTGCGTCCGCACTACTACTGCCTACCCATCCTCAAGCGTGAAGAGCACCGTGTGGCGCTGGTGCAAGCCGCCACCAGCGGCAGCCCCAAGTTCTTCCTGGGGACGGACAGCGCGCCGCATGCCTCGCATCTGAAGGAGCACGCATCAGGCTGCGCCGGCTGCTACACCGCGCCGTGCGCCATCGAGTTGTATGCCGAGGCATTCGAGGCTGCGGGTGCCCTCGACAAGCTGGAGGCCTTTGCCAGCTTCCATGGCCCCGATTACTATGGCCTGCCGCGCAACACCGACCAGATCACCTTGAAGCGCGAAGACTGGGTGGTGCCCGAGGTGCTGCCTTTCGGCGAGGCCGAGATCAAGCCACTGCGCGGTGGCGAGACCCTGCACTGGCGCCTGGCCTGATCTCAGGCGTCACTGGCGCGCCGCCCCTTGCGGGGGCGGGGTGCGGCCATGCGCTGGCCTGATGCCTGTGCGGCCGCATGCTGCTCACGCATCTGCTGGTAGACGCCATCCAGGCTGCGGAAGATCAGCATGTTGTGCACCAGGATGTCGTCGAGCGAATACTTGAAGCCCGACTGCGTCCAGTTCTTGGCGATGTAGATCGTGGCGCCGGCCAGCCCGGAGACGATGACGTCCAGGTCGATGCCGTACTTGCACAGATCGGGGTAGAGCATGCTCACGAAGGTGCGCAGCATGCCTTTGAATTCGTTGATGGCGGCCTCTGCGCCTCGCATGCCACTTTCGCTCACACTCACTGCATCGATCAGCATGATGCGGGCTCGGCGAGGGTCTTCATGCAGGAAGGCGTACCAGGCGCGCAAGGAGCCTTCGCCCATGGCCATCGGGTCGGGTTGGGCCAGCCCGCTGGCAATGATGGCCCCCATCACCTTTTGCTGGACCTGAGCACGCAATTCGCCGTAGACCGCGTCGAACAACTCGCCCAGGGTCTTGAACGATTCGTAGAAGTAGCGTTCGGTCAGGCCGGCCTGGGTGCAGATGTCCCGCACGGTTGACAGGTGGTAGCCGCGCGTGCCGAACACCTCCAGCCCCGCTTCGATCAACTTGCGCAGGCGCTCCCGACGTCGCTCGGCGGCATCGACGCCACCGTAGCGGCGTGTGACGGTGGCGGCTCTCTTTTTCTTGGCTGGTGGGCGATCAGACATGGGTTCAGCGAATCCGGCGCAGAGGCATGAATCGATTCTGCCGGAGCCTGGCGTGCAGGCCGTCGAGAACGCAGCCTGTGTCGCGGATGGACGGGCGAAACCCTGACGGGGCCTGGCCCATGAGGCTAGTGATGCTCGGTGTCGGGCTGCTTCGGGCGGCTGGCGGGCGTGGTCGATGCGGAGGCCGAGGCCTGCTGTTGCTCGCGCTTCGCGGCTTCAATGGTCAGGCGCAACTCGGCGATTTCATGCCGCACTTCCTTGAGCTGCATGTGCATGTCGTGCAGGATCTCGCGCTCTACCTTGCGCTCCTGCGAACCCACGAACATCGCCGCGATGCTGGCCGTGACCAACGAGAGCAGCCCATAGCCCAGCAAGACCACGAACACCGAGAAGATGCGAGAAGCCGTGCTGCTGGGCACGATGTCGCCATAGCCCACCGTGGCAGCCGTCGAGAAGGCCAGCCACAGGCCGTCGTGCAGGGAGTTGACCTCCGGATCCAGCCAGTAAAAGCCGATGCCGCACAAGGCCAGCACCGTGGCACCCATGGCCAGCAGCCTGGCCAGGCCGGTTTCGGTGAACAGGGGCAGGCTGATCTTGAGCAGGCGATAGAGCATCAACACCGCGATGATCAGGCGCCAGATCAAGGAGGGTTCCGATTCATTGCTCTGGGGCAGCACCGCGTTGAGCAGCAGGGCCACGCCCAGGAACCAGTCCAGCTTGAGCTCCAGCGGGTGGTGTCCCCAGGGCCGGGTCTTGCCACTGTGCGCGGACCGTGTCCGCCCCTCCACCAGCCGCTGCACGCGCCACGCCGACACCAGCACCACCGCCCCGCTGACCACGTACATCCAGGTTGCCCAGGTGGCCGGTGTCGGCATCATCGAGTCATAAAAAGCCGGCACGCTGGCGATCAAGGCGATCAGCATGGGCCAGGGCGACGAGGACGAGTCCAGGAAGTGGCGACGTCTGTTGGGCATGGGGCAGGTGAAGCAGGGCGGGGAAGCGGTCAGGCGGGCAGGAATCCTTCAACCGACAGGTAGCGCTCGCCCGTGTCGTAGCAGAAACCCATCACGCGGGCGCCATATGGCAAGTCTGGCAGCTTCTGGGCGATGGCGGCCAGGGTGGCGCCTGAGGAAATCCCTACCAGCAGGCCTTCTTCACGCGCGGCACGACGACCGAATTCGCGGGCGTCTTCCGCATCCACCTGGATCACGCCGTCCAGCAATTCGGTTTTCAGGTTGGCAGGGATGAAGCCGGCGCCGATGCCCTGGATGGGGTGGGGCGCGGGTTGGCCGCCGGAGATCACGGGGGAAGCCTTGGGCTCCACGGCGAACACCTTCAGATTGGGCCAGGCCGCCTTGAGGACCTTGGCGCAGCCGCTGAGGTGGCCACCGGTACCCACACCGGTGATCAGCGCATCCAGGCCTTCGGGGAAATCGGCCAGGATCTCCTGGGCCGTGGTCTGCTCGTGAATGGTGATGTTGGCCGGATTTTCGAACTGCTGGGGAATCCAGGCCAGCGGGGTTTCGGCTGCCAGTTCCTGGGCGCGGGCGATGGCACCCTTCATGCCCTTTTCGCGCGGCGTCAGGTCAAAGGTGGCGCCATAGGCCAGCATCAGACGGCGGCGTTCGATGGACATGCTGTCGGGCATGACCAGGATCAAGCGGTAGCCCTTGACGGCGGCCACCATGGCCAGACCTACGCCCGTGTTGCCGGATGTCGGCTCGATGATGGTGCCGCCTGGTTTGAGGGCGCCGCTGCGTTCCGCGTCTTCGACCATGGCCAAGGCAATGCGGTCCTTGATGGAACCACCCGGGTTGGCGCGTTCGGCCTTGATCCAGACTTCCGGGCCGGTGCCGAAAAGCCGGTTCATGCGCACGTGCGGGGTCTTGCCGATGGTTTCGAGGATGTTGAGCGCTTTCATCTTGGACTCCTTGACATGAGCAAAGCAAATGGACACATACCGAACAGGATAAGCCCAGCCCGGGCAGAATGTCGGCCATGAACGAGATCAAGTGGATTGTCGCGCCTTGGCG
>NZ_DASUIS010000045.1:0-31033 GCF_036279675.1 Aquabacterium sp. | reverse complement strand
CATGTCGCGCACCTTCCGCATCGCCCCCAGCATCCTGTCCGCCGATTTCGCCCGCCTGGGCGAAGAGGTTCGCAACGTGATCGACGCTGGCGCGGACTGGATCCACTTCGACGTGATGGACAACCACTATGTGCCCAACCTGACGTTCGGGCCGATGGTGTGCCAGGCGCTGCGCAAGCACTCTGTCAAGGCTGACGGCACCAAGGTGCCCATCGACGTTCACCTGATGGTGCAGCCGGTGGACGCCCTGGCCCAGGCTTTCGCCAAGTCCGGTGCCGACATCATCACCTTCCACCCGGATGCCAGCGCCCACGTGGACCGTACCCTGCAGCTGATCAAGGCCGAGGGCTGTCAGGCCGGCCTGGTGTTCAACCCAGCCATGCCCATCGATGTGCTGGAGTGGGTGATCGACAAGGTCGATGTGGTGCTGCTGATGAGCGTGAACCCCGGCTTTGGCGGCCAGAGCTTCATCGACAGCGCGCTGCGCAAGGCCGAGAAGGTGCGCAAGATCATTGATGCCTCCGGCCGCGATATCCGCCTGGAAATCGATGGCGGCATCAAGGTGGACAACATCCGCCGCGTGGCCGACGCCGGTGTGGACACCTTCGTGGCCGGCAGCGCCATCTTCGGTCAGCCCAGCTACAAGGTCGTGATCGACGCGATGCGCGAGGAGCTGGCGCGCTGATCAGGACCGTTTTTGATGGGCACGTGAATGAGGGGCTTGCGTGTCGGACCTCCGTGTTTACACTTAGGCCCGACCAGAAAATCATCAAAAAGGGAAGCATCGTCAGGCGTGTCCGCTTGATTTTCTGGACTCATCCAGTCTTTGACAATCAAGCACCCAGGGAGCGCAAGAAAGATGTTCAAACACGCGGTTTATTGGGCGGCCATGGCCGCCTGCGCAGCCATGGCCCAAACGGCCTATGCCGCCACAGAGTGGGCCCAGTATCAAGGGAATGCGCAGCACACGGGCTACGCCAACGTTACCCTGTCCAATGATTTTTCGTTGGCCTGGGCGAAAAATTTCAGTGGGGGCATCAACCCGGTCGCGGCTGCAGACGGCAGCGTTTTTGTGACCACCACGGGGTATTTCGCGGGGCAATACCTATACGCGCTGGATGCCGCAACGGGGCAAGAACGCTGGAGCAAGAACTTCGGGTCGATTTATTCCGTGAACCCTCCCAGCTACGCCAATGGAACCGTTTATTTGCAGACGGGGAACCACGGTGGCGATTCCTACTTCCGTGGCTACAACAGTGCCAGTGGCGATCTGGTGGTCAAGACACCGTTCAGCGCCCAATGGGAGCGGTACCAGGCGCCAACCCTGCTCAATGGCAATGCCTATGTGAATGGCGGCTACTACGGTGGTGCTTACTCGTTCAACCTGGCCAGCGGCAACCAGCGCTGGTTTACCGGGCTGGAGCAATATGACGGATGGACCCCTGCCGTCAGCGACAAATATGTTGTGACCTACACCGGGGGTAATCTGCGCGTGCTCGACCCGAACACCGGCGCAGTTACCCAGACCATTTCTGATCCCAATTTCTCATGGTCTGGCTGGACAGCAGGGCCCGCGCCAGTCCTGGTGGGGGACCACGCTTTCGAGACGGCAGCAGGCCACCTGAGCAGCTTCAATCTCCTGACGGGCGGCATTGATTGGTCGGTATCGGGGGTGACCGGGCAGATTGCAACGGATGGCCACGAGATCTTCGCCATTCGCAACGGTACCTTGTCGTCGCTGGATCTGCTGACTGGGGCGACCAACTGGATGTGGGAAGACCCAGGCAACTCCAGCTTTTCTGGCGAAGTTCTGGCCACCCAGAACTACGTGTTCGTGAGTGGTTCATCCCAGAGTTACGTGATCGATCGTGTGACGCACAAGGTCGTCAAAACCTTTGGTGACACTGGTCGTATTGCGCTTGGTAACGACATGATGTACATCGCGACAGCAAGTGGTCTCGTGGCATACAACGTCACCACCGTGCCTGAACCAGCGTCGCTGATGCTGATGGCACTGGGCCTGGGTGGTCTGGCACTGGCTCGTCGCAAAAAAACGGCTTGATGCCTTGTCGGGCAGCCGTAGAGGCCCGCCAAGAGCGGGCCGCGCTATGCTGCTGCCATGCCCAGCTTCAATCGCCCCATTTCCTCCCGCCTGCCCCACGTGGGCACCACGATCTTCACCGTGATGTCCGCGCTGGCGCAGCAGCACGGTGCGATCAACCTGTCGCAGGGCTTTCCTGACTTTGATGCGCCGGCCGACCTGCTCGCGCTCTTGAACGAGGCCACCCAGGCCGGGCACAACCAGTACGCGCCCATGACCGGCGCGCCCGTGCTGCGCGAGGCCATTGCCGCCAAAGTGCAGGCCCTGTATGGTGCCACCTACGATGTGGCCCAAGAGATCACGGTGACAGCGGGCGCCACGCAGGCCATCTTCACGGCCGTGGCGGCCATGGTGCATCCGGGTGACGAGGTCATCGTGTTCACGCCGGTGTATGACAGCTACGGCCCGTCCATCGAGTTGCAAGGCGGCCAGGTTGTCCATGCCGACCTGACACTGCCTGACTACCGCCCCGACTGGGCCAAGGTCAAGGCGCTGATCACGGCGCGCACGCGCATGATCATCATCAACTCGCCACACAACCCGACGGGCACGGTCTGGACGGCCGACGACATGGCCGCACTCGAAGCGCTGGTCAGGGATACCGACATCGTGATCGTCAGTGACGAGGTCTACGAGCACATGGTGTTCGATCAGGCACGCCATGAAAGCGTGTTGCGCTATCCGGGCCTGGCCGAGCGCAGCTTCGTGGTCTCCAGCTTTGGCAAGACCTATCACATCACCGGCTGGAAGATCGCCTACTGCCTGGCGCCACGCGAGCTCATGGCCGAGTTCCGCAAGGCGCACCAGTTCATCGTGTTCACGGTGCATGCGCCGTCGCAATACGCATTGGCCGAGTTCATGAAGCGCCCGGGCTGGTACGAGCAGCTCAAGGCGCTGTACCAGGGCAAGCGCGACATCTTCCGCCAGGCCCTGGCAGGTTCACGCTTCGAGTTGCTGCCGTGTCAGGGCACCTACTTCCAGTGCGTGAAGTACGGTGCCATCAGCGAAGAGGGTGATCGTGCCTTTGTGGAGCGCCTCACGCGCGAGCATGGTGTGGCGGCCATCCCCGTGTCGGCCTTCTACCCGAATGGCGATGACCACGGGGTGATCCGCTTCTGCTTTGCCAAGTCGGCGGCCACGCTGGAAAGCGCGCTGGCACGCCTGATCAAGCTCTGAACGCTGCCGAGATCAGCTTTCCCATTTTTCCAGATAGGCGCGCAACTGCTCGCTCCAGCTGGGTGTGGCGAACGCGCCCTCGCTCTGGTGCGTGATGGCGATCGGCCACGTGCCCAGGCGCAGGCCCTGCTGGCGGGCGGTGCGGCAGAAGTCCATGTCGTACATGTGGAACTTGAACCGTTGATCGAACGCCACGGAGCGGCTTCGCAGCGTGTGCGTGCGTGCAGCCAGGAACACGCCATCCAGCAGCTCGCAATCTGCGGGTGTGTCGCCGAAGGCCGAGATCTGGCCATGTGCCTGCTGACCGTGGCCGACCGCGCCACTGAGGTTGGCCGTGTCCCAGGTGAATTGCATGTCCAGGAACAGCCATGCGGGCTGGAAGGGCACGCGACGACGGTTGCCCGCCACGCCGATCACGTCATAGCGTTCCAGGCCTTCCAGCAGCCGGTCGACGAGTTGTGCATCGTCGAGCCAGACATCGTCGTGCACGAACAGCAGGACGTCTTGTGCATCAGGGGCGTTGATGCGACTGTTGTAGATCTCGGGGAGGCCTTTGCGGTTGCTGAAGGCAATGCGGGCCCGGACGCGCTTGTCCTGGGTCAGGCGCGTGAGCGATTTGCCCAGGGCGGACTTGGCCCAGAAATCACGCGGAGACAGGCGTGTGGCGCTGACGATGTCGATCATGTGCGGGCTGTGGTGGGTGCTTGGGTTGGCCGTGGCTGTAGTGTAAGCAGGCGGTTCGGGCATGCCGGGGCGCATGCGTTTGGCGTGATGGATCAAACTACGAGCTGCCTTGTAGCCTCTGGGCCACGTACTTGTTGATCAACGGCAGGAATGTCGCCTATTGATGCATTCCCTTACATCGTTGGTGGCGTGTCCGGGTGGACGATACAGGTGTGCACTGACAATCGCCGGTGCGCCCCATTCAGACTCAGGGAAGCCCGACAGGACCATGAAACAGGTACGTCAACTCGCTCTGGCCGCCGCAACTTGCGTGCTGGCATCCGTTACCAGCCAGGCTCATGCCGGGCAGAAGTTCTGCGTGTTCGATTTCCTGGGCGCGGCAGGTGACCTGTACAACCTCACCAAGGACTACGCCGTGGCCATGCAACGCCATGGTGTGGACCTGGAACTCAAGGGCTTCAACAATGAGGCCCTGGCCACGGAGGAGTTCAAGAACGGCAATTGCGATGCCATGGTGGCCACGGCTTTCCGCACACGCCAGTTCAACTCGGTGGCGGCGTCGATCGACTCGCTGGGCTCCACCACCATCTTGCGCAATGGCAAGGTGGACATGCAGGGCACATACGAGGTGCTGCGCAAGCTGATCCAGACCTACGCTGCACCCTCGCCTCAGGTCACCAAGCTGATGACCAACGGCAACTATGAGGTGGGTGGCATTGCGCCGGCCGGTGCGGCCTACCCCTTCGTGAACAACCGCAAGCTCAGCTCCGTTGAGGCGCTGGCGGGCAAACGCATCTCGGCCTTCGACTATGACAAGGCCCAGGCCGCGATGATCCAGCGCATCAACGCCGTGCCGGTGTCCACCGACATCTCGAACTTTCACACCAAGTTCAACAACGGCCAGCTCGACATGATGGCCGCGCCCACCATGGCCTACAAGCCGCTGGAGCTGCAAAAAGGCATGGGCAGCAAGGGCGGGGTCACGCGCTTTCCGCTGTTGATCGTGTCCTACCAGATGATCTTCAAGCGCGATCGCTTCCCTGAAGGTTTCGGCGAGAAGTCGCGCGAGTTCTGGATGAGCCAGTTTGATCGCGTGCTGCAGATCATCCGCACCGCAGACTCGACCATCCCGCCCATGGCCTGGATCGACATCGAGCCCGAAGATGCCGTCAAGTACACCTTGATGTTGCGCGAATCGCGTGTGCAGCTGGCGCAGCAAGGTCTGTATGACAAGCGTGGGCTCAAGGTCATCAAGCGCATCCGTTGTCACGTGAACCCGGGTGATCCTGAATGCCAGACCAAGTCCGAGGAGGACTGGAAATAAGGCCCGACAGGCGATGGCCAAAGTGGTCGCCTTTTGTGTCCTGAAGTTCCCTTGAACCATGCGCAGAATGTGGCGCAGACCCTCGAATGAGAGGGGTGAATCAGCTTGGATGAAATTTAACGAGTGTCGATAATCCGGGCTTCCTTTTTCGCGGCATCGGGCGTGTGAACCAATGAGGGAGTCGGGAATGCAAGGCAGTATCCAAGGTGTGCTGAAAGTCGCGGCGGTTGCGTCGGCACTGCTCGTGTGCGGCAGCGCGGCGCATGCAGGGCAGAAGTTCTGCGTGTTTGATTTTCTGGGGACCTCGGGCGATGCCTATGGCATGTCCAAGGACTATGCGCTCGCCATGCAGCGCTACGGCGTGGACGTGGAGCTCAAGGCCTACACCAGCGAGGCCGTGGCCACGGAAGACTTCCGCACAGGTAATTGCGACGCCTTCATCGCCACGGCGTTTCGCACCCGGCAGTTCAATGCGGTGGCGGCCTCGATCGATTCGTTTGGTGCGACCACCATCGTGCGCCATGGCGCGATCGACATGGCCGCCTCCTACGAGGTGCTGCGCAAGCTGATTCAGACTTACTCGACGCCGTCGCCATTGGTGTCCAAGCTCATGGTGCAGGGCGACTACGAGGTGGGCGGCATCCTGCCCATCGGTCCGGCCTATCCCTTCGTGAATGACCGGCGCATCAATTCGGTGGAGGCGCTGGCCGGCAAGCGCATCGCGGCTTTCGATTACGACAAGGCGCAGGCAGTGATGATCCAGCGCATTGGCGCACAGCCCGTGTCGGCTGACGTGAGCAATGTGCACACCAAGTTCAACAATGGCCTGGTGGACATGATCGCCTTGCCCACCCTGGCTTACAAGCCGCTGGAGTTGTACAAGGGCCTGGGTACCAAAGGCGGTGTGGGGCGCTTCCCCATCATGATCGCGTCCTACCAGATGGTCTTCAAGCGCGGGCGTTTCCCGGAAGGATTTGGTGAATGGTCTCGCGCCTATTGGCTCAGCCAGTTCGACCGCGTGCTGCAGCTGATCCGCACGGGCGATGCCTCCATCCCGCCTGCTCAGTGGGTGGAAATCAGCCCGGAGGATGCCTACAAGTACACCCTCATGCTGCGTGAGGCGCGCATCTCGCTGGCGCAGCAGGGCTTCTATGACAAGCGCGGTCTCAAGGTCATCAAGCGCATTCGCTGCCATGTGAACCCCAGTGACCCGGAGTGCACGACCAAGTCCGAAGAGGAATGGAAGTGACATGAAAAAGGGCCGGTTCAACCGGCCCTTTTGCTGCGCCTGATCGGGCCGCAGTCACTTGGCTGGCACCGCCTTGTTGGCGTTGAACAGCCACAGTGTTTCCGCATTGGCGTTGGCCGTGCTGATGCCACGCAGCAGGCCTTGCGTCAGGTTGGAGACGCTGGCCGTCAAGGTGCCGCCGTCCCAGCCGTTCAAGGTGCTGTTGTCGGCGATGGTCAGGGTGTTGTTGCTGCTCAGGACGTGGCTCAACACATTGCCGCCTTCCTTCCAGACCAGATGGCTGTGGTCCGCTTCGCCAGCGAGTGTGCGGCTGGGGTTGTTGATGACCGTCACCAGGCTGGCGTCTGAACTCAGCAGCGTGATGGCGTCGTTGTTGAGCAGATCGATGCGAGACAGGGACACGGCGTCCGCACCCGTGACCAGTTGCTGGCTGACCAGGAGGATGTCGCCCGCGTGAGCCAGGGTGTCGACATGCAGGGTCGGGCCGCTCAACGCGATCTGGCGCTTGCTGCTGTTGGCCTTCTTGACGATGGCCAGGGTGTCGCTGCCATCCTGGCGAATCACCACGGCCAGGGAGCTGGGCGTCATGGCGTGGCCGGCGATCTCGGGCATCTGCTCTGGTGTGCCGATGGCCAGTCGGGTGACCTCTTCCGCGGCCGTCTGGCCGGGTTTCAGGCGCCACAGCATCAGCTCGACCGATGCCTCCGGCGTGACGCTGGGCACCGCTGCCGCCACGGCCGCAGCGCTGGCGAGCCGGACGTCTGCGAAGTACGTGGCCTCGTCATCCGTGTGCACGAAAGGTGGTTGAACCAGGTTGAGTGTGGCCAGCTTGCTGGTGTCCAGCGAGGCGGTTGCCCAGTTCAGGCTGCGGACATCGTTGCCGATGCGCAGGTACACCTTGTCCGTGCTGCCGGCCACCTTGCCGAAGACGGTGACGGAGGTGCCTGGATCTACGGCACCATTGATCACGGCAGTGCCGTCCCCGGTGCTGCGGGCGGTGATGGTCAGCTTGTTGTCGGCATCCAGGCTGAGCACGCGGGCGATGGCGCCGGTGCTGTCGCGCTGGACATCGATGAAGGCTTGCGCGGACGCCGTGGTCTCGGTACTCGACGAGAGTGCGGTTCTGGTTTGATTGTCGGCCAGCGTGCTGCAATCGCCATCGGCGCCGGCGTTGGTGTAGCTCAGCAGGCTGGTGCGGCCGGTGGCATCGGTCTCGACGACTTCACGCAGTTCGCAGGCCTGTGTTTCGGAAGACACCTGGCGGGCCGTGGGCTGGCTCAGTTCGTTGCTGACGTGTTCCAGCGAGATCTCATAGAGCTTGTGCTGGTAGATGTAGTAGGCCGCGGTTTGCCGCCCGGCCACGTAACTCTTGCCATCGGCCGAGACGGTGAAGGCCTGCGCCAGCTTGGGGCTCGTGTAGGGATCGATCGGGGTGGCCTTGACTTCGGTGCCGGTGACGTCGTCCACCAGGGCGAGCTCCGCCGTGACGGTTTCACCAGCCAGAGCATTGCGCACCCCTGTCAGGTAGCTGCTCGTGGTGGCTGCCGGGGTGTCGCTGCTGGGGGCTGCACTGGCTGCCGGGTCGCTGTCATCGTTGTTGAGGTCACACGCGGTCAGCAGGGTGCTGGTGGTCAGCAAGATCAGCAAACTGGATGAAAGGCGGCTCAGGGCCATGGTTTGTCTCCTCGGTACGCTTTGGAACTGTTCAGGTCACCGTGACGCCGGTGATGCGTGCCATTGCCTGGCGCGCCTGAATCAGTGGGTGATGGGGCGAACCGAGAAAACTGTGATGGAAGTCACAAATATGGCCTGGGCCATTCTGACCAGCGATGTCCGAATCTGCTCTTCGGGCTTGCACCTAGTTGGTGTGCGAGGCTGTAACCAGTTGCATGATGGTTTGCATGACGCGCAAGGAGTGTCGGGTCAAGTCGCTGGCGTCTGCGGGCAAGTCTTTTGAATGGTGATCGTTCAACATGGCGCCCATTGTTCATTGACTTCTGGAGTAAGGCCATGGCCTCAGGTCGCAAAGGGGGCAGCAAGGGGCTGCAGTTGAGTTTTGCCATTCACGCCATGGTGTATGTCATGGTGATGCTGGGCTTGTGGCGCATCAATGCCACGACCAGCAGCCAGTATGACTGGGCCGGGATCGTGGCATGGGGCTGGGGCATGGGCCTGGCCGCGCACGGCCTGGTGTGGCTGATGTTCGGCAGGGGGGGCTCAGGGCGCAGTCGCGCAGCCTGAGTGCCCGTCTCAGGCCCGAGGCTGCCCGTACAACCTGGCAGCGTGCAGGCCCAGACCGGTGGCCACCGAGGCCAGTCGGTCACCGCGCACGGCCTTGGCCTGAGGGAAGGCGGCTTCCAGCTGGTCCGTCAGCAGCTTCAGGCCGGTGGAGCCGCCGGTGAAGTACAAGGCGTTGATGTCGCTCATGGCCACGCCGGCCAGCTTCACGGTGTCTTGCGCGCAAGCCACGATGCGGCCCAGGTCGGCGCCCAGTGCCTTGTCCACCTGCGCCGCGCTCAAGGGGCTGTGCAAGCCCTTTTCGATCAGTTGCAGATCGATGTCGGTGTCACCACCTTGTGAAACGGCGATCTTGGCGGCTTCGGCGCGGCCCACCAGGGCATGGCCCAGTCGCTCCAGCACGACTTTCATCAGGCGCTGGTGCTGGACCGGGTCGCCGTAGAAATCCGCCATGGCACGCAGCTCGGCCGTGCGCTGTGGCTGGTAGACCGTGTTGATCAGGTGCCAGGTGGTCAGGTCGAAGTAGACGCGGCTGGGCACGGGGCGCGGGTCGGCGCCTTTGATGCTGGGGCCGAAGCCACCATAGCCCATGGGCGGCATGACGCTGGCCAGCGAGATGTGGCGGTCGAAGTCGGTGCCGGCGATGTGCACGCCGTGGCTGGCCAGGATGTCTGCGCGGCGGTCCAGGTGCTGGGCGCGTTGCGGGCCCACGCGCACCACGGAGAAGTCGGAGGTGCCGCCGCCGATGTCGGCCACCAGGACCAGTTCTTCCTTGGTGGCCTGCTGTTCGTAGTCGAAGGCCGCGGCAATCGGTTCGAACTGGAAGGACACGTTCTTGAAGCCGACCGCCCTAGCTGCGGCCTCCAGCGAGGCTTGCGCCGCGGCATCGCGCTCGGCATCGTCATCCACGAAGAAAACGGGGCGACCCATCACCACATCGTCCAGTGCCTGGTTGCCGGCCTTTTCGGCGAGGCTGCGCAGGTGGCGCAGGTAGCCGGTGATGACGTCGAGGTACTTCACGCCAAAGCCATGGCCCACCTCGGTGGTCTGGTCCACCAGGGCGGTGCCCAGGATGCTCTTCATGGAGCGCATCAGGCGGCCTTCGTAGCCGTCGATGTAGGCCTGCACGGCGGCGCGCCCGAAGGTGCGCGGCAGGTTGTCGTCGAAGGTGCTGCCACGCCAGGTGTTGGCGGGCAGGTCATCGGCGTCCGTGCAGTAGAAGACCGCCGTGGGCATGGTCAGGTGCTCGCCCTCCAGAGGCACCAGGCGCATGCCAGCGCCCAGGCCGTCAGTAGCGGGGCGTGCGATGGCGATGGCCGAGTTGGAAGTGCCGAAGTCGATGGCGCAATAACTCATGAGGGATCCGGACAGACTGCAAAAGGGTGTGTTTATACCCTCTGCGGCGCGTCCAGTGTCAGGCGCACGTGTGTGCCACCCTGTGCTTCGTTCAGGATCTCCAGTCGGGCACCCAGGGCCTGGGCACGTTTGCGCATGTTGCTGAGCCCATGCCCGGGTTGTTCGGTGCGCGACAAGGGCAAGCCGACACCGTTGTCGACGACGCTGATGCGCACCGTCTGTTCGGGCGTGGACTCGATGCGCAGCAGGATGCGGCTGGCCTGGCCGTGTCGCACGGCGTTGGTCAAGGCTTCCTGGATCAGGCGCAGCAGGTGCAGGGCGCGCGGAGCGTCCAGCCAGGGCTGAGGCGGGATCTCGCCGCCGACCTGCCAGTCGAGCTGCACGCCCGCAGCCGCCAGTCGAGGCTGGAGCCGAAAGCGCAGGCTGCCCAGCAGCAGGACGGGATCACGGTCTTCCAGATTGCTCAGCGAATCAATGGCCACGCGCAGGTCGTCCAGGCAATCCTGGAGCGTGTCGGCCAGTGGCTGCTTGTCCGGCCCTTCGCGTCTGGCCATGTTCATGGCGGTGAGCAGATGCAGGCCCAGGCCGTCGTGCAGGTCACTGACCAGGCGTTCACGTTCCTGCGCCAGCGCTTGTTCTCGTTCTGCCTTGACGAGCTTTTGAAAGCTGGCCTCCAGTTCGGCACGCTGGGCGTCCACTTCACGCTGTAGCTGGCCAGACAGGGTTTCGGCCTGCTGCAGAGCCTGCCAGTAGCGATGGGTCCAGACCAGGGTGATGGACAGGAACAGCGGTACGGCGGCGTATTGGCGCAGGAAGAGCCGGCCCAGGCCTTCCAGATCGTTGGCGACCAGCAGGTCATTGCAGATCAAGGCGAGATAGGCCAGCCCCGAGATGGCGACCGCCCAGACCTGTTTGGCCCGTACTCGCCAGGCCGTGAACAGGAGGTGCCATTGGCTCCACAGGGTCAGCAGCAGCCCCCCCGCGCCCAGAGGTTTGAACCACACGCGCATGCCGCCGGTGTCGTCCTGCACGCCGAAGGCGATCACGCTGAACGCCACATAAGCCAGCGGGATGGCCTGCTGCCAGCGCGGCAGGCGTGCCTTGCTCAGCACCCACCGGCTGTAGCTCAGTGTGAACAGGGCCAGCAGGCCAATGAATACGGTGGCGCCGCTGACGGACAGGCGGCTCCAGGCGATGTTGTCCCAGTGCAGGCCGAAGGGCAGCTCCGTGGCCACGAAGTTGAGGTTGCGCACGCCCCACACGGTGGCGGCTACGGTGAACCAGCCGAACATGGGTTCGCGACCCAGCCGCCACCACAGGGCCGCGCCATACACGGCCACGGTCAGCACGATGATGGAGGTGATCAGGGTGCCGGTGTTCTGCCAGAAATGCCGATGGCGCCAGGCGGCTTGCAAGGCATCGGCCTCACCGACGTACACGGCATCGAGGCCGCTGCGGTAGGCGCGGTAGCCCATGAGCAGCACCAGTACCTCGTTGGCTTGACCGTCTGGCCGCAGGACGCCGTGGGGCAGGTCGAACAGCAGCGGCGTATAGAAATGCCGCGTGACGGGCTCGTGCATCCGACCGTGCTGGCCCAGCAACTGGCCGTTGACCCAGAGCTGGGCATTCATGCTGGCATAGGGCAGGTAGATCGACAGCGGCTGGCCGGCAGCCGGCGCCATGGCGGGTGCCCAGCGCAGACGGTACCAGGCGTAGCCTTGCAAGTCGGGGTGCCGGGTGTCCCAGGCGTCAGGCAGGCTGACGGCTTGCCAGCGAGGATCTCCTGGCGCTGGGGGCGGGGGGATGTCGGCGAGTGTGAGGGCGCCCTGGTGCTTGCTGGGCAGTGTCAGCACCTCACCCTGGCTGAGTGCCTGGATCTGATCGCCCGAGGGGGGAGGCAGGCTGCAGCCGGTCAGCAGGCTCAAGACCAGAAGGGTCCCCCATGCCCACGAGGCGAGGCTGCGGCACGTCACCGCAGGGGCGACAGCCCGAGCTGGACTTGTCGTTGGTTGAATTCGTAGACCGCCTCGGCGCGCGAGTTGACAGACAGCTTCTGGTAGATGCGCTTGATATAGGTGCGCACCGTGTTGGCCGATACCGACAACAGATCCGCCGACTCCTGGTAGCTGAAGCCCTTGGCGATCAGCGCCAGCAACTCCTGCTCGCGGCTGGTGAGCGCCATGCCGTCGGTGTACGCGATGTGGCCGGCCTCTGGGGCTGGGGCCATCTGGCGCTGCCGTTTCACCAGGGTTCGTGCGATCTGCGGGCTCAGTGGCGAGCCGCCTTCCTTCAGATGCTGCAGTTGCTCGCCCAGGCTGTCCGTGCTCAGATCCTTGAGCAGGTAGCCACTGGCACCAGCCTCGATGGCCGACACCACATGGCCCTCATCGCCAAAGATGCTGATCACCAGCACTTCGCAGCGAGGGTGCCGCCGCAGGGCGTGGCGGATCACGTCGATGCCCGATCCGTCGGGCAAGCCAAGGTCTGTCAGGACGATGCCGGCGGCTTGCTGGTCCAGCCATGCTATCGCTTCCGACACATTCACGCAGGCGTGCACGTCAGCGTGCTGCCTTGCGAGTTGCGACAAAAGCCACTGGCGCGTGGCCTCGTCATCTTCGACCAGCAGAATGCGATCCAGGTTCATGCCGCCACTCTAATCAGCTGCATCGGGGGCGGCATCCCCGCGTCTGCAGGGCTGCGCGCGGTTGCCAGCCGGTGTCAGGCCTTGCGGCGTCGGCCGATCGTGAGGGTGACCAGCAGGCCGGCGGCCAGCATGGCCCAGGATTCGGGTTCCGGCACCGCCGGCGTGGTGGGGCCGGTCGGCAGGGTCGCGCCTTCTCCAGGCAAATGCAGCTGGATGTTGTCAACCTGGGCGTAGACCGAGCTGAACTGGATCATGGTGAGGTTCTTGAAGCGGCTGTCGAGCGTGAGCGTCTCGAGGGAGGCCCAGGTGGCATCCAGCACGAAGTCCTGGCGCACATAGCCGCCGCCCGTGGCCGGGTAGCCAAATACCGTGAAGTTGCGGTAGCCACCGGCCGAGCTGAAGGGCGCGGCATCCATGCTGATCAGGTCGAAAACGCCGTTGTCGGTGCGTTTCAGCGAGAAACCACTGCCGTAGTTGGTGATGACGCCGGAATACACCGAGGGTGAGCCCGACCAATGCGTGGTGTTGGCCGGTGTCAGCGCATAGATGGTGCCGCCTGCATAGTGGGTGTAGGGGGAGCCGGAGAAGGTCGTCAGCTCAAATCCGTCTTCCACATAGGGCTTGGGGACGGTGACCGTCGGGTTGGTCGTGTTGCCAACGTTGATGCCGTTGAAGTCGATCACGACGGCTTGGGCGCTGGCGACAACGCTGGCAAGGAGTACGCCTGCTGCAATACGAGGGAATGTCATGTGAGTGCCTATTGCTTGAATGGGGTTCAGTTGGATGCGCGTCGTTGACGCAGACCCGCGACGGTGAGCAGGCCAGCCAGCACCAGCGCCAGCGAAGCGGGCTCAGGCACCGGCGTGGTGGGGCTCCCCTCGCCGGGGTAGCTCAGCTGGATGTTGTCGATGCGGGCATTCCAGGCGTAGATGCTGGCCATGCTCAGATTTTTGAACTCGTTGCCAAAGCTCAGCGCTTCCATGGAGGTGAAGCTCGTGTCCAGCAGGAATTGTTTGGACACCACCGCGCCGGTACCTTGCGCAATGCCATACACCACGAAATAGCGGTTGTTGTTGGCGAAGGCGGCGGCATCCATGGCCAGCAGGTCAAAGCTCTCGCCATTGGCGCGGGTCAATGAGGTGGCGTTGATGTACTCGGCCGAAGGGCCCCAGCCGTTGAACAAGGACGGTGAGCCCGTCCACCAGGGGCTGCGGTCGGTGACGGCCTGAAGCCCGACGGGGATTTTGTAGCCAAAGTTCGAGGTCAGCACGAAGCCGTCCTCCAGATAGGGTTCATTGACCTTGATCGAGTAGCCGTTGGGCCCCAGGCCGACCGTGCTGTGGATGTCGATGCCGTCGAAATCGACCACCACGGCTTGCGCCGATGCCAGAGACAAGCTCAGCAGCGCGCCGGCCAGAAAACGAATTTGCATGTTGATCCTCCACGTCAGGCCGGCTGAAAGTGGCGGTGCCGGCCTGTGTTGGAACGATCATAGAAACTTGTGACGACCTGGGATGACACATGATCATGTGACACCAGACGGGCGGGATGCAGTGTTCGTCGCGTTGGTCGGCCCGGTCACTGGTCCCGGAATTCACCCGGCGTGGCCCCCGCCCAGCGCCGAAAGGCGTGGATGAAGGCCGCGGATTCGGCATAGCCGATCTGGGCGGCGATGTCTTCAATCGGCAGCCTGGTGTTCTTGAGCAGATAGCGTGCCTTGGCGTAGCGGGCGTCGGCCAGCAGGTCGCGGAAGCTGCGGCCGTCTTCGCTGAGCTGGCGGCGCAGGCTGCGCTCGGACATGTCGAACGACTTGGCCACCTCTTCGGCTGACGGGAAGTGCCCGTTGAACATGCCCAGGTGATTGAGCACCCGGTCGGCCAGCGAGGCTGTGGTGGCTTCCTGCACCTTGAGCTGCTGATCGCACATGGTGCGGTACATGGCGTGCGCGTTCGGGTCGGCCGTGGGCAGCTTGATCTGCAGGTACTCGTTGCGCAGCCAGAAGCGCACTTCGTGCTCGCCCCAGCGCACCGGGCAGCCAAAGTGCTCCTCATAGGCGGCGGCCTCGGGCGGCTTGGGGTAGGGCATGTCCAGGCGCTCGGCGCGCAGGTTCAGGCCCATGGTGGCCTGCATGTCGCGCACCATCTTGTAGGTGCCCGAGGCCTCGCCATCCACCCGAAAGCGGAAGGCCTTGGTGGGCATCATCATCGGATCGAGGATGAGGGCGCTCAGGCGCTCGCCGGGCTCCAGCCGCAGGGTGCCATACAGATAGGTCAGGCGCTGGTAGCGGATGCCGGTCTGCAGGGCTTCGTAGGCGGTGGCGCAGGTCATCAGCAGCATGACCAGCGGGCCGTAGCCGGCCAGGCCGAAGAAGCTGCCCATCTTCAGGCCGATCAGCGGGTCGTGCAGGGTTTCGGCCCACTCGGCATAGATGCGCAGCTCACGGGCGCGCTCGATGCGGGTCGTCGGGTCCAGCTTGTCGGATGACAAGCCGTGGCGTTGCAGCACGGGCTCCGGGTCCTCGCCCAGTTGTTTGAGGCCCTGGACCATGTAGATCAAACCCAGGATGGAGCGGGTGGTCATGCAGTGTTGATGTGGGTCAAGCGGTGTCCGTGCAGCTCGCCGTGTGCGGGAGCTTGGCCGAAAAAATCAATTTGGAGCCGAATTTATCATGGCCCGAACCGCCCTGCATGCCCACCATCCGCCTCGGCGCGCTTTCGATGCGCCCGTCTGCACCCAGTTGTGCCAGACGTCACAACACATCGAGACAAAGAGGTTTGCATGTCACAACAGTTCGTTCGTCAGGTGGATGTGCTCATCACGGGGGCCGGCTTCGGTGGCCTGTGCATGGCCGTTCAATTGCAGAAGGCCGGGATCAAGGATGTGCTCATCCTGGAGAAGGCGGCCGAGCCCGGTGGCGCCTGGCGCGACAACCATTACCCTGGCGCCGCCTGCGATGTGCAATCGCACATGTACTCGTACTCCTTTGCCACCAAGCCGGACTGGTCCCAACGCTATGCGCCCTGGCACGAGATCAAGCAGTACATCTTCGACGTGATCGCGAAGTACAAGCTGGCGCCGCAGATCCGCTGCAATCAGGAAGTGGCGGGTGCGGCCTTCGACGAACAAACCGGGCGCTGGACGGTCAGGACGGCGTCGGGCGAGGTCTACCGCACACGCTACTGGGTGCTGGCCTCCGGCCCCCTGCACGTGCCCGCCATCCCTGACATCAAGGGCTTGGCCGATTTCAAGGGCAAGGTCATGCACTCGGCCCAGTGGGACCACAGCTACGACCTCAAGGGCAAGACGGTGGTGTCCATCGGCACGGGTGGCAGCGCGATCCAATATGCGCCGGAGATCGCCAGGCAGGTCAAGCAGCTCCATGTGTTCCAGCGCTCGCCCGCCTGGGTGGTGCCGCGCGATGAGCGCACCTACACGGACTTCAACAAGACCGTGTTCAAGCTGCTGCCCTTTGTGCGCACCCTGCACCGCTGGCAGCACTACTGGACCAACGAGATGCGTGTGTGGCCCATCTTCCAGCCTCGGCTGGGCGCGCGCGTCGAGCACCTGCTGACCACGAAGTTCATCGGCCGTGCCGTGAAAGACCCGGCCATCCAGAAGAAGCTCACGCCCGATTACCGCCTGGGTTGCAAGCGCATCCTGATTTCCAACAAGTGGTATCCGATGTTCAACCGCCCCAATGTGGAGCTGGTGACGGACGCCATCAAGGAGATCACGCCCACCGGCATCGTCACGAAAGACGGCCAGGAGCGCCAGGCAGACTGCATCATCCTGGGCACAGGCTTCGTGGTGGACCCGCGCATCTACATGAAGCACTTCGAGCTCAAGGGCCGGGGCGGCCACACCCTGGCCGAAGACTGGAAGACCAGCCCGACGAGCTACTACGGCATCACCACGGCCAACTACCCCAACCTCTTTCAGCTGGTGGGCCCGCACACCGGCCTGGGCCACAACTCCATCATCTTCATGATCGAGGCGCAGGTGAACTACATCATCAAGTGCATGAAGCTGGTCAAGGCCAAGGGCGCCGATTACATCGACGTGAAGCCGCAGGCCATGCAGCGCTTCCTGGGCGAGATGACCGATGCGCTCAAGGGCACGGTGTGGACCTCGGGCTGCAAGAGCTGGTACCAGACGGCTGATGGCATCAACTTCGCGATCTGGCCCAAGTCCACCTGGAAGTACTGGCTGGAGACCTTGCACGTGCGCCAGTCCGATTACGAGTTCGTGAAGTGCAGCACGAAAACCTCACCCAGCGGGCAAGGCCGTGGTTTTACGGATGAGGCCGGTGACCTGAATCCGGCCGGGCGCCGAGTTTGATATTTGTCAATTAGGACCGCTGGTGGGGCGCCGCCAGCGGCCAAATGGCCGAAACGATCAATTTCTCGTCGCAACCGAACATGGTGATTTGAGGGGCACGGGCGCAACATCGCCATGCGCTCGGAGACAAGTCGTCTCGGATCCGAACAGGGAGACCGAGGCGACGCACCCACAAACCTATTCACCAAAGGTGCCGCCATGACTGATCAACACGTTTCTTCTTCTCCCGTCCGCGAGGTAGAGGTCGCCATCGCCGGCGCCGGCTTCGGTGGCATCTGCATGGCCATCCAGCTGCAAAAGAACGGCATCAACGATTTCCTGATCCTGGAAAAGAAGAGCGAAGTGGGCGGCGCCTGGCGCGACAACCACTACCCCGGCGCCGCTTGTGACGTGCAGTCCCACATGTACTCGTACTCGTTCGAGACCAAGGCGGACTGGACCAAGCGCTACGCCCCCTGGAATGAAATCCAGCAGTACATCCTCGACACCGTCAAGAAGTACAACCTGCGCCCGCACATCCACTTCAACCAGGAGGTGGTCAGCGCCGTGTTCAATGAAGGCACGGGCAAGTGGGTCATCAAGACCGTGGGTGGCGAAACCATCATGGCGCGCCACTGGGTGCTGGCTTCCGGCCCGCTGCACGTGCCGGCCATCCCTGACATCAAGGGCTTGAAGGACTTCAAGGGCAAGGTCATGCACTCGGCCGATTGGGACCACAGCTATGACCTGACCGGCAAGAAGGTCGCGTCCATCGGCACCGGTGGCTCGGCCATCCAGTATGTGCCCGAGATCGCACCGAAGGTTGGCAAGCTGCACGTGTTCCAGCGCACACCGGCCTGGGTGATCCCGCGTGACGAGCGCAGCTACTCGGCCTTCCGCAAGTGGACCTTCAAGGCGCTGCCCTTCACCCGCACGCTGCACCGCTGGCGCTGCTACTGGACCAACGAATCGCGCCTGTGGCCCATCCTGAACCCCTGGATGGCCCGCATCGGTGAAGGCCTGCTCAAGAAGTTCATCTCCTACCAGGTGAAGGACCCTGCACTGGTCAAGAAGCTCACGCCTGACTACACCCTGGGTTGCAAGCGCATCCTGATTTCCAACAAGTGGTACCCCACCTTCAACCGCCAGAACGTGGAACTGGTGACCGACGGCATCAAGGAAATCACGCCCAACGGCATCATCACCCGTGATGGCAAGGAGCGTGCGCTGGACTGCATCATCCTGGGCACCGGCTTCATCGTGGACCCTCGCATCTACATGAAGAGCTTCGAGATGCGTGGCCTGAACGGTCACACCGTGCAGGAAGACTGGAAGGTCAGCCCCACCAGCTACTACGGCATCACCACGGCCAACTACCCGAACATGTACCAGTTGGTCGGCCCGCACACCGGCCTGGGGCACAACTCCATCATCTTCATGATCGAAGCACAGGCCGAGTACATCATCCAGTGCATGAAGAAGGTCAAGGAAAAGGGCGTGGACTACATCGACGTCAAGCCCCAGGCCATGACCCGCTTCCTGGGCGAGATGACCCAGGCCCTGCAAGGCACCGTGTGGAGCTCGGGCTGCAAGAGCTGGTACCAGACCGCTGATGGCATCAACTTCGCTATCTGGCCGAAGTCGACCTGGCGCTATTGGATGGAGACCCGCACTGTCAACGAAGGCGACTACAACTTCGTGAAGTGCGGTGGCGCCAAGCCCGCCGGCAAGACCAGTGGTGCAGGCTCTTCCGGCATCGGCGGCCTGGCCGGTGACCAGGCCATGGCACGGATGGCGCAGCGCTGAGCGTGTGTGCTTTTCACGGAAAACCCCGCTGCGGCGGGGTTTTTTTGCGCTCGGTCAAAGGCCTTGGGCCGTGCCTGGGCCTCTCCGCGAATTTGCAGGATTTGCATATTTCGTGAATTGCTGATCAGTCGGGGGGCGATTTATGACGCAAGACCTGGCTCAAGTTGTCGAATATGCGGAGGGAACGAATTTTCCAGATTCGTGATGCGTTGTCGTCAACGGGGATGACACGCCAGCCATCCAGAAGGGTTCGACATGGCCAACGTCTTGCGCTCCATGAAGCTGTGGCAGAAGTTTGCGGCACTGGGGGTCATCGGCACCATCATGTGCGCGGTGCCTTTGTCCAAGGTCGTTGAATACCGCAATGGCGAAATCAGCGTGGCCGAATCCGAGGCCGGTGGTATCGAGCCGATCCGTGCCGCCATCGGGCTTCAGCACATGGTGGAGCGCCATCGTGTGGCCTCGGTGGCTGTGCTGGCTGGAGACCACAATGCCGATGCGGAGCGCCGTGCCGCCGCCGGTGAGGTGAACAGCCAGTTTGACAAGCTGGGCAAACAACTGGCTGATCCGGCTTTCGCGAAAGCTGCCGAGCAGCTCAAGGTGAACAAGAGCGCCTGGGATCGTCTCAGCCAGGGCGTGGACGCACACCAGTTGAGTGCTCAGGACAGCATGCACGCGCATGCCGAGGTGCTGCAGGCTCACTTTGGCGTGATGGACAAGATCGCCGACGGTTCGGCCTTGTCGCTGGACCCGGTTGCCGAGAGTTACTACCTGATGACGGCGGCGGTTGATCATCTGCCTCGCCTGACCGACGCCCTGGCCGAGCTGAGGCTGGTCGCGGTCAATCTGAATCACGGCAAGCCACTCAGCGATTTTGACCGCGAGCGCCTGACCGTGGCACATGAGGCAGTGCGCCGCCTTCACAGCCGCTCTGCCGATCAGCTGGGCAAGGCCAAGGAGCTTCAGGCTTCCATCAAGGCGCAACTGAGCAGCGAAGCCGATGCGACCACCCAGTTCGAGCAGCTGTCCCGACAGGTCGGCGCCATTCTGGCTCAGTCCGCTGCGCGTGATGGGCAGGCCGCAGAACTGGTCAAGACGGCAGACGCGGTCATCGAGGCCAAGTACAAGCTGGCAGAGGAAACCGTGGCTTCTCTGGAGGGCGCGCTCCAACAACGGGTGCGCGATACCAGGCTGGCGCGCAACAGCCTGCTGAGCGTGTTGGGCGGTCTGGCTGTGGCGGCATTGGCACTGGGCGCAGCCATCACCCGCTCCGTGACACGCCCGATCGGGCATGCCGTGGAGGCCGCCACAGCGGTGGGCAAGGGCGATCTGACCATGGTGATTGACGACAAGGGTGCCGATGAAGCCGCCACCTTGCTGCAGTGCCTGGCCCAGATGCAGCTCAGCCTCAAGGACCGCCAGGTTCAGGATCAACAAAGACTGGCTGAAACCGAGGCACAAGGTGCGGCGGCCACCGCCGTGGCGCAGGAAATCGGATCGGCTGTTGACTCCGCCACGCGAGGTGACTTCTCTCACCGCATCTCGCTGGACGGCAAGGAAGCCTTCCACGCGCAACTGTGCGGCAAGTTCAACGAGCTGATCGACACCGTCAGCGACACCATCCTGGAGGTGCGAGCCGCAGCCGACCAGCTCAGCTCCGCCAGTGGCCAGGTCTCACAGACATCGCAGTCGCTGTCGCAATCCGCTTCGCAGCAAGCCGCCAGTGTGGAGGAGACCACGGCCTCGCTGCATGAGATGAGCGCCTCGGTTCAACAGAACGCCGACTCTGCCAAGATGACGGACGGCATCGCCTCCCAGGCAGCCAAGGAGGCGCAGGAAGGTGGCGCCGCCGTGACACAGACGCTGGACGCCATGAAGGCCATCGCCACCAAGATCGCCATCATCGACGACATCGCCTACCAGACCAATCTGCTGGCTCTGAACGCGGCCATCGAAGCGGCGCGTGCCGGCGAACATGGCAAGGGCTTTGCCGTGGTGGCCGCAGAGGTGCGCAAGCTGGCCGAGCGCAGCCAGGTGGCGGCACAGGAGATCGGTGGCCTGGCAGGGTCGTCCGTGCAGATGGCCGAACGTGCCGGGCACTTGCTCGATCAGATGGTGCCCTCCATCCTGCGCACCGGCGATCTGGTGCAGGAGATCGCGATCTCCTGCGGCGAGCAAAGTGACGGCGTGGGGCAGATCACCAGCGCCATGGCGCACCTCAACTCTGCCACGCAGCAGACGGCCTCTGCATCGGAAGAGCTGTCGGCGACGGCAGAAGAGTTGTCGGCCCAGGCCTCGCAGCTTCAATCCTTGATGAGCTTCTTCAAGCTGGCCAGTGATGAGGCCCAACGTGACCAGCCTGCTGGTCGCAACGGGTCTGTGGCGGCATCGCGCACCATGTCGTCAACCCCGTCTTCAGGTCGCGTGGTGTCGGGTGTGTTGGCCGAGGCCACCTCTGCCGTCGGTCGAGGCACAGGCGCCTGGCGTGCGCGCTCGGCCAGCCAGGAGTCGGAAGTGGACGAATCCAAGTTTGCCCACTTCTGATCCGACTTGATGCCGTTCAGGCGGGGCTTACGCCATCCGCCTTGAACATGGCCTTGATACCCCGCACCGCCTGCCGGATGCGGGGTTCGTTTTCGATCAGGGCAAAGCGAACATGGTCATCGCCGTGATCGCCAAAGCCGATGCCGGGTGACACGCACACCTTGGCCTTTTCCAGCAACTGCCGCGCGAACTCCAGCGAGCCCAGATCCTTGTAGTGATCGGGGATCTTCGCCCAGATGTACATGGAGGCCTTGGGGCACTCGACATCCCAGCCGGCTTCGCGCAAGCCTTTGACGAGCACATCGCGGCGGCTCTGGTACCTGGCGCAGATCTCGTGCACGCATTGCTGATCACCTTCCAACGCGGCGATGGCGGCCACCTGCAAGGGCGTGAAGGTGCCGTAGTCGTGGTAGCTCTTGATGCGGGCCAGCGCCGCCACCAGATCGGGGTTGCCCACCATGAAGCCGATGCGCCAGCCGGCCATGTTGTAGCTCTTGCTGAGCGTGAAGAACTCGACGGCGATGTCCTTGGCGCCGGGCACCTGCATGATGGAGGGCGCCTTCCAGCCATCGAACACGATGTCGGCATAGGCCAGGTCATGCACGACGAAGATGTCGTGCATTTTGGCCAGGGCCACCACGCGCTCGAAGAAGTCCAGCTCCACGCATTGCGCCGTGGGGTTGGAGGGGAAGCCCAGCACCATCATCTTGGGCTTGGGGTAGCTGCCGCGGATGGCCTTTTCCAGCTCGGCGAAGAAGTCCACGCCGGGCACCAGGGGTACCGAGCGGATGTCGGCGCCGGCTATCACGGCGCCGTAGATGTGGATGGGGTAGGACGGGTCCGGCACCAGCACGGTGTCGCCGCGGTCCAGCGTGGCCAGCATCAGGTGAGCCAGGCCTTCTTTCGAGCCGATGGTGACGATGGCTTCCTTGTCCGGATCGATGTCGACCTGGTAGCGGTCCTTGTACCAGTGCGAAATGGCGCGGCGCAAACGCGGGATGCCCTTGGAGGCCGAGTAGCCGTGCGTGTCAGGCCGTTGGGCCACCTCGGTGAGCTTGGCGACGATGTGCGGTGGCGTGGCCCCGTCGGGGTTGCCCATGCTCATGTCGATGATGTCTTCCCCACGCCTGCGGGCGGCCAGCTTGAGTTCGGCCGTGATGTTGAAGACGTAGGGGGGGAGGCGATCGATGCGCGCAAAGCGGCGCTTGCCTGCGGATGAGGACATGCTGAGAGTCTTTCACGTGAGCGCCCGGAACCGTCCGAGCGACGTGACCGCACGATGGGGTGCGGCCCGCAGCCATCCTATCCGCTTTTCAACCTTGCTGCATGCGAAGGCGGCGGGTGTGTTCCTCATCGACGGCATCGTCGATTTCGCGCATCACGCCTTCCAGGTCCACGGCCTTGTGCTGGCGCTTGAACTGGCCGGTGAGCACGGTGTCGGTGCTCAGCAGGCCTTGTTCGTACAGGGCCCAGATCTCGGGGCCATAGTGGCTGTCGAGCAGATCAGGGGCGAAACCGCCAAAGAAGTTGCGCAGGTTCTCGACATCACGCAGCAACATGCGTTGCGCATGATTGTTGCCGGCCGCGTCTACCGCCTGAGGCAGGTCGATGATGACCGGACCATCGGCGGCCATCAGGATGTTGAACTCGGACAGGTCGCCATGCACGATGCCAGCGCACAGCATGCGCACCACTTCCATCAACAGCGTGTGGTGGTGCTGGCGGGCTTCTTCAGCCGTGAAGAGCACGTCGTTGAGGCGCGGGGCCGCATCGCCATGTTCATCGGCCACAAGCTCCATCAGCAAGACGCCATCGAGGAAGTTGTAGGGCCTGGGTACGCGTACACCGGCCGCGGCCAGCCTGTACAAGGCATCGACCTCGGCGCTTTGCCAGGCCGCTTCCTGAGCCTGCCTGCCGAATTTGGTGCCCTTGGCCATGGCGCGGGCTTCACGCGAGTTCTTGGTCTTGCGGTTTTCGGTGTAGTCCACCGCCTGTCGGAAGCTGCGTTGTGTGGCTTCCTTGTAGATCTTGGCGCAGCGGGTTTCATCGCCAATGCGCACGACGAACACCATCGCCTCCTTGCCACTCATGAGCTGGCGAACGACCGAGTCGATCAGGCCTTCTTCCAGCAGCGGCTGCAGTCTGGGCGGGGTTTTCAAAGGTGCACGCGGCGAAGCTCGCCCTGTGTGGTGGTCATGTTTTGCCTTTTTGATTCAGTCAGCCATGCTAGCCCATGGTGGCGCCAATGGCTTGCGTTTGCTTACATAGTGCCCTCCTAAGGGGGGGCGGCCTTTGTCAGCCAACTCCGTATAGTCCTTCCTTATCAACGGCGGGCACACAACACGACACGCCGATGCCGGCAAGGCATACCGAGGGTGGAGAACCAGAAAAACAAAAGGGGAAAAACGCTGTCATCACCGCGAGGCACAACGCGGGATTGCAGGGGAGGAAAAGCGGCGGGCCATGTACCCGCGGCGAACATCAAACCGGTCGACCCGTGTCGATCGGTTTTTTTTTGTCATGGCCGTCTTACTGCTGGCGGGCGATTTCGGCGGTGAACCAGCGGTCCAGCCCATCCCAGATGAACATCAGGTGATCGACCACCTGCTCGATCGGCTGGCGAAAGCCGTTCTGCACCCAGATCAGGCAGGCTTGAAGGGAGGACCCGATCAGCGCCGCGCCGATGATTTCGAGTTCGATGTGTGCCGGCAGCTTGGGATAGATCAGCCCTGCCAGGTGGGCCATGGCCAGCGCCTGTTGATGGAGCTCGGGGTTGCTTCGGATGGTGGCGTGTCGCCAGTAGCTGGATGCGTCCACCAGCAGGATCTGCGCACGACGTGGATCTTCCTGCACGAAATGCAGGAAGGCGCTCAGACCGGCCTGAGCCAGTTCCCTGGTCTGGAGTCGGGCACCGGCCATGGCCGAACCGGTGGCCGTCAGGGCTTGCTGGCTCAGGAGCTTGAATGCTGCTTCGTAGGCATCGGCTGCGCTGCCGAAGTGCTCGGCGAAATAACGTTCGGCCAGACGGGCCTCGTGGCAGATGTCGCGGATGGTGACCTTGCGCAGGCCCAGTGTGCCGAAGACCTGTATCGCAGCGCTCAGCAGCTTTTCGCGGCGCTGGAGCATGCGCTCCTGCGCCGACAGTCCGCCATAGCGGCGATCGGACTTGGCCGCGGGTGCATCGGCTCGGCTTGCCGTGGCGGAGGAGTGCTGGCTGGGCATGGCAGGAACTTCAAGACAGAGCGATTTGCGAGCGGCAATAACAAATCAATTATCGAGAAGGGCATGGGCCTGACATGCACGGGTTATCGCGTCAGGATGGGCACGCAGGGGCGTAATTGCGTCATCGCGCTGGCTGTCGTTCGGGCGTGGCGGGGGTTTTCTCTGGGTTCCGCCAGAGCCGATCGATTCAGCCGTCGATGGGGTGTGCGGGCGTGTCGAGCATCAACTGGTAGAAGTCGATGTCCAGCCAATGGCCGAACTTGAAGCCGGTCTGCCTCAACGTGCCGCCATGTAAAAAGCCCAGCTCGGCGTGAAAGCGTTTGCTGCCGTCGTTGGCACTGTCGATCACGCCGATCAGGGTGTGCAGGCCTTGCTGTCGCGCGTGCTCGATCAGTGCCTGCATCAGCACGTGGCCCAGCCGCTGGCCGCGATGGGCCTTGTGCACGTAGACCGAGTGCTCGACGCTGTACTTGTACGCCGGCCAGTTGCGAAAGCTGCCATAGCTCGCAAAGCCCAGCAGCGCCCCGGCCTCATCTTCCAGGCCCAGAACCGGATAGCCACCTTGCTGTTTGGTGGCAAACCATTGCTGCATCTGTTCGGCCGTGCGCGGCTGGTAGTCGTACAAGGCCGTGGTGTGGACGATGGCCTCGTTGAGGATGTCCAGGATGGCCTGCGCGTGGCGCTCGGGCGTGCAGTGAACCAGCTTGGGTGCCATGTCTGTTGTCGAGGATCAGGCCGCGGCCAATCGCCACAGCGAGGTGATTTCTGCCGCGCGTGCACGGTGCAGCGGGTCGTTGGCGTCTTGCACCTTGGGGTGGCGCGGCCGGGCGTCCAGCCTGCCAAGCACTTGCAGGCCGGCGTCGCGTATCCAGCCTTGCAGCTCGTCGGGGCCGCGCAGGCCCAGGTGCTCGGCCAGGTCGGACATGATCAGCCAGCCTTCGCCACCCGGTGTCAGGTGGGCTTTCAAGCCAGCCAGGAAGCCGCGCAGCATGCGGCTGTCCGGGTCGTACACCGCGTACTCGATGGGCGAGCTGGGGCGCGCCGGCAGCCACGGCGGGTTGCACACGATCAAGGGTGCCTGGCCTGGTGGAAACAGGTCGGCTTCGATCACGTTCACCTGCTTGTCCAGCTTGAGGCGATGCAGGTTCTCTTGCGCGCAAGCCAGGGCGCGGGCGTCCTGATCGGTGGCGGTGATCCTGGCGATGCCGCGTGAGGCCAGCACCGCGGCCAGCACACCAGAGCCTGTCCCGACATCGACCGCATCCTTGATGCCTGCGGGCAAAGGCGCCTGCTGGACCAGGTCGACATACTCGCCCCGCACGGGTGAGAACACACCGTAGTGCGCGTGGATGCGGCCGGAGCCCTTGCCTTTGAGGGCGTCGATGGCCACGCCCTTCTTGCGCCATTCGTGCGCTCCGATCAAGCCCAGCAGTTCGCGCAAGGAGGTCACATAGGCTTCGGTGCCTGGCCCATAGCCTTCCAGGCAGGCTTGCTGCACGTCCGGCGCACGGCGCAGGGGGATGGTGTGGTCGGCGTTGAAGGGGATCAGCAGCATGCCCAGGATGCGGGCGCGGTGCGCCAGGCGCTGGCGATGTTGGTGAAAGGCCAGGCCTGCATGGGGTGGCTCGTCGCGCTTGTTGGCGGCGCCGCGCTTGGGTGCGGCGGTTTTGTCGAGCCGACGCGTGAGCGCTTGCAGCAAATGGCGGGCGTTCTGGAAGTCTCCCGTCCACAGCAGACCGGTGCCTTCGCAGGCAAGCTTGTAGGCCTTGTCGGCGGGCGTGGTGTCGTCCACCAGTAACACGCGTTGGGGCGCGGGCACGGCGGCCTCCGAGCGCCACAGGGCGCTGGCCGGACTGCCGTCTTGCTGGGTCCAGTGAAGGTGGGTGTCTGCGCTCATGGGGTGCCTGCTGGGATAGGGCGGCAGTGTAAGGTACCCCCTGGCTGGCGCATTTGAACACTTCCGAGCTGCCGCCAGCCATGCGAGACTGAAGGGCTTGCCATGAAGATGTTGCGAACCCCCAGCGTGGACCGTCGATTCTTTCAGGCCACGGCCGATGCCATGGCCGGGTTCGGCATCGACCTGGATGAACTGTGCGCGGCCCAGCGCATTGCCAACCCCTTGCACCTGGAAGGCGAGCGCCTGCCGCTGGAGCTGGTGTCGCAGGTGTACATGGCCGTGGAGCGGGTGGCGGCTGATCCAGCCTTCATCTACATCCAGCCCGATCAGGTGACGCATGAGGGTTCCTCGGTGCTGTTCGCGCTGGTGAGCTGTTGTGCCACGCCGGCCGACATGGTGCGCATGATCTGTCGCTACTCCTCCATCGCCAGCGACGCGGTGAGCTATGAACTCGCGGACGACGGTGACCGGCTGCGCATGCGGGTGGTGCCGGACAGCCGGGTCTTCGTGTCCTTGCACCAGATCGAGATGGCTGTGTGGTTCATGGTGCAGTGGCTGCGCCAGCTCAAGGCCCTGACCGGTATCAGCATCGATTGCAGCGTGCAGTATGCGCATGCGCCGCGCTTCGATCAGGCGCGTTATGCCGAGATCTACAAGCTGCCCCTCAGGTTCGAGGCCGATCGCACCATGCTGACCTTTGGCGGGCCGCAGTTGCACAATGCGGTACCCGGGCAGGACGAGCGCATGCTGGCCTACTACCGCGCCCAGGCCGAGCGTTACGAGCAGAGCACCTTGTCGCACGGCGATTTTCCGAGGCGCGTGGCCATCCTGTTCATGCAGCGCATGGCCTTTGGCAAACCCGATGCGGCGGACATCGCCGCGCAGTTGCACATCAGTGTGCGCACCTTGCAGCGCCGCCTGATGGACGAAGGCAGCAGCTGGAGCCAGGTGTCCGACGAGGCGCGCCAGATGGTGGCTTGCCGAGAGCTGCAGCAGGCAGCGCGCCCCGTGTTCGAGATCGCCCTGCTCACGGGCTTTGCCGATCCGCGCGCCTTCATGCGGGCCTTTCGGCGCTGGACGGGCCTGACGCCTTCCCAGTATCGCAAGCAGGTGCAAGACGGCAGCGACGAACGATGACCTGAGGGTTTGACCGGTGCGGCGTGGCGCATCCGGTCACTTCCGTGTTGGGGCGCCCCATGCGCCAATGGACACCAGCAGCACGCAGCCCGTGCGTGTCACCAACAGAACCCTTGCCGAGGAAGTGCCATGTCTTTGACCCATCGTCTGATCGTCTCCGTGTGTGCGGCCGCCAGTGGCCTGGCTGTCGCGGCCGAGCCCAACCCCAATCCCTGGTTGGCCGACTCGCCCTGGCCCATGACCCACAGCCAGCCCGGTGCACCCGATTCCAGCGTCTACCCCGGCCCGCAAAGCGCAGCCCACCTGGGCGCGCCGCAATATGTGGCCACGGGCTACATCAACATTACGCAGGCCATGTCACCCCAGTATCCGGATGGCAACCGTGTGTACTGGGGCTCGAACATCTCGGATGTCTACAAGCTGGCCGTGGTCAATGGCAAGCTCAAGAAGCTGGCCTCGCTGGCCAAGCCTGGCAATACCTTGAGCAACCTGGGCAGCCCCACTTCAGGCGCCTATACGCTGGTGGACAAGGACAATGTGTTCTACACCGTGCGGGGCACCTCCCTGTTGGCCTACAAGGACAGCACGCCTGGGCAGATGGCCTCGCCCATCGTGCTGGCACGCCAGTTGACGCTGCCCGCCTCGGTGACCACCAGCGACGATGCCGTGGTCGGGCTCAACCTGCTGTGGGATGGTCGCCTGGCCTTTGTGACCCGCAAGGGTGTGGCCGGTGTGGTCAACCGCGATTTCACCGGGCTGCAAACCGTCGTGCTGGGCGCGGGTGATGAAGAGGTGTCCAACTCGATCGCGGCCGATGAGCAAGGTGGCATCTACATCGTCACCTCCAAGGCCATGTACCGCGTGCAGTGGACGGGCAGCCAGCTGTCACTCGACGAGGCCACGGGTGCCTGGCGGGCCGAGTACAACGCTGGGTCGGCCGGCACGGGCGGTGGGCGGCTGGGGGCCGGGTCGGGCTCCACGCCCACCATCATGGGCTCAGGTGACCAGCGCTTCGTGGTCATCACCGATGGCGCCAATGTGGCCAACATCGTGCTGTTCTGGGCAGACCGCATCCCTGCAGACTGGAAGCCCATTGCGCCAGGCAAGAGCTTGCGCATGGCCGCCGAGATGCCGGTCAACTTCGGTGACCCCAAGCGTGCGGCGACCAAGTCCGAGCAATCGGTGGTGGTGAGCGGCTATGGCGCGGTGGTGGTGAGCAACGATTACCGCAACACATCATTGCTCAGCGGCGGCACGGGCGTGGCCCTGATCGACCAGGCCATGAACGGCGCGATCGTGCTGATGAGCGGCACAACCAAGGTGCAGCCCTGGGGCGTGCAGAAGTTCAGCTGGGACACGGCCACGCGCCGGTTGCGCAGCGCCTGGGTCAACACGAAGGTCAGTTGCCCCAATGCCATCCCCACGGTCAGCGAGGCCAGCCAGCGCTTTTATTGCGTGGGCGCCTACCTGGGCATGTGGACCATCGAGTCGCTGGACTGGCGCACCGGAGGCGACCACTTCCGCAAGCTCATCGGCATGCTGCCACGCTACAACAGCTTCTATGCGGCCACGCAGCTCACGGGTGATGGCGGCCTGATCTACGGTTCGTTCGACGGCGCGGTGTATCTGCCCGCCGCACGCTGAGGGGCGGCGTCATGCATATCCATCAACTGATGCGCGGGGTGGCACCAGGCATGGCACCCATGCTGACGGCCTTGTGCCTGAGTGCAGCACATCTGGCAGCCCATGCCTGTACCCCTGCGGCCACCACGCCAACGCGCAACGCGCAAACCGGCAAGCTGGAGATCTCGCTGGGCAACTGTGCCGGTGCGGGCAAGGCCTGGGACAGCCAGTTCGACAGCTCGGCATCGCAAGCCACCTTCTATCCGGATACGAACGCCAACTACTGGGTCACCGGCCTGCCCTCCTTGAAAGGGCAAGGCGCGCATTGGGAAGTGCGCGGGCAGATGCCGGACGCCCGCTTCTCGTCCTTGCAGACCTACACCTTCCGTGGTGAGCGCATGGGCGTGCTGGTGGATGAGGACTACCTGGCCAACCCGGGCAGCGTGAACTGGATCCGACAGTCCGGTCGCTACAGTCATGCTGCATCACACCAGTACACGGCCACGCTGCATCAGGTGGGCGTGGAGGTGAGCTTGCCTAAAGGACAGTTGGTCATCAGTGACGAAGCTCTGGGTTCGGGCAAGGTGCCGGTTGCCTTGCTGGCCTACCGTGTCTATCCCAACCTGAAGTCGAACGGTTCCGCCGTGCCCGCCGACCTGAAAACTGCCAGTTGGGTGGCGCGTGGCCAGGTGGCATTGCCCGAGATCGTGTATGTGGTGGATGACGCGGCCCTGCCGCACTTCACCAGCAGCGATCAGATCTTCAAGGGCACGCAAGCCTCCACCTTGTTGGGAAAAGCCATGGCGGGCTTTGAAGCCCTGGCCGATGTGGCTGCGCCGGTCTTGTCTCAGGTTCGGAACCTGCCTGCACCGCTGTGGGCAGACCCGGTACGCTGGCAGGTCAACGCGGGCTTGCAGACCAATCTGCGCGGCATGATCAACGCGGCCGAAGCGCCCATGGCGGCGACCCTGTGGCAAGCCTCCTTGAACAAGTTGCCCAACTTCAGTGGCTTTGACAACGCGGCCACACGTTACTTCGTGGGCGGTATCCATCCTGCCAGAGGCCAGGTGCTGGTCACGCGCTTCAAGGCTGCCACCGTGGCCGACCCGGATCGGGGTGAGGCCATCCTGCCTGCGGCGGACAGTGCCAGACAGGTGCGCTACTGGTCCATCTGCCTGAACAACACCTTGAGCCTGTATGTCACCGGCTGCATCAGGGACACGGCGGTGAAGACCGATGCCCACGGCGATGTGACCCTGGTGCTGAGTTCAGGCAGCAGTGCACCTGCAGGGCCTGATGGCTTGCCCGCTGCAAACTGGTTGCGACATGCTTCGCCCAACGAGTTGCTGTTGATCCGATACATGTGGGCTTCTGCCGGCTTCACGGCGTCACCGACGGTGTACACGGGCAACGCAGACGACACGGCCGCGCTGGCCGCCTGGTCTCAGGCGCATTACCCGCGCAGCACGTATTGCTCGCTCAACAACTACCGCTACAACGCCTGCACAAAGGTCTTCACGCCTGCGCAGGAGCGGCTCTATCAACTCAATCCGAGCCTGCTGGGCAAGGCTGGCTGATGCGCCAGGGCGGGACAAACCCGCGCTTTGCGCCCGGTCGCAAAGTCGGCGCGCCGCATTGAAAGACGGGCCTGTGCTGCCTGAGAAGAATCGAGCCCATCGAGTCTCGATCAACTCAAGCACACAGGACCCACCATG
>NZ_DASUIS010000044.1:0-14581 GCF_036279675.1 Aquabacterium sp. | reverse complement strand
TGCGAATTCCGCGCTCTCTATGGTGCGTGAGTGATCGAACATGAACAGGTCGGGATCGTATTCATATTCTGCTCTTTGGGAGAAGATCTCATATGCAGTGGCCCCTACGGCGTAGGCCCTAAATGGAGGAAGAGGGTGGGTCAATTTGGGTTGTAGGTCAATGCGCCATGATCCGACATTGAATATTCTGAATAGAATATAGGCTGAGAAGCAAATGGATCGTGTTGCAAGTGCGTTTGAGCCATACGCATGCTTTACGATTGCCCATTCCAGTTCGCTAAAGCTATCTCGTGCCTGATTATGCGCCCGGAAGGCGAGGAATGCTCGATTGAGCGAGTGAAGCGTTGCGCCGCAGTCTGCATCAATTTCAAGTGCTTGTCTTATTTCACTTGCACTTGGGTCATCCTCTGTTTCCATGGCCTCGGTAATCGAGTTTGCCTTTAGCTTCTCCCGTATGAATTCGATATGCCCGTGTCGCAGGTGCGAAATCTCGTGGAAAAAGAGAAAATCCAAGGCGCAAAAAGTGAGTTCGAGTGCGAAGCGAGCTCTAATGGGGCATCTAGGTGGAACGTATGGGATGTCGGCGGAGACTACGTTGGTGGTTATCCAGGGGAGTGGTGCCCCGTCTCCGTTCTCTAGACGGGCATCTCCGACTTCAGGGAAGTTAGAGGGATGGGAAAGTATTCTAAAAAATACATTTAGAAGCGTAAAGAGCGCTCCCAAATTTACGCCAATGAAGTCTAGTGGGACGTTTGGCTCAGAGGAGGCATACGCAAAAGCGTTGATGTCGCCACTTCTTATAAGTCCGTACTTGATCGTGCGAGTTTTGGACGTGTACAGGTGATTTAATGTGTACGTGATGTGTCCGCTCAGCCTCGATTTGGATGCGGTAAATATGGCGTCATTAGGATTCGCTGAATTCGATATAAATAGGCCGCCTTTGCGTTTTATTAATTCAGATAGTTCATGCGGTAATTCGTCCTCGCTTTGCGGTGAGTGATCAAGCATGGGTATCTTTTGGGTGGTTTGCAAGTAGTGATTCGGTTATATGTTCAGCTTGTGGTTTTTTCCTATTTGAGGGTAACCCCATCATTATTGGCTTTCTGTAGTCGTTGAAGTTGTACATGTTGCCGTATATGAATAGAGCTGCCTCATCGCGATCGACTCCAGGTCTAGATGCTGCGATAGCCTCTTCAATAATATCTGATGTGTTGCTTGCTCCAAAGCACACGGTTGCTACCACAAAGTCGTGGTACGGGTTTTGGGTGCGAGCTATTATCCATTTTTTGAAATTCGGCGGTTCGGATAACGCAATAGCTTCAGCTGCGAGCGTGCTTAATGTTGCGTATTCGGTGAGTTGCATGTCCGCAAATAGCGATGCGAACGATTCCCTATTTTCCCTATTTTCGATTGCTTTGCCTGTACGTGACGGCAGTCGAAGACGCTGTAGTCTTTCAAGCATGAACTGGAAGTCTTTTTCCATGTTGCCATTGAAGTACTTCCGATAGGGGTCTGCTTGATTGATCGCCCTGGATACGTACTGAGCAATGGTGCGTTTGGTTTGTTCGTGGCGGTTCTCATGTGATCCGGCTTCAAAAGTGGAGTCATTTTTGTTTTTTATATCTGCGGCAACAATGCATAGCAGATCCACAAGTGAGCCACCGAATTCAGAGATTGCTGACAGCACGGACTCGTTCAGCACGACTGTCAACGTTGGCTTGTCGTTTTCGCTGGTTCGAAACACCTGTATGCCGCAAGGTGCAGAGACGACGATAAATGTCAGGTGATGCGTAACATTCTTGAAGGGCACATGGCACTCATCTCCAAATCGATTTTTGCCTCGTAGTGCGTAGGTGGCGTCGCCGGTGCGCCATAGGCGCAGGTAGCCTTTGGCTTGACGCAGGTTGTGCTCGACCTGTTGATCAAGCGCTGCAGTTGAGCGTGTGAAGTAAAACAGTGCCACTAAGCCGTTGCATAGCCAGGCAAGATCTGCAGGTTCCCGGTGTGCTGATCCCTTTCGGTACTTGCGCGGGATGAACAGGAAGGGTGCTCCAAACGATCGATCCAGCATTGACTCAATGATGGCTTCCTGCTCGCTCTGCATCCCTGGTGAGCGTTGGGTGGGCATTTCTCAACCTGTCGGTTTAGCTACACATGAGCACGGCTATGCGCATGGGCAATAGCCAAGTCCATTGTAGATTTTCACCCAGAAATGTAGAAAGGCCCCGTGAGCCAAAACAGCTTACGGGGCCTTTAAATACTGGTGGCCTGGGGCGGAATCGAACCACCGACACGCGGATTTTCAATCCGCTGCTCTACCAACTGAGCTACCAGGCCATCTCTTCAGCTCAACACTGCGTTGCAGTGATCAGCGAAGACTTAGAGTGTACATCAATTTGCAGCAGTTTTCTTGCTGCGACCCAAATCAACGCCAAGTTGTTTGAGTTTTCGATACAGATGGGTGCGCTCCAAGCCGGTTTTTTCGGCTACGCGGGTCATGCTGCCGCCTTCGCGTGCCAGGTGGAACTCGAAGTAGGCGCGTTCGAAATCGTCGCGGGCTTCACGCAGCGGGCGGTCCAGCTCGAAGCTTTGTTCATGCGAAGGGCCGCTCGGCGTCAGGCCGTTCATGCTGGATACCGGTTGCACCGTGTTGTAAGACACAGGGCTGCTGTGATGGTGAGCATCGCCGCCCACCAGTTCGCTGCGAATGGGCGAACTCATGCTGGTGATGCCGGCGTAGGACGATGCGGCCGTGATCGGTGTGACCGTGGCCAGGTGCACCGCTGGTGCTGCCGTGGTGGCTGCACGAGGTGCGGGTTTGGTCAGGCCCTGTTCGACTGCACGCAGCAACTTCTGCATGGTGATGGGCTTTTCCAGGAAGGACTGTGCACCGAACTTGGTGGCCTCCACAGCCGTGTCGATGGTGCCGTGGCCGGACATCATGATCACGGGCATGGTGAGCTGGCCGCTTGCAGACCACTCTTTGAGGAGCGTGACGCCATCCACATCGGGCATCCAGATGTCCAGCAGCACGAGATCGGGCTTGCACTGTTCACGCAGGATGCGCGCCTTGGCGGCGTTTTCGGCGAGTTCGACGGAGTGTCCTTCGTCGCTCAGGATTTCTGACAGAAGGGCACGGATGCCCAGTTCGTCGTCAACAACAAGAATGGTGGCCATGAATTTGTTTGACCCCTTAGATGGGAACTATGACTAGTGTGACCCAGCTTGGGCAGATTTAGATGACAGCTTTGAAAATGATAACGAAACTTGAGCCCCTCTCACAGTATGTACTTGTGAGGGATACCCTAGTTCGGAGGTGCTTTTAGGTATCGAATCGTTGCCGTCACCGAAATTGCGCAGTCGAACTAACGCACTGTGTTCATCGGCGATCTTCTTGACGACAGCCAGACCCAGTCCTGTGCCTTTGTTCTTGGTGGTCAGATAAGGCTCGAATGCACGCTTGAGGATCTTGTCTGGAAAGCCCGGGCCATTGTCTCGCACCACCAGCCGAACGGCGCGGATGCTGCCATCTTCCTTGAGTGGTGCGTCCGTGCGGATCAGGACGCGTGGTGCCTCATGTGCGGGCGGATGTTCGCCCACGGCATCCAGTGCGTTTTGCACCAGGTTGTGGATGACCTGCCGGAGCAAGGTGGCGTCGCCCATGATGAGTGGCAGGTCCTGCTTGAGCTCGACCACCAGCGTGCCTTGCTCGATGGCATGGCCATACAAGGCCAGCACATCGTTGATCAATTCGTTGACATCGGTCGGCACCAGCTTGGCCGTGGGCATGCGCGCAAAGTCTCTGAACTCGTTGATGAGTGTCTTGAGCGCCTGAACCTGGGTGACGATGGTGTTGACCGAGCGTGTGAGCAAGCTTCTGGACGGCTCATCGAGCTTGTCTTCCAGCTTGATCTGCATGCGTTCGGCCGACAACTGGATCGGCGTCAGCGGGTTCTTGATTTCATGGGCAACACGGCGCGCCACTTCACTCCATGCTTCGGCGCGCTGGGCTGAGACGACTTCGGTCAGGTCGTCGAACACGATGAGGCGTTCGTTGGGTGGCAGCTCGGCGCCGCGCACCAGCAAGGTCAGCGGGTCGGGGTTGGAGGGCAGGCTGAGTTCGTACGACTCCTGCCATTGCTGGCGCTCGCCCGGCACGGGGTCGTTGGCATACAGCTCGAAACGCTGGCGGATGTTCTCGGCGAAGTCCTGCAAGCCGTTGACGTCCGACAGGTAGCGGCCTTTGTAGACCGACAGGGGCAGGCGCAGGATGCGTGTCGCGCCGGGGTTGACCATGTCGATGCGGCCGGTGGAGTCGAACACGATCACGCCCGCGGTGAGGTTGTCCAGGATGGTCTGCAAGTGCGCGCGCGCGCTGTCGAGTTCCTGCACGCTGCGTTCGGCCAGTTTGCGTGCGTCCGCCAACTGCTGCGTCATGGCTGCAAACGAACGCGTCAGGCCACCCAGCTCATCGGTGGAGGCCGAGAAGGCCTTGGGGCGCAGGTCGCCACGCGCCACCTCGCCCACACCTTCGGCCAGCAGCAGCAGCGGGCGCGCCAGTTGCTGACCGAGGATGGCCGCGAGCAGGAACGCACCGAACACGGCCAGGATCAGGGCCAGCGTGAGCGTGCCGATGTACATGCGCTTGAGGCCGACACGCCCCAGCGAGCGCTGCTGGTATTCGCGGTAGGCTGCCTGCACGTCCAGCGCATTGCGCACCAGTTCGGGTTGCAGCTTCTGCGTGATCAGCAGGTAATGGCCGCGGGCCTGCAGACTGAAGCTGTTGTCCGGCATCCAGGCCAGAGCCAGCACACGCGCCACGCTGGGCAGCGGCGCCACAGCGGCATCGGGCTTGCGTTCCAGACTGTCGTCGTTGCGGTCATCGAGCCCTTCGACCAGTGCCATCACGCCTTTGCTGCGCGCTTCCTGGCGCCAGCTCAGAGGCAGGCGCTCGGCGGCCAGAATGCGGGTGCCATCACCGCCGGCGGTCAGCTCGACCTGCCCTGATTCGGTCAACAGGGTCACGACCTGGGCACCCAGTTGTTCGCGCAATCGTTCCAGCTCGATGATGCCGGTGGCAGGTGGCGGGCCCATCTGCCCCGTGCTTGACAAGGGCGTGCTCAGGCGCTCGGCAGCCAGCCTGGCCTTGTTGGCGAGGTCGATGGTGAGGTTGTCCAGCGTGCTGCGGCCGAGGTTGAGCCCGGCTTCCAGCGCCCCTTCCACGCGCACGTCGAACCAGGTTTCGATGCTGCGTGAGACGAACTGGTAGGACACGGTGTAGATCAGCAAACCCGGCAGCAGACCCACCAGACCGAAGATGCCGGCGAGCTTGAGCAGCAGCTTGCTGCCGAACTTGCGTGCGCGCAGGCGCAGGGCAAGCCGGCCAAGGGCAATCAGGATGACCAGGATCAGGCTGGCAGCCAGGCCGACATTGGCCCACAGCAGCCATTGGTAATGCGGTTCGTAACGCTCGCTGTTCTGGGTCGCAAAGACCAGCAGGAACGACAGGATGAGCCCCGCGCCGCCCATGGCCACGCCGGAGACGATCCAGGCCCAACGGTTGGCTTTGATGGTGCTCATGGGCGGATTGAAACCGGGCTCGATCAGCGCAGGGCGGGCACCCAGGCGCGACGCTGCACGTCCAGATTCCAGTCGGACAGGCCGCCCAGCCCGATCTGCAAGGGGCGTGGTAACTCATCCGTGTCCAGGCGGAAGCTGAAGTCCACGTAGCACTCCTGATCTTCGGCACCAGGGATGGCGTCGGCGATGCGCCAGCGGTCCGTACGGCGCAGGGCGTCCAGGGCCTCGTTGAGGTTGGTGTAGTGGCGGCTCAGCCCGTCCAGGTTGAGCTTCCAGCGTCGGGTGAGCGGCTGGTAGGCCAGGCGCCAGCGGCGTGTGATTTCGCCCTTGGGCTGGTCTGTCCAGTACCAGCGCTTGCGAAACACATTGGCTTCGGCCACGAACACCACGGCAATGCCTTTGCTGAGCGCCTGTTCGAGGTCTCGAGGCAGATCAAAGCGCACGCTGTAGCTCAGCAGCACGCCTTCGTCGCTGTGCAGCACGGTGAGCTTGTCCAGGTCGATGCTGCGGTGCCCAGGCGTTTCGGCACGCGCGAGCCGCCCTGCCGGTGCCATGGTGGCAGCAAGCAAGGCTGAGGCACTGCTTTTGAGCAGTTCTCGGCGGCGCATCTGGGACATCACGCACCCTAGGTGGTTTTGGACAGCAGGGCGTAGAAAAAGCCATCGCCACGGTTGTGCCGGGCGGGGTCAAGGTATTCGACCACAGGCAACAGGTGGCCGGGCGAGGGGAGGGCCCGGGCGTCCGTGGTGCGTTGCAAAAATGCGTCGATGCGATCCTGGCCTTCCATCTTGAAGACGGAGCAGGTGCAGTACAGCAGATGGCCGCCGGGCTTGAGCAGCGGCCACAGGGCGTTGAGGATGGCGTCCTGGGTGCGGGACAGGGCGCTGATGTCGGATTCGCGGCGCAGCCAGCGCACGTCGGGGTGGCGACGCACGATGCCGGAGGCGCTGCAGGGCGCATCCAGCAAGATCGCGTCAAACGGTTGACCGTCCCACCAGGCGGCGGGCTGGCTGGCATCGGCGGCGATGGTGTGGGCGCTCAAGCCCAGTCGGTTCAGAGTCTCGTTGACCCGGACGAGCCGCTGCGGATCGGCGTCCAATGCGGTCACGGCCAGATCCGCCAGTTCGAGCAGATGAGCTGTCTTTCCACCAGGGGCTGCACAGGCATCCAGCACGCGGGCGCCAGCGGGCAAAGGGTGGCCCCCGGCGTGAACCAGCAAAGGCGCGGCGATCTGGGCGGCGGCATCCTGCACGGACACATCACCGTGCTCGAAGCCCGGCAAGCGGTTGACGGGGACGCCTTGAGCCAGAACGATGGGGTCGGGTCGATCAACTGGTACGTCGCGCGCGCCACTGGCCTGAGTCTCATGGCCGGTGTCCGCCGGCAGGATGCCCGCATCGACCAGTTGCTGCCGGTAAGCCGCGACCTTGTGATGACGCTGGTTGACCCGCAGGGTCATGGGCGGTTGTTCCTGATTGGCCATCAGGATGGCTTGCCAGTGGTCGGGCCAGTCCTGCTTCAGGCGCTTGATCCACCAGGCGGGGTGATTGAAGCTGGCGACCGGGTCTTGCTCCAGCCCGGCCAACAGTTCACCGCGCTCCCGCAGGAAGCGGCGCAGCACGGCGTTGACCATGCCGCTGGCCGGCCGAGCGTGGCGCTTGGCAGCTTCCACGGCCTGGTCAACCAGGGTGTGTTCGTTGTACTCGGTGCCGCAGGCCAGTGCCAGCGCTGACAGCAGCAGGGCATCCACCCAGGCTTGCGGCGCCTTGGGCACCAGCTTCTTGCGCAGGGCTTCGGCGGTGCCCAGGCGGCGCAGCACGGCAAACGACAAGGCTTGCACGCCGGGGCGCTCCAGTGGACGGCGCGCTGCCAGAACGTCGGTCAGCGATTGGCCCTGGCGGACGGCTGCGACGGCATCGGCACAGCCGCTCAGCAGTTGCCACAAGGGCAGGCTGCCCGCTGGCGGAGAGGATTCGGTGGTGGAAGTGGGGCTGGCTGGACGACTCATGGCGCGCAGTCTATGCGTTGCCGGGGCGTCCAGCCCGCTCAAGCTGGGTTGTTTGCCGTTCTTTGCCTCGCTTTGAGCGCGAAAAACGGCTTGTCCGAGGCCTCAGGCGCCCAGGAAATGGCGGCGATAGCGAGCCGGCAGATCGGCAATGCGCATCAGCATGGGCAGGTCGGCGGTGTTGAAGTCGGGATCCCAGGCAGGGGCACCCAGGATTTTGGCGCCGCAGCGGAGATAGCCCTTGATCAGTGCGGGCGGGTCCACTTGCAGGTGGCGATCCAGTTCTTCAACCGGCAGAGGCAGGCGAGGGCGCACTTGCAAGTCGATCGGAGCCAGGTGCGTGTGGCGCAGTTGTTCCCACAGGCTGGCGGCCACGTGGCCACCGTCGCGCATGCTGATGCTGGCGCAGCCGATCATGGTATCCAGATCGTTGCGGACCATGAACTCGGCCAGCGCGCCCCACAGGGCCATGATGGCGCCGCCGTTGCGGTGATCCGGGTGCACGCAGGAGCGGCCCAGCTCGACCATCTTGCCGCGCAGGGGGCGCAGGCGGGTCAGGTCGAATTCGGTTTCGCTGTACAGACCGCCCACGCGCTTGGCTGCATCCGGTGTCATCACGCGGTAGGTGCCGATCACCTCGCCGGGCTCGCCGTTATCTGTGCCCAGGCGCACCAGCAGGTGCTCGCAGTAGCTGTCGAACAAGTCGATGTCGTGGCCTTCGGGGCTGCCAGGGGGCACGGCCAGGCGCGCACCCATTTCGCCCGCGAAGATGTCGTATCTCAGGCGCTGCGCGGCGCGAACATCTTCCTCAGTGCGAGCCCAAACGACTTCCAGGGTTTGTCGTTGCTTGCCACCAGCAGCCGGCTGTGCCTCGGAGCTCGGGTGAAGTGACCTCCGGGCGGCGCGAGATTCGGCCGTAAGTTGAGAAGACAGATCTGCCATCGGCAGGGTGGGCAGGGGGAGGTCACGCATCGTCATCTCCAGTCGTTTGGCTTCGTGGACATGAGAAGGCAGTGTTGCCACGGCCGGTGACGCGACCGTGAACATGTCATGACATTTGCGTGAATAGGGGTCGGATGGCCCAGGGGCATTTGATCCGCGTTAATCCTCATGACAAATCCTGAAACACGGAGCAGGTCTGCGCTGCTAGGATCGGGTGTATGAGCATCCAGATATTCGGTTTGCCCGTCTCCCGGGGAGTGGCCATTGGCCGTGCCGTGCTGGTCGCATCCAGCCGGGTGGACGTGCCACACGTTTTCATCGATTCCACCTTGATCGATGAGGAAGTGGCACGCCTGTATGCCGCCCGCGACGTGGTGGCCGACGAATTCGATGCCCTCAAGCGCGATCTGCCCGCTGATGCGCCTGCCGAACTGGCTGCCTTGCTGGACGTGCACCAGATGCTGCTGCAGGACGAGGCCCTGATGGGCGCGGCGGCAGACTGGATCCGCCAGCGCCATTACAACGCCGAGTGGGCCGTATCCGCCCAACTCGAAGTGCTGGCACGCCAGTTCGACGAGATGGAGGACCCCTACATCCGTGAACGCAAGGCCGACCTGGAGCAGGTGATCGAACGCCTCTTGCGCAGCCTGAGCCGAGGCGAGCCCTCCGCTGTGCCGGATGCGAATCGCACCACGCGCGATTTCGGTGGTGACGAGCCCCTGGTGCTCGTGGCCAATGACATCGCCCCGGCAGACATGCTGTCCTTCAAGCGCAGCGTGTTCACCGGCTTCGTGACCGATGTGGGCGGGAAGACCTCCCACACGGCCATCGTGGCGCGCAGCATGGACATCCCCGCCGTGGTGGGCGCCCGTCAGGCCAGCAGCCTGATCCGCCAGGATGACTGCATCATCATCGACGGCGATGCCGGCCTGGTGATCGTCGATCCCTCGCCCATCGTGCTGGAGGAGTACCGCTTCCGCCAGCGCCAGAGCGAGCTGGAACGCTCACGCCTGGCCCGTTTGCGGCACACACCTGCCGTGACGCTGGACGGCGAACGGGTCGAACTCCTGGCCAATATCGAGATGCCGGAAGACGGCCCGGGGGCACTGGAATCCGGTGCCGTGGGTGTGGGCCTGTTCCGCAGCGAATTCCTGTTCATGGGCCGGGCCGACAACCTGCCCGATGAAGAAGAACAGTACGACGCCTATCGCCGTGCCGTGGAGGCCATGAAGGGCCTGCCCGTGGTGATCCGCACGGTGGACGTGGGTGCCGACAAGCCACTGGAAGGCATGTCGGCCAGCGAGTTGCGTCACGAATCGGTGTTGAACCCGGCCTTGGGCCTGCGTGCCATCCGCTGGAGCCTGGCTGAGCCCAGCATGTTCCGCCGTCAGTTGCGAGCCTTGCTGCGTGCCGCGCACCATGGCCCGGTCAAGATCATGATCCCCATGCTGGCCAGCCAGCGCGAGATCCGTCAGACGCTGGACAACATCGCCCACGCACGCCGCCAGCTGGCCGATTCGGGCAAGCCGTTTGGCGAGGTCGAACTGGGCGCGATGATCGAAGTGCCGGCTGCGGCCCTGACCTTGCCTGTCTTCCTGCGTTATTTCGATTTCGTGTCGATCGGTACCAATGACCTGATCCAGTACACCCTGGCCATTGACCGTGCCGACGAGGCGGTGGCCCATCTCTACGACCCATGGCACCCCGCCGTGCTGCAGTTGATGCATTCAACGATCCAGCAGGCGCGCGCGGCCGGCAAGGGGGTGAGCGTGTGCGGTGAAATGGCAGGTGACCCAACCTTCACCGAATTGCTGCTGGCCATGGGGCTGCGCACCTTCTCGATGCACCCCTCGCAGATCGCCTCGGTCAAGCAGCGCGTGCTGCGTGCCGATACGCGTCGCCTGGCGCCCCTGGTGGACGCCGTGTTGCGCAGCGAAGAGCCCGAAACCACCTGCGTGGAGCTGTTTGCTCATGCGGGCGCTCACCTCCAGGCACCGGGCCAGCTCAAATCTGCCGGCTGAGCGCTGCGGGCTACCTGACCACGACATCGCCGCCGCCTGAGCTTGCGGCAGGCACCGGGCGAACGGGTGTTTGATCACTGTGCTCGAACAGCAGATGCAAGGCCGGGGTGGCTCGGATCACCTTCGCCATCGCCCAGGATGCCGTGATGGCTGACAGGCAAGCCAGCCAGAGCGCCAGCAGATCGTTGTCGACCCATTGGTGCAGCTGTTTGCTCATCACGGACAGGATCGGTGCGTGAAACAACAGGATGTAGAGGTTCACCTGGCCTATGGCCGTCAACCTCCTTTGCAACCAGGCATGACGTGCCAGCAGTGCCGCCAAGCCCATGATGGTGATGGCGCCACTGAGGGCGGCAATCGTGGTCGTGACGATGTTGCTGTACTGGTGTTCGAACAGGTTCATTCGTGGTTGGTGCAGGACGTGGCACGCGCAGAAGATGGCGGCAGCCAGCAGCGTCTGCGCCGGGTGCGGTGGCGTGCTTTTGATTTCCTGGCGCAGCACATAGCCGGTCAGGAAGAAGGCGGCCATGACCGGCCACAACTCGATGTTGAAAGGCAGCCCTTCAAGCTGGACGGTGTGCCCGGCGACCGTCAGTGGCCTCATCCACAGCCAGTCGATGCTGATCTGCCCACCGATCAGCAGGCTCAGGATGAGCAGGAACTGCCGGCCGGTGCCCATTTGCGGAAACCGGATCCAGCGGCAGAACACGGATCCCAGCGTGTGGAGCGCCCAAAGGGAAGTCAGAAACCACAGGGGGAACATCCATCCGGGCATCCACTTTCCCGTGAAACTGAGGGTGCCCAGCATGTAGGCGCTCAGTTCCTGGGGGCCCGTCTTGTACAGGTAATAGGGTGCGTACAGCAGCGCGAAGGACAAGTAGGGCTTGAGCAGCGTCGCGCTCTTGTGCTTCAGTACGTCCAGCGGTGACGCTTCCGCTTTGAAGAAGACCCCCGCCAGCATGAAGAACAGGGGCATGCGGAATGTCTGCAGGGCTTCGTTGACTTCCACGTAGCGATGAGCCAGGCCGCTGTGACCAATGACAACCAGGATGATGCAAAGCGCTTTGGCCACATCGATGTGATGTGCTCGCATGAGGCGACTCTCCTGAATTTTCGTGAATCACTTCACGTTATCCAGGGGAGTCAGGCATGTCTACGCACATGCCGATATGAGTGCATCAAATCGTAAGAGGGGACGCGGTGCATGTGTACCGTTGAATGATGCTGCAGCCCTTGGGTACACGGCATTTCAAGCCGCTTTCAGGGCGCGACTGGGCGTGTTGCGGCGCAACAATCTGATGCATCCGGTACATCTGCGCGATCAGCGTGGCGCCAGCAACTCCCAGCGTTCCAGCAGGTGCATCAGTTCTTCGTCGATGACTTCCACGCGAGCATGCATGGCGGCCACATTGGCGCCTTCCTTCTTGTAGATATCCGGGTCGGCCAGTTGCTTGTTCAGCTCGGCTTGCTCCGTTTCCAGCGCTTCGATGCGGGCGGGCAGTTCGTCGAGCTCGCGCTGCTCCTTGTAGCTGAGCTTGCGCTTGGGTGTGGCCACCACAGGTGCGGCGGGCGCGGCAGCGGGGGCGCTGTCAGCCGCCACCGACACGGGGGTGCGGGTGTTGGCCTCAGGCGCCTGCCGGGGGGCGGCGGCAATGTTCGCCGCACCGGGTTTGCCGGCGGCAATGGCCTTGGCACGGCGTGACTGGATCAGCCAGTCCTCCACACCACCTTCGTACTCGCGCCAGGCACCTTCGCCTTCGGCCACGAGGGTGCTGGTGACCACGTTGTCCAGGAAGCGGCGGTCATGGCTGACCAGGAAGACGGTGCCGGGGTACTCGGCCAGCAGGTCTTCCAGCAAGTCGAGCGTGTCGATGTCCAGGTCGTTGGTGGGTTCGTCCAGCACCAGCACATTGGACGGCTTGGCAAACAGCCGTGCCAGCAGCAGGCGGTTGCGCTCACCGCCGCTGAGCGTGCGCACGGGCGAGTTGGCGCGGGCCGGAGAGAACAGGAAGTCCTGCAGATAGCCCATCACGTGCTTGCGCGAGCCGTTGATCTCGATCCATTCACTGCCGGGGCTGATGAAGTCGGCCAGGGTGGCGTCCAGATTCAGGTTGTCGCGCATCTGGTCGAAGTAGGCCACGTTCAGGTTGGCGCCTTGTTTGACCGTGCCGCTGTCGGGCTGCAATTCGCCCAGGATCATCTTCAGCAAGGTGGTCTTGCCCGCACCGTTGGGGCCAACCAGGCCGACCTTGTCGCCACGCAGGATGGTGCCGGTGAAGCCCTTGACCACGGCACGACCCGCGTACGTCTTGCCGACGTTTTCCAGCTCGGCCACGATCTTGCCGCTGCGATCACCCTGCGAGACCTCCATGCGGGCACGGCCCACCACGTCACGGCGTGAGGAGCGTGCTTCGCGCAGCCCTTCCAGGCGCTTGATGCGCGCCACGGAGCGCGTGCGGCGGGCTTCCACGCCCTTGCGGATCCAGACCTCTTCTTGCGCCAGGAGCTTGTCGAAGCGGGCGTTGGCCAGGGCTTCGTCGGCCAGTTCGCGCTCCTTGAGCCCCTGGTAGGCAGCGAAGTTGCCGGGGTAGCTGCGCAGGATGCCGCGGTCGAGTTCGACGATGCGGGTACAGACGTTGTCCAGGAAGGCGCGATCGTGGGAGATCAGCACGATGCTGCCCTTGAAATCGACCAGCAACTCTTCCAGCCAGGTGATGGCGTCCAGATCCAGGTGGTTGGTGGGCTCGTCAAGGAAGAGCACATCGGGGCTGGCCACCAGCGCACGGGCCAGGGCCACACGCTTTTTCATGCCGCCTGAGAGGCTGGCGATCGGCAGGTCGGCCGACAGGTGCAGGCGCTGCAGGGTTTCTTCAACGCGCTGCTCCCAGTTCCAGCCATTGCGGGCTTCGATCTGGGTCATGAGGGCATCCAGGTCATCGCCTTCGGCATGGGCCTCGAAGCGTTCGCGCAGTTCGCGGATATCGCCCAGGCCTTCGCTGACCGTGCTTTCCACTGTGGCGCCATCGGTGAACGTGGGTTCCTGGGGCACATAGGCCAGCTCGATGCCCTTTTGCACCTGGACCTGGCCATCGTCGAGCTTGTCGATGCCCACCATGATCTTCAGCAGGGAGGATTTGCCTGTGCCGTTGCGGCCAATGAGGCCGACGCGCTCGCCTGTTTCCAGGGCGAAGTCGGTGTGGTCAAGCAGGGCAACGTGGCCAAATGCCAGGCAGGCGTTGCTCAGGGTCAATACAGCCATGTGAAATCCAGTGGTCGATTCAGGGCCTCCAGGGGCCTCGCGCGTGATGTTCGAGATGCGCGGGTCTGCACGGGGCCTGATCGAGGGGGTGTCGGGAACCCGCTATTGTCGCCGCTCGCGCGACAATGCGCTCATGCTTGTTTGGATGGTCCTGCGTTGGTGCCTGTTCGGGCTGATCGGGTGTGTGCTGGGTTCGGCAGGCATGGCCGCGGCTGCGTCGCCCATGGTGCATGAGCATGCCGCCTTGATCGACCGGGCGGCCGAGACCCCGGGCGCGACTGCAAGCAGCCCGCATCTCTTCGGCACGGTGCCCGCCGTCATCCTGCAGGGCGAGCAGCCCGCGCATCTGGACGAGGCCTGCATCCTCCCCGGATCGGACAGCCCGCCAGACCAGGAGGCGCCCTGGCTGCACGTGAAGCTACCCCACCGCTGGAGCGCCACCCACCCCGGGTACCGTGGCGCCATGTGGTACCGGTTCAGGGTCATCCTGCCGCATGTGCCCTCCAGCATCTGGGCGGTGTACCTGCCACGTGCGGTCATGAACGCGCAGGTCTGGGTCAATGGCATGCCGATGGCGTACTCGGGCTCCATGACCGAGCCTGTTACACGCAACTGGTATGTGCCGGCCCTGGTTCAAGTACCGACCCATGTCTGGCGCGAGGGTGAAAACCTCATCCAGATCAAGGTGGTGAGTGGCTATGTCAGCCGCAATGGCCTGGCGCCCATCACCGTGGGGCCCTTGTCGCAACTGGAAGAGCCCTACAAGCTGCGCAC
>NZ_DASUIS010000043.1:0-13095 GCF_036279675.1 Aquabacterium sp. | reverse complement strand
ATCAACCCCGTCAACGATGGTCCGAAGATCGACGATCCCACGAACCCCAATCTGGATCCGGCGACCGGCCATTACAAGCTCACCACTGACGAAGACAAGCCTGTCTCCGGACAGGTCAAGGCCACCGACCCGGATGGCGATGCGCTGACTTACGCCAAGGGTTCCGACCCCGCACACGGCACCGTCTCCGTCAACGCCAACGGCACCTGGACCTACACCCCGTCCAAGGACTACAACGGTGCAGACTCGTTCACCGTCACCGTCTCGGACGGCCACGGCGGCACGACCACGGCCACCATCGACATCGGCATTGCGCCTGTCAATGACGCCCCCGTCATCGGTACCCAGTCCAGCCCGGCCGTTGTGTCCGAAGAGGGCCTGGCAGGCGCCAACGCCGACAACCAAGGTTCACCCGACACCGTCAACACCAAGGAAGCCACCGGCCAGTTCGCCATCAGCGACGCCGAAGGCGACAAGGTCACCCTCACCCTCTCCGGCCCCAGCGGCCTGACCTCTGGCGGTGCCGCCATCAGCTGGATCGGCAATGGCACGGCCGCCAACCCGTTGATCGGCGTGGTGGGCGGCAAACCCATCCTGACCGCCACCATTGACGATCAGGGCCATTACAAGGTCACCCTGCAAGGCCCTGTCGATCACCCCAACACCAGCACGGAAGACGTCCTGAGCATCGGCCTCAAGGTCAATGCCAACGACGGCTACACCACCAGCAGCGCCACGCTGAACGTGTTGATCGAAGATGACAGCCCCGTGTCCGGCGCCCAGGTCATGCGCGTCGATGCCACCACCGGCACGCAGAACACCAACCTCATGCTGATCATCGACACCTCGGGCAGCATGAAAGACACCCTGGCTGACAAGACTGTCAACGGCATCAAGGCCGCCATCAAGTCCCTGGTGGACCGCTATGACGACCTGGGGGACGTCAAGATCCAGATCGTCACGTTCAACGACGCTGGCCAAGGCCGCCCCGCATGGCTGACCGTGGCCCAGGCCAAGACCTTCATCGATGCCCTGTCCGCTGACGGCGGCACCAACTACGACGCGGCCCTGGCTGCAGCCAAGGCCTCCTTTGGCGTCGCAGGCAAGCTGGCCGATGGCGTCAACGTGTCCTACTTCATCACCGATGGTCAACCCAACACAGGCAAGGCCATCGACACCGGCAGCGACGAAGCCAACTGGGAAAAGTTCCTCAAGGACAACCACATCGACTCTTATGCCGTCGGGACAGGCACGCTGACCGCACAGTACATCGCCAACATCGAGCCCATTGCCTACAACGGCATCTCAGGCACGGAACAGAGCGCCACCACGCTCAAGACCAATGCCGAGCTGACCAAGTACCTGATCGACACGGTGCCCACGCTCAAGTCCGGCAGCCTGGCCAGTCTGGCTGGTGCCGACGGCCTCAAGACCATCGAGTCCTTCTCGTCGAGCAAGCAGGTCAGCTCCGTGCTGGATCCGGCCACCAGGATCCTCACGATCACGCTGCAATCGGGCGCCGAGATCAAGCTCAACACGGTCACGGGCGACTTCACCATGAAGCAAGGCCGCACCGGTGGCGATGAGACCTTCAGCTACACCATCGTGGACAAGGATGGCGACCGCGCCAGCGGCTCCGTCACCCTGACGACCGCCACCACAGCCGCCACCAATCACGCCCCCACCGTGCTGGCAGACAGCGATGGCCACAACATCCTGGGCCTGGTCGACCTGGCCGTGAACCCCTTGCTGGACCTCAGCAAGAACCAGCATGTGGCCGTCAATGATGTGGACAACAACCTGATCCGCGTGGACGTGAGCGTCGGGCAGTTCCTGTCACTGGGCACGCTGCTGGGTGACCACAGCAAGCTCAGCCTCTCGCTGGATCCGGCTCTCACCCACGGCCTGCACATCAGTGGCGCGGACTCCCGCCACCTGGTCATCGAAGCAGAAACGCCCGGCGCCACGATCGACGTCGCTCAGGTCAACCACCTGCTGTCCACGCTGACCTACGACCCCGCGCATGTGCTGGGCCTGTCGGTGGATCTGTTCCCGCAGTTGACCATCAAGGCCACCGATGCAGCCGGTGCCACCGACACCAAAACGATCTCCAGCAGCATCGTCGCGATTGACGTGAACGCCGCGCCGCTGGTCGACCACATCGAGCATGAGGTGGCGGGCCACGGCGAGCATCACAGCAGTTGCGACACGGACGTGTTCGCCTGGAACCTGGCCGATCGCCCGACATCCGGCGAGCACCACGTCGACACCATCCACGACTTCAACTGCGCCGCCCGGAACGCAGGCGGCGACGTGCTGGACCTGCGCGACCTGCTCCATGCCGAGCAAAGCGGCTCGGCATCAGGTTCAGCCAACATCGACAAGCTGTTGAACTTCCTGGATTTCGACACCCAGTCGCAACCCGGCAGCACCATCATCCACGTGAGCGCCAACGGCGGCTTCCACGCCGACGCAACGGGACACAGCGACAGTTCGGGTTGCACCGAGCAACAGCACATCGTGCTGGCCAATGTGGACATCCGTGCCTCGCTGGGGCTCGATCAGCAAGCCAACGACCACCAGATCATCAGCGAACTGGTCAACCGCGGCAAGCTGCTGGTGGACAACTGCTGAGCGCTTGATTCCTCAGGGCTTGGCGTAAAACGAGCCCCCAAACAAAAGCAGCCCTCCACGGGCTGCTTTTTTCATGGCGCGATCAGCGCGTCGGGCCAGAGACCTCAGTTCAAACGCACGGCAGGCCCGGTGACCCCGTCGATGCCGACCTGGCGCAAAGCCAGGATGTCGGCCGATTCACACACGCCTTCGGCATACACCTGCAGCCCCAGGCCATGCAGCATGCTCACCGTGGCCGACACATACGCAGCGCGTGAGGCATCCTGTGCCACGCCTTGCACCACCGATGCGTCCAGCTTGATGTAATCCAGCCCGGCCTCAAACAGGAACTCGATGCGCGCCAGCTTCTCGCCGGCATGCTCCAGACCGATGCGCGCCTTCAAAGGCCGCAACTGCTTGCACAACTCTCGCACTTGTTCGAAGCGTTCCACAGCCGCGCTCTCGGCCACTTCCAGCCACAGGTGCTGCGCAGCCTCCGGTGCCGCAGCCAGATGCGCACGGATACGGGGAATGAAGCCGCTGTCTGCCAGCGAGGCCGGCGACAGGTTCACGCCACGATCCTGACGATCCTCGGCAATCTCTTCCAGGGCGAGCACCACGGCCATCTCGTCAATCTGCGAGATCAGGCCCGAGCGCAAGGCCATGGGCAGCCAGTGCGCGGCCGTTTCAAATTCGCCTTGCGACTCGAGCTGCAAGCGCAATGGGCACTCGTAATGCACCAGCATCAACTGGCGGTCCACCACCGGGTAGCGCATCAACTGCACACGCCGCGCGGCCAGCGCCGACGTCAACCTGTTGCGCCATTCGTCCTCGCCCAATACGGCCATATTGGTGGAGGGCTCTTCGGCCATGTCCACCGCAAAGGCACCACGGCTTTCTGCCTTGGCCAGCGCAGAGTCGGCGGCAGCCAGCACCTGCTGCAAAGGCATGCCACGGCGCCAGTGCACGGCACCCACCACCACCGATGCCGACACGGCTTGCTCGGCAAACGAGCGGCGCACTGCATCGGCGTAGTGCTCTGGGTCAGGCAGGGGCACATTGGAGGCCGTCAGACATACGGCAAAGTCGCCGCCATTGAGCCGGCCCTTGGCCGCGCCGTCCACACCCGACGACACTTCGGCCATCGTTCTGGACAAGCGTTGCAACAAGGCATCCGTCGTACGGTGCCCCAACAGGCGATTGATACCGGCCAGGTCCACCAGGCGGATCAGGTACAACACGCCAGAGCCGGAACCCTCATCGCTGTTGAGCGCCGCATTGAGCTGCGCCATGAAATGCCGACGGTGCGACAAGCCGGTCAGCGGATCGCAGTGCGCCTGCTGCCGCAATTGCTCGACCTGGCTGGACTGCTCCTCAAACAAGGACTTCAGCCGCACCACCACCGCATTCATGGCCTGACTCAGGCGCGCCAGTTCAGGTACGCGCGGCTCCACCACCGTCACGAAGCGCCGTTCCATGAGGGCCTGAGCCTGCGCCACCGTCGCGTCCAGCGGCTCCCGGATGCGACGCACCCCAAAGGCAGCCACCACACAGGACAAGCCCCCCAGGATCAGCAACCAGCCTGCCGTCTTGATGCTGCCCTGCCAGAGCTGCGCATGGGCAAACCCCGCATGGCTGACCACCTCGACGGAGCCGAGCGCCCGCCACCCGTCCGACACTTGCGCCAGGCCCGGCACCGATTCCACCGGCACCAGGTTCACGAACCACACCGGTGCCACATCGCGCAGCACCTTGTTGTCGGCTTCGTGGTTGACCACCACGCGCCCACCCGCATCCTTGAGTGTGATGCGTTGATAGAAACCAGTATCGAACATGGCTGACACCGTCAGATCCATGGAGGGCATGTCGCCTTTTTGCTGAGAGAGATTTAACGCCAGGGATTGCGCGTTATCCGCATTCTTGAGCCGCAACTGGGTTTCCAGATAACCGCGCGCAGACCACATCCAGACGGCAAAGCTGCCGAAGAACGCCATCAACAGCGTCACCAGCAACAACAACCAGATCTGACGAATCAAGGACATACGGTTTCTACCTTTGTGGACTCACCACCAGCCCTCAGCCTTGGCCTTTGTAAACACATCTCTCCAACGTGACAGGCGGGCTGACGGGTCTCCGGCATTGGAGCCACCTACACCTTGCCACAAACCTTCCGCGTTGAAACTGAAAACAGGGGCCAGATCCGGGCGTCTGGAAGCGGGTCGAATCTCGGTAATCAGGTTATCCAGAATCAAAGGTTCCGCATTGGGTTCCGGGTAATACGCCAGCACCATGTGAGCCTGAATACCGGCCCCCACCTGCGCACGGACATACACCATGCGCATCTTCACACTCGGAATGCCGGCTGCAATCAGGGAAAAATACTTGCCAATGGCGTAATCCTCACAGTCTCCCTGACCTTTGCTCAGGGTTTCCAGAGGCGAAGCCCAATAATCCACCACCCCCCACGTTTCTCGATCATCGCGATACAGAATCTGGCGATTGAAAAAGGTATTGATGGTTCTCAGGCGAGTTTCATCGTCCTGATTGGCGACCTCGGCGATTTCCTGCAGCAGCGCCTGCGCCCTGGCCATGGTGGTGGGCCCCATCCGCTGCGCGGCTGTCAGCACGCGAGGCGACTCGAAGGCCTGTGTCAGGATCCCGCAGCACAGCAAGGCCAGCCACAGCGCCCGCGCGACAAGCCTCGCACAGACAGGCCAGCAGGCACGCCATGACGAGCTTAACGGAGGGGTTTTCGGACGCGAGCGGACCACAGTGTCAGATCGGCCGAAACGGACCAAACTTGACCGCTTATCCCCCCTTTGTCGCCTGCAGAGCCACTCACTTGCACGGACCTCGACCTTGGTATGTGAAACGGCCCTTCATTTAATGCCAAAATGCGCCGATTAACACCAAATGTGTCCAGTTGATACCAGCGCGTTCAAGCGCCATTCGACGGGGCTCTTACAAATCCTCCCGAGGTGCAAGGTGACAAAACCGATGATGATGAAATCCCGTCTGACCATCCTGGCTCTGGCCTGCATGACCGTGGCCACCGTCCACGCCCAGAACGCACCAGCCGGATCGCTGGCCGCTGCCGCTCAGAAGGCCATTTCCAACAACCCGGAAGTCACCGCCCGCCTCAACGCCCTGCGCGCTGCTGGCAATGAGGCCGATGTAGCCCGTGGCGGCTACTACCCTCGCGTGGATCTGACCGCTGACGTCGGCCGTGACAGCAACCGCATCACCACCAACAATCCTGAATCGACCAGCTTCAGCCGCAATGGTCTGGCCCTGAGCGCCAACCAGCTGCTGTGGGACGGCCAGGCCACCCGCAAGGAAGTGGAACGCCTGGGCCATGCCCGCGTCACCCGTTATTTCGAATTCCTGGCAGCGACCGAAGACACCGCCCTGGAGGCCGCGCGCGCCTACATCGACGTGCAGCGCTACCGCAAGCTGGTGTCCCTGGCTGAAGACAACTACGTTCAACACAAGTACGCCTTTGACCAACTGGCCTCCAAGGTCAAGGCTGGTGTGGGCCGTGGTGTGGACAGTGAACAGGCCAACGCCCGTCTGGCCCTGGCTGACTCCAACCTGACCACCGAGGTGGCCAACCTGCACGACGTCAGCGCCCGCTATCTGCGCATCGTGGGCGAGGCCCCGGCCGGCAAGCAACCCAACCCGAGCGGTCTGGACCGCGGCATCCCCGCTGGCAACAGCGACACCGTGAACCAGGCGCTCTCGCGCCACGCCAGCATCAGCGCCGCGGTTGAAAACCTGCGCGCCGTGCAAGCGCAGGCCACCAGCAAGGAAAGCGCTTACCAGCCCAAGGTGGAAGCCCGTGCCCGCGCGGGTGTGGGCAAGAACTTCGACGGCGTCCAGAACCAGAAGCGCGACTCCTCCGTGCAACTGGTGCTCAACTGGAACCTGTACAACGGTGGCTCCGACCAGGCTCGCGTGCGCCAGTACACCGACCTGATCAACCAGGCCGCCGACCAGCGTGACAAGGCCTGCCGCGATGTGCGCCAGACTGTCGCCATTGCCCACAACGACATCAAGAAGCTCAAGGACCAGCTGGCCGCACTGGACCGCAACGTGCTGGCCATCGAAAAGGCCCGTGACGCCTATCGCCAGCAGTTCGACATCGGTCAACGCAGCCTGCTGGACCTGCTGAACGCTGAAAACGAGCTCTACACCGCCAAGCGTTCGTACGCCAACGCCGAGTACGACCTGCAACTGGCCTACGCCCGCACGCAAGCCGCTCGCAACACCCTGACCTCGACCCTGGGCCTGACCAGCAACGACGACGGCAACCAGAGCCTGGTGCGTGACTGGCAGGCCGCCGACGACGCCGCACAGCGCTGCCCCGTGAGCACCGTGGATGCCTCGTCCGCCAGCCGAGAAGAGCTGGATGCCCGTGCACGCAAACTGGCTGGCCCGGCCGTGGCAGCCCCAGTTGTGACACCAGCACCAGTTGCAGCCAAGGCTGAGCCTGTCGTGGCCGATGAAGCCGCTGCAGAAACCGTGGCCCAACGCCTGCGCGACTGGGCTGCCGCCTGGATGTCCAAGGACGTGGACCGCTACTTCAGCTACTACGCCAAGGACTTCGCCCCGGCCAAGTCGACCTCGGCCAAGTGGATCAGCGAACGCCGCCGCCTGGTGACCAAGCCCGGCCCGATCGAAGTCTCGGTGGGCGACATCAAGGCCGTGCCCAAGGGCGACTCGGTCGTGACCAGCTTCCAGCAGAACTACAGCTCGGCCAACTTCAAGGACAAGACCAACAAGGTGCTGACCTGGAAGATGATCGACGGACAATGGGTCATCGTCAAGGAAAGCAACCGCTGATCCGAAGACCAGTTCGGCGAGTCAGTCCGACCTGCCCACCGCATGAGGCGCCCCCAGGGGCGCCTTTTTCATGTGCGTTCAGGGCCGCGAGCGTGGCGCGCCTTGACCAGCAGCAGCATCCCCCCCATGGCAAACAGGACCATGCTGGCTGGTTCTGGCACATCGCGCACCACCACTTCGGCAGAGTCGTTGATGCCCAATGCAAAGGGCAAACCACCCACGCCACCGTTGGGGTTCTGGCCAACGAACACCTCGGGAAACAACGCAAATACCCAATGTCCGCCTACCGTGTCTTCCGGATCGTCGAACTCGAGGTCGGTCAGCAGGAAGACAGGCACGACCTGCATCCCCTTGGCAGGGATCAGATAGGGCGTCGCTGGCCCCAGAACAGAGTGGTAGAAACCGTCGGTGGGGTCGCCAAACAGATAATCGATGAAGGGTGCGTACCCGCCGATGGTCAGCGGTTTGTCCAGCATGTTGGTGATCGTGAAGGTCAGGACGCCAGCACCGGGCTCCTGCAACTCGAAAGTCTCCACGTCAGGCATGACCGTGTACGCCGGATCGGCCGCCATGCCCACCCCCTGGACCGCCAGGAGGGCGCCGGCCATGGCCAACTTGCACCCCAACCGTCTGAACCGCGTCATGTTCCGCCTCCGTTGTCGTGCGGACTCGCGTGAGTCCGTCGCCATTACGGCAGCCAATCCGCCAGGAGGCAATCCCTAGGCCACAAAAACAAAAAGCCCCAGGGTGCGCCCCTGAGGCTTCTTTCCCTATCTTCAGAGACGGTCAGGCCGCGATCACTCGTCAGTAAACTTGTAGTCGGTCTTGGCTGCCTTCTTCAGTTCCTTGCGGTAGTTGGCCAGCTTCTGCTGCATCATGTTCTGCGCCAGTTGGCCCTTCACTTCTTCGAAGGCAGGGAACTGCGCAGCGCGGGTGTCTTCCAGCTTGATGATGTGATAGCCGAACTGCGACTTCACGGGTGTATCCGTGGTCTGACCCTTTTCCAGCTTGGTCAGCGCCTGAGAGAACTCAGGCACGTAGTTGCCGGGGTTGGCCCAATCCAGGTCGCCACCGTTTTCGGCAGAACCGGGATCCTTGGAGTTCTTCTTGGCCAGATCTTCGAACTTGGCGCCGCCCTTGAGCTGAGCGATCAGGGCCTTGGCTTCATCTTCCTTCTCGACCAGGATGTGGCGAGCGCGGTATTCCTTGTCGCCCTTGGAGGCCTTGTACTTGTCGTACTCGGCGCGCACCTCAGCGTCAGTCGGCTTGTTCTTCTTTTCGAACTCCATGAACAAGGAGCGGAACAGGATGGCCTGACGAGCGAACTCCATCTGGGTCTGGTATTCCTTGCCGCGTTGCAGACCGAGGCGCTCGGCTTCCTGCACCATGATTTCGCGCAGCACGATCTCGTCCTTCACGCGCTGCTCGAGCTCGGGGGTCTTGGCCTGGGGAGGCTGACCGGGCTGTTGCTGCTTGAGGATCTGTTCCAGCATGGCATCGACGCGCGCGCGGGGCACGGGCTTGCCATTGACGGTGGTGATGTTTTGCGCGAACGCCAGCGGAGCAGCCAGCGAGATCGAAACGGCCAGCATGGCAGCCTTGGCGATACGAGAAGTCTTCATGATGAGCAGTAAAAGCTTTCTAAGGATGTTCAGACGGGCTCGGCTTTGATCGCAAGAGCGTGAACGCCCTGAGGAATCAAATCGCGCAGGGCATCATACACAAGCCGGTGACGCTGAACGTGTGTCAATCCGTTGAAGCAACGCGCCTTGATCTGCACCGAAAAGTGCGTACCAGAGCCCGAGCCATTGGATCCGGCATGGCCCGCGTGCTGGCTGCTGTCGTCCGACACGGCGCAGGTTTCGGGCTGCAAAGCCTCGCGCAGTGCGGCTTCCAGTTGACCGGCAGTAAGGGAAGCGTCACTCATCATGGACCTCTTTGATGACAGTTGGTTCAATCGGCTTTGCTGTTTTCTTCCGGGAGCATGTGGCGACTCAGATACAGGCCTTGCGCCAGGGTAAATACCAAGGTCAGACCCAGGCTCCCCCACATCTTGAAGCTCACCCAGGTGTCCAGCGGAAAATTGAAGGCCACCCACAGATTCAGCACACCCATGCTGGCAAAGAACAGCACCCAGGCCCAGCCCAGTGTGCGCCACACCGAATCGGGTGCATCAACCTGGCCGCCCATCATCTGAGCCAGCATCTTGCGGCCCAGCACGATTTCAGTGACCAGGAAACCAAGGGCCATCATCCAGTAAATGACGGTGGGCTTCCATTTGATGAAGGTCTCATCATGGAACCACAGCGTCAGGCCGCCCAGCACCACCACGATGACCAGGCCTGCCCACAGCATCTTGTCCACGGGCTTGCGCATGGCCTTGAGCACCACCACCTGCAGCAGCGTGGCCACGATGACCACCACGGTGGCCAGCAGCACGGGCGCCTCGGTCACGCCCACCGCACCGCCTGACACGGCAAAGCCCAGATGCTGTGTCATCCAGTGCGCGACCAGGTCCTTGTGCCCTTCCGCCCACTTGAAGCTGGCAAAGAACAGGATGATGGGCAGCAGGTCGAAAAAAATCTTCATGAGTTGGACGACCCGACCAGCGAGCCGCAAGTTACCGCGATCTACTTGTCGCGCGGCACGAAGTCTAGCGCGGCGGAGTTGATGCAGTAACGCTCACCCGTGGGTTGAGGGCCATCGTCGAACACATGCCCCAGGTGCGCGCCGCAGTTCTGGCAACGCACTTCCACCCGGATCATGCCGTGCGTGTGGTCGGCCACGCGCTCGATGATGCCGTCCTCGGCGGGCTGCCAGTAGCTTGGCCAGCCACAGCCCGCGTCGAACTTGGTGTCGGACTCGAAAAGTCTGGCGCCACAGCAGATGCACTTGTAGGCGCCATCTTCAAAGTGATCCCAGAAGCGGCCCGTGAAGGCGCGCTCGGTCGCCGCCTGACGCGTGACCTGGTAATCCATGGGGTCGAGCTGGGCGCGCCATTCGGCGTCGGTCTTCTTGACGTTGTAGTCGGTCATGATGAGCAGGAGACTTCAATGGCCTGAGCCCATTCGGGCGGGAACCCTGCATCGGCTTCGGCACCGGGCTGTTCGTCGAACGGCGTTTGCAGAAGTTGATACAGGCGCTGCACCTCACTGTAGTCGCCCTTCTGCGCGCGCTGAATGGCCACTTGCGCCATGTGGTTGCGCAGCACGTAGACCGGGTTGACACGGCGCATGCGCGCAGCACGATCAGCGTCCACACTGCCTTCGGCTTTCAAGCGCTCGGTGTACTGCAAGGCCCAGGCATCAAAGACGGCACGGTCCAGGAAGAGATCGCGCACAGGCGCATTGGCGGGATGATCCGGCGGCACATCGCTGCGGAAATCGCACAGGCGTCTGAAGGTGATCGTGAAGTCGGCCTTGCCGGAGGCCATGGCCTGCAGCAGCGCCACGGCCAGCTTGCCGTCGTCATCCTGCTCGGTCTGCAAACCCAGCTTGGCACGCCAGCGCGCCCGCATGGCTTGCGGGAAGCGTTGCTCATACGTCTGCAGCACGTCGATCACGATCTGGCTGTCGTCCTTGGCTTCAGGGATCAAGGGCAGCAGGGCCTGCGCCAGCGCACGCAGGTTCCAGTAGCCGATCTGCGGCTGGTTGTTCCACGAGTAGCGCCCATGGTCATCGGAGTGATTGCAGATGTGGTTCGGGTCGAACGCATCCAGAAACCCGAATGGCCCGTAATCGATCGTCAGGCCCAGGATGGACATGTTGTCCGTGTTCATCACGCCATGGCAGAAGCCGACCGACTGCCAGTGCGCCATCAGCTCGGCCGTGCGCGCCACCACCGCATCCAGCAAGGCCAGGGCGCGGTTGGGTGCGTCTTGAAGTTCCGGGTAATGGTGGCCGACCACGAAATCGACCAGGGCCTTCAAGGCCTCGTGATGCCCATCCTCACCACTGTGCGCGAAGTGTTCGAAATGACCGAAGCGGATGAAGCTCGGCGCCACGCGTGACACCACTGCGGCCGTCTCGATCGTTTCGCGACGTACCGGCTGAGGCGAGGCAACCAGGCTCAAGGCCCGCGTGGTCGGGATGCCCAGGCCATGCATGGCCTCGCTGCACAGAAACTCGCGAATCGACGAGCGCAGCACGGCTCGGCCGTCGGCGCGCCGCGAATAGGGCGTGGCGCCAGCCCCCTTGAGTTGCACCTCATGCGGGCCGATCGGGCTGTCGACTTCACCGAGCAACAAAGCGCGGCCATCACCGAGTTGCCCGGCCCACACGCCGAACTGGTGCCCGCTGTACACCGACGCAAAAGGTGCCATGCCCGGCCAGACGGCATTGCCACTGAACACGTTCAATGCCTGCGGATCCTGATGCCACCCTGGTGGCCAATCCAGCTCGCGCGCCAGCCCCTCGTTGAGCAAGACCCATCGCGGCATGGGCAGGGCATCACCTTGCCAGGCCGTCCCCAGTGCCACGCCCAGCTCACGCTGCAGCTGCTCGCTCAAACCGGCATAGCGATTGCACCAGCGCTCGGCTTGCGGAGACCAGGAAAAATTCTGTAAAGGGATGTGAGGCACAGCAGACATGTGGCGCAGTTTAGACAAGCCCCCCTGTCCCTGGGGCCAGGTCGGCTAATACCCATCTGCATGCTGTCCTAAGATGCGGCACCCATTGACTCTTGCAGGATGCCGGCCGTGGATATTGTGCTGTTCATGAAATCAGCCCTCATGGGTATCGTGGAAGGGCTCACGGAGTTCCTGCCTATTTCCAGCACGGGGCACCTGATCCTGGCCGACTCCCTGCTGGAGTTTTCCCGCGCCACGGGGTCGGACAAGGCCAAGGTCTTCGAAATCGCCATCCAGACGGGCGCCATCTTCGCCGTGATCCTGGTGTACATGCAGCGCATCAAGGAGACCATCTCTGGCATGTTCTCTGATCCGACAGCGCAGCGCTTCACCATCAACGTGCTCATCGGCTTCCTGCCTGCCGTGGTCATGGGGCTGGCTGTGGGCAAGGTCGTGAAAGCTCATCTTTTCACCCCCACGGTGGTGGCCACGACTTTCATCCTGGGCGGAGTGATCATCCTGATCGCAGAGCGCTTTGCCGCCCAGCGCCCACAACAGCGCGTCGAAACAATCGACGACATGACGCCGATGGATGCGATCAAGGTGGGGCTGATCCAGTGCCTGGCACTGATCCCCGGCACCAGCCGCTCCGGCGCCACCATCATCGGCGGCATGCTGATGGGTCTGTCTCGCAAGGCCGCCACCGACTACAGCTTCTTCCTGGGCATCCCGACACTGGTCGGTGCGGGCGCCTACAGCCTGTACAAGGAACGTGCCCTGCTGTCGGTCGATGACTTGCCCCTGTTCAGCGTGGGGCTGGTATTCGCTTTCGTGTCAGCCTGGATCTGCGTGCGCTGGCTGATCCGCTATGTGTCCAGCCACAACTTTGTTCCCTTTGCCTGGTACCGCATTGCATTCGGCATCTTCATCCTCGTGTCGGCCAATATGGGCTGGGTAATCTGGGCGGACTGAGGAAGGCACGTGATGTGAGCACAAAGGCGCAAAATAGCGGGATGCGCCTGAGACAACAAGCCCTGCAGGTCCTGCTGATCTGCGACCCTCATACCAAGGCC
>NZ_DASUIS010000042.1:0-7338 GCF_036279675.1 Aquabacterium sp. | reverse complement strand
GACATGCACCACTCGGTCACCTCGATCAGGTTGTCCGAATAGACATTGCGCAGCCGCGACAGCGACAGCGCCAGGCGGTCCTTGTCCAGCCGCTGCGGCGCGTCGTTGGGTGGATAGCCCTGCATGCAGGCGTAGATGCAGGCGCCGATCGCATAGATGTCGGTCCAGGGCCCCAGCGAGCCGTCGCGGCGGTACATCTCGGGGGCGGCAAAACCTGGCGTGTACATCGGGCGGATGAAGTTGCCTTCCTTGCTCAGCACCTCGCGGGCGGCGCCGAAGTCCAGCAGCACGGCCTTGTTGTCGTTGGTGATGAAGATGTTGGCCGGCTTGATGTCCAGGTGCAGCATCTTGTGCTGGTGCACGATGCGCAAGCCGCGCAGGATCTCATCGAACAGGGAGCGGATGGTGGATTCGCGGAAGACCTTGTCGCGCTTGAGATCGCGTGCGGTGACGATGAAATCCTGCAGGGTATCCCCTTGCAGGTAGTTCATCACCATGTAGACGGTTTCGTTCTCGCGGAAGAAATTCAGCACCGACACCACACTGGGGTGGGCGATTTGCGCCAGCGAGCGGCCTTCTTCAAAAAAACTTTTGAGGCCGAGACGATAGAGGGGCTGCTTGTCGGGTTTGACGCGCGGAATCAGCTCCCCGGGGGCACGTTCTGCCAGGGAGGCGGGCAAATATTCTTTGAGAGCGACCAACCGTTTGTCGGGGTCTTCGCAAAGGTAAACCACCCCAAAACCGCCTGCGGCGAGCTTCTTGACGACTTGGTAGCCGCCCACGACGGTGCCCGAAGGCAACGGGGCAGGTTTCGGCTTTGACATAATCGAGTTTTGTCTGGTGTCAAGTAACCATGTCAGTCTACTCCATGACCGGCTTTGCCAGCGCGGTTGCGTCGGCTCCCGACCACGTCAGTGAAAATACCGATGAGGGGGATTCGTCCACTTCGTCACGCCCGGGCTCGGGCAAGAGCGCATCGGGCGGCGTGGGGGCCGAACTGCGCTCCGTCAACAGCCGCTTCCTGGATCTGAGTTTCAAGCTGGCCGACGAGTTCCGTGCCCTCGAGCCCGCCTTGCGTGACTTGCTCACGGCTTCGTTCAAGCGTGGCAAGATCGAGTTGCGCATGCAGCCCCAGCGGGCGGCTGATGCCGGCTGGCCCGCGCCTCAACCTGACCAGCTCCATACCCTGGCGCGCCTGGAAGGCACGGTGCAGAACTGGCTGCCCAAGGCCACGCCCTTGTCCGTCAACGAGATCCTGAACTGGTGTCGTGCCGCGGCGCCCTCTGTCAAACTGGAAGACGCCGCCATGGAGGCTGCCCGCCAGGCCATCGAGGCGCTGAAAGAGGCGCGTCAGCGTGAAGGTGTCCGCCTGGTGGGCATCCTCAAGGACAAGCTCAAGGGCTTGCAGGCCCTGGCCGAGCAGGCCACGCCCCTGGTGCCGCTGGCTGTGCAGCGCCAGCAGGAACGTTTTGTCCAGAAATACCAGGAAGCCTTGCAGGCGGTGGGCGGCAATGTGACGCCGGAAGCCGCCCAGGAGCGTGCGCTCAACGAAGCCGCGGCCTATGCCTTGCGCATCGACGTGGATGAGGAACTGCAGCGCCTGAAGGCTCACCTGGATGAAATTTCCCGCCTGTTGAAAAAGGGTGGCGAAGTGGGCAAGCGCCTGGATTTCCTGATTCAGGAGCTCCACCGCGAGGCCAATACGCTGGGCTCCAAGGCCGCGGCGCTCGAATTGACGCAGATTTCGGTTGAAATGAAGGTTTTGATCGAGCAGATGCGCGAACAGGTTCAGAACATCGAATGACTGCCGATAACACGCCCCAAACCTCCCTTGTGTCTGCTGACGCTGCGTCGGCCTGCTCTGGAGACAACGTCATGGACTATCCCGGCAACCTGTTCGTGGTGTCTGCACCCAGCGGCACCGGCAAATCCAGCCTCGTCAAGGCCTTGCTGGAGCTGGATTCCCGGCTGCAAGTGTCGGTCTCGCACACGACGCGGGCGCCGCGCGGCCAGGAGCAGCAAGGGCGCGAATACCACTTCACCAGCAAGGAAGAATTCCTGGCCATGGTGGAGCGTGGTGACTTCTTCGAGCACGCCGAGGTGCACGGCAACCACTACGGAACCTCGCGCCACGCGATCGAAGACCGCATCAAGAACGGCGAAGATGTGGTGCTGGAGATCGACTGGCAGGGCGCCTTGCAGATCAAGAAGATCTTCCCCAATGCCATCCTGATCTTCATCCTGCCCCCCAGCTACGAGGAGCTGCTGCAGCGCCTCAACCGCCGTGGCGAGGACAGCGCCGAGACCATCGAATTGCGCATGGCGAACGCCCGGATCGAGGTTGGGCAGGCCCAATTCTTCGATTTCATCGTCGTCAATGCACTTTTTGAGTCCGCTTTGTTCGATTTGAAAGCCATTGTTCACTCACAGCGGTTAAAATATGCGGCTCAGCGCCGGAACAAGTCTGCCGTGTTCCGTGCTCTCAATCTGGTCTGACCCCCGTCTGACCAGACCCTTGGATACCTACCCGGAGCGTTCACATGGCCCGCATCACCGTTGAAGATTGCCTGCAAAAGATCCCCAACCGCTTCCAGTTGGTGCTCGCTGCAACCTACCGTGCTCGCATGCTGAGCCAAGGCCACACGCCCAAGATCGAATCGCGCAACAAGCCCGGCGTGACCGCCCTGCGCGAAATCGCCGCCGGCCAGGTTGGCCTGGAAATGCTGCGCAAGGTCCCGACCTGATCGATCAGATCGGTGGCGCCTGCGGGCGCTGATGCCCCTCGATGACTGTCGACGGCATCAAACTTGCAAAAAAAGGCCCGTCTCGAACGGGCCTTTGCTATTTCCCTGATTGATTCAGGTCTCACATGGCCAAACACAATCACGCTACAGTCAACACATGACCCTGGCCCATGATGCAGCAGCGGCTTCCTTTGCCGCATTGACCCACAAACTCGACTACCTGGACGAGGCGGACATCCGCCGCGTTCGCGACGCCTACCGCTTTGCCGACGAGGCGCACCTGGGCCAGTTCCGTGCCAGCGGCGAGCCCTACATCACCCACCCCATCGCCGTGGCCGGCCTGTGTGCCGACTGGAAGCTCGACGCCCAGGCCATCATGGCAGCGCTCATGCACGATGCGATGGAAGACTGCGGCGTCACCAAGATCGAGCTGATCGAGCGTTTTGGTGCGCCCACGGCCGAAATCGTGGACGGCCTCACCAAGCTGGACAAGTTGCAGTTCTCGACCAAGGAAGAGTCTCAGGCCGAGTCCTTCCGCAAGATGCTGCTGGCCATGGCGCGCGACGTGCGCGTCATCCTGATCAAGCTGGCCGACCGCCTGCACAACATGCGCACGATGGACGCGATGGTGTCGCACAAACGTGCCCGCATCGCCCGTGAGACGCTGGACATCTATGTGCCCATCGCGCACCGCCTGGGCCTGAACCAGACCTACCGCGAGCTGCAGGAGCTGTCCTTCCAGTACATCAACCCCTGGCGGCACTCGGTGCTGTCCAAGGCCGTCAAGAAGACGCGTGGCAACCGCCGCGATCTGGTGGACCGCATCCGCAAGGAAGTGGAAGAAGCCTTCCATGACGCGGACATGCAGGTCGAGGTCTATGGCCGCGAGAAAACCATCTTCTCGATCTACAACAAGATGATCGAAAAGCACCTGAGCTTTGCGCAGGTGAGCGACATCTTCGGCTTTCGCATCGTCGCGCGCGAGCTGCTCGATTGCTACCGCGCCCTGGGCGTGCTGCACCAGCTCTACAAGCCGCTGCCGGGCCGCTTCAAGGACTACATCGCGATCCCCAAGGCCAACGGCTATCAGTCGCTGCACACCACGTTGGTGAACCCGGTGGGCACGGCCGTGGAGTTCCAGATCCGCTCGCAGGCCATGCACGCGGTGGCCGAAAAGGGCATCGCCGCGCACTGGATGTACAAGGAACAGGATGCGGCCGATGACGCCTCGCCGCAGCAGGCCGCCGTGTGGCTGCAGTCGCTGATCGACATCCAGCATGAAACGCGCGATTCGGCCGAGTTCCTGGAGCACCTCAAGATTGACCTGTTCCCCGAGTCGGTCTATGTGCTGACACCCAAGTCGCGCATCGTGGCCTTGCCCAAGGGTGCCACGTTGGTGGACTTTGCCTACGCCATCCACTCCGGCGTGGGCGATCGCTGCGTGTCGGCCAAGGTCAATGGCGAGCCCGTGGCCTTGCGCACCGAATTGCGCAGCGGCGATGTGGTCGAGATCATCACGGCAGCGAGCGCCAAGCCCAACCCGAGCTGGTTGAACTTCGTGCGCACGGGCCGGGCTCGCTCCAAGATCCGCCACTACCTGAAGAACATGGAGGCTGAAGAGTCTCTGGAACTCGGTGAGAAGTTGCTGGGCCAGGCGCTGCGCGCAGAAGGCCTGACCTTGCCTGCGGGCGACGAGAACAGCGAAGGCGCTGCAGGCCAGCTGTGGCAAGGCTTGACCCGTTGGGGTGGCAACCGCAGCCGCGACGAACTGCTGGCCGACATCGGCCTGGGCCGCAAGATCGCCACCATGGTGGCCAAGCGCCTGGCGCAACTGATGGCCGAGACCGGCGCCAAGCCGGATGCCCTGACGCTGACCCTGGGGCGTTTCTCGGACGAAACCCCCTCGCATGGCTCGGTCATCATCGATGGCAGCGAAGGCGCGACGGTGCAATTGGCACCTTGCTGCTGCCCGGTGCCTGGCGACCCGATCGCGGGCTACCTGGGCCGTGGCGAAGGCCTGGTGGTGCACACGCAGTCCTGCGGTGTGGGCAAGCGCCTGTTCGAGCGCGACAGCGAGCGCTGGATTGACGTGAGCTGGTCGGATGAGCCCGCCCGCCTGTTCGAGACGGCGGTCAAGGTGCTGGTGGCCAACGGCAAGGGCGTGCTGGCCCAGGTGGCCGCCGCCATCAGCAGCGCCGAAACCGACATCACCCACATCGAGATGGGTGACGAGCGCCTGGGCGAGACGGCCGAACTGAAGCTCACGCTGTCCGTGCGCGATGCCGAGCACCTGGCCGACGTGATCCGCACGCTCAAGCGTTGCCCTGTGGTGCTCAAGGCGGAACGCTTCAGTCAATAAGTCCTCAGTGGCTGGTTTCCGGTGCCGGATACTGCACCTTGATGACTTCCAGTCGCTCCAGGCCGCCTGGCGTCATCAACTGCACTTCGTCGCCCTCGCGGGCCTTGAGCAGGGCGCGCGCGATGGGTGACACCCAGCTGACCTCACCCTTGAGGTTGTCTACCTCGTCGATGCCCTTGATCGTGATCGTGCGCGAGACGCCCGCCAGGTTCTCGTAGGTCACGGTGGCGCCGAAGAACACCTGATCATGCCCATGGTGCAGGCTGGGATCGGCCACTTCAGCGATGTCCAGCCGTTTGGTCAGGAAGCGGATGCGGCGGTCGATCTCGCGCAGGCGCTTCTTGCCGTAGATGTAGTCGCCATTTTCGGAGCGGTCGCCATTGGAGGCGGCCCAGTGCACGATCTCCACGATCTTGGGCCGTTCGATGTCGATCAGGTTGAGCAACTCCGTGCGCAGGCGCTGGTAGCCCTGCGGCGTGATGTAGTTCTTGCCGCCAGCAGGCAGCGGGGGCAGCGACAGTTCGTCGTCATCGTCCCCGTCGGGTTCCTTGGTGAAGGCTTTGTTCATGGAACACGATTGTGCCCAATTCGCAGGCGGACCCAAAGCGCCACTTCTTCACGCAGGCACCTTCTTTGTGCATGAGAAAGCGCACCGCAAGGCTTTTGAACTCGCAAAAATGAAATCACTGCCGATAAGGACGGTATCTCAATTGCCAAGTGGCGAGTGTTTGAAAGGCGCGAGATGTCTCAAGTCATCCCTCTGGGCCCCGCGGCCCGCATGCTGACTACCCGTGAAGCAGCCCTGCGCCTGGGCGTTTCACTGCGCACGGTTCAACTGTGGGTGGAGGCCGATATCCTGCCCGCTGCCCGCACGCCCGGTGGTCATCGACGGATTCCCTACAACGCGGTGGAAGCACTGGCCTTGAGTACCGGCCTGGGCGGCGAAACCATGCCGCGCAGTGCCATGACACGCCCGCATGCCCACGCCATGCTGGACGCCGTGCCCATGGCGACACCGATCGAGCCCGCCCATGGCGCGACGCCCATGGACGTGTTGCTGGTGGCCGATGACCAGGACTGGCAGGTGCGATGCGCACAGGCCATGCAGCCCTATGGCGCTGCCGTGAACCTGCGTTTCGCCGAAACCGGCTACCTGGCCTTGCTGCAGATCGGCCAGAAAGTGCCTGATCTGCTGATCACGAATCTGGAGTTGCCCGGCATGGACGGCATGGCCATGCTGCGTACGCTGGAGCGTTGTGAATCGATTGCCAACATGCGCATTCTGGTGCTCACCGAATGCAGTGAACATGATCTGGCCAGACGCGGCGGCTTGCCCAAGTCTGCCGAAATCATGACCTTGCCCGTCACCGCTGAAGCGGTGGCCGTTCGCGTTGGACGATGGTTGTTGGGGCAACGCGTCTCATGAGTTAGGAGTTCATCATGAACGAGGCTTTCCGTCTGCTGTTCGACCAGGTCAAGAGTGGCGTGGTGTGGGTTCAGCGTGATGGCGTGGTGCGTTACGCCAACAAGGCCGCCGTTCAGATGACGCCCGTGATGCTCGGTCGGCCCATGATGGACCCCGTGGCCGAGCGCACCGTGCAGGCTGCATCACAAGGCATGCTCAAGCTGCCCTTCGCCTTCGAGTTGACCACGCAGGAAGCCCATCCTGACGCCATTCGTGCCGTTGTGATCGACGCACCTGTGGGTCATGACCTGATGGTGGTGCTCAACAATGTGTCGCAAGAGCGCTGGTATTCGCAGGCGCTGGAAAACCTCATCGGCTACATCGAAGCCGAGATGGCTCAGCCCATCGACATGCTCTACCAGAAGCTGCCCAGGACAGCGCAACTGGTGCAGCAGCAAGGGGCCGCCGTGGACCTCAAGTCACTGGTCCAGGAGGCCGCCGCACTGTCCATCAAGCTGGGCAAGCTGCGCGATCTGGTATCGGTCTTTGGCGAAAGTGCGATCCAGCGTGATGAACGGATCATGGTGACCGAGTTGATCCACAAGGCCATGGCGGAGGTGATGCCGCAGGCCAAGGCGCGCAACATCACTTTGAGCCTGGCCGACCCTGAGCAGGAGATGCCAGCGGTTTATGGCAGTTCGCACTGGCTGGGCAAGGCCATGTCGGAATACCTGGAGCAATCCATACGCAGTGCGCAGTCAGGCGGGCTCATCGAACTGAGTGTGCAGACCGTGGGCTCGCATGTGATGGTCCGGGCTCGCAACCAGGGC
>NZ_DASUIS010000041.1:0-17323 GCF_036279675.1 Aquabacterium sp. | reverse complement strand
GCTGATGGTGTCGCTGTTCCTGCAGCTCTTTGCGCTCGTCAGCCCGCTGTTCTTCCAGGTCGTGATGGACAAGGTGCTGGTGCACCGCGGCCTGACCACACTCGATGTGCTGGTCATGGGCCTGGTCGTCGTGGTCGTGTTCGAAAGCCTGCTCACCGGCTTGCGCGCCTATGTGTTCAGCCACACCACCAGCCGCATGGATGTGGAGCTTGGTGCACGCCTGTTTCGCCACCTGCTGCAACTGCCGCTGGCCTACTTCCAGGCCCGCCGCGTGGGTGATTCCGTGGCCCGCGTGCGCGAGCTGGAAAACATCCGAAACTTCCTCACCGGCCAGGCGCTCACCCTCGTGCTCGATGTGGTGTTCTCCGTGCTCTTCATCGGCGTGATGATGCTCTACAGCGTGCCGCTCACGCTCATCGTGCTGATCAGCCTGCCACTGTATGCCGCGCTGATCCTGGGTGTGGTTCCGGTGCTGCGCGGGCGCTTGAACGAGAAGTTCGCCCGTGGCGCCGAGAACCAGGCCATGCTGGTGGAGACCATCACCGGCATCCAGACCGTCAAGGCCAATGCGCTGGAGCCTGCCATGGCCCGCCGTTGGGACAACCAGCTCGCAGGCTATGTGTCGGCCAGCTTCAAGACGCAAAGCCTGGCCACCTGGGCCCACGAGGGCATCAACCTGATCGGCAAGCTGATCAACGCCGCCACCCTGTGGTTTGGCGCCAAGCTGGTGATGGACCATGACATGTCGGTGGGCCAGTTCGTGGCCTTCAACATGTTCGCCGGCCGCGTGGCCCAACCCATCATGCGCATGGCGCAGATGTGGACGGACTTCCAGCAAACCGGCATCTCCATGCAGCGCCTGGGTGACATCCTCAACACCCGCACCGAGGTCCCCCCCAGCACGGCCGCGCAACTGCCGCCTGTGAAAGGCCGCATCACGCTGGACAAGGTCACCTTCCGCTACCGTCCTGAAGCCGCACCGGTGCTGCATGACGTGGGCATCGACATCCGCCCCGGTGAGGTCATCGGCATCGTGGGCCGCTCGGGCTCCGGCAAGAGCACGCTGACCAAGCTGGTGCAGCGCCTGTATGTGCCCGAGCAAGGCCGCGTGCTGATCGATGGCATCGACATCAGCCTGGTGGACGCCGCCCAGTTGCGCCGCCAGATCGGCGTCGTGCTGCAGGACAACTTCCTGTTCAACCGCAGCGTGCGCGAGAACATCGCCATTGCCGACCCGGCCGCGCCACTGGAAGCCGTGATCCAGGCCGCCCGCATGGCCGGCGCCCACGACTTCATCAGCGAACTGCCCGAGGGCTACGACACCATCGTGGGCGAGCAAGGCTCATCGCTCAGTGGCGGCCAGCGCCAGCGCGTGGCCATTGCCCGCGCCCTGTTCACCAACCCGCGCGTGCTGATCTTTGACGAGGCCACATCGGCGCTGGATTACGAATCCGAAGCCATCATCCAGCGCAACATGGCCCACATCTGCAAGGGCCGCACGGTGATCATCATCGCGCACCGCCTGAGCGCCGTGCGCCACGCCAACCGCATCATCGCCATGGAGCGCGGCCGCATTGTTGAAGCCGGCCCGCACGATGAACTGGTGCAACGCCCCAAGGGCCTGTATGCCTACCTGTGGCGCATGCAACAGGGCAACAACCCACTGGATGGCACCTCGCTGGAGGGTCAGCCATGAACACCACCACCGTGAACAACGCCAACACCGTTGAAGACGCCATGGAAGCCGGGCAAGCCGCTGTTCAACAAGCCGCACGCCATCCCCTGCGCGATCTGCTCAGCCACTACAAGGCCGTGATCGGCGCAGCCTGGGCACTCCGCCATGAACTGGCCGGCCCTGCGCGTCTGGCCGATGAAGCCGCCTTCCTGCCCGCCGCATTGAGCCTGCAGGCCACTCCGCCGCACCCGGCGCCACGCCGTGCCATCTGGGCCATCGTGGGCCTGTTCACCCTGGCCATCCTGTGGGCCTGCTTCGGGCAGGTGGACATCGTGGCCGTGGCCCCGGGCCGCATCGTGGTCAGCGAAGGCTCCAAGCTCATCCAGCCGCTTGAAGCCAGCGTGGTCAAGACCATCAAGGTACAGGACGGCGACAAGGTCAAGGCCGGCCAGGTGCTCATCGAGCTGGACCCCACCTCGGCCAAGGCTGACAACAGCCGCGTGACGCAAGAACGCGCCAGCGCCTTGTCGGAGGCCTGGCGCACCCAGGCCCTGCTGGACGCACTGGACAAAAAGAGCAAGGTCAAGACACCGACGCTGCCTGCCGAGGCCAGCGCGGCCGACAGCGGTCTGAGTGGCAAGGAGCTGGCCATGGCCCGCAACCAGCTGGACGCCGAATGGCAGGACATCAAGGCCCAGCAGGCCAAGCTGCAAGCCGAGATCGACACCAAGAAGGCCGAGCTGGAAACCGTCCGTGAACAGGTCGCGAAGCTCAAGGCCACCCTGCCTCTGGTGCAAAAGCGCGAAGAGGACTTCGGCACCCTGGCAACCCAAGGCTTCGTGAGCCAGCACGCCGGGCAGGACCGCACCCGTGCGCGCATCGAGATGGAGCAGGATCTGGCCACCTACCGCGCCCGCCGCGAAGAGACCAAGGCCGAGATCGCGCAAGCCGAACAGGCCCTCACCGCCTGGAAGGCCGACACGCTGAAGACCTTGAACGAGCGCCACGCCAAGGCCGATCTGCAGGCCCGCCAGGCGCAAGCCGAGGGCGCCAAGGCCAGCCAACGCGAACGCCTGACCACGCTGACCGCGCCGGTCGATGGCACCGTGCAACAGCTGGCCATCCACACCACGGGTGGCGTGGTCACGCCTGCGCAGGTGCTGCTGGTGGTGGTGCCCGAGCAAGCACAGGTCACCGCCGACGTCACCCTGGAAAACAAGGACGTGGGCTTTGTGAACCTGGGGCAAACGGCCGAGATCAAGCTGGAGACCTTCCCCTACACGCGCTACGGCACCGTGCCGGCCAAGGTCACCACCATCACGGCCGATGCGGTGATGCAGGAGCCCGGCCGCTCGCAGCCTGACAAGGATGGCAAGACCGTGCCAGCGCCTGGTGGCGCCGTGTTCCCGGCCACGCTCACGCTGACCCAGAACACCATTGATGTGGATGGCAAACCCATCCGCCTGGCGCCAGGCATGAACGTCACCGCCGAGATCAAGACCGGCAAGCGCCGTGTGATCGAGTACCTGCTCAGCCCCGTGCAGAGCTATGCCAAGGAAAGCCTGCGCGAGCGGTGATCCTTCATTGATCAATTAAAAATCACTCAGGGTCTTTCTGTCATGCCTGCACTTCCCATCTCCAGGGCCAACGCGTGGGCCTATTGGTCCAAAGGTCTGATTGCCGCCACCGGTGTGTATCTGGAGGCCGACGCACCAGATTTCCCAGGCTCCGGCCTGCTGGCCAACGTGGCCCTCAAGCGTAACCACAATGCCATTCGCCTCTGGCTCAACGGCGCGAAGCCATACAACATCAGCCAGCAGGACATCATCAACATCGCCTTGTCGCCCAGGGGCTGGGATGACACGGCCCTGATCACGACGGACGGCCAAGTCCCACTGTCCGTCGTCACGGCACAGTTCACCCATATCCTGAACACCGCCAGCAGCCTGGGCCTGGGTGTGTTGCCGGTCGTGGACTTCCATCAAGCCCCCGATGGCAAGTTGTGGAGCAACGAGTTGCTGCCCGATCAGGCGTCACTCAAATACAGGGATGCCTTGGCGGCCTTCTGGGTCAAGACGCTGCGAAAGTGGCGCAACCACCCCGCGCTGATTGGTTTCGACATCCTCAATGAACCCAATCCTGCATCCAATGACGGGCAATACACCTTTGCCAGCTTCAGAGATGGCACAGCGACCAATCCGAAGGAAACACGCTGGCCCGCCATTGCGCAGCAGATCATCACAGCCATCCGAACGGAAGAAGGCTCCACTGCAGCCCCCCTTCCCTTGATCGTTCAGGGCATCTACGCTGGCTCCGTGGAAGGCTTGGGGGTGTTCGATGCACCACCACCTAACGGCGGTACGGGCGCCTTTCTGATGGATCCGCAGAACCGACTGGTCTACTCCTTTCACACCTATGACCCTGCTTGCTTCTGCGGTCAGGGCGTCCAGAGTGAGTTCTACGAGCACATTGGGACCACCTACCCACTCAATGGCGCCGTGTTCATTGGCGGCTGGCGTGGTGGTACGCCCTATCATGATCTGGTCAACTTCCGACACGCAGATGATCTGTCCAAGTACCTGAAAACGGCGGCCATATTCAAAACCACTTACAAGGTGCCCGTTTTCGTGGGTGAGTTTTCTGCGGCTCAACCGGCCATCAATCAGGCCTGGCCGCCGATGAATCGCACGGGTGATTCAAACTCGACCTATCCCAATGAGGTGAACAAGGTTTCGAACATCCCCTTGACCAATCAGGAGATGCAGACCAAGTATCAGAGTTTCCGTGTGTCAAACGTGCAAAACAATGTGGCATGGGAGGCGCCCTTGCTGGCTCGCCTTGCTGCAGTCAGGAACCAGGACGACTTCAACAAGCTGGCCAACTCCTACGCGGCCAGCTCCGGCAATCCGACGTCTGCCATCTACAAGTCTGCATTCAAGGGCACCAACCGACGCTGGATCACCGAACTTCGTGTTGACACCACCGGCATCCCAGGCAGCAATCAGGTGACTGTGACGGCTGTCTTCGGTCACATAGATAGCCGCGGCTTCCGGATTGACACGAGCCCTTTGTCCCCTAGCGATTTGAAGGCGACCGCCAACTGGGACGTGTACCTCTATCCGAACGACAACTTCTTCCTGGAGCCCCTGGCCCGCATCGTCGGAAGTTTCTCTGGGCTGGACGTTGTCACCACGTCACCTCATGCAGTGACGTCCATCGAGATGACTGGTGCAGCCTATCACATGGCAACTTCGCAAAAGGTCAGGATCACCTGCTGGAAGAACACCATCCAGTTCACCCTGCCGGTGGCGTCCATCCCCAATGGCCTGCTGACTCAAGCCGTGAAGGACAACATCCGGAACGGCGTGGTCGCTCGCATTGACACGGTGAGCGGCCCTTCCATCAACGTTCCCACCAATGAATTGGGCGCTACGACCGCACTCCAGATGCCCGTGGCCTTGCTGTGGCTGGACTCCCCCTACACAGGCGAGCAAATCGACCAGGCTCGCCTGGCATATATGCGAGACGCGCTGCACGTCTTCCAGGCCAACGGCTACTCCTGGTCATATCACGCCGACGCCGTTGACTCGACAATCGCCGCCGCGTTCTTCAGGCCATCGCAGCAAATGGGCGAGCTCATGAGCACAGCCGCAGCCGGTCGCCGCCTGGCACCTCGCTGATCAATCAATACCCAAAATACAGAGGGCATCATGGATCAATCACGTCGGCAAATTCTGCTCGGAGCGTCCACCCTTCCTTTGAGCGCGGTGTTGACCGGTTGCGGCGGTGGTGGCGATACATCGACCACCGAAGGCACGACCACGCTTGACGGCTCGGCACGCGCGCAAGCCATGGCCATAGCCAGCACCACATCGGCGCCCACCATCGCCATCAACAGCGTGGCGGCTGCCCCGCTGGATTCCGTCTTTACCGCGGCAAGCAGGTTGAAGTATTTCCAACCCGATCCCTCACGTGTTCAGGTGGTCAAGAACGGCACCGGCTACTGGGTCAACCTCAGTGAAGAGGTCGTGGTGGGCAGCTCCATCTACAGCCGCAGCATCTCGCTGTCGCTGCAAACGGCACTGAGCGGTGGCATCTACTCGCTCTCGGCACCCACCACCAACCGCGGCACCTTGTACGTCAACGTGCTGAACACGGGTAGCGCGGCATCATCGCACTACGAATACGTCCTTCTGGCCAACACCGTGACGCTTTCGATCATCAACAAGACCGCGCGGCTGATCTTCACGAACCTGCGCGGTGTACCCACCACAACCCAGACAATTGGCAAGAGCGTGGTCAACCTGGAAGCCGGCTCCAACCTGGCGGCCAATGGCCTCTCACTGAGCAGCAGCACGGTCTCCGTGGCCTTCATTGACCAGGCGGTCACCACCGTTTGAGCACGGGCTCCACCGCAATGGACATCCAGCAACGCATCCTCATCGTTCACCAGAACTTCCCAGGCCAGTTCCGCCGCATCGGCCACGTGTGGGCCCAGCAGCCAGGCTGGGAAGTGATCGGCATGGGCCGCCGCACGGCACCCGGCATGGACACGGTGCGCTGGATCCCCTACGACACCTCGCGCAAGCCAGGCAAGGAAACCCATCCTTATGTGCGCCAGATGGAAGACGCCGTGCTGCACGGCCAGGCCACGGCGCGGGTGATGCTCAAGCTCAAGCAACAAGGCTACCGGCCTGACGCCATCCTGGCCCACCCAGGCTGGGGCGAGACGCTGTATGTGCGCGACATCTTCCCCGATGCGCGCCTGATCCACTTCTGTGAGTGGTTCTACGGTACGCCCGGCAGCGACACAGGCTTCGACCCCGAGTTCCCCACGTCGTTCGATACCCTGGCCAAGCTGCGCACCTGGAATGCCCTGCACACGCTCAATCTGGAGCACTGTGATGTGGGTGTGAGCCCCACGCAATGGCAACGCTCACGCCACCCCGGCATCTACCTGCCCAAGATCGAACTGGCGCACGAAGGCATTGACACAGACTTGCTGCAGCCCGACGCCAGCGCGCAGTTCAAGCTGCCCAACGGCCATGTCGTCAAGGCGGGTGACCCGGTCATCACCTATGTGGCGCGCAACCTGGAGCCCTATCGCGGCTTCCACAACTTCATGCGTGCACTGGAAAAGGTGCAACGCGCCCATCCACGCTGCCACGCCATCATCGTGGGCGGTGACGACGTGAGCTACGGTGCCAAGCCCGCTGATGCGCCCAACTGGCGCGAGAAGATGCTGCGCGAGGTCAAGCTCGATGCCGCCCGCACCCACTTCATGGGCAAGCTGCCGTATGACCAGTACCGCAAGGTGCTGCAGGTATCAAGCGCGCACATCTACCTCACCTACCCCTTCGTGCTGTCGTGGTCCATGCTGGAAGCCATGGCCTCGGGCTGCCTGGTGATCGGCTCACGCACCGGGCCGGTACAGGAAGTCATCAACGACGGTGAAAACGGTCTGCTGGTGGACTTCTTTGATACCGGCGCCATGGCGGACCGGATCGTGGAAGCGATCGACAACCAGGCGGCGATGCGCCCCCTGCGGGCTACCGCCCAACGGTGTGTGAAGGAGCGATACAGCCTGGCGGATGGGGAGCGGGCTTTCAGGCGATTACTGGCAGCCGGGTGACGTGCGCAAGCGTGCAGTTTCCAGACTCTGCCACGATAGGGCGGTGGGCTGCACGCCCTCTGCGAGCACGCACCACCCTCCAGGCCTCAGCCCAGGCGAGCCCGTCTCTGCGCGCCAGACAGCGCCAAGCCTCCCATACCCAAAGCCATGAGCAACACGGTGCCGGCTTCTGGTACAGCCGACAGATTGACGTTGACCTGATACGCAGCAGGGCTGGTGAGGCTGGTCACGGTGCCCAAAACCGGACTTGTCGAGTAAAGCCCCGTAAAACTGCTGATGGATTGCCCGAAATAGGCCTCCACCCCCGAGATCAGTTCATTGGTGTCACAACCATTCCCGTTGTAAGGCAGGTTGATGCCGCACGCAGCAAAGTAATTGCCTTGACCAGACCGATCGATTACTTTGGCACCGTCTATCCCCAAGGCCTGACTGGGGCCATATCCATTGATCACCACCGAGGTCAGCGACGATACGCCAGCTCCAGTCAGAATCCAGTTTGTCTGTTCATACGAAGACAAGACCAGGGACACATGGCCCGACGCAGTGCCCTCCACGTTGACGACTGTCGTGCCAGGGATGTAGGTGCCGGTGTCATTCGAGTAGCTGGCCGAACTGCCACCGTCATACAAGCCGATGACATGGATCTGGGGCACCAGCTCCTTGTCAGCCACGTACTGGCTTGTCTGGGTGAACGTGTCGTTCCCGATGGTGACGACAGTCGCCACGGCCTGAAACGATGCCGACAATGCCAGGCCGGAGAGCAGCGCAGCGCGGCGCCAGATGATTGATTGCATGACAACCCCTGATATGTGAATGGTAAGAAAGATGATCATGAACAGACCATCGCGCATCAGTATCCATGCCGACCAGCGCGCACGCAATAGTCGTCTGCACGGAGGTGACATGCGTGCGCCGCCAGACCCATCGATGTATCGCCAGCCATGAAAAAACCGGGCACACGGCCCGGTTTGTCAGGGTGTCAGCATCGCGCCGACACCAGGTACAGCGCAGAGATCACTCCACGGCCTTGACCATTTCTTCCACGACCTTCTTGGCGTCGCCGAAGACCATCATGGTCTTGTCCATGTAGAACAGTTCGTTGTCCAGGCCGGCATAACCGGAAGCCATGGAGCGCTTGTTCACGATCACGGTCTTGGCCTTGTAGGCTTCCAGAATCGGCATGCCGTAGATCGGGCTGCCCTTCACGTGCGCAGCGGGGTTCACCACGTCGTTGGCGCCCAGGATGATGGCGACGTCAGCCTGGCCGAATTCGCCGTTGATGTCTTCCATCTCGAACACCTGGTCGGAGGGCACTTCGGCTTCCGCCAGCAGCACGTTCATGTGACCAGGCATGCGGCCCGCCACAGGGTGAATCGCGTACTTGACGGTGATGCCCTTCTCGGTGAGCTTGGCAGCCAGTTCCTTGACGGCGTGCTGGGCACGGGCCACAGCCAGACCGTAACCGGGCACGATCACCACGGTTTCGGCGTTGCTCAGCACGAAGGCGGCATCGTCAGCGGAACCGCTCTTCACAGGGCGCTGCTGTTGTGCGCCACCGGCAGCGGCCGTGGCCTCACCACCGAAGCCGCCCAGGATCACGCTGAAGAACGAGCGGTTCATGGCCTTGCACATGATGTAGCTCAGGATCGCACCCGACGAGCCCACCAGCGAACCGGCGATGATCAGCATGGAGTTGTTCAGCGAGAAGCCGATACCGGCCGCCGCCCAGCCCGAGTAGCTGTTGAGCATCGACACCACGACGGGCATGTCAGCGCCGCCGATGGGGATGATGATCAACACGCCCAGCACGAAGCTCAGGGCCACCAGGGCAAAGAACACGTCCAGACGCTGCACGTCGGTCGCCATGAAGGTGGCGATCAGCGCTACGGCGGTCAGGCCCAGCACCAGGTTCAGCATGTGCTGACCTGCGAAGTTCACTGGTGCGCCCTGGAACAGGCGGAACTTGTACTTGCCCGACAGCTTGCCGAAGGCGATCACCGAACCGGAGAAGGTGATGGCACCGACAGCGGCACCCAGCGACAGCTCCAGGCGGTTACCCACCGGGATCACGGCCAGAGCGTCACCAATGGGCTTGGCCACGATCTGGAAGGCGTAGGGCTCGGCCACCACGGCGATGGCGATGAACACGGCAGCCAGACCGATCATGCTGTGCATGAAGGCGACCAGCTCGGGCATCTTCGTCATCTCGACGCGCTTGGCCATGATGGAGCCGGCAGCGCCGCCCACCACCAGGGCACCCAGCACATAGGCGATGCCTTGGCCGAAGTCCACGTTCAGAGCTTGCGCCTGGCCGTGGATCAGACCGACCGTGGTCAGCACGGCGATCGTCATGCCGACCATGCCGAACAGGTTGCCGCGGATGGACGTGGTCGGGTGGCTCAAACCCTTGAGCGCCTGGATGAAACACACCGAGGCGAACAGGTAGAGCAAAGCGATGAGGTTCATGCTCATTTACTTGGCTCCTGCTTTCTTGTCTTTCTTCTTGAACATTTCGAGCATGCGCCTCGTGACGAGGAAGCCGCCGAACACGTTCACGGCCGCCAGTGCCACGGCGAGCACGCCCATGGTCTTGCCCAAAGGCGTGACGGTCAGCGCGGCAGCCAGCATGGCGCCAACGATCACGATGGCAGAGACCGCATTGGTCACGGCCATCAAGGGGGTGTGCAGAGCAGGCGTCACCGTCCAGACGACGTGATAGCCCACATAAATGGCCAACACGAAGATGCTCAGGTTGATGACGACGTGGCTGACGGGCTCTAAAGCTTCCATCGTGGTCTCCAGATATTGAAAGAAATCAGTCGGTCAGTCGAACTTGCGGATCTCTTTGATCGCATTGCCTTCGTCGAGCAGCACCACCTTGGGCTTGTAGCTGCTGACTTCGGCGTCCGTCATGGGCGCGTAGGTGCAGATGATCAACAGGTCGCCGACGTGGGCCTTGCGAGCCGCAGCGCCATTGAGCGAGATCACGCCGGAACCACGGGGCGCCTTGATGACGTAGGTCGAGAAGCGCTCGCCGTTGTTGATGTTGTAGAGCTCGATGTACTCGAACTCTTTCATGTCGGCTGCATCGAGCAGGTCTTCATCGATGCCGCATGAACCTTCGTAGTTCAGGTCGGCTTCGGTGACGGTGGCACGGTGCAGCTTGGCACGCAGCATGACGCGTTGCATGGCTTTTCTCCTAGGGACTCGTTCAGGCGCGCAGCAACTGGCCGTCGCGACACATCAGGCAAGCCTTGACGATGTCATCTTCCAGATCGACGTTGAACTGGCCTTCCTTGTTGAAGACGAGCTTCAGGAAGTCGATCACGTTGCGGGCGTACAGGGCGGACGCATCAGCGGCCACCAGCGCAGGCAGATTGGTTTCACCCACCAGCGTCACGCCATGCTTGACCACGGTCTTGTTGGCTTCGGTCAGGGGGCAATTGCCACCTTGCGCCGCAGCCAGGTCGACGATGACGGAGCCGGGCTTCATGGCCTTGACCATGTCCTCGGTGACCAGCACAGGTGCGGCACGTCCGGGGATCAGGGCGGTGGTGATGACGATGTCGGCCGCAGCCACGCGCTTGGCGACTTCGGCCTTCTGGCGGTCCAGCCAGGACTGCGGCATCGGGCGGGCGTAACCGCCCACGCCTTCAGCGGCTTCCTTCTCTTCGGCGGTCTCGTAGGGCACGTCGATGAACTTGGCACCCAGCGACTCGACCTGCTCCTTCACGGAGGGTCGCACGTCGGAGGCTTCGATCACGGCACCCAGGCGCTTGGCGGTGGCGATGGCCTGCAGACCGGCCACACCCACACCCAGGATCACGACGCGAGCGGCCTTGACGGTGCCGGCAGCGGTCATCAGCATGGGGAAGATGCGCTGGTACTTGTCAGCGGCGATCATCACGGCCTTGTAGCCAGCCAGGTTGGCCTGCGAGGACAGCACGTCCATGCTCTGGGCACGGGTGGTGCGCGGCGCGGCTTCCAGGGCGAAGGCGGTCAGCCTGGCGTCGGTCATGGCCTGCAAGCCGTCCTTGTCGAACGGATTGAGCATGCCGATGAGCACGGCGCCGGGCTTCATCTGGGCACGTTCATCAGCCTGAGGCGCACGCACCTTGAGCACCATGTCGGCACCCAGGGCGCTGGCTGCATCGGTGATCTCGGCGCCAGCGGCCACATAGGCCTCATCGGTCACGCTGGCGGCAATGCCTGCGCCGGCCTGCACACGCAAGGTGTGGCCTTGAGCCTTCAATTTCTTGACGGTCTCCGGGGTCACGGCCACGCGGGTTTCGCCCGCGAGGGTCTCCAAGGGAATGCCTATCAGCATCCGAGTCTCCTACACATGTGGATGATGCAGCCGCTGTGCCTGGTCAAAAGCATGCGGCTGGCGTGAACTTTGCCAAACTCACCAGCATACACAAAGTTCACGTCTTTCCTAGGGTTTCAGCTGACAGAGAGGACGTTTTGGCCTGTCCGGACACCCAAAACCCCCTTGATTTGATGTCGCACGTTGTCAAATTTGAGCTCTGAAACCGCGCGACAGAGGACCAGAAGCGACGAGATATGCACAGAACGCCCCTTCTTGGGGTATCCCACGAGGGCGTTAAGTCATACACAGGACAGGACATTAGGGGATAATGCCCGGCTCATGAAGACCGCCGATTTGCTTCTCGAGCCTGTGCCCCAGCATGAGCCTGTCCAGACACCCAAAGTGCGCTGGAAGCCCAATGTCACCGTCGCCGCGCTGATCGAGCGCGACGGTCGCTTTCTGCTGGTCGAGGAGGAAACCTCCGACGGTCTCCTGCTGAACAACCCGGCAGGCCATCTGGATCCGGGAGAATCGCCCATCCAGGGCGTGATCCGCGAAACCCTGGAAGAAACGGCCTGCACCTTCGGGCCGGAAGGCTTCCTGGGCATGTTCATGTCGCGCTTTCGGCGCACCCGCACGGGCGAAGACATCACCTACCTGCGCCTGGCCTTCTTTGGTTCCGTTGGCGAGGCCGACCCGGCCCTGGAGCTGGACGAAGGCATCGTGCGCGCCGTGTGGATGACGGCCGACGAGATCCGAGCCTGCCCTGAACGCCATCGCAGCCCCCTGGTGCTGGAGTGCCTGGAGGCCTACCTGGCCGGCGAGCGCTACCCGCTGTCCATCCTGACCGTGCACGAAAGCGTGTTCAAGGCGCCGGCCCACAACCGCGCTTCCTGATCTTTTCCCCGGGCTCTGATTCTCATGACACAACGCCAGCGCGTGGTCGTCGGCCTGAGCGGCGGCGTGGATTCTGCCGTCACCGCCTGGCTGCTCAAGCAACAGGGCCACGAGGTCATCGGCATCTTCATGAAGAACTGGGAAGATGACGACGACAGCGAGTACTGCTCGTCGCGCCAGGACTTTCTGGATGCCGCCTCGGTGGCCGACGTGATCGGCATCGAGATCGAGCACGTGAACTTCGCGGCCAATTACAAGGACCGCGTCTTCGCCGAGTTCCTGCGCGAGTACCAGGCCGGCCGCACGCCCAACCCCGACGTGCTGTGCAATGCCGAGATCAAGTTCAAGGCCTTCCTGGACCACGCCATGCGCCTGGGCGCCGAGAAGATCGCCACAGGGCACTACGCTCGCGTGCGTTCGGTGGCCGATGCGGCTTATGAAAACGGCCAGCGCTTCGAGTTGCTCAAAGGTCTGGACCCGCTGAAGGACCAGAGCTACTTCCTGCACCGCCTGAATCAGGCGCAGCTGAGCAAGACCATGTTCCCCGTGGGCGAGTTGCCCAAGACCGAGGTGCGCCGCATCGCCGCAGAGATCAAGCTGCCCAACGCGAAGAAGAAGGACTCGACCGGCATCTGCTTCATCGGCGAGCGCCCTTTCCGCGAGTTCCTCAACCGCTACCTGGCCAACGAGCCCGGCCCGATCAAGGACGACCGCGGACGCAAGCTGGGCGAGCACGTGGGCCTGAGCTTCTACACCCTGGGCCAGCGCAAGGGCATCGGCATTGGTGGCGTGAAAGAGAAAGGCGCGCCGCGTGGCGGCGGCGAGCATGACCCCTGGTTCGTGGCACGCAAGGACATGGCCACCAACACCCTGTACGTGGTGCAAGGCCATGACCACCCCTGGCTGCAACAACGCACCCTGGTGGCCGATGACCTGAGCTGGGTTGACGGCAAGGGCCCCGGCGTGGGCACGACTGGCGTGGGTGCCAAGACGCGCTACCGGCAGGCCGATGCGCCTTGTGTGGTGGAAGCCGCTGATGCGAAGTCCATCAGCCTGCGCTTCCCCGACGCACAGTGGGCCGTCACGCCCGGGCAATCGGCCGTGCTGTACCAGGGCGATGTGTGCCTGGGCGGCGGCGTGATCGCCAGCGCGGCATGACGGACGCGACCCCGGTGCCAGCAGAGGCGCCCGCATCGCCCATCCCCATCGTCATCCTCGACACCAATGCCTTGCTGGACTGGCGTGTCTTCAAGGACCCGGCCGCCCAGCCGATTGCGCAAGCCATCCTCGAAGGCCGCATGCGCTGGCTGGCCTGCCCCTCGATGGAGCAGGAGTGGCACCAGGTCTGGCCACGCAGCTACCTGAAGGCCTGGCAGCCTGACCCGATGCTCACGCTGACGGTGTTCCAGCACGCCGAGTTCGTGGACGAGCCGCCGCGCGGCCCGTTTCGCTGCAAGGACCCGGATGACCAGGTCTTCATCGACTTGGCCCTGCATGTGGGTGCCACCTGGTTGTTCAGCAAGGACGCAGCCCTGCTCAAGCTGGCACGGCGCGCGCGAACACGCGGGGTGAACGTGATGAGCTTGCAGACTTACGGGGCGAATCAGTTGGCTGCGGCAGCACCTGAGCCAGCCGCCAACGCGGCCAGCGCCTGAGCCACCTGCTCGATCACCGGCCCCCACTGGCCTGCCTGCAAGCCCTTTGCATCCTGCCGAAACAGGCGCATCACGCCGGGGTACCAGGGTGAATCCGTGCGGTCGTTCATCCAGCGCCAATCGGTCTTGTAGTCGCTGAGCAGCACCCACACGGGCTTGCCCAAGGCACCCGCCAGATGGACCATGGACGTGTCCACGCCGATGAGCAGGTCCAGGTTGGTAATGACCGCGGCCGTCTCGGCGAAATCGCCCAGCGGCTCGGCCAGGGCCTCCAGCGGCTGTGCCCGCGGTGGATGCAAGGCCTCCTCGCTGCCTGCGCCACTTTGCAGACTGAAGAAGCGCACACCCGGCACGCGCCACAAGGGCGCCAGGCTGGCCAACGAGGGCAAGGAGCGTTGCGCATCGTTTTCATGCGCGGGGTTGCCACGCCAGACCAGGCCGACGCGCAAGGCCTGCTGGGACGCCATGCCCTGCGCCGCACGGGCCGCCACGCGAGCTGGATCAGCCTGTAGATACGGCAAGCACGCCGGGATCGTGTCCAGCGTGGTGCCGCACAGATGCGGCAAGCTCATCAAGGGCACCCAGGTATCCCATACAGCGGGCGCGAAGGGCTCGTCGAACGCCAAGTAGGCATCCAGCTCAGGCATCTGGCTCAACAGGCGCTTCAAGGCCGGCTGACCCCAGATGCCGATGCGGCCCGCACCCAGCGCCTTGAGCACCGGCACATAGCGCGCCATGTGGATGAGGTCACCATGCGCCGCATCCGGCGCGATCAGGATGGCGCGGCCATTCAGCTCATCGCCCATCCAGCGCGCGATGCCGAGCTTGCCTTGCAACTCGGCGGGAAAGGGTCGGCTTTCATTGCAAAGCCAACCTTCACGCAAGTGCCCCTGGCGCATCAACAGATAACCCAGGTTGAAGCGGGCCTTGTCATAGTCCGGATCGAGCTGCAACGCATGGTTCAGGCAAGCGAGCGCGTCGTCCTCGCGGCGCATGCAGGTCAGCATGGCACCCAGGTTGGACCATACCGACGGATCCTGTGGCCGCAACTGGATGGCGCGCTGGTAACTGGCTTCGGCCCGTGCGAACTGAAGGCGCTGCGCCTGCAGGGTGGCCAGGTTCATGCACGCGGCGAACAAATCGGGCGCGTGCTGCAGGGCCTGCTGATAGCTGGATTCGGCCTCATCCCACTGTTGATCATCTTCCAGCAACATGCCCAGGTTGGACCAGGCCTCGGCCATGTCCGGCTGCAAGGCCAGTGCATGCCGAAAACTCGCCATGGCCAACTGCGTCTGGCCTACGCTTTGTTGCGCCACGCCCAAGGCAAAAGCAGCCTGCGCATCCGAGGCATGCAGCACCTGCTCGGGCTGTTCGGTGCGAGGGGTGGGCGAGGTGTTCATGCTGCGAGGCTGCGGCAGTTCGGAATGCACAAGGATAGCGGGGCCTGAGCGCATACTTTCACTTTCACGCCGGGTACCTGCGCCGATCTGACTTGCCATCCCATGCTTGAGCAACACGCCCCTCGCCACCTCACCTCACGTGCCACCTTGCGCCGCCGCGCCATGTTGCTGGCACCTCTGGCCGTCTCCGGCCTGCTGACCGCCTGTGCGACCCTGCTGGGCCCCCGCACGATCGAGATCTCGCGCGACGAACTGCTGACCAAACTGGGCAAGCAGTTCCCGACCACCAAACGGGTCATGAAGCTGCTGGACGTGACCGCCTCCCTGCCCTCGCTGGATCTGCAGGAAGACAAGAACCGGGTGACCGCCAGCGTGAACCTCGCTGCCAGGGAGCTGCTCATGGGGCAGGAGTACAAAGGCAAGGTCGCGCTGAGCTTTGGCCTGCGCTTCGAGCCCAAGGACCTGACGCTGCGCCTGACCGAGCCCAGGGTGGAGCAGGTGGCGGTGGAAGGTTTGCCCCCTGCCTACCAGAAGGCCCTGACCAATCTGGGCGCCAAGCTGGTGGAAGAGACACTCAATGACTACACCGTACACCAGCTCAAGCCCGAAGACCTGCGCGCAGCCGACCGCCTGGGCTATCAGGTCCAGGACATCACCGTGACGCGCACTGGCCTGGCCGTGCACCTCGTGCCTCGCCCCTGATTGAGGGGAATCTGACCGAATTCCCCAGACTTGCCAACCCAAGCTGCCGTATTGGTGACCTGATTCACGCGCAAGACAACTGCATTTGTGGACAATGCGGGACTCAGTAGTAACACCTAGTCCTGTCCCACCATGACCATCTTCACCGGCGAGAACCGCACCACCTGGGCCGACGCCTTCATCGCGGGCATTCCTTACGCCGTCGCTTCGGGCATGAAAGTGACCGAGCTGGGCAAGGGCACGGTGAGCCTGTATCAGCCTGCCCGCGACACATGGACGGGCGACTCCGAACTGCAGATGATCCACACCGGCTGCCTGAGCGTGCTGGCCGACACCGCCTGCGGCCTGGCCGTGGGCGCTGCGATGGACACGCCCGAGCCCATCGCCACGCTGGACCTGCGCATGGACTACCTGCGCCCCGCCATGGCCAACACCGAACTGGTGTGCAAGGCCGAGTGCTACCGTCTGTCGCGCAGCATCGGCTTTGTGCGCGGCCAGGTGTTCCAGATCGGGCAGGACGAGCCCGTGGCCACCGTGAACGCCACCTTCATGCGCGCCACGGCCAACACGCGCCGCAAGGACATGTCTGCACCCGGTGCCGATGCCAAGGCCACGTTGACGCCCACCCAGGCCGCCGCCAGCCTGAGCGCCCCGGCCAGCATCGAGCCCAGCCCCGTGTTCATCAGCCAACGCGCCGACGTGCCTGAGTCGCTCGCCCTGCCGCCAGGCCGCTCACCCTATGTGGACTTCCTCGACATCCACCAGCAAATGCAGATCGATGCCGGCCCGATCTTCCGCCTGCCCTTCAAGCGCGAGTTGATCGGCAACCCGGTGCTGCCGGCGCTGCACGGCGGCGTGCTGGCCGGCTTCGGCGAGACGGCCATGATCCTGCACCTGACCAACACCAACCCCGCCATCAAGGGTGTGCCGCGTGGCATCGACTTCGCGATCGCCTACATGCGCTCGGCCAAGCCGGTGGACACCTTCGTGCAAGGCACGACCGTGCGCCAGGGCAACCGCGTGGCGCTGGTGCAGGTCTCGATCTGGCAGGAC
>NZ_DASUIS010000040.1:0-73980 GCF_036279675.1 Aquabacterium sp. | reverse complement strand
TCGGCTTCCGCGGTGAACTGGCGCTGCGCTTTTCTGCACAACTGGCTGACGAAGCCCGCCCCCCCGAACTGACCTGCGACCAGGTGATGGCCGCAGCCAATACGGGCGACAGCACCCTGCCCTTCTTCACGGGCTACCTGTTGTCCTTCGAATACCTCAAGGACGTGGCTGAAGTGCTGGGCGATTCGCTGACTGCCGGTGGCAAGTACTTCCTGTTTTGCAACAACATCGACCTGAGCAAGAAGTACCAGGTGCCTTACAAAGGCGCGATGTTCTATGTGTTGCCCATCGACGAAGGCACGGTCTACAACGAACTGCTCGAGCTGCTCTACCTGGAGCGCAACGACCTCAAGAAACTCGATACCGCAGCCAAGCTCGACAAGATCGCCGATGCGGCATCCAAGTTCGATGTCACCTTCGACACCATCACCTATGCAGAAGGCCTGGAGCTGATGGGTCCTGTGCGCAACCCGAACGAGAACCGTCCGGTCTGATGTCGGATGAGACTGGCCCAGGCGGGTCAGTCATCTACAAGGCGGCAGCGCGCTCACGCAGGTGGGCTGGCTGCCGCTTGTTTTTTCATGGCGCGTCAACAGGCGGCTGACTGGCCCTTTCCGGATCCGACCAGAACACGCCCGTGAGCAGCTCCGGCAAACGCTCAGGCCCCATGCGGAAGCCGCAGGCCTGCGGGTGCCCGCCTCCACCCATGGCTTCAGCCAGCGGGATGGCGTTGTAGGTCGAGACGGCACGCAAGCCCACCTTGACCGTGCCATCCTTGGACACGCTCCACAGCAGCGCAAAGCTGCCGCACTCGGCCGACAACATGTTGCCCACCTCACTGGTGAAGGCACCTGGGCAGTTGACCATCACGCCTTGCTGGCCGTTGAAGGTCACCGGTGACGCGCCACGGGCGATGTCCTGACACAGGTTCAGGAACTTCTCGTTCATGGCCGTGCCGCGTTGGCAGAACTCGGCCACCTGCTCGGGCTTGAAGGCGACGATCTCGGCCCAGCGAGGGAACTCGTCAGGCTCCAGATCCAGTGCCGACAGGAAGGCGGCGCTCTCGGGGATCGCCCAGGTCCACAGATCACGGTCCTGGATGAAGCGGATCAGATCCGGCACGGGCTGCTCTGGGTGAAAGAACTTCCACGACAGCATCGCGCCTGACTGCGACATGTCGAAGTGCACCGCGCCACAACGGCACTTGAATGCGCCGAGCTTGTCGGCCGCGCTCTTGTGGTGGTCCAGCATGACGAGCTTGGCAGCACGCTCGTCGATGCCCTGCATGATGGCCTCGTCAAACGAGAAGTCGAGGATGTAGACGGCGCGACCTTCCAGCGGCGGCAATTCGCTCACGTCGGCGATCTTGCCGTGCGTAACGCCCAGGTACTCGCCCTGCCCTTCGAAGTACAACCAGGCCGCCAGAGCAGCGCCAAAACCATCGGGGCATTTGCCGTGGTAGATCACCAGGGGGTTGGGATCGGTCTTGGCGGGTGTGACAGCCAGGCCTGGCAGAGAAGTGAAAAGTCCGTTGCTCACAGCGCGTGCGCCTTTCAAAAACGCCTTTTTGACAGGCGGAAATCAGGAAAGCGCCCATGTTAGTGGCAGTCACCCGATTCCGATCGCGAATTCACGCGTGACGGATTCACGCAATTCCCGGAAAAGGCCGGCCAGCCCAGCAGTCGGGGGATGGGCTGGAGGCCCCCACGCCCCCTAGCATTCATGCACTCGCCCCACGAGGGCCGTTGACCATTTCTTCTCGAAGCAGTAGCCGCCATGATCACCATCCGTCACATTGCCCTCGCCGCCTTGCTGGCCACCTCTTCCGCCGCCTTTGCCGCGCAGGAGCTCGTGACCAACGGCTCGCTGACCGGCCCGATCACCAACAACGGCGTGCCCACCGGCTGGACCATCTTCGAAGGCACGCCCGACATCATGGACGCGACCGACAACGTCGGCCTGCTCAACACCCTGCGCTTTGGCGCCAACCCCACGGCATCCACCGACGGTGGCACCTGGGTCGGCCTGGGCTCCTACGGCAGCTACATGGAACGCTTTGGCCAGACGCTCAGCGGCCTGACCGTCGGCCAGCAATACACCGTGTCCTGGGAAGCCGGTAACTTTGGCTACACCTACGGCAACATCAGCTACCTGGGCAGCAACGCCATCAGCGTACAGCTCGACGGGGTGACGGTGGGCGCAGGCGCACAACTGGATCTGGGCTCGAACTGGTACAAGCAATCGCTGACCTTCACGGCCGGCGCCGCCAGCCAGCAACTGTCCTTCATCCTGGCCTCCACCACCTCGAAGGCCTACATGTCGATCGACGGCGTATCCGTGAAGGCCGCCCAGGCCGTGCCGGAACCCGCCACCTGGGCGCTGATGGGCCTGGGGCTGTTCGGCGTGATGGCCGCCGCTCGCCGCAAGGCCTGAGCCGATCAGCGGAACAAGGTCACGAAACTGCCTCATTTCGAGGCATTCAAGGGCCCTTCCCAGGGGGAAAGACCCTTACCAAGCGCTTGCCAACAAGGTTATCCACAGCTTGCGGGGATAAGTTCAAGCCTTGAGAGAAACGGCCATCATTCATCGGGTCGCATAAAACCCGTAGTTGGAGGGGCGCTCTGCCCCGTGGCCGATGGGAGAATGATCGGCGTTTGAGCCCAGCCCATGGGGCGGGCAACTTGCCGACATTCTTCAAATCAGGGATTCCTCGTGACACACTCTTTCCATACTGCGTTGCCGGTAGTCATTTGCCTGTTTCTGTCTGCCTGTGGTGGTGGTGACGCGGGCAACAAAACGACGCTGCCGCCCTCGGACGGCACAGTTTCATCGACGGCATCATTCCCCATTTCCAGCGCCTTGACGGCCTACCAGCAAGCCGCGCACAACTACACGCTGCATGCCACGGACACGGCTGGTGCCAGCTACACCATGAGCTTCACGCAGACGCCTCAGGCATCTGTCGCGTTCGAGGGCCAACTCGCATCGGCCACCAGAATCGACGCCGTGATCACCAAAGCCGGGGCATTCTGGGATCAATCCAGCGTGACGCAGTATTTCCAGTCCTCGCCCTATCTGGAGATCGGGCAAGTGGGCATGGGCACAGGCACGTACTATGTGGATGACATCAGCGTGCCACGCTATCTGCCCACCACCGCCAAGGTCAACGACTCCGGCGCGCTGAACAACATCACGGTGTATGCAGGGCCTGGCAAGTCACTGATCGTGGGTCACCAGACGGTGCTGTGGCGCGTCATGCCTGATACCCTGTCCACCGCCAGGTTGTGCATCACGATCCTCAGCACACCGGTTTCCGGCCCAAGTTTTTCCGAAGCGGACTGTTTCAGGATGGACACCTCGGGCAATGTCCTGGGTATCACCATCGACCTGCCTGTCTCCGACACGGAGACATTGCTGTTCCGGTGACCCACCTGACGCGCAATCAAGGTCTCTGTTGACCTGATGGTGACCAGCGCGCAGACTTCAAACCTGAACAAGTCACGTGCGGAGCCTGCCATGTACGACGAGGACGAAGACAACGAGTTGCCCATTTCGCTGTTGCTGTCCGTCCCGGAGGACAAGCGCTGCACGTTCAAGCAGTTGCGCGAAATGGCCTCGCTCAAGGGCATCGAGATCGATCCCAGTTCAACAGACGATGGCCTGGTTGGCTTCCGGCTGGAGCACAAGGGTGAATCCGTGCGTTGCCCGGATCTGGACTCGCTGAAAACCGAGCTGATCGCACATGGCGTACCGCTGCTGTCGGACGGCGAACTGCAAGAGTTGCTCAAAGCCTTCCAGAGCGCGTTCATGAGAGCCATGGACAGTGGTGGCACCGCGGGGTCTTCGCACGGCAATCATTGAGCTCGTGGGGATCCTGCCATCTCAAGGGGTATAACGCACAACCCGAGAAAACAGGATCCACAGATGATTGACGCACTGATTGCCGGCAGATTGCAAGGCCAGCCAAGTGAAAAGACCGGCAAGAACGGCAAGCCCTATGTGATTGCCAAGGTTCGCGCCACCGCAGGAGATGGCGACACACTGATCGTCAACGTCATCACCTTCAGCGACGCCGTTGGGGATGCGCTGCTGGCGCTGGATGAGGGCGACAGCGTGGCCCTGTCAGGCGCCCTGACGCCCAAGATCTGGACCGACCGCGATGGTCAGACGCGCCCCGCCCTGGATCTGATCGCCCATCAGATCCTGACGGCCTACGACGTCAACCGAAAGCGCGAGGCCGCAGGCGAAGAAGCCCAGCCGTGAGTGCGCCTCAGCCCACCACCTTGGTGAACTTGTCGTCGCTGACAAAGCTGGTGTACCAGGCGTCCATCAGGCCACTCACCATGGCGGTTTCCACGTCGGCACGCTGGCCGAGCCAGTCGATCAACGCCTGACGATCTTCTTCGGTCACGCTGCCACGCCCCAGGCGTGACACGAAGCCACCCGACGCCCAGCCGCCGAACTCCAGGCCGCGAGGATCAACGACGTCGGTCAGCAGGGCATCGACAAAGCTGATGTCCAGGGTGCCAGGCTTGCGCTGCACCTTGAAAGCCAGCCCGAACTCCTGAAACTCCCCGACGTGGAGTTTCTTGCGCAGGCGGCGGCTACGTTGTTTGGCCATGTGGGTCCGATCAGAGAAATAAATGCCATGAAAGCACAAAGCGCGATGTGCAATCACATCACGCCCAGAAACAACAAAGCCCAGTCTTGCGGACTGGGCTAAGTGCTTGATTCAGATGGTGCCGGAGAAAGGAATCGAACCCTCGACCTTCTCATTACGAATGAGCTGCTCTACCGACTGAGCTACACCGGCTTCCAAGACCAAAATTCTAGCACGGCAATTTATTGTGCTTCACGGTGGTAGGCGGTGACGCGGTCCACTTCGTTCTTGGAACCCAACACCACGCTCACACGCTCGTGCAGTTGCGAGGGGTTGATCTCCATGATGCGCTGCAGGCCATTGGTGGAGGCGCCGCCGGCCTGCTCCACCAGGAAGCTCATCGGGTTGGCTTCGTACATCAGACGCAGCTTGCCGGGTTTGTTGGGCTCGCGCTTGTCCCAGGGGTACATGAACACGCCGCCACGGGTCAGGATACGGTGCACGTCGGCCACCATCGAGGCCACCCAGCGCATGTTGAAGTCCTTGCCGCGGGGGCCTTCCTTGCCCTGCAAGCACTCGTCGATGTAGCGCTTCACGGGCGGCGCCCAGTGGCGCATATTCGACATGTTGATCGCGAATTCCTTGGTGTCCTCGGGGATCTTGACGTCGGCTTCTGTCAGCACCCAGGCACCTTGCTCGCGGTCCAGCGTGAACATGACCACGCCCTTGCCCACGGTCAGCACCAGGGTGGTTTGCGGGCCGTAGACGCAGTAGCCGGCACAGACCTGATCGGTACCTGGCTGCAGGAAGCTCTCGTTGGTGACGTCGCCGCCCTTGTGCTTGAGCACCGAGAAGATGGTGCCGATGCTGACGTTCACGTCGATGTTGGAAGAACCATCGAGGGGATCGAACAGCAGCAGGTATTCACCTTGTGGGTAACGGTGCGGCACAGCGTGCATGTCATCCATTTCTTCGGATGCCATGCCTGCCAGGTGGCCGCCCCATTCGTTGGCCTCGATCAACACCTCGTTGGCGATGATGTCGAGCTTCTTCTGGACTTCGCCCTGCACGTTTTCGCTGCCGGCGGTGCCCAGCACTTCACCCAGGGCGCCTTTGTTGACGCTGATGGCAATGCTCTTGCAGGCACGCGCCACGACTTCGATGAGCAGGCGCAATTGAGCGGGGATCTGGGCCTCGCCACGCTGCTGCTCGATCAGGTACTGCGTGAGACTGATGCGTTTGGACATGTTGTGGTCTCTGTGGATATGAATGGGAAAGTGGAGTGAGCGCGATCAGTCCTGCAGCGCGCGCGTGACGATCTCGCGCACGTCGTCGGACAGCTCGGGGCGTGCCGCCACGCGGCTGATGGCCTCGCGTGCAGCCGAGCGATAGGGCTCGGCCAGACGGCGCCAGTGGTCCATCGAGCGGGCCAGGCGTGCGGCCAGTTGCGGGTTGATGCCGTCGATCTCGATGACACGATCAGCCCAGAACACGTAGCCAGCGGCATCGGTGCGATGGAAGGCGGCAGGGTTCGACTGGCACAGCGCCATCAGAAGGCTGCGAGCGCGGTTGGGCGTGCGCAGCGTGAAGTCCGGGTGCTGCAACAGGGTCTTGGCACGTGCGAAGACCTTGCCGTCCTTCTCGGGCGCGGTGACCTGCAAGGTGAACCACTTGTCGATGACCAGGGCCTCGTTGCGGAACTGCTCGTGGAAGTGGGCCAACGCGGGGGTGGCCAGCTCGGCATGGCTGTGCACCAGGGCCTGCAAGGCACCCAGGCGATCGGTCATGTTGGTGGCGTCCTTGAAGCGCTGGTAAGCCCGGCCCGTCCAGATCGGGTTGTGGCGTGCAGCGCCATCCAGCGCCAGCATGCTCAGTGCCAGATTGCACAGGGCACGGCGGCCCGCGCTGATGGGATCGGGCGAGTAACCGCTGCTGTCCTGGTGGTGCTCGAAGGCCCAGACCCAGTCCTCATGCAGGGCGTGCGCCAGTTGCGCCTTCATGGCTTCGCGTGCGGTGTGGATGCGCTGCGGATCGACCACGTCGAGCTGCTCGGCCACATAGGCTTCGCTCGGCAAGGTCAGCACCAGTTCCTTGAAGGCAGCGTCCAGCTCGGCATTGCGCAGCACGCCGCGCATGGCGTCGATGAAGCGGTGATCCAGCTCCATGTGGCCATTGCCATGCACCGCGTGCAGGATGCGGCGCAGGGCCAGCTTCTGGGCAGCTTCCCAACGGTTGAACGGGTCCAGATCGTGTGTCAGCAGCGTGAACAGGGCGTCGTCGCTGAGCTCGGTTTCCAGCACCACTGGGGCCGAGAAGCCACGCAGCAATGACGGCACGGGCTCGACAGGCACATGCACGAAGGTGAAGGTCTGCGAGGCTTCCGACAACACCAGCACGGTGTCATGGCCGATCGGATCGAGATGGCCTTCCAGGTGCAGGTTGATGTTGCGGCCATCCACGCCCACCAGGCCCATGGCCACGGGGATCACGGCAGGCAGCTTGACGGGCTGGCCTGGCGTGGCCGCACTGGTCTGGCTCAGCGTCAGGGTGTAGATGCGGTTGTCGGCGTCGTACACACCGTGGGCCTGTACGCGAGGCGTGCCAGCCTGGCTGTACCAGTGCTTGAACTGCCCCAGGCGCGTGGCCAGCTCGCTGTTCGGATTGGCGTCGGCAATGGCCTGGGCGAAGTCGTCACAGGTCACGGCCTGGCCGTCATGACGGCTGAAATACAGCGCCATGCCCTTGGCAAAGCCTTCGTTGCCCACGAGCGTGTGCATCATGCGCACGACTTCGGCACCCTTTTCATACACGGTGGCGGTGTAGAAGTTGTCGATGGCCAGGTAGCTGTCAGGGCGCACCGGATGGGCCATGGGGCCCGCATCTTCGGGGAACTGCAGCTGGCGCAGGGTGCGCACGTCTTCAATGCGTTTCACGGCACGGGCGCTCTTGCTGCCAGCCATGTCCTGGCTGAACTGCTGGTCGCGGAAGACGGTCAGGCCTTCTTTCAGCGAGAGCTGGAACCAGTCGCGGCAGGTGACGCGGTTGCCCGTCCAGTTGTGGAAGTATTCGTGGGCGACCACGCTTTCCACGTTGCCGAAGTCCACATCGGTGGCCGTGGCAGGGTTGGCCAGCACGAACTTCGTGTTGAAGATGTTCAGGCCCTTGTTCTCCATCGCGCCCATGTTGAAGTCGCTCACGGCGACGATCATGAAGCGCTCCAGATCCAGGCTCAGGTTGAAGCGGGCTTCGTCCCAGGCAATGGACGCGATCAGCGAATTCATCGCGTGTTCCGTCTTGTCCAGGTCACCGGCGCGCACATAGATCTGCAGCAGGTGGTCCTTGCCGGCACGGGTGCGGATGCGTTGCTCGCGGCGCACCAGATCGGCCGCCACCAGCGCAAACAGGTAGCAAGGCTTGGGATGCGGATCTTCCCAGACAGCGTAGTGGCGAGTGGCGTCAATGGCGCCCTCCTCCACCAGGTTACCGTTGGACAGCAGCACCGGGTACTTCAGCTTGTCGGCCTTGAGCGTGACCTTGAAGGTGGCCATCACGTCCGGGCGATCCAGGAAGTAGGTGATGCGGCGGAAGCCCAGGGCCTCGCACTGCGTGAAGAAGCCACCGCTGCTGGTGTAGAGACCAGACAGGTGCGTGTTCTTCTCTGGCGCGCAGGTATTGCGGATCTCGAGATGGAAAGGCTGCTGAGGCAGGTTCTCCAGCACGAGTTGCTGGTTCTCGAACCGGAACGAGACCGGCTCGCCATCGACCAGCACACGGGTCAGGTTGATGTCTTCACCATCCAGGCGCAGCGGTGCACCCGGCAGGTTGACGTTGGGATCCACGGTCATCTTGTTGATGACCAGGGTCTTCGCGGGATCCAGATCGAAGGTCAGATCGACCGTTCGGATCCAGAAAGCCGGCGCCGCATAGTCTTCGCGGCGAATCAGTGGAGCGGTACCTTCACGCATTTCGGAGAGTCCTTTGGATGAAGAACTTCAGGGAAGCCTGTTGCAGGGGTATCTGCTTAAACGCCTTGTTTGAGGCTGGCTTCGATGAACTGGTCAAGATCACCATCCAGCACCTTCTGGGTGTTGGAGATTTCAACGTTGGTACGCAAGTCCTTGATGCGGCTGTTGTCCAGCACGTAGGAACGGATCTGGTGTCCCCAGCCCACATCGGTCTTGGTGTCTTCGAGCTTTTGCTGCTCTTCCTGGCGCTTGCGCATCTCGTGGTCATACAGACGCGAACGCAGGCGCTTCCAGGCGACGTCACGGTTGCTGTGCTGGCTACGGCCGTCCTGGCACTGTACGACGATGCCGGTCGGGATGTGCGTCAGCCGCACTGCAGAGTCGGTCTTGTTGATGTGCTGACCGCCCGCGCCGCTGGCACGGAAGGTGTCGGTGCGCACATCAGCCGGGTTGATGTCGATCTCGATGGTGTCGTCGATTTCCGGATAGACGAAGACGCTGGCAAAGCTGGTGTGACGACCACCTGAGGAATCGAAGGGCGATTTGCGCACCAGGCGGTGCACGCCGGTTTCGGTGCGCAGCAGGCCGAAGGCGTATTCACCTTCCACCTTGATCGTGGCGCTCTTGATACCGGCCGTGTCGCCGTCGGTGATGTCTTCCACCGTGGCGGTGAAGCCCTTGCGCTCGGCATAACGGATGTACTGGCGCAGCAGCATGCTGGCCCAGTCGCAAGCCTCGGTCCCACCGGCACCGGCCTGGATGTCGACAAAGGCGGGCAGCGGGTCGGCCGGGTTGTTGAACATGCGGCGGAATTCCAGCTCGCCCACGCGGGCAGCCTGGGCGGCCACATCATCGGCAATCGCTTGCAGGCCGTCCATGTCGCCTTCGGACTTGGACATGTCGAACAACTCGGCGTTGTCGGCCAGACCCGTTTCCAGCTCGGAAATGGTCACGACCACGTTTTCAAGCGACTTCTTTTCCTTGCCCAGTTCCTGGGCGCGCTTGGGGTCGTTCCAGACGGAGGGGTCTTCGAGTTCGGCGTTGACTTCGCTCAGGCGGCGGGACTTTTCATCCCAGTCAAAGATACCTCCGAAGCTCGGCGGTCCGCTGGGTCAGGTCGGCGATTTGAGTGCCCAGGGCGTTGATGTGTTCGATGTCCATGTGAATCCTGCGCAAAAAAGGTGTCTGTCGTTATTCGGTTCAAGTCAAAAAGGCCCAGCAGTCCGTGACTGGAGCCTTTTTCAATGGGCGTATTTTCTCACGCGATGGCGGGATCTGCGGCCTTGAGGAAGTTGGCAATGTGGACAGCCAGTTCTTCAGGCTGATCGTGGTGCAGCATATGCCCCGCGTTCTGGATGCTTTCAAGGCGGAAATCAGGGACGAGTTTCACACGCGCCAGAAACTCCTCCCTGGAAAACTTGCCGTTGAACAGCATGAAATACAGCGTTTCGGTGCCTTCGACAAATAAAACCGGACACGCGATGCGCTGGAGGAAGGCGCAAACCTCCTCGACACGGTAGAGGATGGGCTGGGGGCGCTTGTGGGCCGCATCGGCGTTGATGACCCAGCGGTCGCCCAGCTGGCGCGCCCAGTGACCCGCCAGCCACAAGGCAAAGGGCTCGCGCAGACGCGGGTTGTTGGCCTGCAGGCGCCTGGCCACTTCGGGCAAGGAGGCGTAATCCTTGAGGTGCACGGGCTGCTTCAGCTCGTCCAGCCATTTGATGTAGCGGTCGGGCGCCTCTTGCGGCTGCGTGGCCGGCATGCCGAAGCCCTCCAGGTTGACCAGCTTGCGGATGCGCTCCGAGCGCACCCCGGCATACAGCATCACCACATTGCCGCCCATGCTGTGGCCGAGCAGGTCGATCTTCTGGCCAGGCGCGAGCTGATCGAGCAGCAAGTCCAGATCGCCCAGGTAATCGGCAAAGAAGTAGCTGTCGGTCTGAGGCACTTCGGTCAAGCCAAAACCACGCCAGTCGATCGCCACGATGGGGCGATCCGCCCAACCCGGCTGTTGCCTCAATGCATCAACCATGAACTGGAAGGAGGCGGCCGTGTCCATCCAGCCGTGCACCATCACCAGCAAAGGCTGCTCTGGCGTCACCCGTGTGGTGTCCCCCCAGGTCAGCACATGGTGTTTCAAGCCCCGCACCGTGACAAAGGTCGACACAGCGTTGTAGATAGGCACATAAGCCTGCGAGCTGGACATAGGGAAACGGTCTCCGAACTGTGAACTTGTACCGACGTCGCGAACCCCCTTTAAGGGGGAGGTCCCGATTGCCAGCGCCCATCATCGCCGAAGACACTGTTTTTCACCTAAGCTGGCCGGCTCAGCGAAACAGACCCACATCGAACGATTCCAGTCCGTGAGCGCCGTCATCCCATCCAACATGCAGCAGCAGGCTCCCGCCTCCCCCACCGTTCCGGCACTTGGTCGGTTCGGGCCCATTGCCGTCTCCGTGGCGGCTGTGGCGGCAGTCAGCATGGGTTTGATCGCCTGGTCGCACATGGGCTGGCACAACCTGCAGCAACGCGCCCACGTGTTCGACACCCTGCTGTCCGAAGCACAGTTCCAGACGCGGCAGAGCCAGTGGCTCGCCGAGCAACGCGTGCTGGGCCAGGCCGACATCAGCGATGTGATGGTGGACCAGCCCGCGGCCAAGGCCCGCTCGACCGTGCGCCAGCTACACGATCTGGCCCCCCCCGCGCTGGACCCGGCCCTGCAGCACCTGTTGAGCAAGATTGACCTGACGCGCCAGGCCCTGACTCAACGCCTGCGCACACCTGCCACCCTGGATGCCGCCGGTCTGCAGCATGTGTTGACCGAGGTGGACGAAGCCACCCGTATGGCTGCACAGAGTTGGGCGACCGAGCTCGACAAGGAAACCGAAGCACAACACCGCCTCGACAAGATCAACATGGGGCTGGTGGGCGGCATGACCCTGCTGCTCTTGATCCTGATGGCGCGCGCGCACCGTCAGCGCGAACAGGCCACCGACGCACTCAAGGCCCGTGAAGCCCAGTTGCGCGCCTTTGCCGAGGTCCTGCCCGATCTGGCCTTCCGCATGGATGCCCACGGCCACTACCTCGATATCTACGGCAGCAACCTGCCCCTGCTGGGTCGACCTCGCGAGGCCATGCTCGGCCTCAATCTGAAAGACTTCTTCCCGCCCGACATGTCGGCGCGCTTCATGGGCGTGTTGCAGCAGGCCTTGCAAAGCCGCGTCTCGCAATCGCTGACCTTCACCATCCCGGTCAACCGCGAACGCAAGCACTTCGACAGCCGCTGCGCCCCCATCGGCGACACCAACGAAGTGGTCTGGATGATCTGGGACATCACCTCGCGTCGTCAGATCGAGCATCGCTTGCGCCGCAAGACGCGCATGTACGACTTCCTCAGCCACGTCAACCAGACCATCGTGCGCTCGGAAGATGTGGACACGCTGTTGCAGAAGGTCTGCGAAGTGGCCGTGGACCATGGTCAGTTCCGCAAGGCCTGGGTGGCCATGTTCGACGAGGACGATCGCAACCACCTGAGCGCCCTGGCCCAGGCCGGCGACGCGGCCCCGGCAGAAGCCAGCCTGAGCTTCGACCTGCTGCCCGCTGAAACCACCGATGCCACACTGGACATGGCCTTGCGCCATGGCCGCACCTTCCGCACCCGGGACCTGGGCCAGTGCGTCATGCGCCCGGCCTGGACGGACGAGGCCATCGCGGCGGGTATACCGGGCTGCGTGATCGTGCCCTTGCACCGAGACAACCTGCTGGTGGGCCATCTGATCCTGCTGGGCAAGCGCGTGGACGACCACGATGCCGACGAGCTCTCGCTGTTTGAAGACCTCTCCAGCGACCTGTCCTTCGCCCTGCACAACCTGCATCGCGAAGCCTTGCGCGATGAAGCCGAAGAACGCATCCGTCTGCATGCCGCCGCGCTGGAAAGCACGCAGGACGGCATGATGGTGCTCGGCCGCAACCGCATGGTGGTGTCCATCAACCCGGCCTTCACGGCCCTGACCGGCTATGACGAGCTGGAAGTCGTGGGCAAGTCTCCGGAGTTCCTGTTGCCGGATCGCCCGGACGAAACCCTGGCCGACATGCGCTCGGAGATGATCAGCTCGGGCTACTGGCAAGGCGAAGTCTGGTTCCGCCGCAAGACGGGTGATCTGTTCATGACCAAGCTGTCGGTCAGCGCGGTCAAGAGCGCACGAGGCCGCCCCACGCACTTCGTGGGCGTGTTCACCGACATCACCCAGATCAAGCAGACCGAAGAGCGCCTGGCCAAGATGGCCCACTTCGACCCGCTCACCGAGCTGCCCAACCGCGTGATGATCCATCAGCGCCTGGCGCATGCCGTGAACCTCGCGCAGCGCCACCACACGCTGGTGGGCGTGATCTTCATCGACCTTGACAACTTCAAGACCGTCAATGACGGGCTGGGGCATGCCGCCGGCGACAGCCTGCTCAAGCAAGTGGCCCAACGCCTGCGCCAGCGCGTGCGCCAGGAAGACACCCTGGGCCGCCTGGGTGGCGACGAGTTCATCCTCGTGCTGGAACACCTGCGCCATCCACAACAGGCCGCGCATGTGGCCACGGCCATTCTGGACACGCTGAACCAGCCCTTCACGCTGGACGGCGGCCAGCAGGTCTATGTGCGCGCCAGCATCGGCATCAGCCTGTTCCCGGCAGACGGCCAGGATGCGCCGGAGCTGGTCCGCAACGCGGACGCGGCCATGTACGAATCCAAGCGTCGTGGCCGCAACAGCTTCAGCTTCTACACCGAAGCCTTCACCAGCGACGCCACCTCGCGCCTGCAACTGGAAACCCGTCTGCGCCGCGCCGTCGAACACGGCGAGTTCGTGCTGCACTTCCAGCCCATGATCAACCTGGAGACGCGCCGGGTCACCGCCGTGGAGGCCCTGGTGCGGCTGAAGGCCCCGACCGAATCGGATGTCTGCCTGCCCTCGGTCAGCCCCAACCAGTTCATCCCCGTGATGGAAGAAACCGGCATGATCGTGGCGCTCAGCGAATGGGTGCTGCAGGAGGCCTGCCGTCAAGGCAAGGCCTGGCTGGACGCAGGGCTGGACTTCGGCCGCATCGCCGTGAACCTGTCGCCCAGCGAGATCCGCCGGGGCGGCGTGGTCGAGCGCCTGTCGCGCATCCTCAACCGCACGGGCCTGCCACCTGATCGGCTGGAGATCGAAATCACCGAAAGCGGCCTGATGGAATCCGGCATGGGCGCCGAGCAGTTCCTGCAGATGCTGCACGCGCTGGGCGTGTTCCTGTCGATCGACGACTTCGGCACGGGCTATTCCTCGCTGGCCTACCTCAAGCGCTTCCCTGTGCACCAGCTCAAGATCGACCGCAGCTTCGTGCAGGACCTGCCCGGCAACGACAGCGACGCCCAACTGGTCAGCACCATGATCTCGATGGCACACGGTCTGCGCATGAATGTGGTGGCCGAAGGCGTGGAGATGCCGGATCAGGAAGCCTTCCTGGCCAGCCGGGGCTGCGACGTGGTTCAAGGCTACCTCTACAGCCGCCCGGTGCCCGCCGTCCAGATCGAGCACATGCTCGAAAACGTCAACGACAAGCAAAAATAGCACGATCGTTCGATAATGGGCTCCCGTTCAACGAAGCAGGTCCCCCATGAGCGATTCCAAGCGCGACCCCCAGCGTGATGCCCAGGCGTCCGTCACCACCCTGGCCCAGATCCTGGCCAGCCGGCAGCGAAGCGATACCCGCGTCAGCTTTGTGGTTAATGAAGATTGGGCCCAGGGTCGCACCACCTTCGGCGGCCTGCTGTCGGCGCTGGTCGTACAGGCCATGCGGGATGTGTGTGGCGCCGACTGGCCGCTGCGCGCCTTGCAGACCAATTTCGTGGGCCCGGTAGCGCCCGGCACCATGACGGTGGACGTGACCCTGCTGCGCCAGGGCAAGAACGTGCGCCAGGTGCAAGCCCGTGTCACCCAACTGGATGCACAAGGCCAGGAACAGATCGGAGGCGTACTGCTGGGCGTGTTCGGTACCGGCCGTGAATCGGCCCTGCCCCATCTGCGCCCCGAGCGCCCCACCGTCGCCAAGGAACCGCATGAGGCGATGAAGTGGCCCTACGTGCCCAATGTGATGCCGGCCTTCACCCAGCATCTGGAGATCCGCCACGCCGAAGGTACGGTGCCTTTCAGCGGCTCCAAGGAATGGCACAGCCGCACCCACATCCGCCTGCATGAATCGGATGGTGTGGATGCTGAACTGCAGGCCGTGCTGCTGGCCGACGCTGGCCCGACACCGGCGCTGGGCCAGCTCAAGGGCTTTGCACCAGCTTCCTCCGTATCCTGGGCACTGGAATTGCGCCCCGTCGAGATCGGTGACCCCAAGGGCTTCTGGCGCATGGACAAGGACGCGCTGGCCACCGGCGAAGGCTACGTCAACGAGAAAACCAGCCTGTGGACGCCCTGCGGTCAACTCGCCGCGCTGGGCTACCAGGTGGTGGCCGTGTATGCCTGATGCGCCCACGTCCACGACAGGTGGCAGCGACCTGGCGCAACCACGCTCGCTGTGGCACCTGTTCGTGGCGTTTTCAGTGCTGGCCTTGCAGGGCTTCGGTGGCGTGATCGCCGTGGCCCAGCGGGAGTTGTGCGAGCGCCGCCGCTGGCTCACGCCGCAGGACTTTGTCGAGCTGCTCAGCGGCGCACAGGTCCTGCCCGGCCCGAACGTTTGCAACCTCTCGCTGATGATCGGCGACCGCTTCTTCGGCTGGCGTGGCGCGCTCGTGGCCTTGTCTGGCATGATCGCCGCCCCCATGGCCTTGATGCTCCTGCTGGCCTGGCTGCTGGGTGAAGCGTCTCACGTGGCGCAGGTACAAGGCCTCATCAAAGGCGCTTTGGGTGGCATCGCAGCCGTGGCGGCGGGCCAGATTGTGGGCACCGTGCTCAAGCTGGCCGCACCCATCAAGGACCACGTCCTGGGTTGGCCCACCTGCGCCGCACTGGCCGCACTCGCCTTCAGCATGATGGCCTTCCTGCACTGGCCCCTGGTGTGGGTGCTGCTGGGACTGGGCTCACTCACCTGCACCGGCACCTACCTCCTGCTTCGTCGCCGCGCGCTGAGTGCCCCCAGGAGCCAGGCATGACACCCTTGATGTGGGCCCCTGACACCTGGTGGTCGCTGTTCGGCCACTTTCTGGCCTTGTCCTTGATGTCGATCGGCGGCGCCATCACCCTGGTGCCCGACATGCACCGCCGCCTGGTCACCGACAGCGGGCTGCTTGGCGATGCGGACTTCACCTCGTCCATCGCGCTGGCCCAGGCCGCGCCAGGCCCCAATGTGCTGTTCGTGGCCCTGATGGGCTGGTATGCCGGCGGCCTGGGTGGCGCCATCGTGAGCATGCTGGGCATCATGCTGCCCTCCACCACGCTGGCACTGTCGGTGTCGCGCTGGGTGTCCACACGACGGCACTGGCTGAGCGTGCAGGCCTTTCAGGCCGGCATGATCCCCGTGACGATCGGCCTGTTGCTGGCCACAGGCTGGCATCTGGCGCCATCGGCACAAGGGCAACCCAGCGCCCTGCTGCTCAGCATCGTGATCGCGCTGCTGGTGTGGCGCACCAAGGTTTCGCTGATCTGGCTGGTTGCCGCAGGCGCCATCCTGGGCGCCCTGGGGCTGGTCTGACTGGCCTTGACGGAATGAACAAACCATGAGCACTGCACCCACTGAACTCCACATCGTCCACAAGCCGGACATCGGCCGATTCGAGACCATCGTTGATGGCCTGCGCTGCGAAGCGGATTACCGGCTGGACGGCCACACCATGCACATGACACACACCGGTGTGCCGGGCCAACTCGAAGGCCGAGGCATCGCGGCGGCGCTGGTCAAGGCCGCCCTGAACTGGGCTCGCGCGGAAGGCCACAAGGTGAACCCCTTGTGCAGCTATGTGCGTGTGTACATCAAGCGCCACCCGGAGTGGCAGGATCTGCTGGCCTGAGCAGTTTGGGGTGATCTGGGCGCCAGGGCGTCACCAACCCAGCACGCGCAGACGCTGCGCCGGGCTCATGGCCTGCGCCATGGCCTGCGCGAATTCGGCATGCAGCTTGTAAGCCCCGGCCGGGTCATCATCGATGCTGGACACCCGCACCAGCAGGCCATCAGGGATGGAACCTGACGCTCCGAGCGACAACTGGCGCAGCTTGAATTGCTGCTCGTCGGCCATCAGCTCGTTGCCCAGCAAGCGCCAGTAGGTGATGGGCTCGGGGCGGCCCTCCATGCTGGCAAACAGCCTGGTTACCGGGACCTGGTGCCCCAGCAGGGTCAAGGCACCAGCCTGGACATCGGCAATGTGGAAACCACCCGCCTTGTAACAGACCTCAGGGCGATGCATCTGCAAACCCACCGACTGCTGGCGACCATAGGCCACGGACAACATCACGCGCCGGCCATAGGCATCCAGGTAGGTACGCTCCAGCACCTGGTCGTACATCTGGAAGCGCCTGGCCTGCTCGAACGCGGGCCGAATCAAGGCCACGGACGAGGGATCCAGCCGCCACGCACCGAACTGCAAGGGGAAAAGTTGTTCCAGCGGCGTATTGGCGCGCGCCTGCGCGTCCGCCAGAGGCTTGGGCAGGAACAGATGGCTGAACACCGCGGTCAAGGCCATGCCGAGGGCCATGAGCCAGGCCACCACCCACTGGCGATCAAACTGGCGGCGGTCAAGCATGGCCAGCTCCCTTGCGCCGATCGGGCAGGAGCATGCCCAGCAAGGCGTCGACGCCCCCCATCAGTGCCAACGCCACCGCAAACAACACGATGCCCGCGAAGTTGTGGACGAAGCCCTGCCCCACCTCATCACCAAAGTGATAGGTCACCACCACCAGGATCATGACCCGCACCACATTGGCTGTGAACGACACTGGCACGGCAAGCAGCGCCAGCAAGGCGTTGCGCCCCCAGGACTGGTGATTCACCAGATAGCTGTAAAGCAGGCCCATGGCCTCCAGGATGAACATGGAGTGCAGGCCCGCGCAGGCCTCCGCGACCAACAACTGATACTGCCCGACCGTGATGATGACCCCCGTGCGCCCGACGGGATAACCCACCGAGCCCAGGATCAAGGTGGCCAATGCCGACACGGCTTCTTTCAAGGGTGCGGTCAGGGTGAGCACCACCGAAAACGGGATGGGCATCATGAACAGGGCAAACACCCAGGCAAACCAGGTCAGTCTCAAGCCTGGCAGGCCCTTGCACATCAGCACGATGCTCAGGCTCACCCACCACAAGGCGATCATCTCGATGCGGATGAATTCCTGTGTGCGGCCGAAAGCGTAGGCCAGCAAGCCCAGGCCCATGGCCAGCGTCGCCCACCAGGTCGGCTTCACGTCCGGCAAGGCGGCAATGGTCGGCCACGCCCTCCACATCAACCAGATCACCACCGTCAGCAGCAGGAGCTCATGCCCCTGGCTGTAGGCCGACCACTGGCCGAACAGGTAATCCCACAAGGTCGGGATCAACAAGGTCAGCCAACCGGCCGCGATCACCCAGCCAGAACGAGCGGATGTGGGCTGCGCGCCGGCTGTCACGCTCATGGGGCAGATGCCGCTGCAGCTTGCGAAGGTGCCGAGGCTGCCGCAGCCAGAGGGCCCAGGCGCTGGATCTTCGCCTTGCTGCGCAGGGCCTCCATGCCCTTGCTGACCACCTCACGGCGGCTGGTTGCCAGCAAGGCTGCTTGTATGGGACGAGCGGCCACGCTGCGGGTCATCGGCGCGTCTTCGGTCGCCAGCACCGTGAGGACCACGATGCCATCAGGCCGGACCACACCCAGTGACTGGCCAGCCTTCAGATAGGCCAGCTGAGGCAGGATCTCCATGGGCAGTGCCTCTGCCCACTGGATGCTGTTGCGGTTGGAGTGTGGCAGACCGGTAGACGACACCAGCGCATTGACCGCCTCGGCGGTGGCCAGATGCTCCACCTTGTCCTTGAGGTCCTTCACCTGCTCCGGCGAGCCCTTGACGATGATTTCCTGCAAGGTGTAGCGACGACGTTGTGCAAACAGCTCCGGATGGGCTTCGTAATAGCGGTTGACCGCCTCCGAGTCGGGCATCACGATCTTGTCGGCCAGTTGATCCTGATAGGCGCGTGCCAACACTTCGCGTTTGGCCAGCTCCATCGCCTGCAGGACACGTGGGCTGCTGTCCAGGCCGGCCTGTCTGGCGGCCTGCGCTGCCAGCTCCTGCTCGATCAGGCTGTCCAGCACCTTGCCCGGCGCTGCTTCACCCAGTTGTTCGATCAAGGCAGGCTGGGACTGCAGCACGGACTGCACCTGATGGATGGAAATCTCGCTGTCGTTGACCTTGGCCACGATCTGGGAGGTGTCCCCGGGGGCGGCCGGCTTGTCCTTGGATGGACAGGCCGCCAGGGTCATCAACAGGCTGACACCCGCAACGCGACCAAACACACCTGCAGCGCGACGCACCGACTTGTGACTGAACCAGGGCATTTCAACAAGACTCCGAAAACGGTTTCGAGACGATACAGGAAGTACCGGTCCGCACCGATTATCTTCACGCGCAGATGCTGTTCATGATCTGAAAAAACAAACGGACCCGAAGGTCCGTTTCTATCGATCATCCTCGGATGAGGTTGACGGCCTCGGCCGTCTGGTGCTTCAGCGAGCAGCGCGACGGCGAACCATCAGACCCACGCCAGCCAGACCGACGAAGGTCAGAGCCAGATCAGCTGGCTCAGGAGCGGCAGACGCCACCGACGAGGACACAGCCTTGATAGTACCGCTGTAGCTACCCACGGTAGGCAGCAGCCAGTCGCCGGACACGGTACCGTTCACCGCCAGCGTGTAGCTGCCAGAGGTCAGACCGGAGAAGGTGAAGGAATTGGGGGTGGTGTCCTTGGCGATCACGGTCGACGTCGAGCCGTTCGTCAACACCAGCGAGCTCAGAACCACATCCTTGGCGAAGAACAGCACATAGGAGGTGTCAGCCGTCGTACCCGTCACGGAACCGGGGTTGCCGATCGAGAAGGTGTAGTAGTCGGTGAAGCTGCCGTTGCTGGTGAAGGAGTTACCGAACGTGGTGCCGGTGCTGCTCAGCAGGCCCAGATCCTGAGTCTTGGCATATGCCTGAGACATCAGAGCGGCCAGGGCAATGGCCACAGGAGCGATACGAGTTGCGAACGACATGGTTGACTCACTTATGAACGGATGAGTGAATTGTGCACGCACTTGTTTCTAAACGTTATCCCCAGATTGAGGGGAGGCACCCCCCCATATGGCATAGGCCATGCGCGCTGCCGCGCCACGGTGAGCCTCGGCAAAAGCGAGGCATTTTTTCGCCATGTGGTCGCCATTGTCCGAATTACAAAATTTCACAGCTTCATTGACCGCTTCCGCCAGATTCTGGACGCGGAAAGCCGCCCCGGCGGCTTCGCTCAGTTCAGCCGCATCCGCAAAATTGAAGGTTGAGGGGCCCATGATGATCGGACAGCCACAGGCCGCAGCCTCGATCAGGTTCTGCCCGCCCAGGGGCTCAAAACTGCCGCCCAGCAAGGCCACACGGCCCGCCGCGAAGTAGGCGGGCATTTCGCCCATGGAGTCGCCCACCCAGATGTCGGCCGCCAGGGCTGACGCGTCCGGCACACCATCAGGCCACAGGCTACGCCGGGATGGCGTTACACCCTTTCGGGTTATGAGCGACACCACTTCATCAAATCGTTGGGGGTGGCGAGGCACGACCCACAGGCGTGGCGCTGGTTCGCCTGCCGGCCAGGTGCTTGATCGGGCCAGCCAGGCATCCAGCAAGGGAGCCTCCTCCCCCTCCCGCGTGCTCGCGGCCAGGACGATGGGACGATCGCTGGCGGTGCGCCAGGCCTGCCCTTGCTTCAGCAGATGCGCCGCAGGCGTCATGTCAAATTTGACGTTGCCGCACACCTGCACCTGCGCCGAACCCATCTGGCGCAAACGCCGGGCATCATCCTCGGTCTGAGCCAGCACGATTCGCAAGGCCTGTGCTGCGGGCCGCATCAGGGCGGCCAGCCGCAGCCCCTGCTTCAGGCTTTTCTCGCTCAAGCGCGCGTTGGCCAGCACCATGGGCACGCCCAGTTGCCGGGCCACGTGCTGCACATTCGGCCAGACCTCGGTTTCCATGAGCACCCCCACATCCGGCTGATGCTGTTTCAGGAAACGCCTCACCGCGCCAGGCGTGTCAAAGGGAAACCAGGTCTGCACATCGCCAGGTTGCAGCAAGGCCTTGCCCGCTTCACGACCGGTGGCCGTGCTGTGCGTCAGCAGCAGGCGCATAGCCGGTTTTTGCTGCCGCAAGGCCTGGATCAGGGGCGTGGCCGCCCGCGCCTCACCCAGTGAGACGGCATGCAGCCAGAGCACGGGGCGTCGCCCACCCTGCCCCGAGGCCTTCGCCGTGGCGCCATCCTGCCAGGCATGCCGGTACGCGGCGCCATAGAAACCAAGTCGCTGCGGCCAGGCCGCGCGGTAGCCAGGCTCGACCTTGCCACGCGACCAGATCCGCCAGAGGTAGGCCGGTGTCGCCAGCCTCAGCACCAGGCTGTAGGCCTGGCGCGCCAGCCAGGGCTTGATCACCGAATCGGTCAATGCCGTGGACGACTGCAAGGTACTTCAGTGCGCCGAAGCACCCACATGCGCGTCTGGCTTGACGGCGAGGATCTGGGCCATGAAGTGCTTCTGGATGCGTTCCAGCGCCTCAGGCGTCTGGCCTTCGAAGCACAGCACCAGCACGGGCGTGGTGTTGGAAGCGCGCACCAGGCCGAAGCCATCCGGATAGTCGGCGCGCAGGCCGTCGATGGTGGTGAGCTCGGCGCCCTCGAAGGTGGCCGTCTGGCGCAGCTTCTCGATCACGGCGTGGTGTTCGCCTTCGGCGCAGGCCACGTTCAGTTCAGGCGTGCTGAAGCTGGTGGGCAGCGCGTCCAGCACGGCGCTGGGGTTGGCGACCTTGCTGAGGATTTCGAGCAGACGACCTGCCGTGTAGGTGGCGTCATCAAAGCCATACCAGCGTTCGCCAAAGAAGATGTGGCCGCTCATTTCACCGGCGAACGGCGAATTGAGTTCCTTGAGCTTGGCCTTGACCAGGCTGTGGCCGGTCTTGTACATGGTGGGCACGCCGCCGGCTTCGCGGATGGCAATGGCCAGACGCTGGCTGCACTTGACGTCAAAAATGATGGGGGCGCCGGGCACGCGCGACAGCACGTCCTTGGCGAACAGCATGATCTGGCGGTCCGGGAAGATGTTGTTGCCATCCTTGGTGACCACGCCCAGGCGGTCGCCGTCACCGTCAAAAGCCAGGCCCAGTTCGGCGCCATGCTCCTTGACGGCCTTGATCAGGTCAGCCAGGTTCTCAGGCTTGGAAGGATCAGGGTGGTGATTGGGGAAGTCGCCGTCCACCTCGGAATACAGCTCGATCACCTCGCAGCCCAGGGCGCGCAGGATGCCAGGCGCCGACGCACCGGGGATGCCGTTGCCCGAGTCCACCACGATCTTCATGGGGCGGGCCAGCTTGCAATCGCCGGTGATGCGCTTGGTGTATTCGTCCAGCACGTTCAATTCGACCAGGCCGCCGGCACCCGTGGCGTAGTCTTCCTTTTCAATGCGCTGGCGCAGGCCCTGGATGTCGTCGCCGTAAATGGCACGACCAGCCAGAACCATCTTGAAACCGTTGTAGTCCTTGGGGTTGTGGCTGCCGGTCACCTGGATGCCACTGTGGCAGCCTTCCGAACCGCGGGTGGCGGCCACGTAATACAGCATGGGGGTGGTCACCGCGCCCAGATCGATCACGTTGATGCCGGTGGAACGCAGGCCGCGGATCAGCGCGCCGCTCAGGGAAGGGCCGGACAGGCGGCCGTCACGGCCAATGGCCACGGCCTTTTCGCCCAGCTTGAGCGCCTCGGTGCCGAAAGCACGGCCCAGATGCTCGGCCACGGCCTCGTTCAAGGTCTGCCCGACGACGCCCCGGATGTCATAGGCCTTGAAGATGGATGCGGCGACTTGCATGGTGATCCTTCGCTTGAATGTGTTGGGTGAGACCCGAAAACCGCGATTTTAGGGACCTGTCTATGTCAGATGGTGAATTCGGGCAACAGATCTCTCCATTCCGCCACGAATCCCCCACGAATCGAGGTGACCGGCAGGTCCTGCACGATCCGGGTAGGATGACTTTCATGAAACCCAGGGATCTGATCGAATTGCTGTTTCTGGCCGCCATCTGGGGCGGCTCCTTTCTATTCTTGCGTGTGGCGTCACCCGCCGTGGGTCCGTTGGCGGTGGCCGCCTTTCGCGTCACGGGTGGGGCCCTGATGTTGCTGCCCCTGGTGCTGCTCAGCCGCGAGGGTCCCGCCCTGCGGCAGCACGCCCCGCAATTGTTGGGCGCGGCGCTGCTGTCATGCATCCTGCCCTTCATGGGCCTGGGCCAGGCCGCACGCCAACTGCCATCGGGCTTGCTGTCCATCCTGAACGCGACCACGCCCATGTGGGGCGCACTGGTGGGCTGGCTGTGGGCCAGAGAGCGGCTCTCAGGCTTGCGGGCACTCGGGCTGACACTGGGCTTCGTGGGCGTGGCTTTGCTGGCGGCAGATGGCCATCAGTTCTCGGCGCCGGGTGCCCACTGGGCCGCTGGGCTGGCGCTGGGCTCCACCCTGATGTACGCCTTTGCCGTGCACTACAACAAGCGCTTCCTGAGCCAGCTCAGCCCGCTGAGCAACTGCGCCGGCACACTCGGCATGGCCAGCATCGTGTTGATCGCGCCTGCACTGTGGATCGGCCCGCCAGCCACTGTGGCCACCGCAGCCACTTCGGCGACGCCAGCGGCGATGAGCGCGTGGATGAGCGTTTCGCCCAAAGCCTGGCTGGCCCTGCTGACGCTGACGCTGTTGTGCACAGGCGTGGCCTACCTCATCTTCTACAGGCTGATCGACCGCATCGGCGCCAGCCGCGCGCTGACGGTGACCTTCCTCATCCCCGTCTTCGGCATGCTGTGGGGCGCGCTGTTCATGGACGAGCACATCACGCTGATGATGGTAGGCAGCACGGGCCTGATCCTGCTGGGCACGTGGTTGTCCAACCAGGGTGCGGCCTTGCCTGCGCACAGACTGGAAGCACCGCTGGCAAAACCAGCCCCCGGGCGCACGTGAAACAGGCCTGAGCCATGCGAAGGCCGTCACCCACGCCAACGATGTCTGCGCCATGTCGGTTTTGTCGTGATCCTCACGCCATGTGGCGGCCTGACATGGATACCAGGCAGCATGCAAGTCATTGATTTGGCTCAAAGTGAGCCGATCTGACAGGGCTGGCACAGGTCTCGCAATGAAAGCGGTGTTCGTCGCTTGTGAGACCCACGATGAAACTGCAACTCGACCGCCCGGATGTCCTGGCGCTCACGGATCGCTTTCCGGAACTGGACGGCCTGCAAACGCAATTGCGTTTTGGCCACCGCATCGAGTTGCGCTCGCGCAGCCTGCCGCTGGAGGCACTGGAATTCCTGGCCAGGCTGTATGAAGAAGCCGGTGCAGCGCTGGCCGGGCGCGCCGCGCAATTGCGTGCCCTGGTGGCCGCGCAACGTTGCGAAACCCAACGCTTCAAGCAAGGGGATTCGCTGGAGGCGGTGCTGCCGGCGCTGGTGCGTTATCTGGCTGAAGGCACCGAGCGTGGCTGGTTGTTCGCGGCCAATATGGATGGCAAGCCACTGGCCTGGGTTCCGACACGCATCGACTATGTTCAAGGCTCCTCAGAGGAGCTGGGCAAGGTCATGGTCGAGCTCAAGGCCCATGCAAGAGCCAACCTGATCTCGCAATCCTTGCGGATCACCGAAGGGGACCTGCCCGGCCACACGATTGCCGAGATCCTCGCCGCCAAGGGCCTGCTGAAAGAAACACCCGCGCTGCTGGCCGCCTATGACGCCTCAGCCGCGCGCTACTTCGAATGGCGCGGGCGCTATGGCACGCAGTTCTCCGGTGAAGGCATGGGCTTCATCGCCGAAGACCCGACGGCCACACATCGCGACACCGACTGGAGCCGCAAGGACCAGGTGGTGCTCAGCGCCAGCGGCGGTGCGGCCCGCCTGGTCAACGACGAAGGCATCCTGCCACCGCGTGGCGTGGGGCTGGAATCCCCGGGGGACATCCTGGGCCCCTACCTGCGCAGGGCTGCCAAGAGCAGCGACTTCGACTACGAAGAAGAAGTCAAGGCGCTGGATGCCTCCCTGCCCGCCCATCTGTTCAAGGCCCTGCCCGTTCAGGCCTACCTCTTTCTCTTCCATCTGGAGTTGCATCAGCACTTGTGGGTGCATGCCGATGATGTCGAGCTCTACCTCTACCAGCCTGAGCTCAAGCACAAGCTGGTCCTGCCCTCGGAGCAGACCGAACTGATCGACATCCTGACGGCCGAGATGGATGTGCTGCAGGAGGACGTGATCGCAGGCAAGAGCGGCGGCACGACCGTGCTGTGCGCAGGCCCACCCGGTGTGGGCAAGACGCTCACGGCCGAGGTGTATGCCGAGGTCACGGGGCGCCCGCTTTACCGCGTTCACTCCGGTCAGCTGGGCTTGAGTGTGAGCGCGATGGAGAGTGCCTTGAAAGAGGCGCTGACCCGCGCACAGCGTTGGGGGGCCGTGATGCTGATCGACGAGGCCGATGTCTACATCCGCAAGCGCAGTGATGACATCACGGCCAATGCGGTGGTGGGGGTGTTCCTGCGCGTGCTGGAGTATTTCGACGGCCTGCTCTTTCTCACCACCAACCGCATTGATGACATCGACGAGGCCATCGTGTCGCGCTGCATCGCCTTGATCCGCTACCACGCGCCCGACCGGGCTGCACGCGAACGCATCTGGGGCGTGATGGCCGAACAGTTCAACCTGGACCTCGATGCGGCGATGGTGCGCCAGCTGGCCGAGATCTACCCGGAAGCCAGCGGGCGAGACATCAAGGGACTGAGCAAGCTGGTGGCCAAGTTCTGCCAGCACAAGCAACTGCAACCCACGCTTGACGTGTTCGCTCGCTGTGCCATGTTCCGGGCGCTGGACCCTGTGGTCGACGCGGACAAGGTGGAGGCCTGACCATGTACAACCGCTCGCTCTACGACATCGTGATGGACACGGGTCAATCGATCGGCAAGCTGATCAAGGAGATGCAGGGTGAGGAAGAACTCTTCGCCAGCACCCTGACCTTGCGGGCTGTGGAGGCTCAACTGCTGATCATGGCGCACACCATGGGCAACTTCACGCCGGCTCTGCACCAGCGCCTCATGGAGGTGGACTGGAACGGCTGGGCCGTGCTGCACGACAAGCTGCGCCACGGCATCCAGCCTCGCCGCAGCGAAATCTGGTACGCCGTGAGTGCCCTGGTACCGCAAACCATGGGGCTGCTGCAGGCGCTGCGCCGCAAGCACCCGGTGTGGTTCGAGATGGGTTATTGAACACTTCAGGAGGGGCGTACCATGGCTGCACCGAGACTGGGTTATCTGTGCCTCAGCGAGAACCCGACGGCCGAAGCCGGTCGGGCCTTGATCCGCCAGTTCGTGCTGGTGCGCGAGGCTGAGCGAATGGGCTATGACGATATCTGGCTGGGCGAACAACACTTCGACAGTCAGTGGCCACAGGGTGCGGCCATCGCGATGTTGGGCTACATGGCCGCCGTGACCAACAAATCGCGCATCGGGTCCATGGTCTGCCTGCCGGCCTTGCATGATCCGATCAGGCTTGCTGAAGAAGTGGCCACGCTGGATCTGCTGTCCAAAGGCCGCTTCAACCTGGGCGTGGCCAGCGGTGCGGCCTTTCCGTCGGTTCTGGCGGTGCACGGTCTCCAGCTTGCGTCAGCACGTGAGCGCATGCATGCCAACCTCAGCGTCACACTGGGCCTGCTTGCCGGTGCGGCCAGCCTGCCCGGAGACACGGCGCTCAAGCTGGAACCCAGGCCCGCGCAATCGCCCGTTCCTGTGTGGATCGCTTGCGATGACGACACCAGCCTGGACATCGCCGGACAGAACGGGTGGGGCCTGATGGCGGCCGCCACCCACACGCTGGCCAGGGTGCAAAAAGCGGTCGAGCGCTACAAGCAAGCCAGTGGCGGCAAGGCGCCCGCCTTGATGCTGGCCCGCTTTGCCAGCACGGCCTCGACACGGGAAGAAGCACTGGCCGTGGCACGCCCCTACTTCGACAGCTTTGCCACACGGGCACTGGCTGAAGGTTGGGGGCGCAATCGCGAGACTTCTTTCGCCCAGGACGTGGACGCCTTGATCGCCGAGTCACTGATCGGCAGCCATCATGAAGTGGCCGCCAGGTTCAAGGAGATGGGTGAACACTATGGCGCCACCGGCATCGCCATCATCCCCACCAGCGCCCAGTTCGACACGCACAAACACATCCTGGCGGACTTCGTCGACGAGATCCGCCCGATGCTGGATGAAGACTGAACGCCTTACAGCACCGACTCGAAGCCTTCAAACTGGGGCGGCCCCAGGTAGAGCCCCTTTTGCTGACCGGCACCGGCATGGGCCGCCCGAAATGCTTCGGATCGCGTCCAGGCCTCGAAGGCTGCCGTGCTCTCCCAGGTCGAGTGCGATATGAACACGGTGGCCTGATCGTCTGTCGCACCTTGCAGCAGGTTGAAGCGTACAAAGCCGGGCACGCCTGCCAGGCGGCTGTCACGCTGGCGCCAGACGTCGATGAACTCTTCTTCCCGGCCACGGGCAATGCGAAAACGATTCATGGCGATGAACATGATCTGGCCTTCCGTGTTGACACCCCGGATCGGGGCTTAGAAATGATCTTCCAGCAAAGCCTTGGCTTGCTTGATCAACGCCGTTGATGGCACCACAGTGGCCGCATCAGGGTCGACCACCTCAGCCCCGAACGAGCTGGCCATGGCCGCGGCAATGACGAGTGCACTCAAGTGCTCGCGCGGGTCGCCACCCCATTTGAGCGTCATCACCGAGGTCCGCTCACCCTGACCGGGCACGTCGCGCGCGAAACGCATGTCCACGCCGGCGTCTTCGCCTTCCAGGGTGCAGGGCAGATAGCCTTGCGTCTCGAATGGCGCGTAGGCCTCATCCAGGGTCAGCTTGAACTTCAACTGTTTGATGGCAGCCTGCAGACCGTGCAGATCCGGCATGGCATCGGGCGGAACGTGAACATGAAAGGTCCGGGGCATGGTCGGGCTCCTCGCTTGAAGTGATGATGCCTTGGGTGGCCAGTCAGCGATAGCCTTCTTCCATCAGCACCTGACGCACCACGGGGCGTGCGCGCAGACGCTGGTAGAGCTCGGCACACCGCTCCGGCAAAGGCAGGCCGATGCGATCGGCCCAGAAGAAGACATAGAACAGGGCCGCATCCGCGATGGACAACTTCGGGCCAACAGCATAGCCCTCGTCAGACAAGCGGGCCTCGATCACCTTGAAGCCTTGATCGACGATCTCCTGACCTCGCGCCTCGATCGCGCTGCGCCAGCGCTGCGCTTCGTCCTCAGCAAGGCCAGGAGGCAGATAGGTGTCCGTGGTGAAGATGCGGGTGTAGCCCTGTCCGTGGATGGTGCCCACCACATAGTCCATCAGCTCCATGGCCGTGGCCGCCTTGACGGCATCTTCAGGCAGCAAGCCCTTGCGCGGATAAGCGCGCGCCAGCCAATAGGCAATGGCCTGGAACTCCGTGAGCACATAGCCGTCCGTCAACATGAGCGCCGGTATCGTGCCCTTGGGGTTGATGACCAGGTAGCAGGGCTGCCGATGATCGCCTGCAGGCAGATTCAGGATCGTGACCTCGAAAGGGACCTCCACCTCTTCCAGCAGGATGTGGATGCCGGTGGAACACGATCCCGGCGTCATGTAGAACTTGAGCATCATGGCTCGCCTGCTTGCAAGATGCGTGACACCCCGCACGCTGCTTGCTTCCCTGCATGAACACGCCTCGACGAGGTCGGCCTTGTGTCACCCCTGTCGGCTTTGTCGGCTTTGTCCGACCGTCTTCCTGCATCTGCCTGCGCCCATGTCCTCCACCACGTCATTCCAGCCCTATACGCACGAAGACCTGTCACGCTGGTTGGCCTGCTCGCGGCGCTTCTGGTTGCAACGCCATTTCGAGCCGTCAAGCGAGGCGCTGTTGATGCAACGTGCCGCATCAGGCAAAGGACTGGACACCTCACCTGCCGCACAAGATCAGGCCTTGCGCGCCACCTTCCCACAAGCGATCGTCATCGACACCCCTCAAAGCGAGACCGATTGGTTGCAGGCCATTGCCCGCACCCACGCTGTTCTGGCCGAGGGCTGGCTGGCGGGCGCCAGGGAAGACGAGGGCCGCGCCATTCTCGGTGCTTGCCTGGAGAGCAACGAAGGTGTGCGCGTGCGTGTGGACGTGCTCGCGGCGGGCCCCTACGGCCTGCGTCTGTTCAAGGTCCGCTACGCTACAGTGGGTGACGAGCGGGACGTCGACATGGTGGCCTTGTGGACGCATGTGGCCGCACGAAATGGCCTGCGCGTGCAAAGCGCCGGGCTCATGCTGGTGGATACCGATTTCGTGTATCCAGGTCTGGGCTGCTATGCCGGCTTGTTCAGAGAAGTGGAATTGATGCCGGTACTGGGCTCGCGCTCGGTGCCCGACTGGCTGGTGGCCATGCGGGCCTGCGAACGTGATACAGAACCTGCTCCACCCGATGAAGCGCCTTGCCACACGCCCTCGCCTTGCGCTTTCGTCCGGCACTGCGGCCAACTTGAAGCAGGTCATGGCAGAAAGGACCCGGCAGATCTGGAACTGGTCGGCCGGGAGCTGGCAGGCGAGTTGCGCGAGCTGGGTCACATCAGCGTACGTACGGTGTCGCTGGATGAACTGCCCGACGAGCGGCGGCGTCGCGCCGTGCGAGCGGTCCAGCAGGGGCGGCCCATCATGGAACCGGAGGTCGCCGATCTGATCGCCACCATGGCCTATCCCAGATACGCACTGCGCATCGACACCATTGGCTTTGCCTTGCCGAGCTGGCCGGGAACCCGACCCTATCAGATCATGCCATTCCAGTGGACATGCGACGTCGAACAGGCCGATGGCCGGCTGTCTCACCACGCCTTTCTGGCCACACAGCAAGGTGACCCGCGACGGGCCTTCGCACAGTCACTGATCGAGGTACTGGGCCAGACGGGCCCCATCTTCGCCTACAACGCGGGCTTTGAGCGCAACCGACTGCGGGAACTGGCCACCGCCTTTGATGACCTTGCCAGTGCACTGGAAGCCTTGCAGCCCCGCATCGTGGACCTGTTCCAGGTGGCGCGCGCCCATTACTATCACCCTGATATGTGTGGATCCTGGTCCTTCAAGTCGATCGTGCGCGCCCTGGCACCCGAGACCCGGGCCGATCAATTCGACTGGCAGGGCATCACCGAGGCGCAAGAGGCGTTTGCCTTGTCATTGCAAGGCGTGCTGGGGCAGGCTCAACTCGACAGCCTGAGGCAAGCCTTGCTGGCCTATGGCCAGCGTCAGACGGCCGCCTTGCGTGGCTTCGTGCGCAGCTTCAGTGAAGCGCGCACAAGGCCTTGAGCACCCCCACCGAACTCACTTGCTGGCGCGCAGCTTGTGCAGCAACTGCTCGGCAGCCACAGCCAGGCCAGACGCATCGTGCGACTTGCCATACAGGACCGTCCACGTCAGCTTGGACAAGGTCTGTTCCAGTTCCTGGGCCACTGTGGCCGGTACGTAATCGCCTTCCGGTGCACCGCTGTTCGAACCGGATGCGAAGCTGAATGTCTGCAATGCCATGATCGTCACTCCTCGATGTATGAAGGCCTTCACCGTGAAGACCCGATGCAGACATTAACGAAGTCAGCCAATCCAAGTGGCGCGCTAAGACATTGATCTGAATCAATCACTGGGTCTTTCAAACCGTGAATGACAGCAGTTGCGGTTCTTCATCCAACATGCTGATTCTGGCCTCCAGCAGCTGGCCCTGGGCGTCATAGCGATAGTCATGTCGAAGCTCCACCTCGCCATAGACCAGCTTTTCAACCCAGGCCATGCGCCCGGCGTCATCGAACTCGGCACGAAAGTAGGTGTTGCGATGAGCCAGGGCATCGGCGGCCAGTTCTTCGGTCATGCACAGCGGCAGCTTGACGCCACGGTAGGTCAGGAAATAGCGAAGCATGTTGTGAGGCATTCAGGCGAGTCAGGACAGGTTCATGAACGTGCAACAACTGATCCAGGTGCTCTCGGGTCTACCCGCAGATGCCACCGTGCTGCTTGAAGGTGACGCCGGTTATTCGCCCCTGGGTGATGTCAGCCTGCATCGCAACGAGGGTGGCCAGCCAGATGAAGTCGTGCTGCAGCCGGACATGACGCCCGATTGAGGGTGATTGAGGGGCGATTGAAGGTCGATCGTCTCGGCACAGAACCTGCTCGAACAGCCGGGTACGCACGACTGCCCGTGCGCTTGTCGGCTTTGTGGTGAAGCCGACAGACCATCTGCACATCAAGCGAAAGGCCGATGCCATGTCCAACCGACTGACCCAGGAAACATCGGCCTACCTGCTGGCGCATGCCGAGCAACCTGTGGACTGGTACCCATGGGGCGAGGAGGCTCTGGCCAAGGCGCGTGAACTGAACAAGCCCATCTTGCTGTCCATCGGCTACAACGCCTGCCACTGGTGCCACGTGATGGCCCGGGAGTCCTTCTCCGACCCCGCCACCGCGCAATTGATGAACGAAGGCTTCGTCAACATCAAGGTCGACCGTGAAGAGCGCCCTGACCTCGATCAGCTGTACCAGGCTGCACACACCATCCTGCGCCGCAGCGGCGGTGGCTGGCCTCTGACGATCTTCCTGTCTCCGCAAGGCATCCCCTTCTACAGCGGCACCTACTTCCCACGCGAACCGCAGATGGAGCAGGCTGCGCTGCGCGACATCCTCGCCTCCGTCAGCACCGTGTGGAGCGACAAGCGAGAGACGCTGGCCAGACAGGATCAGGCCCTGCTTGATCGGCTGAACGCCGAACTGGCCAGGCCGCATGAGGGTGTGCTCATGGACGCCAGCGTGGACGCGCAAGCCCTGCAACAACTCACCGTGGCCTTCGACGCCACACATGGCGGCTTTGGCGGTGCGCCCAAGTTCCCTCACCCCACCGACCTGGCCTTCCTGCTGGCCAAGGGCCAGGCCGGCGACGACAGCGCACGCCACATGGCACTGCACACCTTGCGCAAGATGGCACAGGGAGGGCTGTTCGACCAGATTGGCGGCGGCTTCTTCCGCTACAGCGTGGATGCCCGCTGGGATGTGCCCCACTTCGAAAAGATGCTGTGCGACAACGCCCTGTTGATCGAGTTGTATGCCCAGGCCTATGCCCTGACCGATGACCCCCTGTTTGCACGCGTGGTCGATCAGACCGTGGCCTGGCTGGACCGCGAGATGCGCCACCCCCAAGGGGGCTTCCGGGCCTCGCAAGCTGCCGACGATCAGCAAGGACGCGAAGGGGGTGACTACACCTGGGAGCGCGAGGCCATTCGAAGCGCGCTCAAGCCCATGGAATGGGATGTCTGCTCGGCACATTGGGGCTTGATCGACCCACCCAATGTGGAAGGCAGCCGCTGGCATCTGAAAATCGCGCGCCCTGCAGAAGACCTCGCACGCTTGTTGGACCGGCCCTTGAAACTGGTGGACGAGTTCATCGTGGCCACCAGGGAGAAGCTCCTGCTGGAGCGGCAGAAGCGTCAACGTGTCCAGGGTGATGACACCGTGCTGACAAGCTGGACGGCCCTGATGGTGACCGCACTGGCCCGGGCAGGCAAGCTGTGCCAGCAACAGCCATGGATAGACCTCGCGCGGCAGACCTTGGACTATCTGCGTCAGACGCGCTGGACGGAGCAGGGCCAGTTGTGGAGCCAGGCTGGGCAAGTCGGCTACCTGGACGACCATGCCTTCCTGCTCGAGGCGCTGTTGGCCGTCCACGCGGCCGACCCGCAGCCACAGGACATCGGCTTCGCCCACGTGCTGGCCGACACCCTGCTCCATCGGTTTGAAGATGCCAGTGAAGGCGGCTTCTACTTCACGCCGTCGGACGCGCCCGCCCTGTTCTTCCGCATGAAGCCTGGCATCGACACGGCGACACCTTCGGGCAATGGCACGGCGGCCCTGGCGCTGATCGCCTTGAACAAGCTGGCGCCGCAGTCCCGCTATGTGACGGCGGCCGCGCGTTGTGTGCAGGCCTTTGCGCTGTCGGCCCGCAAGGACCCCGCCAGCCACACCCGTTTGCTTCAGGCCGCCGCCGCGCTGCGGTGAGGCATCAAAGGTCCTGCTTGCCCCAGGGTTGGCTGCCCGGCACCAAGGTCGCCTTGATGCCAGCCTTGTCCACAGCGGCCTGATCCTTGTAGAAGGTGGCCTCATGCATCAGGATGCCCTTGGGCGTCTTCACGCCCACATAGCGTGCCATCAGGTCCACATCGCATACAAAGCCGGCACCGGGGTCGGTGGTCTTGCGCAAGTTGCCGTCCCAGTCCACAAAAAAGCCTTCAGGTGTGCTCATGGTCTTGTCTCCTCGGGGTGATCAGGCCGTCACGGGCGTGTCCAGCACGGCCTGGAGCGTGAGGCTCACGTTGTTCTTGGTGGCGTCCACATAGGGGCAGATGCCGCGGGCCCGTTCCAGCAGGTTGTCGGCCGTGTCCTGGTCGAGCGGCCCGGCCATGTGCACGGTCAGGCTCAGGGCCATGCGGTAGGCATCTTCAAAGGTGATGTACATCGACAGATCGGCCTCGACGTAACACCCCTTCAAAGGGATGTGGCCCTTCTTGGCGATGTGGCGTATGGACTGCTCGAAGCACGCGGCAAATGCGCCGGCAAACAACTGCTCCGGGTTGGGGCCATCACCCTTGCCGCCCATGGCCGTGGGGACAGCCAGCTTGAGCTTGAAGCTGCCATCGTCACTCTGGATGGTGCCGGTGCGCCCACCCTGGGTGAGCATTTGTGCCTTGTAGACGAGGTCCATGTGGGGCTCCTTGGAAGGTCATTCAACAATGGGTGAACACGTGCACTTCATGCATGAGAGGTCCGACACGCCGCCTTGGGTGAAGCGGCGGCACAGCCTTCCATCGAGGCTGGCGCCGTCTCTGGCGCAGCCAGCCCGACAAAGGCGTCCACCTCGGCGGTGTCGAAACCAACGAGCCGCGCACCATCGGGGCGTTGCATCAGCGGGCGCCGGATCAGGAGCGGCTCGGCCAGCAACAGGGCCAGGGCAGCCTCGGGTTGCAGTTCTTCCGGCACCACCTCGCCGCTCTTCACGCGAGGTGCTGCCCGGTTGAACCATTGCGCAACGGGCAAGGGCTGCAGAAAGGCGAGCAGATCGGTGGGCGCCCATGGGGTGTCCAGCAGGCTGCGACGCTCCAGGGTATGGCCCGCCGCCTCCAGCATGGCGCGCTGGCGCGCATTGCCACCGCAACCTGGCTTTTCGTAGAAAACAATGTGGGTCATGCGGCCACCTTGCTGGCTGACTTGGTGGCAGAGCGCAGCAGTTGCAGGCACTCCAGGCTGGCGGCCATGTCCAGCGCAGAAAAATCATCCTGCGTCTGGATCAGCGGATCAGCCCCCAAGGCCAGCAGGACCCTCACGATGTCAGGCTTGCTGCTGGACGCCGCATACATCAGGCAGGTCGCGCCGGTGGCGTTCAGGTGGTCGATGGCCACACCGGCCTGCGCCAACAGGATGACCAGGGCGGGATCGTTGGACACACAGGCCAGCCACAAGGCATTGTTGCCGTCACCATTGGTGGCATGCAGGTTCACACCCAGGTCGATCAGGGCCTGCACAATGGCGGTCTCTCCGCGCCAGGCAGCCTCCATCAAGGGCGTGTTGCCATGTGCCCCTGCCTCGTTGATGTGCTCGAACTCGTGGTCGCTCAGCCAGGTCTGCAGAAAGGGAGGCACGGCCACATCGAGGTTCGTGCTGCGCCCACCTGCTGCGGCATCCGCCGTGCTGGCCTGTGGCCCGCTTTGCATCCAGGCCTCCCACCCACCCATCAGGTCGGCCACACAGGCGAAACCGAAGTCAACGAACATGTCGGCATAGGTCTGGCTGGCATTGCCGTGATAGCAGTAGATGAGCACAGGCCGGGTCTTGCTTTCACGCATGAGCAGACGCTCGTGATTGCGCCCGTCCAGTCTGACGCTGCCATTCAGATGCCCCAGTGCATGGTGGCGTTCATCGCGGGCATCCAGAATCAAGGCGTCGGGATGGGCGCTCAGCCAATCTGCCAGCTCACCGGCGCGCAATCGTTGGAATCCTTGTGTCGAGCTCATGTTGTGGCTACCTCTTGACCAGGTGATGGGATGGCAACCGGCGCGCGATGGGCATAGGGCGCCTCGGTCACGATGCGGGCGTCCACCATGGGTACACCCACGGTGAAGTGATAGAGCACCTGCATGGCCTGGTCCTTCATGCCCAGCAGCTCATGCACGGCGTCGTCGAAGTAGCAGCCAATGCCGGTGCCCCGAAAGCCTTCGGCCTCGGCCTGCAGGTAGAGCACCTGTCCCATGAGACCCGCCTCCTGGTACAGCGTTCGGTAGGCGCTGGCCTGACGGGCCACGGGCTCGGCAAAGTCGGCGATCAGGCTGACGGCGAAGCAGGCATCGCTGCCAATGGCCTGATGGCAGCTCAGCGTGCGCAAGGTGCCTGCCAGCGCGGGATGCGCCGCGATGCACCACAGAGGCAGCGCCCCACCGCCGGCCAGCACCCGCGCCCAGTCCGGCGCAGTGTGGATGGCCGCACGCAAGGCTGCTTCACCTTGCGCCGTGCGCGCCAGGACATAAGCGCCGGGCGCCAGGCCATCGACCCGATGGGCATACACCACGGCATGCACGCTGGCGGTTTGGGGCCAGGCATCAAACGGCAGGCTCCGCTGCGGCATCAGGGCCGCCATCATGCGCAGGAACACCGCCAGGGGCATGGTGGCGCGCTTGTCAAAGTGCTGGGCACTGCGGCGGCCTCGGATGACGCTGGATGCCAGCGCGTCATGGTTCGTGGGGGCCGTGGTGCCCGTTGAGGCCTCACAGGTAGCAGGCGGGTTGGCGGACTTCATGTTCGATGCAGCGTGTGCCAGTTGCGCCCTGTCAGCTGCCATCGCTCGGGTCGCACGAGAGACCTCATCGATCACGGGCCATCGGTACATGGGATGCCTGTCGAGTCGGCTGGCCTGCCCGTGCCACTCGCCCGCAGGCGGAGGTGGCAGTTCACCTTGCTCAAGGTCCGAGTCAAGCTCTGACGCCAACGCTACGCGAATCAGCATCTCCGGCTCTTCGCGCTCGGCCAGGCCAAAGTCGCTGTCTCGGTCCAGCCCCATGATGGCGGCCAGCTCGGCGAAGCCCGGCTCGGCCAGCGCACGTGTGTGCCATCCCAATGCCGCTGCGGCATAAGCTAGCGCGCCCACAGCGTGCCCCGTGTCCAGCTGGCAATAGCGAAACGCGCGTTCACCGTACTTCCAGGCCTCGCGCCACTGGATGGAACTCAAGCCGATCCAGAGCGCAGGCCCCTTGATCGACGCGCCTTGCGCAGTGGCAAAGCCCGCACGCAAAGCCAGTGCATGTTCTCGCGGCGCATAGTGATACAGCCCATCCGCCAGCCCCGAGACGCCCACCGCGATGACGTACACCTCGGTCGGATGCAAGTTGCCGCTGGATGGATTGGCCCGCAGCGCCCACCTGTCCGGCCCGTACTGCTTCCAGGCCGTCAGCGCGAAGCTGAGTTCCAGCAGGCACGCCACTGAGGCCAGGCCCATGGCATGTGGTGGCAGGCCGACCGGATCATCCATCTGAGACCAGGTCGTCCGCAACTCGTCGGCCACCAGGGGCAACATCGTCAAGGGCGATCCGGCCCACTCGCGAAACGGGCTCGGTTGCGCATCCCAATCCAGCGTCTCGGGCCCCGCTGCATAGCGTTGCGGCTGGTGCTTGGTTCGCTGGTGATAGGCCAGCACCGTGTCCTGTGCCGTGCTCATGATGCGAGCGCCAATGCCAGCAAGGCACTGGTCTGATCGGTGATGGCCATGCGTACCCCGCGATCGAGTTTGTTGAGCCAGCGCTTGGGCAAAGCCTGCGCACCGCACAAGGCCCCGGCCAGCATGCCGGCCAGGGCACCGGTGGTGTCGGCGTCTTCGCCTTGGTTGACCGCACCCAGCACGGCTGATTCGAAATCCGGCGTCCTGAAGAAGTGGTGCAACACCGTCTGCACGGTATCGACCACATAGCCAGACGCACGCCCCGGATAGGGCACGAAGTTGAACTGGGGATGGCGCGCCACCAGCTCATCGGCGATGCCGCGGCATGCCGGCAAGGCCTGCTGCGGCTCGGCCTGACACAACAGCTCATGCAGCATGCGCCCGAAAGCCACCGTGGCCGCGTCAGACAGTGCATGGTGATGCGTGATGTGGGCCTGGTCAATCGAAGCCTGCACCAGCATGTCGGGCCGCCCCAGCGTGGCCAGTGCCACGGGGAAGTTGCGCATCAAGGCGCCGTTGCCACCATCGCCATCATGGGCAGGCCCTTGCAGGCTGCCATCGGCCAGATAGCGCATGATGCCGCGCCGGCAGGTGTTGCCGCAGTCCACAGGCTTGCTGCGCCACCAGCTCACGAAGCTGTCAGCCATGAGCCCCACATCGAAGGGCCGTCCCTCGCGATGGCCACGGATCAAGGCCTCGCCCAACGCCAGGCTCATCGTGGTGTCATCGGTCACCTGCCCTGGTTTGAGCTTGAGCCAGCCACCACCGATGATCTCCTTGTGCACGCCATGGTGATGCTGGATCTCGCGTGGCGTCATGAACTCGACGGTCGCACCCAGCGCGTCGCCCAAGGCCAAGCCCAGGTAGGCACCCAGGGCGTGATCGAACAGGCGGGCCCGGCCCATGGCCACAGGCACACGTCCGGGCAGGCGTTCCTTGAGTTCAAGCACGGCGGGCCTCCACCTCATATTGCCCGCCTATGGCCAGCACTTCACCTTCGCCATTGAGCGGGACCTGGCTGAGCAAGCCCGGATAGAACAGCAGCTTGACCAGCGGCACCTGCGCATGCAGCAACCAGTCACCGAAACACTCGGCTTGCTCTACTTGCTGGGCAAAGCTCACCAGGTTGTTGAGCATCACGACCAGATGCCGCCGCCCGGGGCCCAGCTCGCCTTGCACCACTTGCTCCTCGCAGTGGTTGATGCCGCGCCACAAGGCCACGTGGCCTGACTCGCCAAAAGGCTTGAAACGACGCAAGGCCCACTGACAGTATTCGTAGAGCAGATCCAGCTGCTGGTAGATGCAATTGTTGTGAAAGCGACTGGAAGCCTTCTCCTCCATGTACCGCACCCAGGCTGGTGAAGGGAAACGCTCCAGCCTCGCCTGATGAAAACACGGCACCATGCCGAAACGGCTTTCAACCCACCCCTTGAGCACCGCACCCGGGGCACCGTTGCTGTCGACACCCCAGCTCTGCAAGAGCTTGATGTAGCTGGCGCGCCAACGCCGGGCCTCTGATGGCGAAGCAGGGTCCTGCGCAGGTTGCAGGCCAAAGGCGAGGCTCAGGTAGTGGATGAACATCTCACTGGCCTCCTGGGCATCCCGGCTGGTTTCAAGCAAGGCGAACAGGCCGGCGTGTGCCTCACGCGTGCCCACAATGTGAAGCGCCACCGGATGGGCGTTGAATTCCGTGCTGGCGAGCACATGCGCCGGGACGCCAACCAGATTGGTCGTGTACCAGGTGTGCGGGTGCTCGACATGGCTCACGGTTCAGGCTGGGATCAACTGCGGGAGCTGTGCGGTGCAGCCACCACACCCGGCTGGACCTCGCGAGGCCGCCCGGGGTGGGCGCGCGTCTCGCCGCCATCTTCGGTATTGCGGATGAAGTCGGCCACCTTGTAGAAGGCCGCCAGCAACTCCTCGCGCAAGCCCTGATCCGGGCAGACTTCGTCCAGCGCCTGGCGCATGCACGCCATCCAGGCATCACGTGCCGCCGAGTCCAGCGCAAATGGCTGATGGCGCCGCCGCAGCATGGGGGCACCGCGGTCTGGCGTGTAGAGCTTGGGGCCGCCCATCCACTCGCTGAGGTACTTGACCAGCACGGCTTTCGTGGCACGCAGATCAGGCTCGTGCATGGCCCGGATGGTGGCGGCCTCGGGCAAGGTGTCCATCGCGCGGTAGAACGCGTCAACCAGGCGCACGATCTGCTCGTGTCCGCCGATGCGGGCGAAATGCGGATTGGGCTGCGACGGGGCGATGGTGGGGGCAGTCATACCCGATGCATCGCAACTGTTGTACCAAGCCGGTTTGCGTGCCGCCGAATCGGGCGATATGGGGCATTTCCCCTGGGGCGGCGGGCTGATGCCTGACTTTTTGCCCTTGTCGGGCATGCACAGGCACCCAGCAGTTTTGTCGGCTTTCCCACAAAGCCCACGCAAGGTGAAGCGCAAACGCAAAGGAGCTCGCCATGCAAAAAGCCCTGACGCTTGCGCATCAGGGCTTTGCATTTTTGGCGGAGTGGACGGGACTCGAACCCGCGACCCCCGGCGTGACAGGCCGGTATTCTAACCAACTGAACTACCACTCCGCAGTGGCAGACGACTTCGATTGCACATGCAACCCAAGCGCCGTCAAACTTGGCGTCCCCTAGGGGATTCGAACCCCTGTAGTCACCGTGAAAGGGTGGTGTCCTAGGCCTCTAGACGAAGGGGACTGAAACTACATCAAACCTGAAACCGACTCCGTGCCAACCTGACGCCACCTTGTGATGGTGGAGGTAAGCGGGATCGAACCGCTGACCTCTTGCATGCCATGCAAGCGCTCTCCCAGCTGAGCTAGACCCCCATCGCGTCTTTCGACCACGGCAGGGCGCCAAACCGGCACCGAGACTGTTTCGTTTTCGGACTTTGCTGTGTCACCAGCAAGGCCCATTCAAAGAGCTTGGCGGAGTGGACGGGACTCGAACCCGCGACCCCCGGCGTGACAGGCCGGTATTCTAACCAACTGAACTACCACTCCGCAGTGGTTTAACTAACCTGACAACTGCGCTGATCCTGCGATCAGCCAAGTGCTGTCAAAACTTGGCGTCCCCTAGGGGATTCGAACCCCTGTAGTCACCGTGAAAGGGTGGTGTCCTAGGCCTCTAGACGAAGGGGACTGAATTCCTTCATACAACCTGATCGACGCTCGACTCGGCAACACTGCAACCAGACCACCGCTGCAACTTTTGGTTGCTTGGTGGAGGTAAGCGGGATCGAACCGCTGACCTCTTGCATGCCATGCAAGCGCTCTCCCAGCTGAGCTATACCCCCTTGTGAATTCGACCTTGCGATCTGCATCTTCGGGTTGCCCGGCTGCTTTGTCGTTTCGAACAAAGCGTCGTTCAAGCGAGACTGAGAGTATATACCGATTTCTACGTTTTACGCAAGTTGACGCTTTTTTTTAACGTCGATTGCGCGAGGCTCGGCCAAACGGCTCAAGCCCGCAGGCGGTTGATCACGGTTTCACGCTCGAACAAGGCCAGCACGGCATCCACGGATGGCGTCTGGGCGCGGCCACACACCAGCAGGCGCACGGGAATGGCCAGTTGCGGCATCTTGATGCCAAACTCGCCGATGGTGTCCTTGATGGCCTGGTTGATGGCGGCCTTCTCCCATGCAACCGTCTCCAGGCGCGTGGCCAGGGCAGCGATGGCAGGCTTGACGGCGTCGGTCACTTGCGCCGCCAGTTCTTCCGCGGGTGCGGCGACCGGCGCGACGTACATGCCCAGCCAGTCGGCCAGCTCCACCGTGGTGGCGCAACGGTCCTTGAACAACGCGCACATGGCTGGCAGCTTGTCGCCAGACTGCAACTCAGCCGGCACCGCGGTGCCGCGCCTGGCCCACTGCTCGCGCACCAGCGTGGCCAGCAAGGCGTCATCCGCAGTCTTCATGTGCTGCTGGGCCACCCAGCGCAGCTTGGCTTCGTCGAACTGGCCGGCGCTCTTGCCCAGGTGATCCAGGTTGAACCACTCGATCAGTTGCGCACGCGAGAAGATCTCATCGTCACCGTGGCTCCAGCCCAGGCGCGCCAGGTAGTTCACGATGGCATCGGCCAGATAGCCCTCGTCACGATACTGCGTGACAGCCTTGGCGCCATGGCGCTTGCTCATCTTCTCGCCCTGCTCGTTGAGCACGGTGGGCAAGTGGGCGTACACGGGTGGCTCCTGGCCGAGTGCGCGCAGGATGTTGATCTGGCGAGGCGTGTTGTTGACATGGTCGTCGCCACGGATCACGTGCGTGATGCCCATGTCCATGTCATCGACGACGACGCAGAAATTGTAGGTAGGCGTGCCCACGATGGAGTCGGAGCCCTCGGCAGCCGGGCGCGCAATCACCAGGTCATCGAGCTCATCGTTGCTGATCTCGATGCGGCCCTTGACCTTGTCTTCCCACACCACCGAACCGCCTTGTGGGTTCTTGAAGCGCAGCACGGGCTTCACGCCAGCGGGCACGGGCGGCAGGGTCTTGCCGGGCTCGGGGCGCCAGGTGCCGTCGTAGCGAGGCTTTTCCTTGTTCGCCATCTGGCGTTCTCGCAGGGCGTCCAGCTCGGCCGAAGACATGTAGCAGGGATAGACCAGGCCCTTGTCCAGCATCTCCTGCACGACCTGCTTGTAGCGGTCCATGCGCTGCATCTGGTAGAACGGACCTTCGTCGTGGTTCAGGCCCAGCCACTGCATGCATTCGAGGATCACGTCCACGGCAGCCTGCGAAGAGCGCTCCTCATCGGTGTCTTCAATGCGCAGAATGAACACGCCCTGGTTGGCGCGCGCAAAAGCCCATGGATACAGGGCCGAGCGGATGTTGCCCAGGTGGATGAAGCCGGTGGGCGACGGGGCAAACCGGGTGCGGACTGGGGTGCGAACTTGTGTCATACGTGCAGGCTGTCAAGACCACGGGCCAGATCGGCCGTGAGGTCGTCAATGTGTTCCAGGCCGACCGAGATGCGGATCATGCCCTGGGTGATGCCGGCAGCCAGGCGCTGCTCTTCGGCGAGTCGGCCATGCGAGGTGCTGGCCGGATGGGTGATGAGGGTCTTGGTGTCGCCCAGGTTGGCCGTGATGGAACACAGGCGCGTGTGATCGATCACATGGAAGGCTGCCTTGCGCAAGGTGGCCGCATCGGCGCCCTGCCCGGCCTTGACCGTGAAGGACACCACAGCACCACCACAACCGCTTTGCTGCTTCATCGCCAGTTCGTGCTGGGGATGGCTGGGCAGGCCCGGGTAGTACACCGTGTCCACAGCAGGCTGCTTCTCCAGCCATTGCGCCAGCTTCATGGCGTTGGCGCTTTGCGCCGCCATGCGGATGGCCAGTGTCTCCAGGCCCTTGAGCACGATCCAGGCGTTGAACGGTGACAGGCTCATGCCCGCACCACGCATCACCGGCATGAAGGTACCGTTGATGAGCTTGTCGCTGCCGCAGATGGCGCCGGCCAGCACACGGCCCTGACCGTCGAGGTACTTGGTGCCGGAGTGGATGACGAGGTCGGCCCCCATCTTCACGGGCTGCTGGATGGCTGGCGTGCAGAAGCAGTTGTCCACGGCCAGCAAGGCGCCATGGGCATGGGCGATATCGGCCAGGGCCTGGATGTCGCACACCTCCGTGAGCGGGTTGCTGGGTGTTTCGGCAAACAGCAGCTTGGTGTTGGGCTTGATGGCCGCGCGCCACTCGCCAAGATCGGTCTGAGACACAAAGGTGGTCTCGACACCGAACTTGCCGAACTCGCGCTCGAACAGCACGATGGTGGCGCCAAACACGCTGCGCGAGCAGATCACATGGTCACCCGCCTTGAGCAGGCCCATGATCATCAGCAGGATGGCGCTCATGCCGCTGGCGGTACCAATGGCCGCCTCGGTGCCTTCGAGCGCAGCCAGGCGGCGCTCGAACATCATCGTGGTCGGGTTGGTGAAGCGGCTGTAGACGAAGGCTTCTTCTTCGTTGGCAAAACGAGCCGCCGCCGTCGCTGCATCGGGGTGCGTGAAGCTGCTGGTCAGAAACAGCGCTTCGGAGTTCTCACCCCAGGGCGAAGCAGGCAGGCCCTCGCGCACCGCCAGGGTCTCGATGCGGGCATCGGCTGGCAGTGCCTTGCGAGGCAGTGTTTTTTTCTTGGATTCAGATTGGGCCATGCGGCCTCCTATCGGCCTGGCCGCCAAAGCGGCTCGGCCTTCTCTGTCGATCAACGAGGATCAGTCTGGACGGTTCTGCAAGGCCAGGCGCGAGTTGGACGCATCGTCCTCACCCTTTTGCGTCAGGCGTTGCGACTCGATGGCAGCGAAGTCAGCGGCACTCACGTCACCGGTGATGTAGATGCCATCGAAGCAGGAAGCCTCAAAACCCTTGATGGCCGGGTTGAGCTTGCCCACGACCTTCTTCATCGCGTCCACATCCTGATAGATCAGGGCGTCGGCACCGATGATCTGACGGATGTCTTCCAGCGTGCGGCCATGGGCCACCAGTTCGGCCTTGGTCGGCATGTCGATGCCGTACACATTGGGGAAGCGCACGGGTGGCGCAGCCGAAGCCAGGTACACCTTGTTGGCGCCGGCTTCGCGGGCCATCTGCACGATTTCCTTGGACGTGGTGCCACGCACGATGGAGTCATCCACCAGCAACACGTTGCGGCCCTTGAACTCCATGCCGATGGCATTGAGCTTCTGGCGCACGGACTTCTTGCGCACGCCCTGGCCCGGCATGATGAAGGTGCGGCCCACGTAGCGGTTCTTCACGAAGCCTTCGCGATAAGGCTTGCCCAGCTTCTGCGCCAGCTGCATCGCCGAAGGACGGCTGGATTCGGGGATGGGGATGACCACGTCGATTTCAGACGGCGGCATGGTCGAGATCACGCGCTGCGCCAGGGTCTCCCCCATCTCCAGTCGAGCCTGATAGACCGACACGCCATCGATGACCGAATCGGGACGGGCCAGGTACACGAACTCGAACATGCAGGGATTGAGCACGGTGTTGTCGGCGCACTGCTCGGCGTGGACCACGCCGTCCAGGTCGATGAACAAGGCTTCGCCCGGCTGCACATCACGCACGAAGCGGTGGCTGGTGCCTTCCAGCGCGACAGACTCGCTGGCCACCATGACCTCACGACCTTCCGGCAGATCGGCCTCGCCATAGCACATGGGTCGGATGCCATAAGGGTCACGGAAGGCCACCAGACCATAGCCGGCGATCAGGCAGATCACGGCATAGGAGCCCTTGATGCGCTTGTGCACGGCACGCACGGCGGTGAACACGGCAGCAGGCGTCAGCGGCAGTTCACGGCCAGCCAGCTCCAGCTCGTGGGCAAACACGTTGAGCAGCACTTCGGTGTCGCTGTCGGTGTTGAGGTGGCGGCGGTCGATGTCGAACAGCTCCTTGCGCAGGGCATGGGCGTTCGTCAGGTTACCGTTGTGCACCAGCACCAGGCCGAAAGGCGCATTCACGTAGAAAGGCTGGGCCTCTTCTTCATTGAAGGCATTGCCTGCGGTTGGATAACGCACCTGACCCAGGCCAGCGGTACCCGGCAGGGCACGCATGTCACGGGTTCGGAAAACGTCCTTCACCATCCCGCGCGCCTTGTGCATGAAGAACTTGCGACCGTGCGCATCAGGGCCTGCCGTCACGATGCCGGCTGCGTCCTGACCACGGTGCTGCAACAGCAACAGCGCGTCATAGATCAGTTGATTGACGGGCGTCTTGGAAATCACACCAACGATGCCGCACATGGGTTCACCTCTTGCAAATCAAACTCAAAAATCGGACGGCTGCTCGGGCAGGAACTTGATCACCTGCTCGGGCAACACGGGGCGAAGCCCCTTCAACATCACCTGCATCCACGCGACACCGCGCGATGCCTGCCAGCTTGGCCACTTGGCCACCGGTGTCATGCCCACCAGGGTCACGACCACCAGCGCCACGACCACGCCGCGCATCAAACCAAATCCCGCGCCCAGCACACGGTCAGGCGCGCTCAAGGCCGAGGCCCTCACCACCTGCGTGATGGCCCACGATATCAGCGCCCACCCCAACCAGGCGAGGACAAAAACCACGATCATCCCGGCCAGCACGTTCAGGCGCTGCCCTGGTTGACCAATCGGCAGCAGCGAGCCCATCTCGGCCCCGAACCACTGCGCCAGAAAATACGACACACCCCAGCCCGCCAGCGACAGCATCTCCGTCACCAGGCCACGCCAGGCCCCCACCACCATCGACAGGCCCAGCCCGACCAGCAGGACCAGGTCAGGCAGGGTCCAGGCATAGGCCGCCGTCTCGGTCACACCGTCCACCTTGCGCGCACCTTTCGCACGGTCACAAGGTCAGCACGGCGCCACTCAAGCCAGCCTTGCGCAGCGTGGCCATGGCCTTGTCGGCCTCGGCCTTGTCTGCGTAAGGGCCCATGCGGACACGAATGCGTTTGCCGGCAGGTGTGTCCACCTGCTGGGTGTAAGTCTTGAGACCCAGACGCTCGACCTTCATGCGGGCTTCGTGGGCGGTGTTCACATCAGCAAAGGCGCCGAACTGCACGACATAGCGGGTCGGGGTCTTGTCCTTGTCGGCAGGCTTGTCAGCCGGCTTGTCGGACTTGGCGGGTGCCTTTGCCACATCCTTGGCTGGCGTCCTGGCTGCGTCCTTGCCAGCGGCTGGCTTGGTCGTGTCCTTGTCCTTCGCCACCACCTTGGGCGCGTCTTTGGCCTTGTCCTTCGCGCCGTCCTTGGCCCCATCCTTCACCTGAGGCTTGGACGCAGGCTTGTCCGCCACCTTGGATGGCTCCGAGCGCGAAGCTGCTTCACGCGGCGCAGCAGGCTCATCCACCACCTGCTCGGCCGGCTCGGAACGGCGCTGACCAGCGGCCGGCGCGGCTTCATCTTGCGAGGAGGCCGGGGCCTGAGGCTCGACGATGTTGGACACGGCCACCCTGCCCGCCACACTGCGCGGCGAACGAGGCGCGGCCACACCGCTGATCTGCACGTCGCCGCCAGCCTCGCTGGCACCCTGCACGATCTGCACGTCTGGCGACATGGACCGCGGCTGGGTCTCGAACAACCAGGGGAAGCCGATCACACCTGCGCCCACCAGCACCACCATGCCCACCAGACGGCGGCGCGCGCGGGCCCGCGTGGCCTCCACGTCAGACGGCGTCAGGGGTACGGCATCGGACGCACCCTGGCCCGACGAGGACTTTCGGCGAAAGCGCTGGAGAAACGAAGGCAGCGGCATGCTCGGTGGTGGGCTGAAATGAACGGCGGTGACTCGATCAGGCCCCAGGCATGTGAGGTGCGTTCAGCTTGGGCAAGCCGTCGTGCAAGACACCACCTACGGTATAGAAAGAGCCAAAGACCACGATTCTATCCGTGGGGTCCGCTGCCGCCAGCGCCGCCTTGAGCGCGGCCATGGGATCTGCATGGGTCGACACGGTCGCCTTGGGCGCCGTTGCCATAGGTTTTGCAGACATTTCAGCCTCGATCGCCTGCTTGAGTTGCTCGGCGGTGGCGGCGCGCGCCGTGGGCAGATCACAGCAGTACCAGGCGTCCACCAGCGGGCGCAGCTTGCTGATCATGCCGGCGGCATCCTTGTCGGCCATGGCCCCCCAGACCACATGCGTGCGCGGGAAAAAGCCCATCTGGTCCAGGTTGACGGCCAGGGTCGCGGCGGCATGCGGGTTGTGGGCCACATCCAGAATCAGTGTGGGCTGCCCCGGGATGATCTGGAAGCGCCCGGGCAATTCGACTGTGGCCAGGCCGGTGCGCACGGCCTGCGCCGATACCGGCAGGCGGTTGCGCATGGCTTCCAGGGCCGCCAGCACGCCCGAGGCATTGAGCAACTGATTGGCACCACGCAAGGCCGGATAGGCCATGCCATTGAAACGCTTGTTGCGCCCCCCCCAGGACCATTGCTGGCGATCGCCCGCGTAGTTGTGATCACGCCCGAACAACCACAGGTCGGCGCCCAGTTGTGTGGCATGGTCCACCACGCTTTGCGGCGGCTGTGGATCCGACACCACCGCAGGGCGCCCGGCACGCATGATGCCGGCCTTCTCGCGGCCAATGGCTTCGCGATCGGGCCCGAGGTAGTCCATGTGGTCCAGATCGATGCTGGTGATGACGGCGCAATCGGTGTCAATGACGTTGACGGCGTCCAAGCGGCCGCCCAGCCCCACTTCCAGGATGACCGCATCCAGGCCTGAGGTGGCCAGCAGGCGCAGGATGGCCAGGGTCGTGAACTCGAAATACGTCAGCGCGGTGTCGCCCCGGGCGGCTTCAATGGCCTCGAAATGTGGCACCAGATCGGCGGCCTTGACCGGCTCACCCATGATGCGACAGCGCTCTTCAAAATGCACCAGATGCGGCGAGCCATACACGCCCGTCTTGAAGCCCGCGTTCAGCAGGATGCCTTCGAGCATGGCGCAGGTCGAGCCCTTGCCGTTGGTGCCGGCTACCGTGAACACCACAGGCCCCTCCAGGCCCTCTTCCTCGCGTCCCAGGGGCGTGCCCAGGGTGATGCCTGCGCGCTGCCAGACCTGCCCCACCCGCTCCAGGCCCATGTCGATGGTGACGGGATGCAGGCGCTCGCAGTGCGACAACCAGGCATCCAGGGTGCGAGGAGAGTTGGCGGCGGTGTCAGAAGACTGGCTCATGGGGATATCGACCACGTGGGGGCGCAAACTGGGAAAGCAATCGCTCGAACAAAAAACAAAACGGGCTGCATCCAAGCGCAGCCCGCATGTTGAAACCAGATGGATCAGTTTGCTCGCCTGGGGTCAATCCAGGGGCCAACCGACAACTGGCTCAAAGAGACATCACACCATCAGGCAGCCACTGCATCGGCAGGTTGACGCGTCAGGATCGCCAACTGGCGCGCAATCGCCATGCGCAGTTCGCGGCGGTCGATGATCATGTCCAGACCACCCTTCTGCATCAGGAACTCGGCGCGCTGGAAGCCCTCCGGCAACACTTCGCGCACGGTGTTCTCGATCACGCGAGGGCCTGCAAAGCCGATCAGCGCCTTGGGCTCGGCAATCACCACATCGCCCATGAAGGCGAACGAGGCCGACACACCGCCCATGGTCGGGTCAGTCAGCACGCTGATGTAGGGCAGCCTGGCTTTGGCCAGGCGCGTCAAGGCGGCGTTGGTCTTGGCCATCTGCATCAGGCTCAGCAGGCCTTCCTGCATGCGGGCGCCGCCCGTGGCCGTGAACGAGATGAACGGGGTCTTCTGGTCGACCGCGGCCTCGACGCCACGCACGAAGCGCTCGCCCACCACGGAGCCCATGGAACCGCCCATGAAGTCGAATTCAAAGCAGGCCGCCACCACGGGAATGCTGTGCACCGAGCCACCCATCACGATCAGCGCATCGGTCTCGCCGGTGGCCTCCATGCCTTGCTTGAGGCGATCGGGGTACTTCTTGTTGTCGCGGAACTTCAGTGCGTCGACCGGCAGCACTTCCTGGCCCAGCTCATAGCGGCCTTCGGCATCCAGGAACGCGTCCAGACGGGCACGGGCGCCAATGCGGTGATGGTGGCCGCACTTGGGGCACACGTTCACATTGGCTTCCAGGTCGTTCTTGTAGAGCACCGTTTCACAAGACGGGCACTTGACCCACAGCCCTTCCGGCACCGAACGACGCTCGGACGGGTCGGTCGGTTGAATCTTCGGGGGCAGCAGCTTTTCGAGCCAACTCATGTTCAGTTTCCTTTCAAGGAATCAAGCGCCGCACGGATTTCAGCGATGAAATCACGCCCGGCAGCCACCACCGTGTCCGGGGTCTGCGTTTCCAGCAACTGGACGATACGCGAACCGATCACGACGGCGTCCGACACAGCAGCCACCGCCTTGGCAGTCTCTGCATCACGGATACCAAAACCCACACCCACCGGCACGCTTACATGCTTGCGGATGCGGGGCACCATGTCGGCCACGGCCGCGGTATCCAGGTGACCCGCACCCGTCACGCCCTTGAGCGACACGTAATACACATAACCAGCCGCCACACGGCCCACATCGGCCATGCGCTGCTCGGAAGACGTTGGCGCCAGCAAGAAGATCGGAGCCAGATCGGCCGCCTTCAAGCGGGCCGCAAACTCCTGGCACTCTTCAGGCGGGTAGTCCACCACCAGCACGCCATCCACGCCGGCCGCCTTGGCATCACGCACAAAGCTGCCTGCGCCATGGTGCAGGTCATAACATTCGATCGGGTTGGCATAGCCCATCAGCACGACGGGTGTGTCGGCATTCTGCGCGCGGAAGGCCTTCACATCGGCCAACACATGGGTCAGCGAGATGCCCTTGAGCAGGGCGCGCTCGGCCGCCTTCTGGATCACGGGGCCGTCGGCCATGGGATCAGAGAAAGGCACGCCCAACTCGATCACATCGGCACCGGCCTCGGCCATGGCCAGCATCAGCTCGACCGTCTTCTCGGGGAAGGGGTCGCCGCAGGTGATGTAGGGGATCAGCGCCTTGCGGCCTTGCTCCTTCAGCGTGGCGAAGGTCTTGTCCAGACGCGTGATCACGGTAGAAGCGGTACTCATGCTGCACCACCCTTCACGGATTGACCACGGCAGGAGGGGCGGCAGTAGAACTCCGCACCACTCAGATCGGCCACGGTGCCGATGTCCTTGTCACCACGGCCAGACAGGTTGACCAGCACATGCTGATCAGGGCGCATGGTGGCGGCCAGCTTCATGCCATAAGCCACGGCATGGCTGGATTCCAGCGCAGGGATGATGCCTTCGGTACGGCACATGCGGTGGAAGGCTTCCAGCGCTTCCTTGTCGGTGATGCCCACGTATTCCGCGCGGCCGATGTCTTTCAGGTAGGCATGCTCGGGGCCCACGCCGGGGTAGTCCAGGCCCGCCGAGATCGAGTGCGTCTCGGTGATCTGGCCGTTTTCATCCTGCAGCAGGTAGGTGCGGTTGCCATGCAGCACGCCGGGCACACCCTTTTGCAGTGACATCGAGTGCTTGCCGCTCTCGTAGCCTTCGCCAGCGGCTTCGACGCCGATCAGGCGCACGCCTTCGTGCGGGATGTAGGGATAGAAGATGCCCATGGCATTGCTGCCACCGCCCACGCAGGCGATCACGGCATCAGGCTGACGGCCGATCATCTCGGGCATCTGCTGCAGGCATTCCTCGCCGATGACGCTCTGGAAATCACGCACCATGGCCGGATAAGGGCTGGGGCCCGCCACCGTACCGATGATGTAGAAGGTGTTCTCGACATTGGTGACCCAGTCGCGCATGGCTTCGTTGAGCGCGTCTTTCAGGGTCTTGCTGCCGGACTCGACAGGGATGACCTTGGCGCCCAGCAGGTGCATGCGGTAGACGTTGGGCGACTGGCGCTTCACGTCTTCGGCACCCATGTAGACCACGCACTCCAGGCCGTAACGTGCACAGATGGTGGCCGTGGCCACGCCGTGCTGACCGGCACCGGTCTCGGCGATCACGCGGGGCTTGCCCATGCGCTTGGCCAGCAGGGCCTGACCGATCACGTTGTTGATCTTGTGCGCGCCGGTGTGGTTGAGGTCTTCGCGCTTGAAATAGATCTGCGCACCACCCACTTCGCGGCTCAGGCGATCAGCGTGGTAGATCGGGCTGGGGCGGCCCACGAAGTGCTTCAACTCACGGCGGAACTCGGCCTGGAAGTCGGCATCGTGGCGATAGTGCTCGTAGACGTTCTTCAGTTCATCCAGGGCGTAGATCAGGGTCTCGGAGACAAAGGTGCCGCCGTAAGGCCCAAAGTGGCCCTTGGCATCGGGCTGGTCGTATTTCAGCATGTCACTCTCATTGAACTCACCATGCGGGGCGACACCATTTCAGGTGAAGGCTCCGCCCTCATGCGGCTTCGGCACATTGCCGATCGGCCGCCCGCACGGCCTGACAGAACTGGCGCATCAGCGCGGCATCCTTGATGCCCTTGGCTGCTTCCACACCAGAACTCACATCCACGGCCCATGGCCGCAAGCTGATGACCCCATCCTTCACATTGCCCAGGTTCAAACCACCCGAGAGGATCATGGGTCTGGACAGCTGTTTTGGCAACAGGGACCAGTCAAATACCTTGCCTCCCCCACCGTAGCCCTCGACGTGAGCATCCACTAACATCGCTTGAGCCGACGGGTAAGACAGGGCGAAGTCTAACAAATCGAAACCGGGGGCCATCCGGGCAGCCCGGACATAGGGGCGCGCAGCCGCCTCGCACTGGGCGGGCGTCTCGTCGCCATGGAACTGGAGCAAGGCGTTGGGCACGGCCTGCAGGGCCTGGTCCAGCAGTTCGCCGCTGGCATTGACCAGCAGCACCACCGGTGTGACGTAGGGCGGGAGTCGACGTGCCAATTCGCCAGCGCGTGCGGCCGTCACATAGCGGGGGCTTTTGTCGTAAACCACAAAACCGATCGCATCGGCTCCCGCCTCGACGGCGGCGTCCACATCGGCTTCGCGGGTCAGTCCGCAAATCTTGATGCGGGTTCGGTGTTCAGGGGACAGGGACATCCAGGCAGAAAGGCTGGCTGGCAGCCCGTCGGTGTCAATGGCGGGATTGTCTCAAAAATACGGGTAAACGCCCAGCCACCTGTTCAGGCGCCCCACCCTGCCGTGCCACTGGCGCGGATTTGACGCCGGTCTGACCAGCCAGGACGCGCTCAGGAAGGCAGCCAGTCCTGACCCGGAATCTGCTCGGGCAGGCCGAAGGCCGCGTCGTAGCGTGGCCCGAAAAAATAAAGCCCATCTGGCGAAAAGGTCGGCGCCGCCACCTTGCGGTCGCGCGCATGCAGCACCTCCCGCACCCAGGATGCCGGCTGCACACCCGTGCCGACCATGATGAGGCAACCCATGATGTTGCGGATCATGTGATGCAGGAAGGCCTTGCCTTCGAAATCGAAGCGCCAGTAAGCCGTGGGCGCGTGAGGTGGCCCGCAGCGGCGGATGCGGATCTCGCGCAACTCCTTGACCGGCGTGGGCGACTGACACATGGACGACCTGAAAGAGCTGAAATCGTGCTCGCCGATGAGGTGCTGGGCGGCCTCCAGCATGGCGTCCAGATCCAGGGGCCGAAACACCCACCCCGCCCGACCCGTTTCCAGCGCGGGGCGCACAGCCGCCTCCAGCAGCACATAGGTGTAGCGACGCCCGAGCGCACTGTTGCGGGCGTGGAAGTGCGGTGGCACCTCAGCCGCCCACTGCACCGCGATGTCCTTGGGCAGGTAGGTGTTGGTGCCGCGTACCCAGGAAAACGGCGCCCGGTCAATGTCGGTGTCGAGGTGCACCACCTGGTTGATGCCATGCACGCCCGCATCCGTGCGCCCCGCGCACAACACCTTGATGCGCTTGGTGGCGAATTCGCTGAGGGCAGCTTCCAGGGCGTCCTGCACGGTGCCGCCACCTGGCTGGCTTTGCCAACCCTTGTACGCGCACCCCAGGTAAGAAACGCCAAGGGCGACCCGGCGGGTCGCCCCTGTCAGCTCGGAGCTGTTCTGGTCTGCCGGGGAGAAGGCGCCAGGCGCCTCCAACCCCGGAGTGTCATCTTGCATGGATCATCAGCCCAGGCTGTCAAGCATGCCTTGTGCACGGGCCTTCAGGGCATCGTCCTGCGAGTTCTCCAGCACTTCCTGCAGGAGCTCGCGGGCACCGTCCACGTCACCGATCTGACGGAACTCTTCAGCCAGCTCGAACTTGCGGTTCATCGGATCCGACGACAGCGAAGAAGGCGAAGAAGCAGTGGCCGTCAGCCAGTCGTCTTCAGGAGCCGCTTCGGGCGCCGGGGCTGGTGCAGGTGCATCCAGATCCAGGCTGATGCTGCTCAGATCAAACGATGCAGGCGCGGGCGCCGGTGCTTGAGCTTCGGTGGGCACATCACCCAGGTCGAAGTCCAGGCCAGCGTCGGCAGCAGGTGCAGCAGGCGCGCCCGAGTCGATCATGGGCAGGTCCATCGGGCCTGTGTCAGCAGCAGCTGTCTTGGGCTCGATCACCGTGGTTTCGACTTCAGGCAACTCCAGAGGAGGCAGATCACCGGCTTCCGTGGTGGGCGGCGACACCGAGTCATTCACCTCGTCCAGCGGCGCTGGTGCGGAGATGTCCAGATCCAGATCAACCAGATCGGCAGGCACTTCAGCGGCAGGCTCAGGCTCCACGGGCGCCATCGGCGCAGCGACGGGCTCCAGCATGCTCGGCGCAGGCATCACGGAATGCGGAATGGTGCTGGCACCCAGCATGTCATTCGGCGTCTCGATGCTCAACGGCGCAGCAGAGGGCTGGCCACCAGGTTGGTACAGCGGATTTTCCGGATCAATGCCCAGGCCCATTTCCTGAGCCTTGGCCCAGTCTTCGCCCTGGCCACCGGTCAGGTTGTACAGCTGGGCAGCCAGTTGCTCGTAGCCCTTGGTGTCACGGCGCTTGGCATAGACCTCCAGCAGCTTGGTACGCACGGCCAGGCGATCCGGCGTGCTGCGCAAGGCTTCCTTGAGGATTTCCTCGGCTTGCAGGTCACGGCCGTAAGCCAGGTACACATCGGCCTCGGCCACGGGATCCACGTCACCGATGGCATCCAGCTGGCTGAGCGAATAGCTCATGGACGATGGGCCACCGGTCGCATCGCGGGTGTCCACGCGCTGACCACCGGATGCACCGAAGAAGGAATCGGGTTGCAGACGGCTTTCCAGGAAGGACGTCTCGCCCGTGTCGCCACGGCGACGCGAACGGAAGTACATCGCGGCACCTGCAAGCAGGGCCACAGCCGCACCACCCGCTGCCAGCAGCATGGGGTTGAGCGACTCCAGGAAGCCAGGCGCCTCGGGCTCCTGCGCGGGCGGCGGCACCGGGACAGGCAGGCTTGGGCGTGCAGAGGATGCGGCGGCCTCTGCAGCAGAAGCCTGCTCCATCGCAGCGGTCGCAGCGCTGGAAGCAGCTTCGGATGCAGCGCTGGCCACGGCTTCGGCCACGGTCGCCGATGCAGGCGTCGATGCGGCCTCCACCACAACGGGCTTGGATGGCACCGGTGCAGGTGCAGGTGCAGGTGCAGGTGCGGGTACCGGAGCAGGCGGCACCACAACGGCTGGCTTGCTAGGTGCCACCGGAGCAGGAGGCACGACCTTGGCAGGCACAGAGGCTGCCGCCGCTTTTTCCTTCAGCTTGCGCAGGTCATCCAGGTTCTTGGACAACTCGGCCACGCGGGCAGCCTCTTCCTGCTTGGCGCGACTCTTGGCCAGACGATCTTCAGCGGCAGGCTTGGCCGACGAAGACATGCCACCCTTGCTCAGGGTCAGCTTGTCAGGTGCCGGGGCCTCTGTCTGCTTCTTGTCCTGGACCTCGGCCTCGACCTTGCCCTTGGCCTGACGCTGTGGCTGCTCAGGCGCCGTGGCGGTCACGGCACCGGCCAGATGCTGGCGATAGGCGGCGAAGTCAGCGCTTTGCGCCACGATGATCTGACGGGCTTCCTCGTTGGAAACACTCTTGGCTTGCTCCGCAGTCGGCACGTTCAACACCACGCCCGACTTCAGTCGGTTCATGTTGTTGCCCAGGAAGGCTTGCGGGTTGTTGCGATACAGACCCACGAGCATCTGATCCAGCGACACACCTTGTTGAGCAGTACGGCTGGCGATGCGAGACAAGGAGTCACCCGACTTCACGCGAACCGTGCTGGGCGAAGAGCCTGTCGATGCGGATGTGCTCGACTCGGTTGGCACCACCTTGGCCGGTGCGGCGGTTTCGGCTTCAGCAGGCGTGCTCGCAGCGGCTTCAGAGGCAGCAGGCGCGGCCTTCTTGCCCTTGTTGCGCACCTTCAAGGGCTCGCTGGCTGTGGCTGAAGCCACAGGTCGGGTGGTCGTCGCGGGCTTCACCGCAGGTTCGGACGCCACAGCTGGCGCGGGAGCGGGTGCAGCCACAGCAACCGGAGCGGGAGCCGGCGCAGGCGCGGCCACAGGTGCTGGCGCATCGATCACAGGCGAGGTGGTCTGCGTGTTGGCGCGTGTGGATGGAGGATCAAACAACAGCGTGTATTCGCGAACCAGACGCCCGGAAGACCAGGACAGATCCAGGATCACGTCGACGAAGGGCTCCTGCACGGAGCGATCGCTGGTGATGCGCAGATAAGGGCGCCCGTCAGTACGACGCTGCAACACGATACGCGTGGCCGTCAGCACCTGGTTGTAGTCCACCCCAGCTGCACGATAGGTTTCCGGCGTGGCCACGCGCACTTGCAGCGAGCCCCCTTCGTCCTGCGTCAGGCTGGTGACATCGATTTCTGCTCGCAGGGGCTCACCCAGCGACGACTGCACATTCAATTTACCCAGGCCCAGCGCCCAGGCAGAAACGGGCATCACGGACGCCGCAGCGGCCAATGCAGAAAAGGCTGCGGCAGTCGCAACCTTATTCAGGGCAAATTTACTTTGGGTTTGTGGACCCGCGGACAACAAATGATCTTTCAAGGCGTCTCCCAAGTCGTCATGAGGTCGGTGTGTCGACCGATGACACGCCCGGATCGGAAAGCGACCCATAGACGTGCCAGCACCTGCAGACGGTACGCAGCAGAAAACACAATAGCATCAAGCAGATACGGTGACAAGCTCATGCAATTACTGATCTAACGCCCCCAGCGTTGAATTCAGGCCAGAAATAATGATCCCGACTTGAAACTAGGGGGGTAGATTGTCGCCCTGGGGCAACAAGCCGCGACACCGATTTTGTGACCAGACGTTGCAGGCACTTGTTGAATATGCGCCCGCAACGCTGGTTAATTCAAATCACGCGTCCAGCAAAATGCGCAGCATGCGACGCAGCGGCTCGGCAGCACCCCACAGCAACTGGTCACCGATCGTGAAAGCGCCGACATATTCAGGGCCCATGGCCAGCTTGCGGACACGGCCCACCGGGATCGTCAGGGTGCCGGTCACGGCCACAGGCGTCAGATCCTTGATCGTGGCTTCACGCGTGTTGGGCACGACCTTGGCCCAAGGGTTGTCGGCGGCGATCATGGCTTCGATCTCCTGCACGGACACGTCCTTCTTGAGCTTGAAGGTCAAGGCCTGGCTGTGGCAGCGCATGGCACCGACACGCACGCAGAAACCATCGACCGGCACAGCGGCGGTGCCGAAGCCTTCGCCCTGCCCCAGGATCTTGTTGGTCTCGGCCATGCCCTTCCACTCTTCCTTGGACTGACCATTACCCAGGTCCTTGTCGATCCAGGGGATCAACGAACCACCCAGCGGCACGCCGAAGTTGGCGGTCTCGGCCGCAGTCAGCGCACGTTGCTTGGCGATGATCTTGCGGTCGATTTCCAGAATCGCGCTCTTGGGGTCGTCCAACAAGGAACGCACTTCGGCGTTCAGGGTACCAAACTGGGTCAGCAGTTCGCGCATGTGCTGGGCACCACCGCCGGATGCAGCCTGGTAGGTCTGGGTGGACATCCACTCGACCAGGCCTGCCTTGTACAGCGCCCCCACGCCGATCAGCATGCAGCTGACCGTGCAGTTGCCGCCGATCCAGTTCTTGCCGCCCTTGGCGAGCGAGTTCTTGATCACGGGCATGTTGACCGGGTCCAGCACGATCACGGCGTCATCGGCCATGCGCAGCGTGGAGGCCGCATCGATCCAGTGGCCGTTCCAGCCGGCCGCGCGCAGCTTGGGATAGACCTCGGTCGTGTAGTCGCCACCTTGAGCGGTGAGGATGATGTCGCAGCGCTTGAGGTCGTCAATGCTGAACGCATCCTTGAGCGTCTTCTCGTTTTTGGCCATCGAAGGGGCTGCACCGCCCGCATTCGAGGTCGAGAAAAACATCGGCTCGATGAGGTCGAAGTCACCTTCGGCCTGCATGCGGTCCATCAACACGGAGCCGACCATGCCGCGCCAGCCCACCAAACCAACCAGAGTCGTAGCCATTTTTCTATCCTTCAAATTGAATCTTGTGCTGGCGCGCTCGGGCGCCAATCAGCCTTGTTCTCGGCCTTGCGCCTTAACCTTGAGATTTCAGGGCAGCCACCACGGCCTCCCCCATCTCGACGGTGCCGACCTTCTTCGTACCTTCGCTGTAAATGTCAGGCGTGCGCAGACCTTGCTCCAGTACGGACTGCACGGCGCGCTCGATGCGACTGGCGGCTTCTTCCTGATTCAGGCTGAAGCGCAGCATCATGGCGGCGCTCAGGATGGTGGCCAGCGGATTGGCCACACCCTTGCCGGCGATGTCCGGGGCCGAGCCATGGCTGGGCTCATACAGGCCCTGGCCCTTGGCGTTCAGCGAGGCCGAAGGCAGCATGCCGATCGAACCGGTCAGCATGGCTGCTGCGTCGGACAGGATGTCGCCGAACATGTTGCCGGTGAACAGCACGTCGAACTTCTTGGGCGCCTTGACCAGCTGCATCGCGGCGTTGTCCACGTACATGTGGTCCAGCTCGATGTCGGGGTACTGGGCGTGCACCTCGGTGACCACGTCCTTCCAGAACTGGAAGGTCTCCAGCACATTGGCCTTGTCGACGCTGGTCACCCGCTTGTTGCGCTTGCGGGCCGCCTGGAAGGCGACGTGGGCGATGCGCTCGATCTCGGGGCGCGAGTAGCGCATCGTGTCGAAGGCCTCGTCGGCACCCTTGAACTCGCCATCAGGCGACTGGCGGCGACCACGGGGCTGACCAAAGTAGATGTCGCCCGTCAGTTCACGGATGATGAGGATGTCCAGGCCGGCCACCAGTTCGGGCTTGAGGCTGGAGGCGTGCGTCAGCTGCGGATAGCAAATGGCAGGACGGAAGTTGGCGAACAGGCCCATGTTCTTGCGCAGGCCGAGGATGGCCTGCTCGGGACGCAGGGGGCGGTCCAGCTTGTCGTACTTCCAGTCACCCACCGAGCCGAACAGCACGGCGTCGGATTCCATGGCCAGGTTCAGGGTGTGCTCGGGCAGCGGGTGGCCGTGGGCGTCAAACGCAGCGCCACCGACCTTGGCCTCCTCCATCTCGAAAGCCAGATCCAGGGTGTTGAGCACCTTGACAGCTTCCGTGACGATTTCGGGACCAATGCCGTCACCCGGCAGAACAGCAATCTTCATGACCATGATGGGAATCTCGACAGACTAGTTATTGTTTAAACGATGCGGTGGTTCAGCCAGGGCTTTTGCGCCAGGCGCTCTGCCTCGTAAGCCTTGATCTTGTCGGCGTGCTGCAATGTCAGGCCGATGTCGTCAAAGCCATTGAGCAGGCAGTATTTGCGGAAAGCCTGCACCTCGAAAGGCAGTTCGGTGCCATCGGCCGTGATCACGACCTGGCGCTCCAGATCAATGGTCAGTTCGTAGCCAGGGAAGGCCAGCACATCGTTGAACAACTTGTCGACCTGCGACTCGCTCAGCACGATGGGCAGCAGGCCGTTCTTGAAGCTGTTGTTGAAGAAGATGTCAGCAAAGCTCGGGGCAATGATGGCGCGAAAGCCATATTGGTCCAGCGCCCAGGGCGCGTGCTCACGGCTGGAGCCGCAACCAAAGTTCTTGCGCGCCAGCAGCACGGAAGCGCCCTTGTAGCGCGGCTGATTGAGCACGAAGTCCGGGTTGGGCTTGCGGGTGGCAGGATCCTGGCCGGGCTCGCCCGCGTCCAGGTATCGCCATTCATCAAACAGATTGGGGCCAAAGCCCGTGCGCTTGATGGACTTCAGGTATTGCTTGGGGATGATGGCGTCGGTGTCGACGTTGTCCCGGTCCATGGGGGCAACCAGGCCCTTGTGAATGCGGAATGCTTGCATGGTGCTTTACTTTTTCGCTGCGTTGGAAATGGCCTCACCAGCCTTTTCGATGTCCTGCCCCACGCCGTGAATGGTGTTGCAGGCGCTCAGGCCCAGCAAGGTCGACAACAGCATCAGGGATACAGCCAGACGTTTCATGTGAGGTCTCTCCAACTTCAAGACAGATCAGATTCAGGCGATACGACGGACGTCCACGAAGTGCCCCTGCATCGCTGCAGCAGCAGCCATCGCAGGACTCACCAGGTGGGTACGACCACCGGCACCTTGACGGCCTTCGAAGTTGCGGTTGCTGGTCGAGGCGCAGCGCTCGCCGGGCTCCAGGCGGTCGGCGTTCATGGCCAGACACATGGAGCATCCGGGCTCGCGCCACTCGAAGCCAGCCGCCTTGAAGATCTGATCCAGACCTTCGCGCTCTGCCTGCTCCTTGACCAGACCGGAGCCAGGCACCACCAGGGCCAGCTTGATGTTGGCCGCGACACGACCACCGATCTTCTTGACCACGGCAGCGGCTTCGCGCATGTCTTCGATGCGGCTGTTGGTGCACGAACCGATGAAGACCTTGTCCACGAGGATGTCGTTGATGGCCTTGTTCGGCTCCAGCGCCATGTATTGCAGAGCACGCTCGGTGGCCGAACGCTTGACGGGATCCTTTTCCTTGTCAGGGTCGGGCACGCGGTCTTCGATGGACAGCACCATCTCGGGCGAGGTGCCCCAGGTGACTTGCGGCTTGATCTCGGCCGCATTCAACTCGACCACGGTGTCGAACTGGGCGTCGGCGTCGGAATGCAGCGTGCGCCAGTAAGCCACAGCCTGATCCCACTCGACACCTGCCGGCGTGAAGGGACGACCCTTGACGTAGTTGATCGTGGTGTCGTCCACAGCCACCAGGCCAGCACGTGCACCCGCTTCGATGGCCATGTTGCACACAGTCATGCGGCCTTCCATGCTCAAGGCACGGATGGCACTGCCCGCGAACTCGATGGTGTAGCCGGTGCCGCCAGCGGTACCGATCTTGCCGATGATGGCCAGCACGATGTCCTTGGCACTCACGCCCTTGGCAACCGCACCTTCGACCTTGACCAGCATGTTCCTGGCCTTCTTGGCCAGCAGGGTTTGCGTGGCCAGCACGTGCTCGACCTCGGATGTACCGATGCCGTGTGCCAGTGCGCCGAATGCACCATGGGTGGACGTGTGGCTGTCACCGCAGACCACGGTCATGCCGGGCAGTGTGGCGCCTTGCTCAGGGCCGATCACGTGCACGATGCCTTGACGCTTGTCACCCATCTTGAACTGGGTGATACCCACGCGATCACAGTTCTGATCCAGCGTGTCCACCTGCAGCTTGGAGATCGGATCCTTGATGCCCTCGGAACGATCGGTGGTCGGCACATTGTGATCGCTCACAGCCAGGTTGGCCGACAGGCGCCAGACCTTGCGGCCAGCGATGTCCAGCCCTTCAAAGGCCTGCGGGCTGGTGACTTCATGCACCAGATGACGGTCGATGTACAGCACGGCTGTGCCGTCTTCTTCGGTGTGGACGACGTGTTCGTCCCAGATCTTGTCGTAGAGGGTGCGTCCCATGATGCTCAATCGCGCAAGGAGCCTTTGACGGCCCCAGTGTGGGGAAAAACGTCGATTTTAAGGCACGGGCCGCTGATTGCCCCGCAGGGGAAGCGGGTTTCCTTGTGGGAATGCCCGTGGATGCCCCCAAAGACATCCAAACAGGCGCCCGAATGCACAAAGGGCATGCCCTGTTACAGGCATGCCCTTGCGCCACCCCTCCCGGAGTGCTGACGCGGCTCTTTGGCCGCTACCCTCCCTGTCACGCACATGATGACAGCCCTGATAACTCTTCTTTTGAGCAACTATAGCACCTACTGATTACCTATTTATTGCCATGTTGTAGCAACTTGTTTAATAGCAACACGCAAAATGAAGGCAAAAAAGTCGTCCAAGTGACAGGAATGAGGGACTGCTGACCGAAAGGCCAGTTGTAAAATGCACGATTACCCGATAAATGCAGGGCTTCAAAACGCCAGCAAGTGGTCACAGACTGACCACAAAACAGCAATTCCTCCGGAGAAGTAGAGCCATGACCGCGATCAACGTGATGATTGCCGACGACCACCCGCTGATCGTGGAAGGTTTGTCCAGCATGCTCGCCCGTCACGGCCTGCACGTTGTGGGATCAGCCTGCGAAGTCGATGCCGTGGTGGACACTTTTGCCGCCATCAAGCCAGACATCCTGGTGCTGGATCTGCGATTTGGTGATGGCGGCATCGGCGGGCTCGACGTATTGGTCGACCTGATCGCCAGATTCCCGCAAGCGCGCGTCGCGATTTACACCCAGTTCGACCAGGACACGGTCGTGCGCGAGGCCTACAAACGAGGGGCCAAGGCTTTCATCCCCAAGAGCGCCGATCCCAACGAACTGGCCAAGGCCCTCATCAAGATTCACCAGGGAGACACCGTCTTCCTGCCCGAGATTGCATCCCGCCTGGCCATGCTCAGCGTTCACGGTGATCAATCGCCACTGGCTCGCCTGCAGCCCAGAGAGGTCGAGGTCTTCAAGTTGATGGCGCAAGGCCTGACCAATGTGGAGATCGCAGAGCGCATGAACCTGTCGCCCAAGACCATCAGCACCACCAGCCAGTCCATCAAGGACCACCTGGGCGTCCACCGGGCTGCCGACATCACGCTGCTGGCGGTGAAGTGCGGCTTGATCGAACCCTGACCCTGTCGCTCACCCGATAGCACCCACCGCCACACATCCATGCCCTCCCCGTTTCGCCGACGCCAGATTGCGACCTGCCTGAGTCTTTGCCTTCTCGCCACCAGCGCGGCGGCCCAGAAGGACAACAGCGACGACATCGACTCGACCGACTACAGCTACCCGGTCGTGATCACGCCGACACGGCTGCGCCAGTCATTGGCAGACGTTCCGGCCAGTGTGACGGTGATCACCGCAGAGACGATCAGGCGCTACGGCATCACCAACATCCCCGATGCCCTGCGTCTGGTGCCCGGCATGGCCGTGACCAAGTCATCAGGCAATGAATACCGGATCAATTACCACGGCACCGGCATCGTTTCACCGCGAAGGCTGAATGTGCTGATTGACGGCGTATCGGTCTACAGGCCTGCGCTCTCCCGCGTGGAATGGGCCATGCTGCCAGTGGCCATGGAAGACATTGATCGCATCGAGGTGACGCGCGGCCCGGACTCGGCCTCGTACGGACCCAACTCGATGATGGCGGTCATCAACATCCTGACAAAGCGACCGAAGGACGTCGAGCGATTCACCGCCTCGGTCAATGTCGGCAGTCACCATGCCAGTGAAAGCACGCTGCGCCTGGCAACCAGGCTTGGCAACGACACGCACGTGTCTGTGACCGCCAATGCCGCGCGCGACAGCGGGTATGACAGCGCCGAGATTCGGGGCGGGCAGCATGACAGCAGCAGCGTGAAGCGCCTCAACCTGCGCGCCCAGACTGACCTGAGCAGCGATACGTCTCTCGAGCTCCACGCGTCGATCACCCAATCCAGGCTCGATCAACCCTTCAATCTGGACTCCTTTGCACAAACCTTTCCGGATCTGTCCCGGGAAGAACGCCAGCTCAACCTGAAATGGACCAAAGCGCTTTCTGCCAATCATGAATTGCAGTTGCGTGCCTATCACACAGGCGCTGACAGCAGGCAACCCTGGCAAACATGCTGGCCCAAGATCGCCTTCCATCCGGATGTGATTGAAGTTCTCAACAGGTATCCGGAGCTCTCGGTAGCGCTCTCGCGGGGCTTGAACTTCAGCAACTTTGCATGGCGCAACCCTCCCGCTCAGGCCGACATCGACAAGGTTCTTGCGGCCGTGGCCTCGCTGGGCGGGATCGGCCCAGCTTTGCAGGAGTACGCCTGCGGCCAGCTCAACATGGATGTGACCGAGACCCGGACACAGCTTGAATTTCAGGACACCTATGTGGTGTCCGATTCACTGCGCCTGGTAGGCGGCCTGGGCTTGCGCTACCAGGAGGGCGACTCGATGACCTTTCTGGGCGGCAAGAGCAACAATGAAGTGCGCTGGCTCTTCGGACACGTGGAGTACAGGCCCAGCACATCGCTCACGATCAACCTGGGTGGCTATGGCGAATCCAACTCGCTGGGCCCTGGTACTTTTTCTCCGCGACTGGCCGCGAATTACCACCTGACCGAAAGCCAGTCTGTTCGAGCCGTGTATTCAAAAGGGACCAGAACCCCGGACCTGCTTGAGATGAAAGGCCAGGTTGCGCCCTACTTCGACAGCGTTTCACCGTCGGTCATGGGCTTCACCACTGGCGCCCCCCTCACCTTGTTCCATGGCAACCCTGACCTCAGGCCCGAGCGCATCACCGCATTCGAGTTGGGCTACCTGGTGGCTTTGCGTCAATGGGGCATGACCGTCGATACCAGGGCCTTCAGCGAACGACTGGCCAACCTGATCTCGGATTACAACGCAGAGTTTCAAGGGGTGGCGGCCAACAACGGCAGCGTCAGGCTCGACGGCCTCGAAACCCAGGCCAACTGGGATCTCAGTGCGGGATGGTCGGGGTGGCTGGGCTACAGCTATCTGCTCAATCACCATGCAAGCAACCCGGTGGAAATGAGCCAATGGTCGCGACAAAGTGGCTCTCTGGGCGTCAGCCGCGCATTCAGTCCACGCTGGCGAGGTGCGCTGTCGCACTTCTTCGCATCAGGTAGCGGTGTCAGCGAACGACTGTACGAACGCACGGATGTCACCCTCACACACGACTTCGCCTTTGGCACACAGCCGGTCTCCGCGCTGCTGGTGATGGGCTATCTGCACACGCCCACCGTCAACACCTACGTCAACAGCATTGGCTACGTCTCGCACAGCTACAACAGCCGACTGAGCCTCATCGGCAAGATTCGCGTGGCTTTCTAGCCTTTGAGCCGTTCACGCAAAGTCGCCCTATCGTGCATTCGCCCAACACAAGCTCGACCGCAAGCGCGCGCCGCCAGGCGCTGCGCATGCTGCTTGGCCTGAGTGGATGGCCACTGCTGAGCCATGGAGCGCCAAATGCGAGAGAGTTGCGCGTTCTGACATCAAGCGACCCGGCAAGCCACAAGGGCATTGTTCAGGCGCTCAGGATGCGCTACCCCGTGCTGCAGGTCGACTCCGACCCTGGTGCGCTCGACCTCAAGCGCGGTACGGCACCGGTCGTGACCCTCGGGCCCGCCGCCTTGCGACGTGCACTGGAAGTGGACTTCCGTGCCCCACTGATTTCGGCACTGACATCCAGTCAGGTCTACAAACGGCTGCTGGCTGCATCGGCGCGAGAGACCGGCACCTGCACCGCCCTGTTTGCCGAAGCTTCACCCGCAGCCCAGATGCAGTTGATCGCTGCGGTGTTCGAACGCAGGGTGACTGTCGGGGTTCTGTTGTCGAGCGCGTCCAGCCACATGGAAAGGCCCTTGCGACAAGCAGCGGCGCAGGCTGGCCTGGATCTGCAAGTGGTGCGCATGGAAGAGGGCCAGGACCCTGTTCGAGCCATCAATACGCTGAGCGGCACGCATGTGTTGCTGGCCGTGCCCGACAGCACGCTCTACAGCCCCGACTCTCTGCGATCCGTGCTGGAGTCGACCTATCGGCGCGGCCTGCCGGTGATGGGTTTCTCGGCCGCCACGGTCACAGCGGGCACCTTGGCGAGCGCCTGGTCCGATGCCGACGAGGTGGCGGCAGACCTCATGGACATGCTGGATGCCATTGGCACAGGCGTGTTGCCAGAACCACGCTACCCCCACTACTGGCGAGTCTCCATCAATGACAACGTCGCGCGCTCTTTGGGGCTGTCCATCTCGGACAGGGTGCGGGCCATGGGCGCACGCCCACCGGGGAGAACGGGATGAACCTCAAGTTCTGGCAAAGCCGGGGCATCACCGTTCGGCTGCTGACCATCGCCGTGCTGCCCGCCAGCATGATGTTCATCGCAGTGGCTGCAGCCATGTACGCCACCGCCGTCAACGACGTGCGGCGTGATGTGGCTGAACGCGGCCGACTGATTGCCACGGCACTGGCTCAAAGCAGCCAGTACGGCCTGGTATCGGGCAACCTGACCTATGTACGCAACACCTTGCAGCAACTGGTGGCATCGGACGCCAGCGTGACCTGCATCCGCCTGAGTGACGAACAACATCACACGGTGGCCTCCAGTTGCCAGGATCAACAAAGTGAGGACCAGACCACGCATGAGGCCCCGGTCCTCATCGAGTCACTGCCAGAGCTGGATCTCTTCGACATGGGTGCAGCAGCCGGTCAGAAAAAACCAGCACCCGCCGAGCCCCGCGATCCAGGCCGCATGCGCACCATTGGCTACGTCCGTGTCACCATGTCGGCCGCGCCGATCTTCGAAGCCCGCCGAGGAGCGCTGATGCTCGCCTTCACGCTGGTAGCTGGCGCGGCAGTGGCCAGCAGCATGCTGAGCCTGCGCCTGACCCGTCGCCTGCGCAGGACCATGGCTTCCGTCATGCTGGCCTTGCGAGCCATCCGCAAAGGACAGTTTGACGTGGACCTGCCCACCAATCAACCCGATGAACTGGGCGAACTGCAACGGACCATCGTGCAAATGGCCGAGGCCCTGGATGCCGCACGCAACGATCTGGAGCAAAAGGTCAAGACCCGTACCCACGAACTGCGGGTGGCCATCGATCAGATTCGCCAGGCAGATGCCGAGAAGCGGCGCCTGATCACACACAGCAACGCCCTGATCGAAGAAGACCGCAAACGCGTGGCCGTCGAGATCCACGACCATCTGGGCGCCAGTCTCATCTCCGTCAAGCTGGAGGCGGCCGCACTGGCGGCCAAGGCCGAAGCCAGCGGCGATGCCGACATGGCACGCAACGCGCAGCGCATACAGCATACGATGGAGCTGATCTATGCCAGCACGCGCAACATCGTGAAAAGCCTGCGCCCCGAGGTGATCGACACATTGGGGCTGTCCATGGCACTCGAAGAGATGGTGCTCGGGCTGGACAACGTTCACCCGCAATGCCGCTTCTCCTTCTCGGCGGAGGCAGGCCTGCCCGACCTGCGCGGCGAATTTGCCATGCAGGCCTACCGTGTGGTGCAGGAGGCCTTGACCAACATCATCAAGCATGCCGGCGCCAGCCAGGCCAGCGTGCACCTCGCACTCAACGAGCAACGCGATCAGCTGTGCATCGAGATCAAGGACAACGGCCGTGGCTTCGACACCAAGGCCTCTACCCAATCCGGACTGGGCTTGATTGGCATGCGCGAACGGGTTGCGTCTGTGGGTGGTGAAATCTGCATCTCATCCCCGCAGGGCCAGGGCACCAGCATCCACCTGACCTTGCCCCTGCAGCCACCAGAACAACAGAACAGCAACGCACCACAGCGGTGAGGTGCTGCGGCAGGCGGGCTGGCGACGCCGATTCAAATGCACCAAAGAAAAAACCCCGGCAAGCCGGGGTTTTGACTGTTCGAAACGAGCAGCAGATCAGCGCGAAGCGATCGGCTTGACGTCGCGCTTCTCGGCGCCAACGAACAGCTGACGGGGACGACCGATCTTGTACTCGGGGTCGCCGATCATTTCGTTCAGTTGCGCAATCCAGCCCACGGTACGTGCCAGGGCGAAGATGGCGGTGAACAGCTGCACGGGGATGCCGATGGCGCGCTGAACGATGCCGGAGTAGAAGTCGACGTTCGGGTACAGCTTGCGCGACACGAAGTAGTCGTCTTCCAAGGCGATCTTTTCCAGGGCCATGGCCAGCTTGAACATCGGGTCGTTTTGCAAGCCCAGTTCAGTCAGCACTTCGTGGCAGGTTTCACGCATCAGCTTGGCGCGTGGATCGTAGTTCTTGTACACGCGGTGACCGAAGCCCATCAACTTGACGTTGGAGTTCTTGTCCTTCACCTGCGAGATGAACTCGCCGATCTTCTCGACGCCACCGTTGCGCTGGATGTCTTCCAGCATGTTCAGGGCAGCTTCGTTGGCGCCACCGTGAGCCGGGCCCCACAGGCAAGCCACGCCAGCAGCGATGGCGGCGAACGGGTTCGTGCCGGAGGAACCGCACAGACGCACGGTCGAGGTCGACGCGTTCTGCTCGTGGTCGGCGTGCAGGATGAAGATGCGATCCATGGCGCGAACCAGCACGTCGTTGACCTTGTAGTCAGCGCAAGGCGTGGCGAACATCATGCGCATGAAGTTCTCGGTGTACGACAGGTCGTTCTTCGGATAGATGAACGGCTGGCCGATCGAGTACTTGTAAGCCATGGCCACGAGCGTAGGCATCTTGGCGATCAGGCGGATGGCCGCGATCTGACGGTGCTCGGGGTTGTTGATGTCGGTGCTGTCGTGATAGAAGGCCGACAGAGCGCCCACCAGACCGGTCATCACGGCCATCGGGTGTGCGTCACGGCGGAAACCGCGCAGGAAGAACTGCATCTGCTCGTTGACCATCGTGTGGTTGGACACGCGTGCAACGAACTCGTCCTTCTGTGCGCCGTTGGGCAGTTCGCCGTTCAGCAGCAGGTAGCAGGTTTCCAGGAAGTCGCAGTTCGTGGCCAGTTGCTCGATGGGGTAGCCGCGGTACAGCAGTTCGCCCTTGTCGCCATCGATGTAGGTGATGGTCGAGTTACACGAAGCGGTGGACAGGAAGCCGGGGTCGTAGGTGAACTTGCCGGTCTGGCCGTACAGCTTGCGGATGTCAATCACATCCGGGCCGACAGAACCCTTGTAAATGGGCAGTTCCATGCTGGGGCTGCCGTCTGAAAACGACAGGGTGGCTTTCACGTCGGACGGTGTCATGAGCACTCCTAGGGGTCGGTCTTGTGTGGGAGAAATTATCGGTGACTAGGGATTATTCCTTAGCCGGCATTATGGGTCTTAGTCCACGCCCTTCAGACATTTGACTGAGGGGATGAATCCTGACGAACAAGCCAGACTCAGGCCTTGGCAACCCGCATCATCGACAGCACCTGCGTGACTTCTGAATTGACCAGATCACCTTCGGGCTCCTTGCGGGCCAAAAGCAGATCCAGCAGATCATTGTCTGACAGGTCCATCAACTGAAGCAAGCCTTGGACCAGGCCTGTTGTCAGACTCTCGCCATGCTTGTCAAAAAACTTGTCAATGAACAAGTCGTTTTCGAGCAGACCCCGACGGCAGCGCCAGCGCAGACGCCGCAGCACATCCGCGTCGGGAGTCTGGTCGGCTGCTGGGCTGGTGTCGGTCATCGGGGTGGTTCTTCTTCGAGGTCTAAAACAGTCGGGGTCGCGCGTTGATTGAATCCGGGAAGGCAATCAGACGGCGCGACGCACCATCAGTTCCTTGATCTTGCCAATGGCCTTCGTGGGGTTCAGGCCCTTCGGGCAGACATCCACGCAGTTCATGATGGTGTGGCAACGGAACAGACGATAGGGGTCTTCCAGGTTGTCCAGGCGGTCGGACGTGGCCTGATCGCGGCTGTCGGCGATGAAGCGGTAAGCCTGCAGCAGACCGGCGGGGCCCACGAACTTGTCGGGATTCCACCAGAAGCTGGGGCAGCTGGTCGAGCAGCTGGCGCACAGGATGCACTCGTACAGACCGTCGAGCTCTTCACGCTCTTCAGGCGACTGCAGACGCTCTTTTTCGGGCGGCGGCGTGTCGTTGATGAGGTAAGGCTTGATGGAGTTGTACTGCTTGAAGAACTGGGTCATGTCCACGATCAGATCGCGGACCACAGGCAGACCAGGCAGCGGCTTGAGCACGATCGTGCCAGGCAGCGTGCGCATGTTGGTCAGGCAGGCCAGACCGTTCTTGCCGTTGATGTTCATGGCGTCCGAACCGCAGACGCCTTCGCGGCAGGAGCGGCGGAACGACAGGGTCGGGTCCACAGCCTTGAGTTTGACCAGGGCGTCCAGCAGCATGCGCTCGTGACCGTCGAGTTCGATCTCGATGGTCTGCATGTAGGGCTTGGCATCCTTGTCCGGATCGTAGCGGTAGATTTGGAAAGTGCGCTTTTGAGTGCTCATGTTCGATTCCTGAAGGTTGGCGCTACGGGATCAGAAGGTACGAACCTTCGGAGGCACCGATTCCACGGTCAGCGGAGTCAGGTTCACGGGCTTGTAGTCCAGGCGGTTGCCTTCGGAGTACCACAGCGAGTGCTTCATCCAGTTGGCGTCGTCGCGGTTCGGGAAGTCGTCGTGGGCGTGGGCGCCACGGCTTTCCGGACGGGCTGCAGCGGCCACCATGGTGGCTTGTGCGGCTTCGATCAGGTTGTCGACTTCCAGAGCTTCGATGCGGGCGGTGTTGAAGACCTTGGAGTTGTCCTTCAGGCCGATCGACTTGACGCGCTCACGCACGGCAGCGATGCGCTGGACGCCTTCGTCCATGGACTTCTGCGTACGGAACACACCAGCGTGCTTCTGCATCGTGGCGCGGATTTCGTTGGCCACGTCTTGCGAGTACTCGCCGTTCCTGGCGCTGTCCAGACGAGCCAGACGCGACAGGGTGAAGTCGGCGGCGTCCTTGGGCAGCGGCTTGTGGTTCTTCGTCTTGAGGTTGGTCTCGACGATGTGGTTGCCTGCTGCGCGACCGAACACGACCAGGTCCAGCAGCGAGTTGGTACCCAGGCGGTTGGCGCCGTGCACCGACACGCAGGAGCACTCACCCACGGCGTACAGACCGTTGATGATCTCGTTGGGCTTGCCGTTCTTGGGCACGACCACCTGGCCGTACACGTTCGTGGGGATACCACCCATCTGATAGTGGATGGTGGGCACCACGGGGATCGGCTCCTTGGTGATGTCGACGTTGGCAAAGTTATGGCCAATTTCGAACACCGAAGGCAGACGCTTCATGATGGTCTCGGCGCCCAGGTGGGTCATGTCCAGCAGGACGTAGTCCTTGTTGGGACCGCAGCCACGGCCTTCCTTGATTTCCTGGTCCATCGAACGGGACACGAAGTCACGCGGGGCCAGGTCCTTCAGCGTCGGGGCGTAACGTTCCATGAAGCGCTCGCCATTGGCATTGCGCAGGATGGCGCCTTCACCACGGCAACCTTCGGTCAGCAGCACGCCAGCACCGGCCACGCCGGTGGGGTGGAACTGCCAGAACTCCATGTCTTCCAGCGGGATGCCGGCGCGGGCAGCCATGCCCAGGCCGTCGCCGGTGTTGATGAAGGCGTTGGTGGAAGCCTGGTAGATACGGCCGGCGCCACCGGTGGCGAACAGCACGGTCTTGGCGTGCAGCACGTGCACGTCACCGGTTTCCATTTCCAGGGCGGTCACGCCCACGGCGTCGCCATCGGCATCACGGATGATGTCCAGGGCCATCCACTCCACGAAGAACTGGGTGCGAGCCTTGACGTTTTGCTGATACAGCGTGTGCAGCAGAGCGTGGCCGGTACGGTCGGCGGCAGCGCAAGCGCGTTGCACGGGCTTTTCACCGTAGTTGGCGGTGTGGCCACCGAAAGGACGCTGGTAGATGGTGCCGTCGGCGTTGCGGTCGAAAGGCATGCCGAAGTGTTCCAGCTCATACACCACCTTGGGTGCTTCACGGCACATGAACTCGATGGCGTCCTGGTCGCCCAGCCAGTCGGAACCCTTGACGGTGTCAAAGAAGTGATAGTGCCAGTTGTCTTCGGACATGTTGCCCAGCGAGGCACCGATACCGCCCTGAGCGGCCACCGTGTGCGAACGGGTGGGGAAGACCTTGGACAGCACGGCCACGTTCAGGCCAGCCAGAGACAGTTGCAGCGACGCGCGCATGCCGGAGCCGCCGGCCCCGACGATCACAACGTCAAACTTGCGGGTAGGAAGGGAAGTAGCGCTCATTTTTTACAGTCTCCACAGCACTTGGATGGCCCAGCCAGCGCAGCCCACGAGCCACACGATGGCAAACACTTGCAGGCCCAGGCGAACGCCAACCGGCTTGATGTAGTCCATGAAGATGTCGCGCACGCCCACCCACACGTGGTAGAGCATGGCCAGGATGACCACGAAGGTCAGTGTCTTCATCCATTGCTGCGAGAAGATGCCAGCCCACTTGTAGTAGCTGATGGGCTCGCCAAAGATCACTTGGGCCAGCAGCGCGATGGTGAACAAAGCCATCAGCACGGCCGTCACACGTTGCGCGAGCCAGTCACGCAGACCATAGTGCGCACCGGTGACGATGCGCTTGGTTCCGTAGTTTTGAGACATGGTTGTTATTCCTGCGGTCAGGGAAACAAGAACGAGAAAATCAGAACAGGCCGAACAGCTTGGCGGCCAGCACCACGGTCAGACCCGAGCTCAAGGCCAGGGTGACGATGGCGGTGGAGTGCCCCTGCTCTTTGCTCACGCGGTGCGTGGCGTCCATGATCAGGTGGCGCACGCCGGCAATGAAGTGCACCAGGTAGGCCCAGATGATGCCCAGCGCGATCAGCTTGAAGAACCAGCCTGGCACGAGGCCATTGGCGCAACCAGCCTTGAAGATCGCCGTGAACTCGTCGTACGAGATCTCGGTGGAGACGCTCGTGTCGAACATCCAGATGATGAAGGGCATCAACAGGAACATGATCGCGCCGCTGATACGGTGGAGGATCGAGACGATCCCCGCCGGAGGCAGGCGGTAGCTGACGATGTCAGTCACGTGGATGTTCCGGTAGACGGGGCGTGGGGTTTTCGCGTTGTCAGCCATGTTGTTAAAGGCTCCTGCCGAGCGTCAAAAATCTGTCAAGAGAATCCGGGATTTTAGGGCAATCCCCAGCCCGACGAACGCGCTCGGCTTGTGGTCATCCACATGACAACCCTTCGCTTTGCGTGAACAAGGTCAATAAATTGGTCGTCAGCTCAATTCATTGCGGTAATAGTGGTGATCGGTGCGGTACAGACCGCGGCGCAATTCAACGGGTTGATCGCCGTAGGTGAAGGCCAGACGCTCCACGCTGAGCAGCGGGGTGCCAACCTCGACTTCGAGCAATCGGGCATCGGTTTCGTCGGCGGCCACGGCGCGGAGTTTTTCTTCCGCGCGGATCATGCGCACACCGAATTCGGATTCAAACAGGCCGTACATGGGGCCACGGTACTCGCTCAGGCGATCGGCGGTGAGGCCCTTGAACATGTGGCCGGGCAGCCAGATGTCGTCCAGCACCACGGGCTGCCCCGAGAAATGCAGCACCCGGCGAACTTCAACCACCATGTCACCGGCCTTCATCTGAAGGGAGCGCGCGACATCGACCGGGGCACGCAAACGGCGGCAATCCAGGAATTCGCGACGGGCCGAGCCGGGCAAAGGCGAAGGCTGATCGGGCGCCAGACGCAGGAAGCGGTACTGAACCTGCTCCTCGGCGTGGGTGGCCACGAAGGTGCCCTTGCCCTGCCTGCGCATGAGGAGATTCTCGGCCGCCAGCTCGTCCACGGCCTTGCGCACGGTACCCTGGCTGACCTTGAAGCGGGCAGCCAGTTCGATTTCGCTGGGGATGGCCTCACCCGGGCGCCACTCGCCTGACTGCAGGCTGCGCAGGATCAGTGTCTTGATCTGCTGGTAGAGCGGGCTGAACGAGGGCCCTGAAGAAGGCATTGATGCCGATGCAGATACGCCTGTGCCGGCGGCGGACGCCAGGGCGTCAGGAGCAGCAGTTGATGGCGAAGTAGGCACCACGGCGTGTCGTCAAGGTTGGGATCGATCGGGGGTGGGATCGGGCAATGCGTCAACCCGCGCCGGATAGGACCGCGGGCCGGGCGCCATTGCACCACAACTGCAAGCCAAAGTCCAGAAGTAGGATGAAAGATGTCTTATATAAGACATAAGAATATTGACGAGGTAGGTTGATCGCACTAGACTGCCGCGCGAAGCTACAATCGAGGGTTGTCTCTAACCCTTCCCCTCTCACTTCCTTTTCGGAGTTGCACATGAGCAAAGCACCCGTTCGCGTCGCCGTCACCGGCGCCGCTGGCCAAATTGGTTACGCCCTGTTGTTCCGCATCGCCTCTGGCGAAATGCTGGGCAAGGACCAACCCGTCATCCTGCAACTGCTGGAAATCCCCGACGAGAAGGCCCAGAACGCGCTGAAGGGCGTGATCATGGAGCTCGAAGACTGCGCCTTCCCTCTGCTGGCCGGTATCGAAGCCCACTCTGATCCCCTGCAAGCCTTCAAGGACACCGACTACGCCCTGCTGGTTGGCGCACGTCCTCGCGGTCCTGGCATGGAGCGCGCCGACCTGCTGGCCGCCAACGCCCAGATCTTCACGGCTCAAGGCAAGGCCCTGAACGCTGTCGCTTCGCGCAACGTGAAGGTGCTGGTTGTCGGCAACCCCGCCAACACCAACGCTTACATCGCCATGAAGTCGGCGCCGGATCTGCCTGCCAAGAACTTCACAGCCATGCTGCGCCTGGACCACAACCGCGCCGCTTCGCAACTGGCTGCCAAGACCGGCACCAAGGTTGGCGACATCCGCAAGCTGACAGTCTGGGGCAACCACTCGCCCACGATGTACGCTGACTACCGCTTCGCCACCACGAACGGCAAGTCCATCAAGGACCTGATCAACGATCAAGTCTGGAACGCCGACACCTTCCTGCCCACCGTGGGCAAGCGTGGCGCCGCCATCATCGCCGCTCGCGGCCTGTCGTCGGCCGCTTCGGCTGCCAACGCTGCCATCGACCACATCCGTGACTGGGCCCTGGGCTCCAACGGCGAATGGGTCACCATGGGCGTGCCTTCGAACGGCGAATACGGCATCCCCGCCGGCATCGTGTTCGGCTTCCCCGTCACCACCGAAAACGGCGAATACAAGATCGTCGAAGGTCTGGAAATCGATGCCTTCTCGCAAGAATGCATCAACAAGACCCTGGCTGAGCTGCAAGGCGAGCAAGACGGCGTCAAGCACCTGCTGTGATGCTGTTTCGACCGCGTGAGGCCTTCTGGCCACACGTGGTTGAACGCGCTTGCGAGAAAGCAAGAAAACCGGTTTCCGTCGCAAGGCGGAGCCGGTTTTTTATTGGGCAGACCACCCTCGACAGGCAATTTGCGCGAGACTTTCACCATGCAACGTGCGTGACCTGATCTACCGAGCAGCCCCATGTCCACCCTGACCGCCATCCATCCCCGCCAGGCCCTGTTCGGTGCCGAGCACCGCCCCCACACCCTGCCCGTCTGCGATCACTATGCCGGCGTGGAAGCCCGCATGCGCAAGAGCCTGGCCCTGCAGGCCGAGATGGCCGAGGAGCCTGGCCGCGCCGTGTTCGACGTGACCCTGGATCTGGAAGACGGTGCGCCGGTGGGCGGCGAGCATGAACAGGCCGAGATGGTGGCCGAACTGCTCAACAGCCCGGGCAACGCCTGGGGCCGAGCAGGTGCGCGCGTGCATGCACCCAGCCATCGCCGCTTTGAAGACGACGTGGACACCTTGATCAGGAAGGCGGGCGACCGGCTGGCCTATCTGATGGTGCCCAAGGTGGCCGATGCCACAGAGGCCCAGCGCGCCGTCGAGGCCATCAAGGCTTCACGCATCAAGCATGGGGTGTTTCACGCCGTGCCCGTGCACATCCTGATCGAGACACACAAGGCGCTGCAGGAGGTCGCGGAGATTGCCTCCTTGCCTGGCGTGGAATCACTGTCCTTTGGCCTGATGGATTTTGTCTCCGACCATCGCGGCGCCATTCCGGCCAAAGCCATGTCCGCCACCGGGCAGTTCGAGCATCCGCTCATCGTGCGCGCCAAACTGGAAATTGCCGCGGCCTGCCAT
>NZ_DASUIS010000039.1:0-7964 GCF_036279675.1 Aquabacterium sp. | reverse complement strand
GAGATGGGGCGCTTCCTGCTGGGCTCGACGGTCGTCATGCTGTTCCCCAAAGGTCCGCTTCAGTTCAACGCTGCGTGGGAGCCTGCTCGTGCGATCCGCATGGGCGAGGCGATGGCGCAGCGTTAAGCCTCACCCGGCTGGTCTGTTGGGCTTGACTGGTCTGACTGACGCAGCGCCGATGTCAGATCCAGGCTGCGCCCGCAGTGAAAGTCACGTTGCTGGGCAGTGATCGGGTCCATGAACGACAGAGACTGAGCCAGCAGTTGCAAAGGACGAGAGAAGTCTGGTGCCACTTCTGGTGGCAAGGCGGGCAACAGTTCCGGGTAGATCTGGTCGTTGAGCAGTGGCATGCCCAGCGCCGACATGTGCGCGCGCAACTGGTGCTTCTGGCCCGTGATGGGTTGCAGCTTGAATCTGCCCCAATCGCCAGCTGATTCGATCAGTTCGATGCGGGTTTCGGCATTGGGTGTGCCGGCCACTTCATGCATGGCCATGAAGCGCTCGCTTTCTGCCAGGCGCGAGCGGTAGACCATGGGCAGCGCCACCGCCTTGCTCAATGGCGCAATGGCTTCATAGGTCTTGTTGACCACCTTGTCCCGAAACAGAGCCTGGTAGGCATTGCGCGTGTGCGGCTGGATCGTGAAGGCCACCAGCCCCGCGGTTTCGCGGTCGATGCGGTGCATGGGCACCAGCGTGTCGATGCCGAGCTTGCGCTTGAGGCGCACCAGCAGTGTCTCCTGCAGATAGCGGCCTTTGGGCGTGACGGGCAGGAAGTGCGGCTTGTAGGCCACCACCAGGTAGTCATCCTGGAACACCACCTCTTCCTCAAAGGGTACCTGGTGTTCGAAGGGCAGGCTGCGCCAGTAGTAGAGCTTGGTGTGGGCACGATAGGGCGTGTCAACCGAGATGGGGTGACCGTGGGCATCGACCACCTCGCCCTTGCCCATGCGATCGGCCCAGTCTTCGCGTGATACCGCTGGTATGCGTTGCGCGAGGTAGTCCAGCATCGTTGGCCAGTTGCCATCGGGCAGGGCCACGCAACTGGCGCTCACGCCGTTGATGGTGGGCAATGCGGGCTTGCTCATGGATGCCAGTGATGTGCCGGCGATCAGCCTTGATCGTCCGGGTCCGTGGTGGGCGCGCCTGGTGCTTTCACGCGGCTTGCCTTGGGTGTCACGGAGTCCAGTCGGTGCGCGCGCTCCTTGCGCCACAGCTCGTCCGGGCTGTCGTTGTAGACATCATCGGCGGTGGTGGTCGTCTCCTGCAGGCGGGTGTCAATGGCGATGCGGTTGTCGAACACGAAGCACTCGCCTTGCCAGTCCTTGTCGGCGTCGGGCAGGCTCTGGAAGAAGTTCAGGATGCCGCCATCGAGCTGGTAGACGTCCAGGCCGAACTGCTGCATCCAGGCGCTGGTCTTTTCACAGCGGATGCCACCTGTGCAGTACATGGCCACCTTCTTGCCCTCGGCTTTCCATTGATCGGCGTGGGAGGACACGTAATCCGGGAAGTCGCGGAAGTTGTCCACGTGCGGGTCAATCGCGTTCTTGAAGCGGCCCAGGCGGTACTCGAAGCTGTTGCGGTTGTCGATGACGACGACGTTGTCTTGCGCGATGAGGTCGCGCCATTGCTGCGGGCTCAGGTGCTGGCCCTGGGCGCGGTCGGGCACCAGGCCCGAGACGCCATCGAGGCCCAGCGCCACGATCTCGCGCTTGCGGTGCACACGCACTTTCCAGAACGGCGGGGTCTGGCAGGCGCTGCGCTTGAAGGGCATGTCGGCCAACAGGCCCTGCAGCCGCGGGTCCTGGTGCATGGCCTGCTCGAAGGCATCGATCTGCGGGGCGTTGCCTGCCAGCGCGCCGCTGATGCCTTCTTCCGCCACCAGCACGTTGCCCGTCAAGGGGGCGACCAGCTCGCGCAGGATTGCCGCGATGGCGTCAGGATCGCTGAGTGCGACAAAGCGGTAGAAAGAAGTGTGAACCAGTGGCAGGGCGGATGAGGGCATCCGCGCATTGTCGCCAATTTCAGGCTGAGCTGAGCAGATCGCACAGGGTGCGTGCCACGACCTTGGTCGCGCGCCGCAGGTCTGCCAGTGCCAGATGCTCGTCCGCCCGCTTGGCGTTCGACTCGAACACGGTGCGCGGGCCGGCGCCATAAATGGCCGCCGGGATGCCGTGCGCGCCGTACAAGCGCACATCGGTGTACAGCGGGGTGCCACTGGTCGGGATAGGTTCGCCGAAAATCGCCTCGCCGTGTCGCTGCAGGGCCTGTACCAGTGGCTCGTGCCCCGGCAGAGGGCGCAGCGAATGGGCCAGCAGCAGGCGCTTGATCTCGACGCGGATGCCGGGGAAGGTGGCGGCCGACTCGGCGATCACGCGGCGGATGTCGGCTTCCACCTGTGCGGGGTTCTCTTCGGGGATCATGCGGCGATCCAGCTTGAAGACCACCTTGCCTGGCACGACATTGGTGTTGGTGCCGCCTTCGATGCGCCCGACGTTCAGGTAAGGATGCTTGATGCCAGGCACGCTGGATGTGATGCCCTGGTAGACCTTGTTCTGGGCGTACAGCGCGTTGAGGATGGTGACGGCGCCTTGCAAGGCATCGATGCCGGTGTGCGGAATGGCCGCATGGGCCATCTGGCCGAGCACCGTCACCTCCATTTGCAGGCAGCCGTTGTGCGCGGTGACCACCTCGTAGCTGAAGCCCGCGGCGATCAGCAGATCGGGCTTGGTCAGGCCTTGCTTGAGCAGCCAGCCGGGCCCAAGTTCGCCGCCGAACTCTTCGTCGTAGGTGAAGTGCAGCTCCACCGAGCCTTTCAAAGCCGCGTTGCCGCTCGATGCGGCCAGGGCCTCCAACGCGCGCAGCGCAAAGCTGTAGGTGGCGAAGTCACTCTTGCTGACGGCTGCCGCGCGCCCATAGAGTTGCCCCTCGACCACTTCACCCCCATATGGGTCGTGCGTCCAGCCTTCGCCTGGCGGCACCACGTCACCGTGGGCATTGAGGGCGATCGTGCGTCCCCCTTCGCCAAAGCGGCGGCGCACGATGAGGTTGGTCAGGCTTTGCAGGCCGTAGGCCTTGACCTCGGCGTCGGGCACGCTGTGGGCTTCGGGCTGCCAGCCAAAGCCTTTGAGCAACTCGGCGGTGCGCTCAGCGTGGGACGCGTTGTTGCCAGGCGGGGTGTCGGTGGGCACCTGCACCAGGGCTTGCAGGAAGCGCACCTCTTCATCGAAATGCGCATCGATCCACTGATCGAGTCGGGCGTAGTGCTCGGTGGCTTGGGTCGTGCTCACAGTTGCTCCAGCAGGTGCATGAAGGCGTCCACGCAGAGTTGCGCGTCGTCGTTGGTGATGGTTTCCAGCGGGTTGTGGCTGATGCCGGCGTTGCCGCCACGCACGAAGAGCATGGCCTGGGGCATGCATTCGTGCAGCTTCATGGCGTCATGCCCGGCACCGCTGGGCAGCTTGAAAACGGGCAGGCCCGTGGCCATGACGGCTGCTTCCCAGCGCGCCTGCCAGGCCGGATCGGAGGGCGCAGCACTGGCCTGCATGCTCAGCGTCAGGGTGTGACGCAGGCCGCGCCGCTCGCAAATCGCGGCCAACTGCTTGTGCACATCGGCCACCAGGGCGTCGCGTTGCGCGTTGTCAGGCGCCCGCAAGTCCAGCGTGAACTGGCATCGCCCAGGCACCACGTTGACCGAGCCCGACGGCACGTTCAACACGCCCACCGTCCCGACCGAGGGGCCTTGGGGCGAGTGAACGTCCCATGTGGCACGTTGTTCCACATACAGCACCAGCTCTGCCACGGCGGCGGCGGCGTCCTTGCGCCTGTCCATGGGCGTGGTGCCCGCATGACTGGCTTGCCCGATGACCTCGCCCGCATAGCGTGCGCTGCCGTTGATGGCCGTGACCACGCCAAGCGGCTGGTCGATCTCGTCCAGCCAGGGGCCTTGTTCAATATGGACCTCGACGAAGCCCAGGTAGCGGGCCGGATCGCGTTTCAGCGCCTGTATATCGGCCAGACTGGCGTTCAGGCCGGCGGCCCGCATGGCCTCACGCAGGCTGATGCCATCGGCGTCCTGCTGATCCAGCCAGTCGGGCGGGAAGTCGCCCACCAGTGCGCCGGACCCCAGGAAGGTGGCCTTGAAACGCTGTCCTTCTTCCTCTGCAAAGCCGATCACCTCGATGCCGTGTTTCAGACGCCGGCCCTGGCGGTGCAGTTCCCGCACGCAGGCCATGGGCACGAAGATACCCAGGCGGCCATCGTATTTGCCGCCGTTGCGCACCGTGTCGTAATGGGAGCCGGTGAGCAGGCGTGGTGCACTGGCATCGCTGCCTTGGTAAATGCCCACCACATTGCCCACGGCATCGATCGAAACCTCGTCAAAACCGCAGTCCTGCATCCAGGTTGTCAATTGCGCGGCACAGGCCTGATGGGCAGGCGTCATGTAGGTGACGGTCAACTGGCCTTGTTCCGCATAGCCTGGCTCGCTATGTGCAGCCAGCCTTTCAGCCCAGTCCCACACCAGGTTGCCGAGCACGGGCTCGGTCCCGAACTTGTCGTGCAGGCGAATCTCGGCGATGCGGTGGATGTTGCGCAGGCACTCGGCCAGCTCGAAATCCGCCGGGTTATCCAGACGCCGCGCGAAGGTGTCGATGATCTGCTGGCGCGTCAGCCCCAGGCCTCGCGGGCCACGCACGGCCAGGATGAAGGGCCAGCCAAAGCGGGCGTTGTAGTCGGCATTGAGTTGCTGCAGCCGGGCGAATTCTGGCGCGGTGCAATGGGTGAGCCCGGCGCGGCTTTGCTCGTTGGTCGATTCGGCCGTGAGTTGGCCCGCGACAGCGGCTTTGCCGGCCAGTTCCGGGTGCGCGCGGATCAGGCCTTTTTGACGCTCTTCACCAGCTTGACGCACCACTTGGGCGAGGGCGTATTTCAGTTGCGGGATGGTCTTGAACGGGCGTTGAGACCAGGCCGCATCGGCGATCCAGGGCGAATGCTCGTAGACGCCATCCAGCAGCGCCACGAAGCTGTCGCGGTCTGCTGCATTGAGTTGATCCAGTGTGAGGCTCATGTCGTGTGCCTCGCTCAAGGCTGGGCCGGCGTCGAGCCGGTTGCTGCGGGATGATAGGGGTGCACCTGCTTCCAGTGCCTCGCGATGTCAATGCGGCGGCACACCCACACCTGATCATGTTGGGCAACGTGATCCAGAAAGCGCTGGAAAGCCCGGAAGCGACCAGGGCGCCCCAACAAGCGGCAGTGCATGCCCACACTCATCATCTTGGGGGCGTTGTCACCCGCCGGATCACCTTCTGCATAAAGCAGGTCAAAGGTGTCTTTCAGGTACGTGAAGAAGTCCTCGCCTTGCGAATAGCCTTGTGGCAGGGCAAAGCGCATGTCATTGACGTCCAGCGTGTAGGGCACGATCAGGTGCGGCACCGTCTGGCCGTCGGTACGTTGCACCTCGGTCCAGAAGGGCAGGTCGTCACCGTAGTAGTCGCTGTCGTAGTCGAAACCACCGTAGTCGGCCACGAGGCGGCGCGTGCGCGGGCTGTCCCGGCCTGTGTACCAGCCCTGGGCACGCTGGCCGGTGAGCTCTTCAATGATCTGCATGCCGATGCGCATGTGTTCGCGCTCGGTGGCTTCGTCCATGCTCTGGTAGTGGATCCAGCGCCAGCCGTGGCAGGCGATTTCGTGGCCGAGGTCGACAAAGGCCTGGGTGAGTTCGGGGTGGCGTTGCAAGGCCATGCTGACGCCGAAGACGGTCAAGGGCCAGCCACGTTTTTCGAATTCGCGCAGGATGCGCCACACGCCCGCCCGTGAACCGTACTCGTAGATCGACTCCATGCTCAGGTGCCGATCCGGGTAGGAGGCCGGGTTGAACATCTCGCTGAGGAACTGCTCGCTGCCCGCGTCACCATGCAGCACGCAGTTTTCGCCACCTTCTTCGTAATTGAGCACGAACTGCACGGCGATGCGTGCGCCACCCGGCCACGAGGCGTGTGGCACGTGGCGGCCATAACCAATGAGGTCGCGGGGGTAGGGCGTGGGGCTGGTCATGGGCCTGTCGGTTTGGGTTTGGTGTTCAGCTTGTCACGAGCGCATCGCTCACAGGCAAGGCCTTCGTGCGGGGTTGCTCGATCAGTTGGCGCTCGACGGTGTCAAGGTGTTCGTGCAGCAGTTTCAAGGCCAGCTCGGTGTCTCGGGCCTCCATGGCCTTGAGCAATTGCACGTGCTCGGCATTCGAGGCCTGCGCGTTGTCGGCGGACTGGTACATCAGCGTGATGAGCGAGCAGCGCGACACCAGTTCCTGCATCAGGTCCACCAGCACCTGGTTGTCCAGCACCTCGGCCAGCCGCACATGGAAGTCGAACAGCAGCTTGGTGCGCGTGGGCACATCCACACGATTGACGGCCTCACGTTCGGTCCTGACGTGGGCCTTGAGCGCACGGATGTCAGCTGGTTTGAGGCGAGGGATCAGTTCGCGCAGCATCTGCGATTCGACCATGCGGCGCACGGCGAAGACCTCTCGCGCTTCCTTGATCGACGGTGCGGCCACGAATGCACCACGAGCAGGCTCCAGGCGCACCAGTTTGAGTTCCGACAGGCGGTACAGCGCTTGCCGCACGACGGTGCGCGACACGCCAAATCGGTCACCCAGTTTCTGTTCGACCAGCTTGGCGCCGGGCAACAAACGGTGCTCGACGATGGCGCGCGTCACGGCGGCCACGATGTGTTCGGTGCTGGAGACATCGCCGTCGGCTCGTGGTTCAGGCGCAGACGGGATGAGATCGGCATCGGCACGGGGCAGGCGGGCACGCCGGCTGCTTGTGCCTGTTGAGGAGGGAGATGTCTTGCGCGCAACGCTCATCATGTTTAAAGTGTATACACTTTCAGATTGCGAATGCAAGATGAACTGGCTGCAAAGCCCTATTTTGGGCGCCGGTTCCCGAGAGCGAGGCCACTCATGAATACCGCTGACGACACGCCGCAGGCAGCCTGTACGGGCTACCTCACCACCCATGTGCTCGATACCGTACACGGCACGCCTGCCGAGGGCATGAAACTGGAGTTGTATGTCCGCGAGTCTTCTCCGGACGGGTGCAGCGACGGGCGCTGGTTGTCCTTGCGCAGCGTGGTCACCAATGCCGACGGCCGGCTGGATCGTCCCTTGTTGTCAGGGGATGACTTCAAGAAGGGCTGCTACCGCCTGATCTTCGATGTCGAGGGCTACTTCCGGTCCAAAGGTGTGGTGCTGCCCCAGCCAGCCTTTCTGGGCAAGGTGCCGCTTGATTTCGGTATTGCCGACGCACAGTCGCACTACCACGTGCCCTTGCTGGTGAGCCCCTGGTCGTATTCAACCTATCGTGGAAGCTGAGGCCTGCGCATGCTGGAGTTGTCGCCCTTGCTGACCTATGCCCTGGATTGGGCCAACCTGCTGCTGCGCTGGGTGCACGTGATCGTGGCCATTGCCTGGGTGGGGTCTTCCTTTTATTTTGTCTGGCTCGACAACACCTTGACGCCCCCGACGGATCCCGACCTCAAGAACAAAGGCGTGGGCGGGGAGCTGTGGGCGGTGCACGGCGGCGGGTTCTACAACCCACAGAAATACCTCGGCGCGCCCAAGTCGCTGCCGGAGAACCTCCACTGGTTCTTCTGGGAAAGCTACTCGACCTGGTTGTCCGGCTTCGCGCTGTTCACGGTGCTGTACCTGTTCAATGCCGGTACGTTCCTGATCGATCAATCTGTTCATGCCTGGTCGCCCGGTGTCGCGGTGGCGTCCGCGCTGGGTTTTCTGGCGGGTTTCTGGCTGCTGTATGACCTGATCTGCCGAACCTTGGGGCAAGGCAAGCGGGGCGACCAGCTCGTGGGCGCCTGTGTGTTCATCATCGTGGTGGGGGGCGCCTGGGCCGCGTGTCAGCTGTTTGCCGGGCGGGCGGCATTTCTGCTGGTGGGCGCGATGATCGCCACGG
>NZ_DASUIS010000038.1:0-80447 GCF_036279675.1 Aquabacterium sp. | reverse complement strand
GCGCGCAGGAACAGCAACATGGCCACGATGGTGGGTCCCAGCCCCTGATACAGCCCTTGCAGCAAGAGCATGGACATGGGCACCTGGTCGATGCCTTTGGGCAGCAAGGCCAGGTAGATGGGCATGTAGACCAGGCACGATGCCAGCGCCACAAAGCGCGTGAGCAGCCAGGCGTCGACCACCCACTTCTTGACCAGCACGCTGTAAGTGGCCCAGGCCAGCGAGCCACCCAGCAGGAACAGATCACCGCTCAGGGTGGAGGGGCCATCGTGGGCGCCCAGCATCTGAGGTGCGGCGACGCAGCCCACGCCAGCCGCAATCGGGATCAAGCCCAGCAGGCGCAGGCGCGAAGGCCTTGCACCCATGAGCAGCCAGGCCAGTGCGGTCACCAGAAAGGGTTGCATGCCCGGCAACAGGATGCCGCCATGAGCCGCCGGCGCGCGTTTGAAGCCGGCGTACACCAGGATCAGAAACAGCAGGCCGCCAATGAGGGCCATGGCCCACATGCGCTGGTTGCGCCAGGTGCCTGCGGGCAGGTTCAGCGAAAAGGGCAGCAGGAACAAGGATGCCGTACCCAGGCGCAGGGCCACGATGTCCCAGCCGGTGAGGGCCGTCTTGCCACCCAGGCGCGAGATCAGGATGAAGCCCGCCCAGATCACCACGGTGGCCAGAGCGGCCAGGTAGCCTTGCAGGATGGAACCGCTGGGTTGGGCGCGCGCGATGGAAGTCATCGAGGCAGTCTAGCCGCAGGGCCGGAAACGAACAGGGCCACCCGGAGGTGGCCCTGAGCGGTGTGAGCTCAATCGGCTGCGCTCAGCGTGCCGCGCTGGCCTGCGCACCATGCGCCACGGCCACGGCTGTCATGTTGACGATGCGGCGCACGGTGGCGGACGGGTTGAGGATGTGCACCGGTGCGGCCGCACCCAGCAGGATGGGGCCCACGGTCACGCCCTGGCCGCCCGTCATCTTCAGCACATTGAACAGGATGTTGGCAGCATCCAGGTTCGGGCAGATCAGGACGTTGGCCGTGCCTTGCAGCGTGCTGTCGGGCAGCAGCTTGTTGCGCACCGACTCGCTCAACGCGGCATCCCCTTGCATCTCGCCATCGGCGGGGATATGGGGCATGCGTTGCACGAAGATGTCACGGGCCTGGCGCATCTTGCGCGCCGAGGGGCGGCTGCTGGAGCCGAACATCGAGTGCGACAGGAAGGCCACGCGAGGCGGCAGGCCAAAGCGCTGGACTTCTTCCACAGCCAGGGCCGCGATGTCAGCCAGTTGCTCGGCCGTCGGGTCTTCGTTGACGAAGGTGTCGGCGATGAACAGGTTGTGCTGGTCCAGGATCAGGGCATTGAGCGCGGCCAGGCCATGGGCCTCGGGGCGCACGCCGATCACTTCCTGAACGTGGGCCAGGTGCAGGTCGTAGCGACCGATCACGCCGCAGATCATGCCGTCGGCATCACCCAGCTTGACCATCATGGTGGCGATCAGCGAGTTGGAGCGGCGCACCGCCACCTTGGCCAGGTCGGGCGAAATGCCGTCACGGGCACGCAGCTTGTGATACGCCTCGTAGTACTGCTTGAAGCGCTCGTCCTTGGCCGGGTTGACGATGTCGCAGTTCACGCCGTCCTGCAGGCGCAGGCCCGCGCGTTCGATGCGCGTGGTGATCACGTCGGGGCGGCCGATCAGCAGCGGGCGGGCAATGCCTTCGTCCACGGCAATCTGGGCGGCACGCAGCACGCGCTCGTCTTCACCTTCGGCGTAGGCAATGCGCTTGGGATTGGCCTTGGCGCCCAGGAACAGCGGGCGCATGAACAGGCCCGTGTTGCTCACGAACTGCGACAGCGAATCGCGGTAGGCTTTCAGATCCTTGATGGGGCGCTTGGCCACACCGGACGCGGCGGCGGCCTCGGCCACGGCCGGGGCAATGCGCAGGATCAGGCGTGAGTCAAACGGGGTGGGGATCAGGTAATCCGGGCCGAAGCGCAGTTCGCGGCCCGGGTAGGCTGCGGCCACTTCGTCGGAGATCTCGGCCTTGGCCAGGTCGGCGATCTGGCGCACGCAGGCCAGCTTCATCTCGTCCGTGATCTTGGTCGCGCCGCAATCGAGCGCGCCACGGAAGATGTAGGGGAAGCACAGGACGTTGTTGACCTGGTTGGGGTAGTCCGAGCGGCCCGTGGCGATGATGCAATCAGGGCGAACGGCCTTGGCGATCTCTGGGCGAATTTCCGGCTCGGGGTTGGCCAGCGCCAGGATGATGGGGCTGGGTGCCATGGTCTTGACCATGTCGGCCGTCAGGGTGCCGGCAGCCGAGCAGCCCAGGAACACGTCGGCGCCGTTGACCGCATCCGCCAGCGTGCGGCCCGAGGTGGGCTGCGCATAGCGGCGCTTGGATTCGTCCAGCTTGTCGGTGCGCTCGGTGTGGATCAGGCCCTTGGAGTCGCACACGAACACGTTTTCGCGCTTGATGCCCAGGCCGACCATGACGTCCAGGCAGGCAATGGCCGCGGCGCCGGCGCCGGATACGGCCACCTTGACTTCGCCGATCTGCTTGCCCACCAGTTCCAGCCCGTTGAGCAGGGCGGCGCTGGAGATGATGGCCGTGCCGTGCTGGTCATCGTGGAACACGGGGATGTTCATGCGGGCGCTGAGCTGCTTCTCGATGTAGAAGCACTCGGGCGCCTTGATGTCTTCCAGGTTGATGCCGCCGAGCGTGGGCTCCAGGGCGGCAATCATGTCGATGAGCTTGTCCGGGTCGCGTTCGGCCAGTTCGATGTCGAACACGTCCACCCCGGCGAATTTCTTGAACAGGCAACCCTTGCCTTCCATCACCGGCTTGGAGGCCAGGGGGCCGATATCGCCCAGGCCCAGCACGGCCGTGCCGTTGGTGATCACGCCGACCAGGTTGCCACGCGAGGTGTACTCGGCGGCCATGTCCGGGTTCTGTTCGATGGCCAGACAGGGGTAGGCCACGCCAGGCGAGTAGGCCAGGGACAGGTCACGCTGGTTGGACAGCGGCTTGGTCGGCACCACGGCGATCTTGCCGCGGCTGGGCAGGCGGTGGTATTCGTTGGCGGCGTCGCGCAGAGCCTGTTCGGCATCTGACAGAGGTTTGTCGGCACTCATGTTGGCTTTTTCACTCAGCAAGGGCGGAGATGGTAAGGCAAATGACGCACCAAATTACTGGGTGGGGCGTGCCTTATGCCGCTGCAACCCCGTGAACAAGGCATCCGATTTCGTCTGGCGATATCAAGTTCGGGGGCAAACTGCCGATTCCGTCAGGGTTATCCACATTGGATTGAATGGTGGGGATGTTTCCTTCCAAAGCTACTCAGGCTCCAACGATCCGGCAGCGGTTTGAAGAACTGCTCAACGAGGTCTCGCCTCAGGAGGCCATAGACGGGCCGCAGGCGTCCTATTTCCGTGGGCGTCAGGTTCAGGCCCTGATGCGCCTGTTGCCGCTGATCATGACGGGCAACGGTATCAACACGCTGGTGATCTGCTGGGTGTTCTGGGGCAAGATCAACAGCCTTGGCCTGGGGCTCTGGTGCTTTTTCGTGATCTCGGCGTTGCCGATTGCGGCTGTCTGGTGGCGCCTGTTGATCACCGACGGCGCGCGGGTGCTGGCCCAGAAGTCGGCGCAGTACATCATCGTCGGGCACGTGATCCTGTTTGCCGTGTTGTGGTCGGTGTTGCCGCTGGTGGTGTTTCCCAGTGCGGATCACAACGGCGCGATGCTGGTGGCTACCGTTGTGGTGGGCACCATCTGTGGCGGCGCCTTCATGCTCAGCCCCATGGTGCCGGCCGCGATGGCCTATGTGATCACCATGTGCCTGACCTGCGTGGTGGGCTTGCTGCAGTCCGACTACGCCACGAGCCAGGCGCTGATGATCGCGCTGGTGGTCTACATGGTGATCATGAGCGGCGTGAGCTACACCAATGGCAAGGTCTTCATGAGCCGGCTTCGCGCCGAGGCGGAAACCGAGCGCCAGAAGCAGCTGATCGACCTGTTGCTGCGCGACTTCGAAGAACATGCATCCGACTGGCTGTGGGAAATATCGCCCACAGGGCACCTGCGGCATGTGTCGACCCGGCTGGCGCACGCCTTTGGCATGCCCACCAAGGCCTTGCTGCAGAAGTCCTTCATCGACCTGCTGTCCAACATGTTGCCGCCGGAAGACGAGGAGGCGGCCGCTGCCCTGGCGCACCTCACCACCTGCATCCGCATGGGTCAGCCTTTCCGTGATCTGGAGATCGCGGTAGAGGTCGGGCACGAGATCCACTGCTGGTCGCTGACCGCCAAGCCCCTGCTGGACGAAACCGGGCGCTCCGCTGGCTGGCGTGGTGTGGGCTCGGACATCACCCACACGCGCCGTACCCGCGATGAACTGGCCCGCCTGGCCAATTTCGATGCCTTGACTGGTCTGGCCAATCGGCATCGTTTCAGCTCCGAACTGAGCAAGCTGGCTTCCGATCCCAAGACACCGGGGCGCCCTTGCTCCCTGCTGTTTCTGGATCTGGACAATTTCAAGAACATCAACGACTCCCTGGGCCATGGCGTGGGCGATCAGCTCTTGCGCCGCGTCGGGGCGCGCCTGAAATCCTGCGTGGCGGAGGGTGACCTGCTGGCCCGACTGGGTGGGGACGAATTCGCCTTGCTGAGCTGGCGTTATGCCTCGCACGAAGAGGCTGCCGCTCTGGCGGAGCGGCTGGTGGTCCTGCTGGCCGAACCCTGTCAACTGGACGACGCCATGGTGGAGGTGCGCGCCAGCATGGGCGTGGCCCTGGCGCCGCGCGACGGCAAGGACCCCCAATCGCTGCTGCAGTGCGCCGACCTGGCCCTGTACGCCGCCAAGGCGGCCGGTCGCAATACCTATCGTTTCTTTGATCAGCAGATGGCTGAAAGCGCCCGGGCCCGCGTGCGGCTGCAGCATGAGCTGGGGCAGGCCCTCAACGCCAACCAGTTCACCCTGTTCTTCCAGCCGCAGATGCGCCTCGACACCGGCGAAATCATCGGCTTCGAGGCCCTGGTGCGCTGGCAGCATTCCGAACGCGGTCTGATCGGTCCGGGCGAGTTCATCCCCGTGGCCGAGGAGACGGGCCAGATCGTGCCCCTGGGCAACTGGGTGCTGCGTGAGGCCTGCCGCGTGGCGGCCAAGTGGCCGGGGGATCTGCGCGTGGCGGTCAACCTGTCGGCGGTGCAGTTCCGCAGCTCCGCCGTGATCGATCTGGTCGACGAGGCGCTGGCGGAAAGCGGGCTGGATCCCGAGCGACTGGAAGTCGAGATCACCGAATCCGCCCTGATCGAAGACCACGATGGGGCCCAGTCCACCTTGATGGCCTTGCGCAGCCGCGGCGTGCGGGTGGCCATGGACGATTTCGGCACGGGGTATTCGTCGCTGGCCTACCTGCGCAGCTTCCCGATGGACAAGCTCAAGATCGACGGCATGTTCGTGCGCTCGCTCGACAGCGACCAGGACGCCCAGGCGGTGGTCACGGCCATCATCAGCCTGGCGCGTGCCTTGCGCCTGGAAACCACCGCCGAGGGGATCGAGACGTCAGAGCAACTGGTGATGCTGCGCGCCCTGGGCTGCGACGATGTGCAGGGCTACCTGATCGCGCGCCCCATGCCGGGCAGCGAGGTGCGCGCCTATCTGGAGCGCACCACCCTGGCCCTGGCCGAGCACTGAGGCGAGTGGGGCCGGCGGGGTCTTGAGGGGTTTCCTGGGGCGAATCTGGTGGAACCAATCCGCTCAAACGCGATCTAGACACCTTTGTTGCACTCTCCCGAAGCTGGCATCGCTTTGTCATGCCCGGGTGATACATTGCATCATCATTTTTCAGAGGACCTTTGCATATGAAGTGGATGCGTGACATGGCTCGGTGGCTGCTGGCCACCATGCTGCTGGTGTTCGGTCTGGGGGCGCACGCCGCCGCTGGTCAGAACGATTACGTTCTTGGCGCTGGTGACCAGATCCGGATCTTTGTCTACCAGAACCAGGATCTGCAACTGGATGCCCGCATCAATGAAAGCGGCACCATTTCGTATCCCTTGCTGGGCGTGGTGAAGCTCGGCGGCCTGACCGTCTCTGATGCGGAAAAGAAGCTCGCGGCCGGTCTGCGCGATGGCAACTTCCTCAAGCAGCCTCAGGTTTCGATCCTCGTGATGGACATGAAGGCCAACCTGGTTTCCGTGCTGGGGCAGGTCAACCGTCCCGGTCGTTTCGCCCTGGGCGCCGGTGCCGGTGGCAACAAGCTCAGCGAAATCCTGGCGCAGGCTGGCGGCATCCTGGTGAACGCCGGCTCTGACCTGGTGGTCGTGACCGGTACCCGTGATGGCAAGCCCTTCCGCAAGGAAATCGACTTCCCTCGCGTGTTCATGGCTGGCAGCGGCGTGGAAGACATCGCCCTGGCCAACGGTGACAGCGTCTGGGTGGACCGCGCCCCTCAGATCTACATCTACGGTGAAGTGCAACGCGCCGGCACCATGCTGCTGCAACGTGACATGACCGTGCTGCAGGCACTGGCGTCCGGCGGTGGCCTGACGCTGCGGGGTACGCAGCGCGGTATCCGCGTGCACCGTCGTGACGCAGCCGGTCAGGTGCAGGTCATTCAGCCTGACATGAACGACAAGCTGCAAGCCAATGACGTGATCTACGTGAAGGAAAGCCTGTTCTAAAGGCTTCCCTGCAGAAGAAGGCCTGAAGCGTCAGGCTTTCTTCTCCCATGCCGCGGCGTAGAAACCGTCTGTGGCATGGCGATGCGGCCACAGCCTCAGGTGGCCCGCTTCCGTGACCAGCGATTCGGCCTGTGTCACGCCTGCTTGTTCCAGCTTCTCGCGTGCATCCAGCAGCACGAAATCCGGGTGTTCGGCCGTGAAGGCGTTCGCAATGACTTCGTTTTCCGCGGGCATCAGGCTGCAGGTCGCGTAGACCAGTCGGCCACCTGGTTTCAGCAGGCGAGCCGCGCTGTTGAGGATGGCGGTCTGCTTGGCCTGCAATTGCTCGATGGCCTTGGGGCTCTGGCGCCACTTCAGATCGGGGTTGCGACGCAGGGTGCCCAGGCCGGAGCAGGGCGCATCCACCAAGACGCGGTCGATCTTGCCGCGCAGGCGCTTGATGCGGTCGTCGTTCTCGTGCGCGATCTGCGTGGCGTACACATTGGACAAACCACTGCGTGCCAGACGCGGCTTGAGGTTCTCCAGGCGATGGCCTGACACGTCAAAAGCATAGAGGCGGCCGGTGTTGCGCATCATGGCGCCCAGGGCCAGCGTCTTGCCGCCTGCGCCGGCGCAGAAGTCCACCACCATTTCGCCGCGCTTGGCGCCGGTCAGCAAGGCCAGCAACTGGCTGCCTTCATCCTGCACTTCCACATGGCCTTCGGTGTACAGCGGCATCTTCTGCAGGGCGGGCTTGCCTTCGATGCGGATGCCGGTGGGTGCAAAGGGCGTGGGCACGGCCGGGATGCCGGCGGCCACCAGGGCTTCCAGCACGGCTTCGCGTTTGGCCTTGAGCGGGTTGACGCGCAGGTCCAGTGGTGCACCGGCCGAGAAGGTGTCGACCAGCTTCCAGAATTCCTCTTCGCCCAGTTGCTGTCGCAGGCTGTTGGAGATCCAGTCGGGCAGGTTGTGGCGCAGCTTGTCCTGCAGGGTGCTGCGGTCGATGGTGGCGGTGCGTTCCAGCCACTGGACTTCATCGGTCGTGATGCCGTTTTTCAGCACATGAGGCTGACCTTGCCAGGCCAGCAGCACCAGGCGGCGCTCCATGGGGCCGTGGCCGGATTGGGCCAGGTGGGCCCACAGCAGGCGCTGGCGCAGCACGGCGTAGGCCGTCTCGGCCAGGGCGTGGCGTTCCCGCTGGCCCAGGGCCTTGTGGTTGCGGAAAAAGTAGGAAACGATGCTGTCGGCGGGGGCGTCGAGCTTGAGAACCTCACGGACGAGTTGCGTGCTGAGGTCGAGAAGAGCGTTCGGGTGCATGGGGGGGATTATCCCGCGTACCGGCGCCTCGCTCCCACTCCGGTGGCGCCCAGAGGTGTTTGAGGCGCTGATTCAGGGGGCCGGGGCGCAGCATGTCACGGATCATGTCGACCCATTCGTGGATGGTCAGCCAGATGGGGTTGTGGCTGTGCACCTGGCGAACCAGACCGTAATCAGGCGCCTCGGTCTCGGCGACGAAGGTGCCGAACAGGCGGTCGAACACGATCAGGGTGCCGCCGTAGTTCTTGTCGATGTAGGCGGGGTTGCGGCCGTGGTGAGCGCGGTGGTGCGAGGGGGTGTTGAAGATGAATTCGATCGGCGCTGGCAGCTTGTTGAGCCACTGCGTGTGCACGAAGAACTGGTAGGCCAGGTTCAGCGACAAGGCAAACAGCACCCAGCGCGGCTCGAAGCCGATCAGCACCATGGGCGTGTAGAACAGCCAGTTGCCGGCGAAGCTGTAGAGCCAGCTCTGGCGCATGGCGGTGGTGAAGTTCATGTGCTCTGAGGCGTGGTGCACCACGTGCGCGCACCAGAACCAGCGGATGCGGTGGCTGGCGCGGTGGAACCAGTAGTAGCAGAACTCCACGCCCAGGTAGAGCGCCGCGAAAGTCCAGGGTGTGATCTCGATGGTGCTCAGGCGGAACTGGTAGGCCCACATCATGGCCGGCAGCACCAGCGCCACCACGATGAGCACATCCAGGAAGGTGTAGACGCCGCCCAGGGTCATGCTGTCCATCGAGTCGCGCAGGTCGTAGATGGGCGTGGCGCGCTGTTTGTCCGAGCGGCGAAACCGCAGCCACTCGATGGCCACGGTCACGAAAAAGACGGGTGAAAGCAGCACCAGCAACCAATCCTTCAGATCGGTCTGGCTGATCCAGGTGGTGGCCAGGGCGTACAGGCTATCGAAATCAGGCATTCACAAATCCGGACGTGGAGGCCCCATCATCCTGACCGGTTCGCCGATTTCTGGCTTGATCTTTGTGGTCACATTCTTGACGTTTCGCGCCAAATTGACGAATGTCGGATCCCGTGTAGCCCGAATGGGCAATATCGTTTTCGATGGGCATCATCATGGGTCACGCTTGGTGAAGAAGTACCCATGGCCGAAAACCGCGTTGCATCTTCGTACGCATTGCTCTTGTACGAGTACCTGGAAAAACAGGGGCTGGACCCTGTCCAGGTGTTGGGTGCGCCACGCCCCGATCAAGCTCAGCACTTCATTCCCATGAGTGACTGGCAGACCTGGCTGCGCCGGGTGGACGCCATGGAAAATCGCCCAGCCCTCGCTTTGCGCATTGCGGAAGGCATCAGCGCGCGCCACTTCGGCGTGGTGGGTTATGCCGCGCTCGCTTGTGGCACGCTGGCTGAGGCCATGCAGCGCCTGGAGCGCTATCACACCTCGGTGTATGACGCCAACCCCGCCACCATCACCGCGACCGAGGAAGGTGTCGTGATCGAATGGGGTGTGGAGCGTGGCCGTCCTGGCGCGCTGGTAGATGAAACGGCGATCGCCTCGGTGGTGCAACTGGCGCGCGACATGACCGGGCGCTACTGGCCGGTGAAGGCCGTCAGCTTTGTCAATGCGGCACCCGAGAGCACCCAGCCTTATGAAGACTTCTTTGGCGGGCAGGTGGTGTTTGGCTCGCCCGTGACGCGACTGGTCTTTGCGCATGAATACCTGGCCTTGCCGCTGCGCAAGTCCGATCCCGCCTTGTTGTCCTTGCTGGACCAGCAGGCTGAAAGCCTGTTGCAGCAGGTCGCCGCGGTGCCGGCCATCGTGGACGCCTGGCGCAAGACGCTGGTGCCCCTGATTCGCGAGGGCAAGACCTCGCTGGCCGCGCTGGCGCAAGCCCATCACACCAGCCCGCGCAGCCTGCAGCGACGCTTGTCAGAGCAGGGCACGAGCTTCCAGCAACTGCTGGACAACACCCGCCAGCATCTGGCGGAAGGCCACCTGCGCGATGCCAAGCTGGATCTGGCCGAGATCGCCTTGTTGCTGGGCTATTCCGAACAAAGTGCTTTCACGCGGGCATTTCGTGCCTGGACGGGCCTGGCGCCTGCTCAGTGGCGTCGCCATCAACTCAAGGCCGAGGCGGCATGAGCGTGGCGGCGTTGCAGCTGAAAACGCTGCCGTCCGTGCCGCGTCGCATCGTGGCATCCGGCCAGCCCTTGCATGGGCGCTATGCCGGCCGCATCGATGAGATCGACTGGTCCGGCCTGCAAGGCAGCTACAGCCGATCCAGCCTGTGGAAGCGCTTTCATCACAAGCGCTGGCAATACGTGGGCATCGGGTCGCCAGAGCTCTACATCGGTGTGGCCATCGTGGACCTGGGCTGGAGCGTGACGGCCTTTGCCTATGTGTTCGATCGACTGCGCAAGCGTGTGATCGCCGATTGGGCGCAGGACGGTTTGCCAGGCCTGTCTGGCGGCGTGTCGGATCAGCCGGTACAGGGCGCAGAAGCTCGTTTCCGTGGCCCGGGTGCGTCTTTGTCGCTGCATCACGAGGATGGGGACATCATGGTCCTGCGGGTCAGGACGCCTGCCATGAACATGCAAGTGGAAATGGCGCTGGGCCAATGTGCGCCCTTCCTGCTGGCAGTGGGCCCGATTGAGGGTGGTGTGGCGCATGCCACGCAGAAATCCAGCGCCTTGCCGGTGCGTGGCTGGGTGGAGGTCGATGAGCAGCGCTGGGATCTGGGGCAGGCGGTGGCCTGTCTGGACAGCTCCAATGGGCTGCTGGCGCGAGATACCTCCTGGCGTTGGGCCTGCGCGCACAGCCAGCGTGTGGGCTTCAACTTGCAGCAAGGCTATTTTGGCGGGCAGGAGAACGTGCTGTGGCTGGATGGCGAGCTCATCCCGCTGGCTGCCGCGCACTTCACCTTCAATGAAAAAGAGCCGCTGACGCCCTGGCATGTGCGCACCGAAGACGGCTTGCTGGATCTGACCTTCACGCCAGAAGGCGCGCGCCAGGACGACCGTGACATCCTGATCGCAGCGAGTTACTACATCCAGCCGGTGGGCACCTTCCATGGCACGGTGCGCCGCTCTGTGGACAGCGCACCCGTTCGTGTCGACCACCTGCTGGGTGTGACGGAAGATCACCGCTCCCGCTGGTGAGCTGCACGCTCATTCGTACTTCAACCTCGCATCGTTGGGCAGGCCTTCGATGGGGCACTCTGCGGTGCCCACGGTGGGTCGGGTCAGGGCCTCGACCATCGCTCTTGTCCCCTCGGGATCCTTGATCCACTTCTCGTAGAACTCGTATGGGCAGGTGGCCACGCCCTTGTCGCCCTCGCCTGAATTGATCAGGCCGGTATAGCCCCGATGCAGCAGCTTGAACAGGTGGTTCTGTGACTGGCCCGTGCTGCGGGCATCGCGGATCAGGCGCTTGCTGAGTTGCGCGTACTGGATGCCGTAGTCTTCCTCGCCGCATTCGCCCAGCGTGCGGCCATCAAAGCCGATGATGGCCGAGTGCCCGAAGTAGCTGTAGACGCCGTCAAAGCCGGAGGCGTTGGCGACAGCCACATAGGTGTTGTTGGCCCAGGCCATGGCTTTGGCCATGAGCACCTGCTGATCCTTGGCAGGGTACATGTAACCCTGGCAGCGCACCACCAGTTCGGCCCCCTTCATGGTGACGTCGCGCCAGATCTCGGGGTAGTTGCCGTCGTCGCAGATGATGAGGCTGATCTTCATGCCCTTGGGGCCGTCCGACACATAGGTCTTGTCGCCCGGGTACCAGCCCTCGATGGGCGTCCACGGCATGATCTTGCGGTACTTCTGAACGATCTCACCTTCAGGGTTCATGAGGATGAGCGTGTTGTAGGGCACCTTTCTGGGGTGCTCTTCATGCCGCTCGCCTGTGAGCGAGAACACGCCCCATACCTTGGCGTTGCGGCAGGCCTGCGCAAAGATCTCGGTCTCGTCACCAGGGATGGTGGAAGCCGTGTCCATCATCTCCTGCTTGTCATACATGATGCCGTGCGTGCTGTATTCGGGGAAGATGACCAGATCCAGGCCCGGCAGGCCCAGCTTCATGCCCTCGATCATCTGCCTGATCTTGTGCGCGTTCTCAAGGACCTCCGCCTTGGTATGCAGGCGGGGCATCTTGTAGTTGACGACTGCGACACCTACGGTGTCGTCGCTGCTGGAGATATCGCCGTGAAGCATGGTGCGCTCCTGTGGATGGGCCAATGACGAGGCCCATTTTGAAAATCACAGGAGGGGGCGCCAATACGTTGTTTGACGTAGGCAGCCACCACTCGTTCAGGGCTGGCTGTGTTGCGCGGCGTAGCGAGTCGGGCTCACGCCGGCACGCGCCTTGAAGGCTCGGATGAAGTTGGCTGCATGCGTGTAGCCCAGCAACGATGCCACATCACTGACCTGCAGGCGGCCGTCACGCAGCCACATGCAGGCCCGTTCGTGTCGGACGTGATTGGCCAGTTCGCGGAAGCTGGTGCCTTGCGCGGCCAGGTGTCTGGCCAGCGTGCTGGTTGACAGACCCACGATGTCGGCGAGTTCATCCTGGGTGGGTTGGTCGCCATGTGCTTCTGTCAGCATCATGGTGACCCAGGCCTTCCAGTCGCGTTGGTCTTGTCTGGCGTGGTGCAGGAGGCGTTGTGCCAGTCGACGCTCGATGTCTGCCAGATCGCCTGCATGGGCCATGGGCATGGGGGTGCGCTTCACCACATCGGCGTCAATCGTGATGCGCAAGCTGGGCAGGCCACCCTGCCCGAAATAGCAGCGTGCCGGCTTGAGTGCCTTGTAGCGATCACGGTCCGGCGGTTCAGGTGAGAACAGGTAGATGTCGTAGCCTGGCATCTCATCGCGCAGCAGCATCTTCATGCGCGTGTGGAAGGTCATCAGCGCGATGTCATAGGCCATGACCAGGAGGTCATAGGGCACGGCCTGAATGGGTTGCCAGACCACCTCGAACAGTGCGCCCTTCAAGCTGGTGCGCATGGCAAAGCTGGGTGTGACCAGGGCGTAGTACCTGGCGCACAACTCCAGGCTGTCCTTGATCGTGGCGCAGTTGAGCATGGCCAGACCCAGTTCACCCATCTGACCCGGGCTCAACATGGCGCCGATGTTCAAGCCCAGATCACGGCGGCCTCCACTGGCCTCGGTCAACAAGCGGGTGACCGAGGTGATTTGCTCGGTGGGCAGCTGGGCATCGGTATGCCGCAGGCTGTCCCGGCTGATGCCGGTCTCGGCCAGTGCGGCCGCGCAATCCGTGCCCTCTTGCTCCAGGTAGCGAACCAGCAGTGCAACGTAACGGGCGGGGACGTTTTGCGTTTTGCTCATGCCTGAGACCCGCTTAGGTGCTTTCACCAGGGTCGTGTTGTGATGCAGAAAAATGATAGTTGGCTGCCGAGAAATGACAACCCGTGCTTGCCCGTGCCTGCCCACAATCCGCGCATCGTTTGAAAGCCAAGGAGACAACAGTCATGAAGCAAGGCAATGTGATGCGGCGTGGTGGAGCGAGGCGTGCAGCCATGTGGTTGGCCGCGGGGGTGACCATGATGGCAACCTGCATGGGTGCAGCGCAAGCAGCGCCCGCACCTGTTGCCACGGATGCAGGGTGGGTGCAGGGCGTGGCTGATGCCGAAGGTGGCACCACCTACAAAGGCCTGCCCTTTGCTGCGCCACCTGTGGGTGCCTTGCGGTGGAAGGCTCCTGCACCCGTTCAGCCCTGGAGCGGCATACGCGTGGCCGATCGGGCCGCGCATGCCTGCAAGCAGGATGGCAGCTTGCCGCCCGCGGGCGTGAGCGATTCCAGCGAGGACTGCCTGTACCTGAACGTCCATGTGCCAGCTGGCGTTCAGCCTGGCAGCCAGGTGCCCGTGATGGTCTGGATACACGGCGGTGCCTTCGTGACCGGGGCTGGTTCGCAATATGACGGTGCCCGACTGGCGCAAACGGCCGGCGCCATCGTGGTGACGATCAACTATCGACTGGGCATTTTCGGCCTGCTGGCCCTGGACGCCTTGTCAGCGGAGAGCAAGGCCGGCAACCATGCCCTGCAGGATCAACAGGCCGCCTTGCGATGGGTGAAGCGCAACATCGCGAGCTTTGGTGGCGATACATCGCGCGTGACCATCTTCGGCCAATCGGCCGGTGGCATGAGCGTGTGCCATCAGCTGGTGTCGCCTGCAGCGGCAGGCCTCTTTCAGCGCGCCATCATCCAGAGCGGCCCTTGCACGGCTGGTGCAGGGACGCGTGACAAGGCACTGGCCATTGGCAATGCCCTGGCCTCCAGGCTGGGCTGCGGGCCGGGCGCATCGCAACTGGCGTGTCTGCGCAGCAAGTCAACAGACGAGGTGTTCAACGCCGCGCCCACCATTGATTTCAACGATCCCAAGACCTTGCTGGGGCTGTCGCCTTGGGTGGATGGCGTGATCTTGCCGGCTGCGCCCAAGGACCTGGTCAAGCAGGGCAAGTTCAACCGCGTACCGGTGATGGTGGGCAACACCCGTGACGAAGGGCGATTGTTCATCGCACTGGGCTATGACCTGCACCGAGGTTCGCCCTTGACGGAAGCCGATTACAAGGCCCTGGTGACGGGGATTGCAGGCAATGCCACGGTGGCATCCATCATCACGCTGGACTATTCGAGCAAGCGTCTGGGCTCACCGAATCTGGCGGCGTCAGCGCTGATGACCGATTCACTGTTTGCCTGCGGGACCCAGATGACGGCCCGAAGCCTGTCGACCTACGTGCCCACCTATGCCTACGAGTTCCAGGAGGACAAGGTGCCGCAACTGGCTGAAGATCCCTTCATGCCCTGGGGCGCGTATCACGCATCGGAGTTGCCTTTCCTGTTTCAGTCTCGCATTGCCACCACGCCTGCCAGCCCGGATCCCAACGATGTGGCCACCCCGGCGCAATTGGCCTTGTCCAGGCAGATGGTGCAGTACTGGTCGCGTTTTGCAGCGTCGGGCAACCCCAATGGCGGCGGGCAGCTCAACTGGCCCCGCTTCAACAGCGTGATCGCGGCGACGCAGCAGTTCTCTGCGAGCAAGCTGTCGACCAACTTGCTGGGTGGCATCTACAGTGCCCACCAATGCCTGCTGTGGGACACCGCCAATGCACTGGGCCTCGGGCTGTGAGTGAGCCTGGGTCGCGTCGGCGTTGGCGCCGTCAAGGCTTGACCATGACCGCCTGAAACAAGGGGCTGCCTGTCAGCGTGTCGAGCCATTGCCGCAGGGCTGGCAACGCAGCCTCCTGGCCCCACCAGTCGGGGTCGACCTGCGCGAATTGCCGAACGAAAGGCACGATGGCCATGTCGGCCAGGCTGATGCGATCGGCCAGCAGGAATGGGTGGCCTTGAAGCTGGGCCTCCATGGGCGCCAGCATCATGGCCTGCGCTTGAGTTCGCCAACCTTCGCGTGTGTGTTCGGGGTGGCGCTCGGCATATTTGTAGCGATCAAGCAGTGGCTTGAAGCGCTGGTCGTTGTCGTGGATCCATGTGTTGATGGCGCTTGTCGGCGCCGCGCCGAGCCAGCCATCCGGGTCGCGCTGCTTCAGTGCCCATTGCATGATGTCCAGGCTTTGTTCCAGCACGCGGCCATCGGGCAGGTGCAATACAGGCACCGTGCCTTTGGGTGACAGGGCGAGCATGTCGGCAGGTTTGTCGCGCAGGGCCACCTCCCTCAAGGCATAGGGCACATCTGCGTATCGCAAGGCCAGCCTGGCTCGGATGGCATAAGGGCAGCGTCGGAATGAATACAGAACGGGCAAAGACATGCAAGACGAGTCGCGAAGGCCGGGAGCGAGTGGTCGAGCGATGTTAGTGCGTTTTCCGCACGGACTGCCCTGACTGCAGGCGGTCGACCGACATCAAGCCGTGGTGTGTGGCGAGGTGCGCAGCGGGGAGGGCGCCTGCCATGAGCGGCTGCGATTGCGGCCCTCCGTCTTGGCTTTGTAGAGCGCCGCATCGGCCTGTCGGATGGGCTCGTCCGCATCGTGATGGTGCTGGGGTATCGTGCAGGCATAGCCCAGGCTGCAGGTCACGCTGACATGGGTGCTGCGAGTCGGTACGGCGATCTTCAGGTTGGCCACTTGTGCGCGCAGCCGCTCGGCGACCACGTGCGCGCCATCTTCCGTGATGTCGGGCAGCAGCACGATGAACTCTTCGCCACCATACCGAGCCAGTACGTCACAGGGCCGCATGATGGCCTGGCGCATGGCATTGGCGGCTTCCTGCAGCACGGTGTCGCCAATCGGGTGGCCGTGTTCGTCGTTGATGCGCTTGAAGTGATCCAGGTCCACGATCATCACGGCCAGCCTGGTGCCCAGCCGGCATGCCCGTCGCCACTCGGCCTGATACTGCCTGTCGAAATGCAGACGGTTGGGGATCTGGGTCAGCGTGTCGGTCAGGCTGGCGTGTTCCAGCGCTTTGTAGGCCACCTGCGCGCGCCAGTAGTCCTGGCTGACCACGCGTGAGGCATGCATGATGTAGACCGTGTAGACCATCATCAGGCCTGCCAGCATCAGGTTCCCTTGCGTCATGTTGCTGGCGGTGGCCAAGGCCACTGGCGTGATCACCGACACCGGGAACCAGACCTTGAGCGTCGGGTTGATGGCCATGGCCACCGTACCGCCGGAGCTCAGACCGACCCCGACCAGGAGCATGGACGTACGTATCGGCTCCAGTTCGGGGAAGTAGACACTGGCGGCAGTCAGCAGGCCCCAGGTCAGGCCGTTGCACAAAACCAGGCCAACGGTCAACTGGTGTGCGAGTCCCGGGTTGTAGTCCAGCAGCCGTTTCAGCTGATGCCCGACCACGCCGCGCACCAGTGCGATCGATCCCAGCCAGGCTGCGGCGCCCCACACGAGGTAGGGATGGGTTCTGTGCATGCCGCTGAAGAGCGTGATCACCAGCCACAGCGAGACGTAGACATACATGGCGCCGGTGATGCGCGCCGTGGTGTCGATCAGGGCCTGGTTGCGCGACTGGTCCGTACTGTCGAGCGCAGCTGCCGCGCCCTGCCACGTTGGCGCGGGCAGGGTGCCTTCATTTCGCTGTGAGTCCGGATGGGTAGGCATCTGCGCGACAAAATCACGACAACACGGGCGCGCGACAGCCGCACGCCGGTCCTTTTCGTATGTCGGTCAGGATCCGGCGTGACTTGATGGCCTGTATGGAACCAGTTGCGACGACAAGCCCGCTTGAGCGACTTTTCTCTCGCTTGGGCGGGGTGTGCAGGGCCAGGCTCAGGCTGATCGCGCGATGTGCTCGCTGATGTCCTGGGCTTCCATGGCGATTTCGCGCAGCATGCCCGTCGGCGATATGTAAAAACCGCAGAAGTAGAGGTTCTGACCAGTGACGACCTCGCCACTGGAGTGGGGCGTGCCCTGGTCGTCCATGGCGCCTGGCGCGTGCAGCCAGTGGTTCACCACAGGCTTGAAGCCGGTGGCCAGCACGATGGCATCGATGTCTCGCTGACGACCGTTCACGAACATCACGCCCGTGGGCGTGAAACACTCGATGTTGGGATAGACGGTGACATGGCCCTCTTTGATGAGGCGGATGGTGCCGACGTCGATGAAGGGCACGCGTCCTTGCTCTCGGATCTGTGTGACCGGGCCTTCGGCGGGGCGCCGGATGCCGTAAGGTCGCAGGTCGCCGATGATGGCGTTGGTGATGGGGGCGTTGAGCTTGTCGACCAGTCGGGAGGGCAGGTTGCGCTGCAGGATGCCCATGGTCAGGAAGGGCACGCCCATGACCTCGCGCGGAATCACGTTGACCGGACTGCGCACGGCAATGCACGGGCGTGCGCCATGCTCGTGCAGGTCGATCAGCATCTCGCCGCCCGAGTTGCCCAGGCCAACCACCAGCACGTCCTTGTCCTTGAACGCGGCGCCGTTGCGATAGTGCTTGCTGTGCAGGATGCGGCCCTGGAACTTGTCCTGACCGGGCCATTTTGGAATCTGGGGCACGTTGTTGTAGCCGCTGGCCACCACCAGTGACTTCGCCCGGTAGACGCCCTCGCTGCTCGTTACTTCCCATTGCCCATTGAGGCGACGGGCGTCACGCACTTCTTCCTGAAAGCGGGGGTGCAAATCGTAGTGACGTGCGTACGCGTCCAGGTAATCCACCACCTGCTGCCGTGCGGGATAGCGGGGGTAGCTGTCGGGCAGCTTGTAGCCCGGCAGCGAGGAGTGCGCCTTGTCGGTGTGAAGATGCAGCCGATCGTAATGGGTACGCCAGGATGAGCCGACCTGCGCTTCTCGTTCCAGGATCACGAATGACTTGCCTGTGCGTTTCAGGCAAGCCGCCACGGCCAGGCCAGCCGGCCCGGCACCCACGATGATGACATCGGTCTGCTGAAGCGGCTGCGTCATCATCGCCCCAGGATCTCGCTGGCGGCGCGCTCCCCGGATCGGATCGCGCCATCCATATAGCCAGCCCACACGGTGGAGGTCTCCGTGCCGGCCCAATGCAGTCGGCCAGAGGGTGCGCGCAGTGCGGCGCCGAAGCCGGTGAGCACGCCGGGCGGGAACACACCAGTCGGGCCGCCGGCGCTGAAGTTCTCCGACTGCCAGTTGTTCTCGGTATAGGCGATAGGTGTGGCCGCCTTGGGGCCGAAGTAGATGCTCATGGCCTTGAGCACATTGGCCTTGCGAGCCTCTGGTGTCATCAGGACCGCATCACGTGCATCCTGGCCGTCGATGAAGCCCATGAGCACGCCAGGTGCGCCCGGTTCCGGTGGGGTGTTGTCGAACACGAGCTTGGTCAGGTAGGCGTCGCTGGTGACCTGACCACACAGACCGTCGTCGCGCCAGAAGGGCTTGTCGTACACGCAGTGCACCTTCCAGATCGAGCCCATGGGAATGCGCTGCATCATCTGCATGCGGTATTGCAACGGGCCGTCAAAGGGCTCGTAGTTCAGGCGCGAGGCCATCCAGGGCGACATGGCCATCACGGCATGCTGGGCGCGCACGGTGAAGCCGTCTCCTGACACCGCGATGCCGTAGGCATCCTGCTTGACCTTGCGAACCGGCGAGTTGTAGAGAATGCGTGAGCCCAGTTCGCGCGCCATACCCAGTGCGATGGCCTGCGAGCCGCCCACGATGCGGTCTTGTTGCGCGCCGCCTGCCGTGCTCAGCAACGAGGTGAGGCCGCCGCCGGAGTGGATGTAGAAGAGCAGGTAGAGCATGGAGATGTCGCGCGGCTCGACCGACAGCAAGGCCAGAATGGCCAGGCGCAGCAGCGACTTCGCATCGGCGCTCAGCACGTTGGTGTCCATCCAGGTCTGGGCACTCTGGTTGTCCCACTGCAAGGCCTTGCTGGCGTTCCAGGGCGCGTCCAGTGGGACGGTCTTGGCCATGTCATCCAGGCGCAGCATGGCGATGCCGATTTCTGCGGTCGAATACAGACCCGTCCAGGGCAGCACACCACTGTACGTGCTGCGCTTGCCACCGATGTAGTTGATCTGTTTGCCGGTGGTGTAGGCAGGGAAGGTCTTGAGGCCCAGTTGCTGAACCAGACTGTACATGCGGTCTTGCGTGGGGCCGATGAACTCGGCGCCGCCCTCCACCGTGTACTGGCTGTAGGGGGCGGGCAGGTTGATGTTGAAGCAGCGGCCCCCCACGCGATCCCGGGCTTCCAGCAACAGGACCTGCCTGCCCGCTGCGACCAGGGCGCGTGCGCTTGCCAGGCCAGCGTAGCCCCCACCAATCACGACAACATCGGTGTTGTAGTCGCCGACTGCACCGGGCCCGGTGGCGGCCTGGGCGAGGTTTTCTCGGCCCGCTGGCAGCAGGGCGGCGGCGGCTGTGGCGGTCAGTCCACCCAGCAGGCGGCGACGCGATGGGGTCTCGGGTTGGCTCATGGTCAGTTCCTGAAACGTTGAAGTGAAAAATAACAACGTTTTTTAGACTAGTGGCCTAGAGGCTTAATGTTTATTGAAGAAAACCCCTATCCGCACTTCGCTGTGTAGCAAAAAACAGGTTGACTGTAAGGCGTCTGACAGTTCGATACCCCTTGTTTGAGTGCGCGCAGATAACCCGTTCGGGTTAGTCCTTGTTGGCCGCCTTGTTGGTGCTGTTCAGACTGGGCAGCGCTCCCCAAACAAGCAAAAGGACCCGAGATGAAAGCAAGTCGTTTTTCGCTTCTGGCCACCAAGGCCATCGCCGGTACCCTGATCAGCGGATTGGCCCACGCGGGCTACTTCCAGTGGGAAACGGTGACGGCGCCGGCCACCACTGGTGCCACCTGTGGCAATGGCACGCCTTACCGCTTCTTCGTCAACCGCACACCCTTCACCAGCAAGACCGTCATCATGTTCGAAGGTGGTGGCGCTTGTTGGGATGGCGTGGCGTGCAAGGGTGGTTCGATGCTGGCGGCCGTCAATCCAGATGGTGTCCCGGCCAACTACATGTCGGACTTCAACCGCCAGGCTCACCTCGGTCTGGTCACGCCCTTCACCGCACGCATCGACCCGCTGCAGGCGGTGAAGACCCAATCGTGGAACATCGTCTATGTGCCCTACTGCACGGGCGATGTGCAGACTGGCAATCGAACCGTCGTCTACAACCCCGAAGATCCCGCCAAGGCTTATGCCTTCGAGCACAAGGGCCTGCCCAACATGAAGTACGTGGCGTCGTGGATGTCCATCAACATGGGCGCGCCGGCACAGTTGCTCGTCACCGGCTTCTCGGCGGGTGGCGTGGCTTCTTCCGCTCATTACGCGACCTTCCGTGAAACGCTGCGCCCGAAGAAATCGGCCTTGTTGTCGGATGCGGGGCCCTTGATGATCGCGCCGCGCCATGGCGATCCGGCCCAGTACCCATCGGTGCCTTTGCATAACAAGATCCGTGAAGCCTGGGGGCTGGACGGGCCCAAGGGCATGGTCACCGAGATTGTGGCGAGGTACCCCGGTGTGGGCGATCCCAACAACCTGGGTACGCTGCAAGGCAATCTGGGCAAGCTCTTTCCCAAAGACCGGCTGGGCTACACCTTGTTCCAGGAAGATGGCGTGTTCTCGGCCTTCTCGTATCAGAAGTTCTTTCCCGAGATCGCCAATGCGCCCACCGACGAGCAGCGTCTGAAGTTGCTCAATCAGAAGTGGCGTCAGGATCTCAAGCCCTGGCTGGCGGCCCTGAGTGCCTACCCGAACGTGGGGTACTACATCCCCAACTGGCGCAAGTTCAACCAGGCACATTGCGCCACCATCCTGACCTTCGGTGGCTCCAGCATCGTGGAGAGGGGCTATCAATCACTGGGGGTCTTCGTTGACAATCTGCTGGATGGTTCAGGCCCCGTGTTGCGCGCTGAAGAGCTGAATCCGCCACCCAAGCGGGTTTACCTCAGTGACATCATTGCGGATGGCCTGTCTGATCTGATTCCGCTTTAATCGCGGCTGGACGGCCTGTCTGATGACAGGCCGCCTTTTGACTCCCTTGATGTATCGCCTGCCATGTCCACCCTGATCGACAAGTCTTCTTCCAAGCGCTGGCTCTGGTTGCCCGTGGTGGCCGTGGCGGCGGCTGGCGCCTATGTGCTGTGGCTGCACTCGGTGTCTGGCGCAGACAGCGCCAGCCATCCCCAGGCGCTGGCTCCCACACCTGGAGGATGGCCGATCACGACCTCCGCTGGGAACAACGAGGGGCAGCCCTTGATTCCGCGAGGCCCGGTGGGTGACACGCGCCCTGCCGACATCACCCAGGATGCCTGGGATGCCTTGAACAAGGCGCTGGAGAATGACCCGAACAAGGTGCAGGAGCGCCAGCGCCTCGTGTCCTACCTGCGCTTTCAACGCGCGGTGACGCAATGGAGCGAGATGAAGGATGGCCCGAACGTGGCCGGTCGGCAAGCGCTGGCCCGCGAACTGGTGGAACAGTTGCCACTGCATGCGGCCAATGGCGAAGTCAATTCCGGTGAGGCCTCGCTGCTCCTCAGAGCCCTGGCCACCGACATGGAACCTGACCCGACCAGGCAGCAAGCGTGGATCGACCAGCAACTGAGCCGTCTCCAGGGCACGCAAAGCGAGGCGCAGGCCAAGGCTCTGGCCGATGAGAAACGCAAGAACGACGAGTTCGCTGCCTTGCAGGCTGACCTGGTCGCCAAATGGCAGAACACGCCCACGGCCAACAGGGATCCCGCCACGCTGGAGGCCCAGTTGCAGGCACTGCGCGAGAAGGTCTACGGCGCATCGGGGCGCTGAGTGCGAGGGGCGTGCCAGCCCGGGCACAGGTGCGGGACAATGCGAGACTTGAAGAACAAGTCTGCAAGGAGTCCGGTTGATGTTGGTTCGCAAGATACTGATGGGCGCGGTGCTGGCCGTGTTGCTGGCCCTGGTCTGGAAATACTTCGTGGCGGGGCGTTTGAGTACGCTCGTGCCTGAACACGCCTTGCCTGCGGCCATCAAGCAGGAGGTCACGCAAGCCAAGGAGATGGTCTCTGCTGTGAGCAACGAGGCGAAGGTGGCACAACCCGCGGCCGAATCCTTGCCGCAGGCCCCTGCTGGCATCCACAAGTGCAAGGTCGGCAACACGGTGACCTACACCGATGAACCTTGCAAGCATCCTTCCGCAGAGCGCCCGCTGGACAAGGGCTCCGTGACCGTGGTGAAAAGCGAGCGCCCCGACAATGCGGCCGCCAACGAACAAAAGGGGCGTGTGCCCAATGTTCGTGATCTGGCGGGGCCGCCAGGCGAGCCCTCCATCATGGACAAGCAGATCGAGCGTGCGATCAACCATTGAGACAGCAGGAGTTCGCCAACATGACCGTTCGTGCCACCTTCACTCGCATGGAAGACAGCACCCAGGCTGACTGGGCGCTCATCATGCCCGAGGCCATGAAGATGGCGCGCGCCTTGCCGGATCGCGTGCTGGCCCATCTGCAACTGCTCGATGGTGACTTCGGCGGCTTCCCGATCGACAGGCTGAGCCACTGCCGCCAGTCGGCCACGCTGGCCTATCGCGATGGGCGAGATGAAGCGTACGTGGTGTGCGCGCTGCTGCACGACATCGGCGACACGCTGGGCAGCTACAACCACCCGGATATTGCCGCGGCCATCCTCAAGCCGTTCGTGAGCGAGGCCAACCTGTGGATGGTGCAGCACCATGGCATCTTTCAGGGCTACAACTTCTTCCACCACATTGGTCTGGACCGTCACATGCGTGACCAGTTCAAGGACCATCCCTTTGCGGCGCACACGGCCGAGTTCGTCGTGAAGTACGACAACCCCGCTTTCGATGGTCAGGCGGAGATGCTGCCCTTGAGCTTTTTCGAACCCATGCTGCGGCGGGTGATGGCGGCGCCCAGGCAGTCTGTTTACAAGGCCGCGCTCGAGAAGTAACCAGGCGCCCGGCCTGGTGCTCTCACGGTCAAATCCCTACTGGTGGCATGGCTTGCCTGATGCCTGGCGTGGGTGTACAAGTGCCGTCTGGCGCCTGTTTGCTGGCGCTGATCGGAGGGAACCATGCGCCACCGAATCTACTGGTTGCTGCCGGATCTCGCGAGCGCCCGACGCGCGATGGATCAATTGCTCCTGGCCCGCATCGAGCACCGCCATCTGCATTTCCACGCCCGAGAGGGCACCGATCTGGGCAGCCTGCACAAGGCCAGCGCGCTGCAGTCTTCCGACCTGGTGAGTGCCGCGCAGCGCGGTCTGGCTCTGGGGGCGGCGTTGGGCGCAGCATGCGGGGCCTTGTTCGCCTTGTCACCCATGCTGAATGAGGCCAACAAGCCTGCCCTGGTGGCGGCGCTGGCGGGATCTGGCGCCTTGTTTGGTGCCTGGACAGCCAGCATGGTCGGGGTGTCCGTACCCAGTCGTCGCCTGGTGCGGTTCAAGTGGGACATCGAGCACGGGATGATCCTGCTCATGGCCGACATTCCCCATCACCGCGTCAAGGAAATCGAGGCCTTGATGGCGGCGCACAACCCGGAAGCCCATTTCGAAGGGCACGAACCCCATGTGCCTTCCTTCCCCTGATCATGTGTTTGACCCACAAAGAGGAGCGACAAGGTGACCACAGCTGCTGACATTCTCAGGTCCAAGAAGGACCAGGCCGTCCACACCATTGCACCCACAGCGTCGGTCTATGACGCCCTGGTCAAGATGTCGGAAAAACGTGTGGGCGCGCTGCTGGTGATGGAGGACGGCGAGGTCGTCGGGATCATCACCGAGCGCGACTACGCGCGCAAGATCGCGCTCATGTCGCGCTTGTCCCGGGAGACGGACGTGAGCGAGATCATGACCTCGGCCGTGATGTACGTGAGCCCGAGCCAGACCAGCGAAGAGTGCATGGCCTTGATGACCGAGAACCGCCTGCGCCATTTGCCGGTGATGGACGGTGAGCGCCTGCTGGGCATGATCTCGATCGGTGACCTGGTCAAGGGCATCATCTCCGAACAGAAGTTCATCATCGAGCAACTGGAGCACTACATCACCGGCGTGCGCGCCTGATCAGTGGCTGATCATCCACGGGCGCTTGCTCGGGAACATCTTGTTCCCGTTGGCTGCCTTGACCGTGGCGCTGCGCTTGGCTCCGGTCGAGCAACACCCGCAGCCTGACGGGTGCTTGAGCCGCTGGTACCCACCGTACTCCTTGGATGACATCGGCGCGTGTTGCGCGCGCTCGTTGGTTTCCATGGCCGTGCGCGTGTCGCTGCTCACGCAGGCCAGCCTCGGTGCACTCACGAACACGCGAGGCGAGTCCGTGCCGCAGTCAGGGCAGGCGCAGGGGTCATTGCGTTGGGCCAGGCTGCGAAAGGCGTCGAAGCCGCCGCAGCTTGGGCACGCATAGTCGTAGGTGGGCATGTGCGTGCTCCTGTCGCTTACTTGATGTCCGGCGAAATCGGCATGTCGATGCTGCCATCCAGGAACTTCGTGGGCCCGGCTGCTGTCGGGTTGATGTCGAAGTCGAAGATCTCGGTGGGCAGCCACAAGGTGGCGCAGGCATTGGGCACGTCCACCACGCCGCTGATGTGGCCCTGTACAGGTGCGGTACCCAGGATGGAGTAGGCCTGCGCGCCGCTGTAGCCGAACTTCTTGAGGTACTCGATCGCGTTGAGGCAGGCCTGTCGGTAGGCCACGTTCACGTCCAGGTAGAGCTGTTTGCCTTGCTCGTCCACCGAGATGCCTTCGAAGATCAGGTAGTCGTTGTAGACGGGCTTGATCGGGCTGGGCTTGAAGATGGGGTTCTTGATCCCGTATTTGGCCATGCCACCCTTGATCAGCGTGACCTTCATGTGCACCCAGCCGGCCATTTCGATGGCGCCGCAGAAGGTGATTTCACCATCGCCCTGGCTGAAGTGCAGGTCGCCCACGGACAGGCCTGCGCCATCCACATACACGGGGAAGTAAACCTTCGAGCCGCGTGACAGGTCCTTGATGTCGCAGTTGCCGCCGTGTTCGCGTGGGGGCACGGTGCGGGCCGCGGTGGCAGCGGCCTTCTCCTTGGCTTCACCGGTGAGCTTGCCCATGTGGGCCGTGCCGGCGAAAGGCGGGTTGGCCAGACCGGTGACACCGGGGTTCGAATCGATCAGCTCCTGTTCGCGGGCGTTCCATGCCTCCAGCATCTTGTGGTCGGGCAGGCAGCCAATCAGGCCGGGGTGGATCAGGCCTGCGTAGCTGACACCAGGCACGTGGCGGCTCTTGGTGAACATGCCGTGGATGTCCCAGATGGACTTCTGCGCCAGCGGGAAGTGCTCGGTCAGGAAGCCGCCGCCGTTCTGCTTGCTGAAGAAGCCGTTGAAGCCCCACAGGCTGTCTTGCTTGGCACCAATGTCCAGCAGGTCCACCACCAGCAGGTCGCCAGGTTCGGCGCCTTTCACACCCACGGGGCCACTCAGGTAGTGCACGGTGCTCAGGTCGATGTCACGCACGTCATCGGCCGAATCGTTGTTCTTGATGAAGCCACCGGTCCAGTCGAAGGTTTCCAGGATGAACTCGTCGCCAGGGTTGACCCAGCAGGCCATCGGGATGTCCGGGTGCCAGCGGTTGTGGATGTTTTCGTTCAGGGTGGGCGATTGGGTCAGGTCGACTTTGATCAGGGTGTCAGCCATGGCATGCTCCTTTATTAAACAGACAGATAAGCCTTGATGCGCTCTGCATCGGTATCAGCGCGGGTTGTTTCATGAACCAGGCGGCCGCCTTCGATCACGAAGAGGCGATCGGCCACATCCATCGCGAACGACAGCACCTGCTCGGACACCACGATCGTGATCTCGCGCAACTTGCGGATCTCGTTGAGGGCCTTGGCGATGTCCTTGATGATGGAAGGCTGGATGCCCTCGGTGGGTTCGTCGAGCAGCAGCACCTTGGGGTTGGTGACCAGGGCACGCGCAATGGCCAGCTGTTGCTGTTGCCCACCCGACAGGTTGCCGCCCTTGCGTGCACGCATATCGAACAGCACAGGGAAGAGGGCGTAGATCTCGTCAGGGATCTTCTTGTTCTTGCTGTTTTCCAGTCCGGTCTGGATGTTCTCTTCCACCGTCAGCGTGGGGAAGATCATGCGGCCTTGCGGGACGTAGGCGATGCCCTTTGCCACGCGCTTGTAGCTCTCGTCCTTGACCACACTGTTGCCCGCCACGCTGATCTCGCCTGACTTGGTGGGCAGCACGCCCATCAGGCTCTTGAACAGCGTGGTCTTGCCCATGCCATTGCGGCCCATGATGGCCACGGTCTCATTCTTGTTGGCCTCGAACGAGATGCCATGCAGCGCCTCGCTCTGGCCATAGCTCACGAACAGGTCTTTGACTTCCAGCATGGTGTGTCTCCTCAGTGACCCAAATAGACGTCGATGACTTTGGGGTCGTTCTGGACCTGGTCCATCGTCCCCTCTGCCAGGATCTTTCCCTGGTGCATCACCGTCACCTTCGAGGCGATCTGCGCCACGAAAGCCATGTCGTGTTCGATCACGATCATCGAGCGGTTCTTGCAGATGCGCTTGAGCAGCTCGGCGGTCTGCTCGCGCTCCTTGGCGCTCATGCCGGCGATGGGCTCATCCAGCATCAGCAGCTCGGGCTCCTGCATCAGCAACATGCCGATCTCCAGCCATTGCTTCTGCCCGTGCGAAAGCAGGCCGGCTTCGGTCTCCAGCTTGTCCGACAGGCCGATCTCTTCTGCCACCACCTGCACGCGGGCCTTGACCTCGTCCGTGCACTTGAAGCCCAGTGCGCCCAACACGCTGCGCCCGCGAGGGAAAGAGACTTCCAGGTTCTGGAAGACGCTGAGGTTCTCGTAGATGGAGGGTGTCTGGAACTTGCGGCCCACACCGGCACGCACGATCTTGTGCTCGGGCGTTTTGGTCAGCTCCTGATCCTTGAACTTGATGCTGCCGGTGCTGGCCTTGGTCTTGCCGCAGATCAGGTCCAGCAAGGTGGTCTTGCCTGCGCCATTGGGGCCGATGATCACGCGCAACTCGTTCTTGTCGACGTAGAGGTTGAGGCTGTCGATGGCCTTGAAGCCGTCGAAGGACACCGTCAGATCCTCGATGTAGAGCACGAACTCTTTCTTGCCACTTGTGTCACTCATGATGAGGTTCCTTGTGTGAACAGGTGAGGGGATCAGGCTTGTTGCCCGCTCATGCCGGGGGGCAGGCCGTCCTTGCCGGGCGGCAGCACATTGGGGTAGGCCGCGTGGGCTGCCTTGATGCGCTCGGCCTGGGCGGCGCGATCGGCCTGGCGCTTGTCCCACCAGGGCTTGATCTTTTGCTCCCACAGCCCTGCCAGGCCATCGGGAAAGGCCATGGTCACGCCGATGAACAGACCCGACATCAGGAACAGCCACAGATCAGGTGCGCTTTCGGAGAAGTAGGTCTTGCCGAAGTTCACGATCAGGGCACCGTAGATGGCACCAACCAGGCTCATGCGGCCACCCACGGCAGCAAAGATCACCATCTCGATGGACGGCACGATGCCCACGAAGGAAGGCGACATGAAGCCCACCTGCAGTGTGAACAGGGCACCACCGATGGCCGACAGCATGGCGGCCAGGCAGAAGGCAAAGACCTTGAACATGGCCACGTCGTAGCCGGAGAAGCGCACGCGGTCTTCCTTGTCGCGCATGGCCAGCAGCAGGGTGCCCAGCTTGGACGACTGCACCCAGCGGCACAGGAAGACCGATGCCAGCAGCAAGCCTACACACACGTAATACAGCACGTACTTGGCATGGTCGGTACGGATGTCCCAACCCAGCATGGTTTTCAAGTCGGTGATGCCGTTGACGCCGCCGGTGTAGCCTTGCTGACCGATGATCAACACCGTCAGGATCAGGGCCACGGCCTGCGTGATGATGGCGAAGTACACGCCACCCACGCGCCGCTTGAACATGGCGTAGCTGATGATGAAGGCCAGCAGTGTGGGCACCACCAGCACCGCGATCAAGGCCAGAGGCAGGCTCTTGAATGGCACCCACCAGGAGGGCAGGGCCGTGAGCTGGTTCCAGTCCATGAAGTCGGGGATGCCGGGGGTGGACTGGATCTTGGTGCTGATGGGGTCTGAGGCCTCCAGCTTGAGGAACATGGCCATCATGTAGCCGCCCAGGCCGAAGAACACGCCCTGGCCCAGGCTGAGGATGCCGGCATGTCCCCACAGCATGACCAGACCGAGTGCCACGAAGGCGTAGGTCAGGTACTTGCCGATCAGGTTGAGGCGGAAGATGTCCAGCGCGAGGGGGAAGACCACGATCAGCAGCAGGGCCAGCAGCGCGATGCTGCCCAGCTTTTGCTGCGCGATCCAGGTTTGAACTTTGCTCATGAAAAAACTCCTTTCAAACCGTTGGCTTACTTGCGGACCTTCGAGGGGAACAGGCCTTGTGGGCGCAGCATCAGGATGGTCACGACCGCGAGCAGCGTGAGCACCTTGGCGTTCGAGCCCGTCATGAAGAACTCGCTGATCGATTGCGTCTGGGCGATGCCGAAGGCCGATGCCACGGTGCCCAGCAGGCTGCCTGCGCCACCGAAGGTGACCACCAGGAAGGAGTCCACGATGTAGAGCGAGCCGCTGGTCGGGCCGGTGGAGCCGATGGTGGTGAAGGCGGCACCCGCCACACCGGCAATGCCGCATCCGATGGCAAAGGTGAGCCGGTCAGTCTGCTTGGTGTTGATGCCGATCGCATTGGCCATCACGCGGTTGCTCACGGTGGCACGCACACGCAAGCCCCAGCGGGCCTTGTACAGCGCGAGCATCAGCAGCACGGTGACCAGAGCGGTGAGGCCCATCACGAACATGCCGTTGATGGGGATGTCCAGGCCTTCATGCGGTGCCCACGAGCCCATCAGCCAGTCAGGCAGCGTCGGGCTGACTTCCTTGGGGCCGATGGCCGTGCGGAAGACCTGCTGCAGGCCCAGGCTCAGGCCCCAGGTGGCCAGCAAGGTATCCAGCGGGCGCTTGTAGAGGTGGCGGATGAGGGCCCACTCGGTGAGCCAGCCTACGCCGAAGGCAATCAGGAATGCCGCCAGGATGGCGAAGGGAAAGTAGGCCTGCACCAGATTCGGTGCGTACTTCTCGGTCAGGGTCGAGCCCATGTACACGGTGTAGGCGCCGATGGTCATGAACTCACCATGGGCCATGTTGATCACACCCATCTGGCCGAAGATCACGGCCAGACCCAGGCCCATCAGCAGCAGCACCGAAAACAGGCTCAAGCCTGCGAAGCCCTGCATCAGGCCGATATTCATCATTTCAGATAGAGACATGGGGCAATCCCTCCAGCAAAAAAACCTGCGTGGCGCTTGAGCTCATCGCCACTGCGCCGACGCAGGAAACGGTCTGCTTGCCTGAACCCTTGCCGTCGTCTGAATACCGGCAGGCAGACCGCGCGCTCAACAAGTGGGGGTTATTGATATCCCTTGGGGAATGGGTTCGGCTCGATCAGGTCCTTGGACTCCGCCACGACCTTGAACGTGCCGTCTGGCTGGCCCTGGGCAATGCGTGCTCGGCTCCACAGGTGATGGTTCTCGTGCAGCTTCACGTAGCCCTCAGGCGCTGTCTTCAGCTCGATGCCAGGCGATGCGGCCACGACCTTGTCCACGTCGAAGCTGCCAGCCTTCTCGACAGCGGCCTTCCACAACCAGGGGCCCAGGTAGCCGGCCTGCGTCACGTCGCCGATCACCGACTTGGGACCGTAGGCCTTCTTGAATGCCTCGACGAACTTCTTGTTGTTGTCGTTGGGCAGAGACTGGAAGTACTTCATCGAGGAGTAGAAGCCAGCGAAGTTTTCGCCGCCCACACCCAGCATTTCGTCTTCGGTCACCGACAGGGTCAGCAGGAACTGCTTGGCGCCCGTGATGCCAGCGGCCTTCAGCTGCTTGTAGAAAGCCACGTTGGAGCCACCCACCACGGCAGCAAAGATGCAATCGGGCTTGGCCACCTTGATCTTGTTGATCAGGGAGTTGAAGTTGGTGTTGCCCAGCGGGTAGTACTCCTCGCCCACCACGCTGCCCAGCTTGCCCACGGTTTCGATGTGCTTGCGGGCAATCTTCATGGAGGTGCGTGGCCAGATATAGTCCGAGCCCACGAGGAAGAAGGTCTTGGCCTTCTTCTCCTTGGCGCCCCAGTCCAGGCCCCAGATGATCTGTTGCGTGGCTTCCTGGCCGGTGTAGATCACGTTCTTGGACTGCTCCAGGCCTTCATAGAAGGTCGGGTAGTACAGCAGGCCGTTTTCCTTTTCGAAGATGGGCAGCACGGCCTTGCGCGAAGCCGATGTCCAGCAACCGAACACGCAGGCGACACGGTCATTGACCAGCAGCTTCTTGGACTTCTCGGCGAACGTCGGCCAGTCGGATGCGCCGTCTTCCTTGATGACCTTGATCTTGCGGCCCAGCACACCACCCATGGCGTTGATCTGGTCGATGGCCAGCTGCTCGGCCTGGATCGACCCTGTTTCCGAGATGGCCATGGTGCCGGTGGCGGAGTGCAACTGGCCCACGATGACTTCGGTATCGGTCACGGCCAGCTTGGTCGTGTTGACAGCCGAGGTGGCCGGTGCCGCGCCGTAGCTCAGGCCGGTGATACCCATCAGGGGGACAGCGCCCAGGCCTTGCAGCACGCGGCGGCGGTTGAGGGACAGATCGTTCTGGTCATTCGACATGAAAGGACTCCTTGCACAAAAACGGGTTGCCGATGCCGCGCCGTGGTGCACGAGTGGTCCTTGTCGAACCTGTCATCCCGCACCGCTTGTCGCGACCTTGGGTGCAACAGTACGGATGAGCGGGTTTTCCATGAATACGTTAATTGACGTAGTGGGCGTACGCATACGACGCCAGAACTGGTGGATCGCTTCTTGCATACAAGCTGAGCCGTCCTTCTTTTCGGAGCCAGTTCGTGTCCGTAGCCCGGCAAAAGATCTTTCGCATTCGCCGTGAATACAACTCCTGGGTGGCCAACGAGACCCTGGAGGACTACGCGCTGCGCTACACCCCTCGCACCTTCCGCAAATGGAGCGAGATGCGGGTGGCCAACACGGCCTTTGGCGCCGTGTCCTTTCTGGCGCTGGAGGCCATCGGCGGCGCCATTGCGCTGAACTACGGCTTCACCAATGCGATGTGGGCCATCCTCATCGTGGGCCTGATCACCTTCCTGACCGGCCTGCCCATCAGCTACTACGCTGCGAAATATGGCGTGGACATGGACCTGCTCACGCGGGGAGCCGGCTTCGGCTACCTGGGGTCCACGCTGACCTCGCTGATCTACGCCAGTTTCACCTTCATCTTCTTTGCGCTGGAGGCGGCCATCATGGCGCTGGCCCTTCAGATGCTGTTTGGATGGCCCTTGCCCGTTTGCTATGTGGCGTCTTCGCTGGCCATCATCCCGCTGGTCACGCACGGGATCACCCTGATCTCGCGCCTGCAGATGTGGACACAGCCTGTGTGGCTGTCGCTGTGGATCTGCCCCTTTCTGTTCGTGGCGTTTCAGAACCCCGAGGCCTATGTGGCTTTTGCCTCGCTGAGCGGTCGCAGCACGGGCAGCAGTGGTTTTGACATGACCGCCGTGGGGCTGGCCTCAACCGTGGCCTTCTCGCTGGTGGTGCAGATCGGCGAGCAGGTCGACTTCCTGCGCTTTCTGCCCGAGAAGACCAGGGAGAACCGGGTGCGCTGGTGGACGGCCGTGCTGGTGGCCGGACCCGGCTGGGTGGTACCCGGCATGCTCAAGATGCTGGCCGGCGCCTTCCTCGCTTTTCTGGCTCTGCAGCATGAGGTGCCGGTGGACAAGGCGATCGAGCCCACACAGATGTACCTGGCTGGCTTCAGCGAGGTGTTCTCGTCGCCCACGTGGGCATTGGGTGCCACGGTGCTGTTCGTCATCGTGTCGCAGGTCAAGATCAATGTGACCAATGCCTATGCGGGTTCGCTGGCCTGGTCCAACTTCTTTGCGCGGCTCACGCACAGCCATCCGGGGCGGGTCGTGTGGCTGGTCTTCAACGTCATCATCGCGGTGCTGTTGATGACGCTGGGGGTGTTCGGGGCGCTGGAGCGCGTGCTGGGCCTCTACAGCAATGTGGCGATTGCCTGGGTGGGGGCGCTGGTTGCTGATCTGATGATCAACAAGCCCATGGGCTGGTCACCCAAGGGGATCGAGTTCAAGCGCGCGCACCTGTATGACCTCAATCCGGTCGGGCTGGGCGCAACCCTGTCGGCCGCTGTGGTGGCCGTGGCCGCGCATGCGGGGCTGATGGGGGAAGGGGCGGTGGCCTGGTCATCCTTCATAGCCTTGGGCATCGCCATGGTCATGTCGCCTTTGCTGGCCTGGACCACGCAGGGGCGTTACTACCTGGCCCGCTTGCCCCGCACACAGTGGAAGCCGGGGCAACTGGTGCGCTGCTCGGTGTGCGAGAACCACTTCGAGGCCGAAGACATGGCCATGTGCCCGGCTTACGACGCGCCGATCTGCTCCTTGTGCTGCACGCTGGAGTCTCGCTGCCATGATCGCTGCAAGACACGCTCGCGTGCTGCCGAGCAGGTGTCGGATGGCCTGATGGCGGTGCTGCCTGTGGCGCTCTCCAGACGCATCAACTTCAGGGTGGGGCACTACCTGGTGGTGTTCCTGTCGATCGCCACGCTGCTGGCATTCGTGCTGGGCGTCGTTTATTACCAGGAAGGCGTGGTGACCGGGCAAACCATGCTCGACGGCCCCTTCGTCAAGGTGTTTGCCTTGCTGTTGCTGGCGGCGGCCGTTTGCGCCTGGTGGGTGGTGCTGGCTTCCGAGAGCCGGCGCATGGCGCAGGATGACTCGAACCGCCACAACCAACTGCTGCAGCTTGAGATCGATGCCCACCGGCGCACCGATGCGGCCTTGCAGCAGGCCAAGGAACTGGCCGAAGCCGCCAATCAGGCCAAGACACGCTATGTGGCCGGCATGACGCACGAACTGCGCACCCCACTCAACAGCATCCTGGGCTATGCGCAGATCCTGCTCAAGGAGGCGCCGCCAGGCGGCAAGAAGCGCACGGCGCTCAACACCATCCAGCGTAGCGGCGAGCATCTCATGGGTCTGATTGACGGCCTGCTGGATCTGGCGCGCATCGAGGCGGGGCGCTTGAGGCTGGAGTCCGCGCCGGTGCCTCTGCCAGAGTTCCTCGATGATGTGGTCAGCATGGTGCAGCCCCAGGCCGAGGCCAAAGGGCTGGGCTTCAAGCTGGAGACGCGCGGCAAGGTGCCCCTGTGGGTGCAGGCGGATGCCAAGCGCATGCGCCAGATCCTGCTCAACCTGTTGAGCAATGCCGTGCGCTTTACGCAAAAAGGGCGCATCACCCTCAGGCTCGATGCGCGTCGCGAGGTGTTGCGCTTTGAGGTGATTGACACGGGCATCGGCATTGCACCCCAGGATCTGGAGCGCATCTTCCTGCCCTTCGAGCGAGGCAGTGGCGGGCGCCGCAGCAGCGAGCCCGGCACGGGCCTGGGCTTGACCATCACCCACTTGCTGACAGAGCTCATGGGCGGCGAGTTGAGTGTGCAAAGCGTGATGGGCCAGGGCAGCACTTTCAGTGTGCGCCTGTACCTGCGGGAAATCGCGGCACCGCCCGAAGCCCGGTTGAAGCAGTCAGGTGAACTCAACACGCGCTTGCTGCAGCGCCCGATCATCGGCTACGAAGGACGTCGCAAGACCCTGCTCGTGGTGGACGATCAACCCATTCAGCGGCAGATGCTGGCCGGCATGTTGTTGCCGCTGGGCTTTGACATCCGTGAGGCTGCCAGCGGTCAGGAAGGGCTGGAGAGCGTGAAGGAGGCTTGTCCGGACGCCGTGTTGCTGGACATCTCCATGGACGACATGGATGGCTGGCGTACCGCCCGTGCCATCCGCCAGGCTGGTTTCAAGGATGTGCCGATCGTGCTGGTATCGGCCAATGTGTTCGAGAACCGATCCGAGAACCTTGCGGCAGCCGAGTGCCAGGCCTTCGTTGCCAAGCCGGTGATGGAGTCCGAGCTGCTCGATACCCTGGCGCGCCATCTGGATCTGCAGTGGGTGAGGGCGCCGCTTGCCAGCGCCAGTGCCGATCACCTGGATGCCGCCGAGCTGCCGCAGCTTGACCTGTTCTCGGGTCAGGACAGCGCCATGCCGCAGGATGCCGCGTGGGAACTCGATCGCCTGGCACGCAAGGGCCATGTTCAGGGCTTGCAGTCCGCGCTGGACGAATGGACGCAGGCGGCGCCCGATCAGTCTCGCCATTGGCGAAGGCTGCGCGAACTGATTGACCAATTTGAGATGGAGGCCGTGGTCTCCTATGTCGCACCTTATCTCGCAGAGGACACGCTTGATGAATCCCAAGCTTGAGCAGAGCCAGGGCACGGTCCTGGTGGTGGACGATGCGCCGGACTCGCTGCGCATGTTGTGTGACGCGCTGGCCGATGAGGGCTACACCGTGCTGGTGGCACGCGATGGCGAGCAAGCCCTGGCCAGGCTCGATGTGGTGTCGCCGGATGCGATCCTGATGGATGGCGTCATGCCTGGTCTGACGGGCTTCGAGACCTGCCAGCGCATCAAGAACCATGCAGCATGGTCTGCCATCCCGGTGATCTTCATGACAGGCCTGTCCGACACGGCTGATGTAGTGGCGGGCTTTGAGGCGGGCGGCGTGGACTATGTGGTCAAGCCGGTCAGGATCGAAGAGGTGCTCGCCCGCCTGAGCACCCATGTGCGCAACGCACGCATGGCCCGTGATGCACGCCATGCCATGCAGCAAGGGCAACGCACGCACGAAGGCAGTTCAACAGAACTCAGTCGCTTGAACGAGGCAGCCCTGACGCCCAGGGAGACCGAGGTGCTCGGCTGGTTGGCCAAGGGCAAGACCAACCGTGACATCGCCGACATCCTGGGCATGAGCCATCGCACGGTCAACAAGCACCTGGAACACATCTTCGAGAAACTGGGTGTGGAGACACGCGCTGCTGCCGCGGCGCTGGCCAGCAGGGCCATTTCTGCATGATGATCGGGCGCAAGAGCCATCCACAAGGTTCTTGTCATCTCGCAAACCCTCATGTGGTAATGGGGGGCATTCACGTCAGCATGCGTTAGTCTTGCGGGCGGCGTCTTGGCGCGCCAACAGTTGAGGCCACAGGAGCAGTACATGGCATCACCACCTCCAGCGCATTGGGCCGCTGGCTGGGTCAAATACAAGCGCTTCAGCGAACTGATCTATGTATCGGTCGTTGGGCATTTCGCGTTTGCGCTCGCTTACGGCCTGTATCTGGGCCAGTGGGCCATTGCGGCCGTGCTGGGCTTGCCCGCCATGTTGGTGCTGGCCTTGTTCCCGCTGTTCAAGTCCAGGCTGAGCCCTGCCAGCATCCGTGCCTGCAGCTATGTGATGTTGCTGGGCAATCTATCGGGGCTGGTGCTGGCCTTGATGTGGATGGGCCTGACACCGAGTACCGCCGTGTGGTGGCTGGTGTGGTGGCCCATGTTCGTGGCCCACCTGATGGGCGTGGTGGACGGCCTGATCTGGGTGGCCATCGCCTTGTTGTCGGCCGTGCTGATGTGGCAGAACCAGCAGCATGGCTGGGTACAGCCCTTGATGCGCCATGAAGACAACCCTTTGTTCCTCATGCAGATCAGCTTCCTGATCATTGGCGCGGGCTTTGGCATCGTGGTGCGGCGAGCTTACGACCGGTTTGGAGAAGAGATCGACGCCAACCAGCGCATGATCGACAGACAGAACCTGTCGCTGGAGCGCCGCGCCGTCAAGCTGGAGACCATGCTGCAGGCCGTTCAACAGTCCAGCCTGGATCGCACGCGCATGTTCGCGCAGATCAGCCATGAAGTGCGCACACCGCTCAACGGCATGCTGGGCTTCACGCAGTTGCTCAAGCGTGGAGAGCTGACCAACCAGCAGGCGGTGTACGTTGAGCAGATCGACCGTTGCGGCGCCACCTTGATGCAGATCGTCAACGACGTGCTGGATTTCTCCCGCCTGGAGGCTCATCCCACACAACTGACCTCGCAGCGGTTTGATGCCGTGCAACTGGCCCATGAGGCCGTGGACATGGTCTCGTCCATCGCCGAGCAGAAGGGCGTGTCACTGATACGAGAGTTCCCCGATGGCGAGATTGACGCCATGGGAGATCCTCTGCGGGTCAAGCAGGTGCTGCTCAACTTGCTGGCCAATGCCGTGAAGTTCACGCCGCAGGGCGAGGTCTCCGTGCGCTGTCGCACCACGCGTGCTGACGATGGCCAGCACGCCTTGCATGTGGAGGTTCAGGATTCGGGCATCGGTATTCCGCATGAAGCCTTGTGCCACCTGTTCCAGCCTTTCAACAAGGCCAGCGACAGCACCATCCGTCAATACGGTGGATCGGGCCTGGGGCTGGCCATCTGCAAGCGCCTGGTGGACATGATGAACGGGCGCATTGGCGTGGACAGCCAACCCGGCAGCGGCAGCCTGTTCTGGTTCGAGGTGCCCATCAGCGCGTGATGAACGCTATCGGATGACGGCCAGCATCTCGTGCACGTCATGCGTCATCACGGCCAGAAAGGCCAGCAGGCCGATGTAGGCGGTGGCGTAGGTCAGCCGTGTTTCGGCGGAGGCCACGTAATAGCCAGCATGTGCCGGGTCGTCAGCGCGGAACTTCCAGGCCTTGATCAGCTGCGGAATGGCCATGATGGCGATCAGGATCAGCACCGGATTGAGCGGGTTCTGCCACAGCAGGAAGCCCATCACCGGCACACCCAGCAGCCACAGGCGCGGCGACAGCACGGCCGTGATGCGCCCGCCGTCCAGCGGCGACAGGGGGATCAGGTTGAACAGGTTCAGGAAGAAGCCCGCGTAGGCCACCGCCAGCAGCCACTTGCCGCTGTGGTCCATGTCCCTGGCCAGAAAGTAGCAGGCCAGCGCGCCCAGCGTGCCCACCAGCGGCCCGCCCAGGCCCACGTAGGCCTCGGTCTCCGCGTCATGGGGCAGGTCCTTCATCTCGATCCAGGCGCCCATGAAGGGGATGAATGTTGGGGCCCCCACGTTCAAGCCACGTTGCCGGGCCGCGATGAAGTGCCCCATCTCGTGCACGAACAGCAGGGCGATGAAGCCGGCCGCGTATTTCCATCCGTAGATGAAGCCGTACACCACCAGCGAGATCAGCATGGTGCCGCCCGTGGTCAGCAGCTTGCCGAACTTCAGGCCACTGAACAGCAGAAAGAGGATCTTCAACATGGTGTGGGCGCCGACGTGGCTCAGCCTTGGTTTTTGTCACGCTTGAAGAGCTTGGTGAACACAGCCAACACGCCTGCGCCGCCCAACACGATCACCTTGGCAAACTTTGCCAGGAAACCTGCAGCCAGGGCAAACATGCCCAGCTTCTTGGCGGCCAGGCCACCCACCAGGGCAGCCAGACCGTACTCGGCCACCTTGTCGGTGGACTGGTTGAAGTCTGCGTAGCGCTTGCCTTCATTGAAGTTCAGGGCAGCCAGCAAGGTTTGCGCATGCGCCTTGTCCTGGCCGATGGCCTGCGAGCCGGTGATCAGGTTGAGCGTGATGTAGCCTTCGCGGCCCAGCGCGTAGGTGTTGTAGTTGATGCTGGTGGGCTCATCGGCCGGGGCCCCCTTGAGTCGCGCCGACATGGACCACACGAGGCGGTGCGTGTCCGCCACGTAGTTGGGCTTTTCCACCCAGCCGAGGATGTCGAGTTCGGGGTAGCCGTTTTTGCGGCGCTCTTCGTTGGAGGCCTCGGTACCATCCTTCAGGCTCTTGAACAGCTCGTCCACGTCCCAGTTCCTGGCGTCATCATCCTTGATGTAGCCGGCGTCTTCATAGCGGGCCACCACCATCCAGCCTTGTGCATCCGATTCCGGGAAGACCAGGCCCAGCTCGCGCTCGTCGGGGTGGTTGCCCACGGCTTTCATGAACTGACTGGCTGCAGGCTCCGGCACCCAGATGTAGCCGGCAGGCAGCTTGAGGGTGGCCTGATCGCGCAGCTTGATCTCGGCCGGTCCCCTGATCTGGGCGGCCTGCATGGCCTTGGAGGCCTGTTCAATAGCCGCCTGGTGGGCCTGCTCATGCGTGGACACCGCAGGGGCGTCTTCCGCGAAGGCGGTGGTGGCGCCACATGTGGCCATGGCTGCCATGGCCGCCAATGCCCAGGCGGCCAGCCTGCGGCGCGGTGCTTGAATCCAGTTGTTGTGCATGTTGTCTGCTCCCTTTGCGTCAGACCGCAAAGGTTAGCAGACCGACCGCCGAAGGCCTCAGTCGCCCACCAACAGCTGGGCGGCACCAGCCTTGTGTCGGACCAGGCCGTCCTGCAGATCGAGGGCGTCTTCCACGAACCATTTCACGGCACGCGGGTAGATCACGTGCTCCTGCTTGAGCACTCGGGCAGACAGGCTGTCTTCCGTGTCGTCGTTCAGGACGGGGACGGCTGCCTGGGCGACGATGGGGCCGTGATCGAGCTCGGGCGTCACGAAGTGCACGGTGGCGCCTGCCAGCTTGCAGCCCGCGTCAATGGCGCGCTGGTGGGTGTGCAGGCCTGGAAAGGCCGGCAGCAGGGACGGGTGGATGTTCAGCAGACGGCCTTCGTAGTGACGCACGAAGCCCTCGGTCAGGATGCGCATGAAGCCAGCCAGCACCACCAGATCGGGCGCGTAGCCGTCGATCACGCGAGCCAGTTCGGCGTCGAACGCCTCGCGTGTCTCGAATGCCTTGTGATCCAGCACGGCTGTGGCAATGCCGCGTGAAGCTGCAAACTGCAGGCCGCCTGCGCTGGCCTTGTTGCTGACCACGGCCGCGATGCGGGCGGGCCATTGCTCGCTGGCACAGGTGTCCACAATGGCTTCCATATTGGAGCCTCGGCCGGAGATCAGGATGACGATGTTCTTCATGCGGGCGACAGTGTAATGTGCCTCGCAGGCGGCCGGGCACCTACAATTCGGCACTTTCCCGTTTTCGTTTCTCCATTCGAAATCGCCGCTTTCCACAAGCCGTCAACCAGTCGACCAGCCAGCCATGACCGTACGCGTTCTCACCGGTATCACGACCACCGGCACCCCCCACCTGGGCAATTACGTGGGCGCCATCCGTCCGGCCATTGCCGCCAGCCGTGAGGCCGGGGTCGAGAGCTATTTTTTCCTGGCCGATTACCACGCGCTGATCAAGTGTGACGATCCGGACCGCATCGAGCGTTCGCGCCTGGAAATCGCCGCGACCTGGCTGGCCGCCGGCCTGGATACCGAGCGCGTGACCTTCTACCGCCAGAGCGACGTGCCCGAGATCACCGAGCTGAACTGGCTGCTGACCTGTGTGACGGCCAAGGGTCAGATGAACCGGGCGCATGCCTACAAGGCGGCCGTGGATGCCAACGGCGTCAACGCCGAGGATCCGGATGCCGGCATCACCATGGGCCTGTACTGCTATCCCATCCTGATGGCCGCCGACATCCTCCTGTTCAACGCGCACCGTGTGCCCGTGGGCCGCGATCAGGTTCAGCACATCGAGATGGCGCGGGACGTGGCGCAACGCTTCAACCACACCTTCGGCAAGGGGCGCGAGCTGTTCGTGCTGCCGCAGGCCGAAATCGAGGAAAGTGTGGCCACCTTGCCGGGCCTGGACGGCCGCAAGATGTCCAAGAGCTATGACAACACCGTGCCCCTGTTCGATGGCGGCCCCAAAGCCCTGAAGGATGCGATTGCCCGCATCGTGACCGATTCGCGCTTGCCCGGCGAGCCCAAGGATCCCGAGAGCGCGCACCTCGTCACCATCCACGATGCCTTTGCCGATGCCGCCACGCGTGCGGCCTTCCATGCCGATTTGCGTGCCGGCCTGGGCTGGGGCGAGGCCAAGCAACGTGTGGTCAAGCTGATCGAAGACCACGTGGGCTCGATGCGCGAACGTTATGCGCAACTGGTGGCGCATCCCGAGCAGATCGAGGCCGTGTTGCAGGCCGGGGCCGCCAAGGCACGTGCCGTGGCCACGCCCTTCCTGGCCGAGTTGCGTCAGGCCGTGGGCCTGCGCGCCATGGTGGCGGTGCCCCAGGCCAAGGCCACCAAGGTGCAGGCGGCGAAGGTCGACGTGCCGGTGTTCAAGCAATACCGCGAGGCGGACGGCCAGTTCTATTTCAAGCTGACGGCAGCCGATGGCAAGCTGCTGCTGCAAAGCCAGGCTTTTGCCGACGGCCGTGAAGCGGGGGGCTGGGTCAAGCGCTTCAAGACCCAAGGTGCGGCTGTGCTGGGCGAAGCGCCAGCGAGCCTGTCAGACGGCGTGGCGCGCGAAACCGTGGAGGCCGCCTTGTCGGCCCTGCAGGCGCACGAGGCCGAGCAGGAAGCCACCAAGGCCGCCAAGGGCTGAGTCGATTCACCGCATGGCAGGCATCCACATCACCGACATCGAATCGGCCATCAACTGGTGGCGCGATCAGCGCCCTTCGCCTGATGGCATCAGCCTGTGCGAGGAAGTCAAGTCGCTGGCCGAGGTGTATGCGCTCATGGTCTATTACCGCGAGACGGTGTGCGATGACGTCACCATGCCCAAGGCCGCCCGTCAGGCCTGGCTCGCCTGGTACGACACCACCCCCGACACCCCGTGCATCGCGATTTGCTCGACCAGCCAGGGTGATGACATCTGCAAGGGCTGCGGCCGCACTTTTGACGAGGTGCAACTGTGGCCCGAGATGACGCCGTTCGAAAAGCGGGCCACCTGGCGCCGCATCACGCTGGAAGCCACGTCCTGGCGCTTCAACCGTTATGCCGAGCGTGCCCGTGAGGGCGCTGATGCTGCCACCCAGGCCGCATCCGCATCCGCAACTGCAGCCCCGGGCGACGCTTCATCCCCAGAGCAAGCCCGCTGAGGACAGTCAACCCGCAGGTCGTCGCAACGGGCTTGCCCGCAGGCAGGCCTCGGTCACAATCACAGCCCATGGCATCGTCTGAACGTGCTTTGGCATCTCCTTCATCCTTCAATTCGTTTCGGGCGTTCGGGCAGCGTGGCGTGATGGCCCTGCTGGCCAGCGCGGCCGTGGGCGTGTTGATGGGGATGGTTCGCGGGCAGATGTGGATCGGTTTCCTGGATTCGCTCTGTGTGGGCGTGGCCTGCTGGTTCCATGTGGACGTGAGCCGGGCCATCGTGTCGGGCTGGCGCTGGCGTCGCATGGGCCTCGATGCCCGGCAGGCCGAGCCCGCACCAGACGGCACCATGCCCCACTGGCCGGGCTGGCGCTGGATGGGGCCGTGCGTGGTGCTGGGCACCTTGGCGGGCATGTGGACGGGTGCCTGGCTGGCGCAATGGCTGGCGCTCGGCATGGGCTGGTTGCCAGGCTACCGCAGTGCCATGACCCAAAGCCAGGCGGCCTGGCCTGTGGCTGCCATGGTGACCTTGGGCGTGACCCTGGCGGTCAGCTATGTCTTCTATGCCCGCGAGCGGGTGGCCCTGAGCCTGAAAGAGGCTGAAGCCGCACGCCGCCTGGCGGCAGAAAGCCAGTTGCGTTTGCTGCAGGCCCAACTGGAGCCGCACATGCTGTTCAACACCCTGGCCAATCTGCGCGTGTTGATCCAGATGGACGCGGCCAGAGCCCAGGCCATGCTCGACAGCCTGATCAGCTTCCTGCGTGCCACCTTGAGCGCCAGCAGGCAGGCCGCTCACCCTTTGTCCGACGAGTTCGATCGCGTGTCGGACTACCTCGCCTTGATGCAGGTCCGCATGGGCGCCCGGTTGCGCGTTCAATTGACGCTGCCTGACGGCTTGCGCGGCTGCATGGTGCCGCCACTGCTCTTGCAACCCCTGGTTGAAAACGCCATTCAGCATGGCCTGGAGCCCAAGCTGGACGGCGGCGAGTTGCGGGTGGAAGCCAGCCGCCATGGCAGCCAGTTGCAGGTGACCGTGCTGGACACAGGGCTGGGCCGGGCTGCCGGCGAATCTGCATCAGCCCGCCCTGGCACGGGCTTCGGCCTGCAGCAAGTCAGGGAGCGGCTGGCGGTGACCTGGGGCGATGCCGCCTCGCTGCAACTCGCAGACCGCCCTGAAGGCGGCACGGTCGTGACCTTGAGCTGCCCCTGTTCATTACCCTTGGAGCACACACCGGCATGAAAGCCACCGCCCTGATTGCCGAAGACGAACCCTTGCTGGCCGCCTCGCTGCGCCAGGAGCTCCAGCAACTCTGGCCTGATCTGCAGGTGCTGGCAGAGGTGCCGGATGGTCAATCCGCCGTGCAGGAGACCCTGCAGAAGCGGCCGCAGATCGTGTTTCTGGACATCCGCATGCCGGGCATGAGCGGGCTGGAGGCGGCCCAGGCCATCGCGGAAGACTGGCCTGGCCACGAGGCCTCGCTGCCGCTGATCGTGTTCGTGACGGCCTACGATCAGCACGCGCTGGATGCCTTCGAGCTCGCCGCCGTGGACTATGTGCTCAAGCCGGTGCAGACATCACGCCTGGCGCGCACCTGTCAGCGCCTGCAACTCGCCTTGAAACGCCAGGAAGAGGGCGATGCAGCTGAGCCCATGATGGCCCCGATCATCTCCCAGTTGCGCGCCTTGATTCAGGCCGAGCGGCCCCGCGCCGACGAGGGCAGCATGCGGCCACCATTGCGCGTGCTGCAAGCCAGCCAGGGCCAGACCCTGCACATGATTCCGGTTGACGAGGTGATCTACTTCGAGGCGGCAGACAAGTACGTGCGCGTGGTCACGGCGCAGTCAGAGCACCTGCTGCGCATGTCGCTCAAGGAGCTGGCGCCGCGCTTGCCCGCAGACCAGTTCTGGCAGATCCACCGCAGCACCCTGGTGAGGGCTGATGCCATTGCGACCGCGCGCCGGGAGGAAACGGGCCGCTATACCTTGACGCTCAAGGATCTCGCGGACAAGCTGACCGTCAGCCGCCTGTACGCGCATCTGTTCAAGGCCATGTGAGGCCCAGGCGCTTTGGCGCGCCGCTGGCCGTAGATCAAATCGTGCGGGTCTGACGCTCGCCCTGTGTGGTGCCCGATGGCTTGCCCTTCAGTGCTTTGGCAATGAAAGGCCAGATATAGGTCAGGAAGGTCTTGAGGTCGGCGCGCGCGATGCAGGGCAGTTCGGTGCCGCGCTGCCAGGTCGGGTTGCGTTGTTCAAAGAAGGCGATGTCCGGGTCGGCACGCATGTCGTCGGTGATGGCCGCCACATGGTCCTTCAGGCAATTGGCGCCTTCGCCAAAGTCCAGCAGCATCTTGTCGTGATCCAGCTTGCCGGGGAACATGGCTTCGCAGTATTCGATCACCAGTTCCTGCAGATCCGTTGACGCCGTGCCGCCGCGCTTGGGGTAGAAATCCGGGAAGTTGCGCGCCAGCAGCAGATAGGTCTTGTAGCCTTTGGAGATCAGCGTCCAGTACTGCGGCGTCAGAGGTGACTTGATGGCCTCCCAGAACAGCTTGAACGCAAACGCCTTTTGCAAAGAACGCGAGCCCCAGTAGTTGCGGTCGATGATGGTGTCGCCGCTGAACAGGCCTTTGGCTTTCTTGCCACCCAGCTTGAAGGTGTAGATGCCCAGCGTCGAGAAGCCCACGATTTCCTGCGTGGCTTTGTGGCGCACGATGAAGGCGCCGTCCTTCTTCTCCAGATCGCTGATGAAGGTCGACAGCGGGCTGTAGGCGTAGTTCGCCTCGAACAGCTCGTGCATGCGGGCGATGTCCACGACACTCAGGGTGTTGACCTTCTGGTAGCGGGTGGTGAGCATGGTGACGACTTTCGGGTGGCGTTTGACGTTGTCTATGGGCTCGATTCTTTCGTTTGCCCATCACCCCACCCGAGAGGGGCAACCCTTGCGTTTGGCCCCAACCATTCAAATGGGGGGTGTTTGAAACGGTGATATTTCTCCTATGTACAACGTCGAACGTTTGTTTGAAGTGGGGGTTTGGCGCCGGCTGGTCTTGTTGACGAGTTTGGGCGCCATGCCCGTAAATGGCTCTGCCGACACGGATTGATGTCCTCCGTCGGTCACTCAGGCAAGGGGGTCGATAGAATCGAGGCATGAACGCGCCTATTGACGACAACACCCCCTCGAAACCCAGCAATTTCCTTCGCGGCATCATTGACCGCGATCTGGAGCAGGGCACCTATGCCAGCCGCCGTTGGGCCGGCTCGCCCGGTGATGCCGCTCACCACGAACAGGGCCAGCCAGACCCCGCCAAAATCCGCACCCGCTTCCCGCCGGAGCCCAACGGCTACCTGCACGTGGGCCATGCCAAGAGCATCTGCCTGAACTTCGGCCTGGCGCGCGACTACGGTGGCGTGTGCCACATGCGCTTTGACGACACCAATCCTGAGAAGGAAGAGCAGGAATACGTCGACTCCATCCTGGACGCCGTCAAGTGGCTGGGCTTTGGATGGGACTCGAACTTCAACGGCAAGGCAGAAAGCCACCTGTACTACGCCAGCAACTACTTCGACCACATGTACCGCGCCGCCGAGTACCTGATCGAAGCCGGCCTGGCCTATGTGGACGAGCAGACGCCTGAAGAGATGCGCGCCAACCGCGGCGACTTCTCCACCCCCGGCAAGGACAGCCCCTTCCGCACACGCACCCCGCAGGAGAACCTGACTCGTTTCCGCGAAATGCGCGACGGCCAGCACCCGGACGGCAGCATGGTGCTGCGCGCCAAGATCGACATGGCCGCGCCCAACATCAACATGCGCGACCCGGCCATCTACCGCATCCGCCGTGCCACCCACCACAACACGGGCGACAAGTGGTGCATCTACCCGATGTACACCTTCGCGCACCCCATCGAAGACGCGCTGGAGCAGATCACCCACTCGATCTGCACGCTCGAGTTCGAAGACCAACGCCCCTTCTACGACTGGCTGGTGGACCGTCTGGCCGAAGGCGGCCTGCTCAAGCAGCCCACGCCACGTCAGTACGAATTCGCGCGCCTGAACCTGACCTATGTGATCACCTCCAAGCGCAAGCTCAAGCAACTGGTGGACGAGAACGTGGTGGAAGGGTGGGACGATCCCCGCATGCCGACCATCGTGGGCCTGCGCCGCCGTGGCTACACGCCCGAAGCCATCCAGCTGTTCTGCGAGCGCATCGGCGTCAGCAAGGCCGACAGCTGGATCGACTACAGCACCCTGGACATCGCCCTGCGCGATGACCTGGAGCACAAGGCCCACCGCGGCATGGCCGTGCTGGACCCGGTCAAGCTCGTGCTCACCAACTGGGACGAGGTGATGGGGGCCGGCCACCTGGAGCCCTGCTCGCTGCCCGCACTGCCTCATCCACCGGAAGGCACGCCCGAGCCTGCACCACGCCAGTTCAAACTGGGCCGTGAAGTGTGGATCGAGCGCGAGGACTTTGAAGAAGTGCCACCCAAGGGCTACAAGCGCCTGTTCCCTGGCAACAAGGTGCGCCTCAAGGGCGGCTATGTCATCGAGTGCACCGGTTGCGTGAAGGATGCCAATGGTCAGGTCACCGAAGTGCTGGCCACCGTGGTGCCCGACACCAAGAGCGGCACGCCTGGCGCGGACAGCGTCAAGGTCAAGGCGGCGATCACCTGGGTGGGCGTGGCAGACGGTGTGGCCGCTGAAGTGCGTCTGTACGACCGCCTGTTCACGGATGCGCATCCCGATGCCGGCGGCAAGGACTTCAAGGCCAGCTTGAACCCCGACAGCAAGAAGGTGGTGACGGCTTACGTTGAGCCTTCGCTGGCGCAGGCTCAGCCTGACCAGAAGTTCCAGTTCGAGCGCTTTGGTTATTTTGTGGCCGACCGCAAGGACCATGCAGCAGGCAAGCCCGTGTTCAACAAGATCACGGGCATGAAGGACGGCAACTGGGCGAAGTAAGTACCCGCTGAAGCCTGGCTGGCCACGCGCATGCATCGCCACTTCATCCGCTACGCGCTGATTCTGGCGGGGTGGGTGTCGCTGGGGCTGGCCGTGCTGGGCGCCATCCTGCCGGGCTTGCCCACCACGCCGTTCGTGTTGCTGGCGGCAGCCTGCTTTGCCAAGGGCTCGCCCCGCTGGCACGCCTGGTTGTTGTCCAACCGCTGGCTGGGGCCGATGGTGAGGGACTGGGAAGCGCACCATGCGCTGCCCCTGAAAGTGAAGTGGCTGGCCAGCGGGATGATGACCCTCATGGTCGGTCTGTCGGCCTGGCGCCTGGCAGGCAGGCCAGGCTTGCAGGTGCTGATCCTGAGCCTGGCCCTCATCGGGCTGGTCGTCGTCTGGCGCATTCCGACGAGGCGCTGACCGTCAGTCCAATCAGCGCTTCAACGCGCTCAAGCCTGGCGACTCAGCGGGACGGCGGGAAAGTCCACCGGCACGGCGAAGGCCACGTTCACGTAGTTGGTGAACAGGTTCAGCGCCACATGCGCCAGGATCTCGACGATCTGCCCATCGCTGAAGCCCACCTCGCGCAGTGCCTGCACGTCATGATCGGCCACCTGGCCACGGTCGTTGACCAGCTTGAGGGCAAAGCGCAAGGCCGCTGCGGTGCGCGGGTTGGCCGATTCGCCCTGTTGCGCGGCCTGCATGTCCTGCGATGACACGCCGGCCTTGCGGCCCAGGGCCGTGTGCGCAGCCAGACAGTATTCGCAGGCATTGCGGTCCGCGACGGCCACCGCAATCTGCTCGCCCAGTTGTGCATCAATGCTGCCGCCACCCAGGGCGCCAAACGAGCCCCACATGCTTTGCAGTGCGGCGGGCGAGTTCGACACGGCCTTGAACATATTGGGCACGGTGCCAAAGGCTTGCTGGATCTGCTGGAGCAGGGCCTGGCTCTGGGCAGGGGCTTGGGCGGTGTGGTGCAGTGGGAGTCGAGACATGGTGTTTCCTTTCCTTGGCTGAATGCCTGTTGATGCCCTGGTGGGCGTGAGCACATCGGTGTGCTGAAGGAAAGTGTCGCGTCCTTGCTTGTATCATGGGGTTCATTTCGTCCACAAAACAAACCATATCGTCCATGATGGAGCCTGCTGCAACGCCTGCGCTGGATCGCCTGTCTTCGCTGCTGGAGCGATTCAGCGTGCGGGCACATCTGTTTCACAACGGGCCCTTGTGTGGCGTCACGCACTTTGCGGCAGAGCCCGGCCTGGGCTTTCTGCACGTGATGCGCCGTGGCACCATGACCGTGACGCACAAGGCTCGCAGCGGGGCGCCACGCAAGGTGCAGGTGAACGAGCCCGCCTTGATCTTCTATCCGAGGCCGCTGGCGCATGACTTTCACAACGCACCCGAAGAAGGCAGTGACTTCACCTGCGCGACCCTGGCTTTTGACGGCGGGGCCATGCATCCCCTGGCCCGCTCCTTGCCGCCCTTGCTGATCCTGCCCTTGTCGCAGATGGGCGAGATGAGCCACACGCTGGCCTTGCTGTTCGGCGAGTCCGAGCGCGTGCGCTGCGGGCAACGATTGCTGGCAGACCGCCTGTTCGAGGTCCTGCTGCTGCAACTGTTGCGCTGGTTGCTGGATCACCCGCAGGAGGGCGGCGTCAGTGCGGGCTTGCTCAATGGCCTGTCGGAGCCCCGCCTGGCCAAGGCGCTGGTGGCCATGCAGGAACAGCCTGGACAGAACTGGTCGCTGGCCAGCATGGCCGCGTGTGCCGGCATGTCGCGTAGCGCCTTCGCGGCCTTGTTCAAGCAGGAGGTGGGTGACACCCCGGCTGACTACCTCACGCAGTGGCGCCTGAGCCTGGCCCAATCGCAGCTGCGTGCCGGGCGGTCCATCAAGCAGATTGCCGATGAACTGGGCTATGCCAATCCATCGGCGCTGTCACGTGTGTTCAGCCAGCGCGTGGGCATGTCACCGCGCGACTGGCTCAAGCAAACCAGCTGACTGGTCGCTGCATGCAACTGGCTTACAGCCCCTTGGCCTTGAGCCGCGCTGCCTGCTGCACATAGAAGGCCACCGGATCAGGCGCGCCCTTGCCGATCAGGCCCAGCACATGGTTGATCTCATCGAGGTGGTTCCAGGGGTAGTCGTCACGCAGGACCTTGCCCCAGTGCGCGGCGCAGACCGGCACCAGGCCGTCAGTGGCCACGCCCGGGGTGCTGCCACCCGCTTGCTTGAGGATGGCGTCGGAGATGTCCCAGCTGTTGGTGGCGGCCTGATTGCCAGTGACCGAGTAGAACAGGGTGTTGCCCACCTTCTCGGCGCCTTCGCCGCAATAGCTGGTGGGTTTGCCCGCCGGAAAGCGCGCATTGAAGGCGGCGGTGTTGGCGGCCCATGCTTGCAAGGCGACCGGGTCCTGCGGCAGCTTGCTGTTGCCCGAGGCCCAGCCGATCACGCTGCCCATGGCCGCCACCACCTTGCTGTAGTTGGTGAGCAGATCGCCCAGGGTGTTGTCGGCCTGCATGGCGGTGAGGTCGTGCGGAGAGCCAATCGAGGTGATGCTGGCCACCATGCCCGGGGCCACGCCGTGCACATAGCGCGCGGTGGGGCCACCCTGGCTGTGCGCAATCAGGTTGAACTTCGTGTAGCCCTTCGCCGCAGCCCAGTCTTTCATCTGCTTGAGCAATTGTTCGCCACGCACGTCGTTGTCATTGAACGATGACACGGACGCCACGAACACCGTGGCGCCGTTCTTGCGCAGTTCATCAGGCACTTGATAGAAGTAGTCGATCCCCATGATCGAGTCGAAGCCCGCCATGCCATGCACCAGCACGATGGGGTATTTCGTCTTCGCGGTGGTGGAGGTGGCGGCGTAGCAGGCCGAGGTGCTCAGGGCAGCCAACAAGGTGGCGGCCACGGAGGCCCAGCGAGAAAGCGATGAGATGGACATGATCTGACTCCAGGTAAATTGTTATGCGATATAACAATAATGAGTCAGTGAAATCCGGACGGCATCGGGACTTGTACCGAGGCGCGTTCAATCAAGGGGGATGAGGTGGCGCACACGCTGGCGCCGATTCAGTGCCGCGCGAGTCAGTCCCAGCCTCAGCCGCAGCCGCGTCCGGTGACGCGGCCTTGTCGGCTCGTCTATCGCTCACACATCATGCTGCCACCGTCGGGATCATGCCGCAGCTTTCTTGGCGGCGGGCTTGCGGGGGCGGCGCGAGCGGGACGAGCTTTTGCGCGCGGCTGGGGCTTCGTCGGACGAGGCCTCGGTTTGCGCTGAAGCGGGGGCTTGAGCAGTTGCCGGAGCGCTTTGTTGCTCGCTGTTCTGCGTCTTCGCTGGTGTGCCCTTGCGCTCGGAGTTCCTGCCACGAGCGGGTGCCGGCGCGGGAGCGGGCTCTGCGGGCGAGGCGACAGGTGCCGGTGCCGGCGTGGCTTGCACTTCTTGCTGCTGGTCCGCAGACGTTGATGCGGCCTCCTTGCGGCGGCTCGTCTTGCGCGCTGCATTCTTGGCCGCTGGCTGGCGGCCACCGCTGCGTTGGCGACCACGCTGACGTGTGGGCTGGCCTTCGTCTTCCGCGGCTGGCGCCTGGCCCTCTGCATCGGCCTGAGATGCGGGCGCGGCATCCGCATCCTGTGCATGGTGGTGCGCTGCTGGCTTGGGTGCGTCCAGCACGTCGGCAGGCACGGCCGCATTCACCGTGGATGGTTCAAGGCGAGGTGCCGCATTGCCTGTGCCTCGCGACACATAGGCACCGGATTTTTCATCGCGACCGAACTCCAGCAAACCACGCTGCTGGGCATCTTCCAGCAGATTGCCGAAGGTGCGGAAGCCGTAGTAGTTCTCGTTGAAGCCGGGGTTGCGGCGCTTGATGGCTTCCTTGAGCACCGAGGCCCAGACGCGGCCACCTTCGTCGCGGTCGGTGACGAGCGCTTCGTAGGTCTCTGCGGCCATCTCGACGGCCTTGGTGCGGCGCAGGTCCATCTCTTCGCGGCGACGGCGGTCTTCCTCAGGCGTACGGCGCTGCTGGGGCTGGTCGCGGTTGCCCTGGCGTGCGGCCTGGCGCTGGCTTTCGCGCACCAGGTCGTCATAGAAGATGAATTCGTCGCAGTTGGCGATCAGCAGGTCGGAGGTGGAGTTCTTCACGCCCACGCCGATCACGTACTTGGCGTTTTCGCGCAGCTTGGATACCAGCGGCGAAAAATCGGAGTCACCCGAGATGATCACGAAGGTGTTGACGTGGGACTTGGTGTAGCAGAGGTCCAGTGCGTCCACCACCAGGCGGATGTCGGCCGAGTTCTTGCCGGACTGCCGCACATGCGGGATCTCGATCAGCTCGAAGTTGGCCTCGTGCATGGCGGCCTTGAAGCCTTTGTAGCGCTCCCAGTCGCAATAGGCCTTCTTGACCACGATGCTGCCTTTGAGCAGCAGGCGCTCCAGCACGCGCTTGATGTCGAACTTCTCGTAGTTGGCGTCGCGCACGCCGAGGGCGACGTTTTCGAAGTCGCAAAACAGCGCCATGCTGATGTTGTCTTGGGGGAGGGCCATGTTGTTCTCTTTGGTCTTTGTGGGGCGAATCATCACATGCCCGGAGCCCAAGTTGGCGCCTTCAGCGATCAAAACGCATAGTTGCTGTTCTTCGGGTCGAAATCGGCGTCGGTGAAGGTGGCGGGCACGACCTTGTCAAAGCTGATGCGTTCGATCATCTCGCCGCGTTCGTTCCACGATTCGATCATGCGCACCCAGGGTTGCTGGAGGTTCACATAGACCTTGGACTTGGCTGCATAGGCACCCGTCATACCGGCGGGTGTCACCCAGGTCAGGGCAACGGTGCGCTCACCGTTGATCCGGGCCACCTCGATCTGATTGGGGGCCGTGGGCAGGCCTTCCTTGAGGCGCATCTTGTAGCTGTCAACGAGGATGGCCACCACGGACTGCATGCCCAGATCACGCACGGTGTGATTGGAGTTGCCCTTGGCCATGGCGCCGTCAATGGCCGTCCACATCGAGGTGACATTGAACAGCCCACCCAGGTGCCCATAGCTGGCGTCCTTGCGCCTGGTCTCGTCGTAGATGATTTCCTGGCCGGACTTCGGGCTGTCCTTGAGCCACTTCATGTAGACCTGACGGGGCTTGTGGCGGTATTTGATGTAGTTGACGAAGGGCTGGCTGGTCCATGTGCCACCCAGACGCTCTTCGCGCTTCATCCACAACTCGTACTCGTTGAGTGGCTTGAGACCCACATCCAGATAGCCGGAGTAGGTCTGCGGGGCGAGCTGGGTGAAGGTCTTGATCAGTTGCTCGTCGCTCATGGCCTGCAGGGTGCCGGCCTTGAACTTCTGGACAAATGCTTCGGACTCCTCCATGCTGGCCTCGGCGCCATGCGCGGACGCAGTGGTCGTTGCCGACGTGGTGGCTGCCCATGCGCTCAAGGGCGCCGTCGCGAGCGCGCTGCACGCCACAGCCAGGCTGCACAGGGCGCGAGATGGAACACGGCTTGGCTTCATGGCGACTCCTGCGAGCATGTCGATGGTGTTAGTATAAGGAAAGAAAAATTTCCTGATTGCAAGCATGCGCCGCTCATCCCGCAAACCAATGGTCGAGCCTGAGGCTGAACCTCGGGTGGCGCGGCGTGGTTACGGGGGGCGCAGTGCGCACGAACTGTTGTTGGAGCGACGCCAGCGTCTGATGGAAGCCGGCCTGACACTGTTTTGCACGCAGGGCTTCCAGCACACCCGCATTGATGCCATTTGCGCGGAGGCCAGGGTCACGCCGCGGCACTTCTACGAACAGTTCGACACCCGCGAGGCGCTCTTGCTGGCGATCTACGAGCAGGTGGTGGCGCATGCCCGCAGCCAGGTCCAAGCCGCGCTACAGACCCCTGGCTTGACGCCGTCCGAGCTGATCAACGAAGCCATTCGCGCCTTTGTGCGCGCCTACACGGACGACGCGCGCCACGCGCGGCTGGCCTGTGTCGAAGTGGTGGGGGTGAGTGCCGACATGGCCCGCCGTCGCCGCGAGGTCATCCACGAATTCGCGGGCCTGATCGAGGCTTATGCCCATGCCATGGCCCAGAGCGGCTTGCTGCCGAAACGGGATTACAGCCTGTCCTGCCTGGCCATGGTGGGCGCGGTCAACGAGCTGATGTGCGAGTGGCTCATGGGTGACACGCCGCCTTCCGTGGCCGCCTTGACTGACGAGCTGCTGTCGATGTTTGCGGCCCTGATCCTGGGGGCGCGAGCCTTGCTGCCAGAAGCCTGAACGGCCTCAGATCAGCCCGGCATCCACCAGGTATTGGCTGGGGCGCTGGCGGTCGCACAGGATGGTGAGACGCTGGCGGGCGCGCGTCATGCCCACATACAGCAGGTTGCGGTTGTCGGTGGTGTTGCCGCCGATGGCGAATTCGCCCTTGTTGAGCCCCGGCAGGATGACGTGATCGAACTCCAGACCCTTGGCCGCTTCGATGCTGGACAGCACGATGCAGTCCTTGCCGCGCATGCCCTGTTGCCTGATCTCGCGCTCGTTCATGGCGCGAAAGAAGGATTCGACATGGTCATACGTGGCCGCTGATGCAATCAGGCCCTGGATGTTGGCACTGACCTGCGCGATGTCGCTGCGTTGCACCATCACGCGTGCGGCCAGTGTCTGCGGCGACAGGGCCGCCACAAAGCGCTCCAGCAGCACATCCGTGGCATTGGTGCTGGCGATGTCGATGGCCGCTTCCAGTTGATGACGCGCGGCCTTGCCTGCATTGCGCAGGATCTGGTTCTCCAGGAACACCTCCACCAGTTCGGGCGTGTGCGCCACGCTCTTGATGGCCTCGTGCTGGTCCTTGGCGCGTTCTTCTGCCGTGTCCTGTGCGCTCTCGACATGGGAGCCCGCAAAGGTCAGCATGGCCTGCAGCACCCGCATGCGCGTCTCGATGCGCTCGATGCCGGCAAAGCTGTTGCGCGCGCAGGCGATGAGGCCACGCACGAACAGCACTTCGGGGCGCATCAGGTAGGTGTCGAAGCCGCTGGTGCGGTAGTCCACACCCTTGTCGAGCAGGTGGTTCTCCAGCGCCACGGATTGATGCGGCTGGCGCAGGAGGATGGCCAGGTCGCTTCGCGTGGCCTTGGGGCCCAAGCCAACGCCTTGCTGGATCAGCTCGATGATGTGCCGGTGCGCATCCCGGATGTCGTCATAGCCGACCACCTGGATGTCGGTGGCCATGCTGCTCAGCGAGTCATAGCGCTTGTTCGACAGCCTGCTGACCGATGCCGCCAGCCTGGCGCCGAATCGGTACGAGGCCGTCAGCGGCAGTCTCTCGGCCTGGCCGATCTCGCGATCGAAGGTGTCGCCCATGAAGCCGGCATCGGCCCCCGCGACTGCGTGGATGACCTGATCCCGGTCGCCTACCCCCACAAAAGCCGTTTGCGGGTTCTGAAGCAACAGATGGCGCAACACCGTGAACATGGCCCGGTTGGTGTCATGCATCTCATCGACCAGGATCAGATGCAGGCCCATGGCCAGAGGTTGCGGCAGGTCCACGAAGGCTTCGTCATCCAGCAGCAGGCAGGCCAGGTCGTAGGTGGCGTCATGCAGGGCGCGAAACGCCGGGTGATCCGGGTGGCCGCCACGTCGCAGGATCTCGTAGGCCCAGAAGGCCCGCAACGTCAGGTAATCGAAGCCCAGTTCGTTGGCCAGATCAGGCGTGAGCACCTGCTCACCGGCTTCCAGGAACCACTGCAAGGTGCCTTTGAGCCGTGCAAAAGCCTGCAGCAAGCCCTCGACCATGGCCTCGCCGCTGCCATCGACGGCGAACTCGTCCGCATGCCGTTCGTCCGGGTTGGACATCACGCGCTCGATGGCTTGCAGCACGTAGGGCTTGAGCTGTTCGGGTGTGTCGTAGTGATGCACGTTGCCGCCTTCGACATGCTGCAGGCGGGCGCGACAGAAGTCATCGAAGGTGCGGATCTTGATGCGGTTGCGCATGGCGGCCGGCAGGCCGATGCGCTCCAGCGCCTGTTTCATGGCCTGTACGGCGGCATCCGTGTAGGTGAGGGCGAGGATGCGCTCCGGTTCCGCGCCGCGCTCGAGCGCCTGGGCCAGGCGCAAGGCCAGCGTGGTGGTCTTGGCCGCGCCCGCATTGGCCTCCACGATCACGCGTTTGTGCCGACCCAACTGGATGGCCAGTTGTTCGGCTGTGGGCACGATGCCCTTGGGTTGATAGCAGGTGTCAGCCATGGACGCCATTCAACTGGCTCAACGCACCGATGGGATGCGTATGTTGCCACTGCGACAAGACGTGCTCACGCCCTTGCCGCAGGCCATGGCCTTCAGGTCCTTGCTCATGCACACGCGCACTTCAGACAACTCCGGCCCGCTGCAACTCACGGCCACACTGTTGGCGGGCAGCGTGGGGTTGGCTTGCTGGATGGCCGAGGCAATGGCCTTGGCCGGCATGAACAGGGGCTTGACCGGGGCTTGCATGGATGAGGGCACGTGGATGCTGGCCAGGGCCTGGTCCGCCGTCTTGAAGTAGGCCAGTGCACTCAGGCCGCTGCAGGTGCCGTGCTTGTCCCACTCGTGCCGGATCAGCGATGGGCTGGGAAACAGGCTGACGCCGTAGATGATGGCGTCGCGGCTCAAGGTTTCGGTCGTCTGGCAGAACTGAGGGTAGCCACCAGCCTTGTACTGCGGCCACAGTCCGTGCAGGACAAAGCCATAGCCTTTGCCACACTGGTTCTTGTCCTGGCTGTGCATCAGGCAGTAGGTGGGTGACCACGACAGGCTCAGCACGTAGTAGTCGAAGGGCTTGCTGCCTGCCGCTTGTGCGGTGCCAGCAAAGGTCAGCGCGATGGCCATGCTCAGCATGCGGATCACGGAAAGGATGGGCGTGTGCATGGGGGCTCCTGTGTCAGTCTTCTTGATCGTCTTCGTCATCCTGGCGTCGGCCGCTGCCCTTCTTGTTCAGTCGGGCGGCCTTCTTGCGCTGGCGTTCTGCTTCGGCCTCCTCTGCTACGGCGGCCCACTGCGCGAATTCCGCCGGCGTTTCCAGCGTGATGCGTCCCAGGATGGCGCTGCGGAAGTCGTTGAGCACGATCTCAGCCGCCTTTTGCAGGTTGACGCGGCCACCCGTCATCACGGCGCCGCGCTTGCGGCCGATCTCGGTCAGCAGCACATCGTCATGCAGGGCAGGGATGCCGGCCACATCCTCGAGCTTGTAGCGCGCGGCCAGCAAAGCGGCGTAAGGCCCTTTCAGTCTGGCCAGCAGTTCCAGGGCCACTTCTTCCTCGTCGTAGGCGTTGCGACCCACGGCGCCGCTGGCCGCCAGGTTGTAGCCACCTTGCTCGATGGTGATCTTGGGCCACAGCATGCCCGGCGTGTCAAACAGGTAGAAATCGCTGGCCAGGTTGATGCGCTGTTCGATCTTGGTGATGCCGGCTTCGTCGCCCGTCTTGGCCGCTTTCTTGCCCACCAGGGTGTTCATCAGGGTGGATTTGCCCACGTTGGGGATGCCGCAGATCAGCACGCGCAAGGGCTTGGCCATGCCGCCGCGATTGGGGGCCAGTTCCCGGCAGGCCTTGATCAGGCGTTGGGCCGGGGCGGTGTCGCTGGCATCCAGCGCGATGGCCTGCGTGCCTTCCTGGGCGTTGTACCAGGCCAGCCACGCGGCCGTGCGCTCGGGGTCGGCGACATCCTGCTTGTTGAGAATCTTGAGCTTGTGGCGCGTGCCGGTCAGCTCCGCCAGCATGGGGTTGGCGCTGGAGCCCGGCAGCCGTGCATCGAGCATCTCGATGACGACGTCGATTTCCTTCATGCGTTCGATGATGGCTTTCTTGGTCACGTTCATGTGACCGGGGAACCAGTTGATGGCCATCGGTGTGTTCTCTTTCCTGGGCTGGGGCCGCGCAGATGTGCAAACCAGCAATTGTGCTTGCTTCTGAATGTCAGAATGCACGCCATCATTCAAATGGAGTGCCCGGGATGTTCAAACGTGTGTGGACGCTGCTCTTGTGCGGCCTGGTTGTGTCAGCGCAGGCTGAAGAAAAGCCCAAGTGGGAGTTGGGCGTCGGCGCTGCCGCCATGAGTTTTCCCGATTACCGGGGATCGGACGAGTCTCGCGCCTATGCTTTCCCGATTCCTTACCTGGTTTACCGGGGCGACTGGATCAAGGCAGACAGGCAGGGGGCGCGTGCTGAACTGATCGACCTCGGGCCTTCGGCGCACGTGGATCTGGGGCTCAATGGCAGCATCCCCGTCTCCAGCGTGAAGAATCAGGCGCGTCGCGGCATGCCCAGCCTGGCAGGCGCGATCGAGATCGGGCCGGCGCTGGAGGTGCATTTCTACAAGTCCGAGGGCGACCGCGTGCGTTTGAAGATGCGTGTGCCGGTGACTTACGGCATCACCTTGGGCAATGAGGTGGGCAGCGACGGCTGGCAGGCCAGCCCGAACCTCAATCTCGATATCCGCAACGTGGCGGGCTTGTCAGGCTGGAACCTCACCATGCTGACGGGGCCCATCTATGCCACCACGCGGCGCCATGCCTACTTCTACGACGTGGCACCCCGGTACGCCACGGCCGAGCGGCCGGCCTACAAAGCCACGGCGGGCTATTCCGGCGCGCAGTTCGTGGCCGGCCTGAGCAAGCGTTTCGACAAGACCTGGGTGGGCGCCTTCATGCGCTATGACAACCTCAATGGCGCCGTCTTCCGCGACAGCCCCCTGGTCAAAACGCGCAGCTACCTGGCGGGCGGGGTGGCCGTGGCCTGGGTGCTGGGTCAGTCTTCCGAAATGGTCCAGGCGGACTGAGTCGCAGGCAGGGCGGCGTCACCCACCCAGGCCCGCACGATCGGGTCCACCAGGCGTGAGTCGGTCAATGTGCGGATCTGCATATAGGCCTCTTGCGCCTCAGGGTGGCGCTTGCGCATGTAGTTGAGCCACTGCTTCATGCGGCCCGTGCGGGCACGCGGCTCGACGTGAGCAAGGATCAGCTCCCAGAAGTAGCCCAGCAGAGGCTGCAGGCTGGGCCAGTCAGGTTGGGCCTGGCCTGCGATGGGCAAGCCCTGATCGATCAGGATGGCCAGTGCCAGGCCTGGGTCCACCACGATGCCTCGCCCCAGCATGATGTCGGTGCAGCCTGATACCTCCAGGCAGCGGCGTGCGTCATCCACGGTCCAGATCTCGCCATTGGCCACCACGGGGATGCGCACGCTGGTCCGGATGTCGGCGATGCGGTCCCAATAGGCCGGGGGGCGGTAGCCATGCGCCTTGGTGCGGGCGTGCACCACCAACTCGTCGGCGCCACCCGCCTCGATGGCGCGGGCGCAGTCTTCGGCCAGATCGTCATCGTGAAAGCCCAGGCGCATCTTGGCCGACACCGGCACGTCGTCGTGCACCGCTTGCCGCACCGCCGTCAGGATGCGGTGCAGCAGTTCAGGCTCCTGGAGCAAGGCCGCGCCACCGCCGTGGCGATTGACCACCTTGGCCGGGCAGCCGAAGTTCAGATCGATGCCGGCAGAGCCCAGTTCGGCCAGCCGTGCAGCGTTGTCAGCCAGGCAAACGGGATCCGAGCCCAGCAGTTGGGCGCGTACGGGCACACCCGCCGGCGTGCGGCTGCCATCGCGAAGCTCGGGCACCACGCGCAGGAAGGCGCGGGCCGGCAGCAGCGTGTCGGTCACGCGTATGAATTCGGAGACGCAACGGTCTATGCCGCCCACGCGGGTCAGGACATCGCGCAAGGCGAAGTCCAGCAAACCCTCCATGGGCGCCAGCAGGATGGCCATGAGAGAAAAACCTAGGGAACAACCGGGGCGCCAGTGTACGTATTCGGCCGCATCTCAGGTACACAATGTGCGCCTTCCTGCCCCATCCACGGTTCAAGAGAGGCGTCAATGAGCATCACCAGCAGCCATGCCGCGCCGTTGCGCCAATGGGCCGATCTGCCTGGCCCCAAGGCCTGGCCCATCGTGGGCAATGCCTTGCAGATCCAGCTCAACCAGATCCACATCGATCTGGAGGACTGGGCCAAGGCCTATGGCCCGATCTTCAAGGCCAGATTGGGCCCGGCCAAGGTGCTGGTGCTGCGCGATCACGACCTCATCAACACGGTGATGCGTGATCGCCCCGAGGGCTTCAGGCGGCCTGCCAAGCTCGACCAGCTCGTGCGGGAGATGGGTCTGCACCCCGGTGTGTTCAATGCAGAAGGGGCCGTCTGGTACGCCCAGCGCCGCATGGTGATGTCGGCGTTTTCGCCCAGCCACGTGCGGGCCTATTTCCCCTTGCTGCTGAGCGTGTCGAGGCGCTTGCAGGCTCGCTGGATCAAGGCAGCCACGGCGCAACAGCCCATCGATCTGCAAGCCGACCTGATGCGCTTCACGGTGGACGCCATCGCGGGCCTGGCCTTCGGCGCGGAGACCAACACGCTGGAGTCCGACGAGGACATCATCCAGCACCATCTGGACAAGATCTTCCCGGCGCTGTTCAGCCGGGTCAATGCGCTGGTGCCGTACTGGCGCTGGTTCAAGCGCGCCAAGGACCGCGAACTGGCGCACAGCCTGACCATCGTCAGCAAGGCCATCGCGGATTTCATCGCCCAGGCGCGCCAGCGCATGCGTGACGACCCGGCTCGCGTGGCCCAGCCGACCAACCTCCTGGAGGCCATGATCGCGGCCGCAGACCAGCCCGACAGCGGCGTGACCGATGACGATGTGGCGGGCAATGTCATGACCATGTTGCTGGCCGGCGAAGACACAACCGCCAATACCCTGGCCTGGGCGATCTACCTGCTGCACCGCAATCCGGAGGTCTTTCAAAAAGCACAGCAAGAAGCCAGGGATGTGGTCGGCGTGGATCTCTCGATGCTCACCATGGACCACATGGCGCAACTGCCCTATCTGGAAGCCGTGTGCCACGAAACCATGCGCCTCAAGCCGGTGGCGCCGTTTCGCGTGGTGCAAGCCTTGCGCGACACCGTGGTGGCCGATGTGGCGGTACCCAAGGACACCATGATCTGGTGCGTGTCACGCCATGACGCGATGGACGCCACCTACTTCCCGGATCCCGAAAGATTTGTCCCTGAGCGCTGGCTGGATGCCGATGCGGCGCAGGCGAGCAGCGCCAAGCGGGTGTCCACGCCATTCGGCGCCGGCCCGCGTGTTTGCCCGGGCCGCTACCTGGCCCTGGTCGAAATGAAACTGGCGCTCGCCACCTTGCTCAGTCAGTTTCGCATTGACGCCGTGGATACGCCCGACGGGAGCGAGGCCGCAGAAGTGATGTCCTTCACGATGACACCCGTGGGTCTGACCCTGAAATTGTCGCCAATTTCACCCTGAAACAGGGCTCAAGAATGGGGTGGGCTGTCCGATAAAAACCCATCGTTCCCACGTCTGCCGCCATGACCACCGCCACCGAGCCTACCTGCATCGATGACATCCTCACGGAGTTGGACAAGGCCAGGAAAAACGGCCCCCTGCATGACATCCAGATCCCGCCATGTCCTGCATTGCTGACCCGCCTGCAGAACGCCATGGCCAAAGATGAGCCCGACCTCAACGAGGTGGCGCACATCGCCACCAGTGACGTGGCCATGTCGGCCGCCTTGCTTCGTGCGGCCAACAGCCCTTTGTACGCCGCAGGTGGCCAGCCCGCGCAGACCATCGGTCAGGCCATGAACCGACTGGGCCTGGAAAACACGGCCGCGGTGATGATCGGCTTTCTGGCGCGCCGTGCCATCAAGGTCAATTCCAAACACCTTTTGCGCTTCTGGGAGCGCTGCACCAAGCGGGCCCTGGCCATGGCCTTCATGGCGGGCAAGCTGCCTGGTGTGTCCACCGATCTGGCGCACACCTATGGCTTGTTCTGCCACGTGGGCATGGCCGTGATGGCGCAAAGCGTGCGCGGCTATCTCGGTACCCTGATCGAGGCCCACGCGCGCATTGATCGCTCGTTCATCGAGACGGAAAACGCCAACCACAAGACCGATCATGCGGTGGTGGGTGCCCTGGTGGCCCGCGTGTGGCGCCTGTCGCCCTCCGTGACCGCCGCCATTCGCCTGCACCACGATCTGGAAATCCTCAAGGAAAAGGGTGCCAAGTCGGAGGTCAACACCCTGGTGTCCATGGGCCTGCTGGCGGATTACTACATGCGCCGTCACGAAGGCCTGGAGCAGGATGTGGACTGGAAGTCGCACGGTGCCGGCGCCATGGAGTGGCTGCAGGTCAGCGTGGACGAGCAGATGGCCTGGGAAGAAGAACTGCGCGACATTTTCGAGTCAGCCTGATCCGGCTTGATTCCTCCCGACGGCCGCTCAGCCGTTAACATTCACGCCTTGCCTGTGGTCACCAATCGGCCACGCAGGCGATGAATTCAAGGGAGTCCACATCATGGCTGTATCCAGCCTCCTGGTATTGCTCGACGACATTGCGCTCGTCCTCGACGACGTGTCCGTCATGGCCAAGGTGGCCGCCAAGAAGACGGCCGGCGTGCTGGGAGACGATCTGGCGCTCAATGCCCAGCAGGTCGCCGGTATCCGCGCCGAGCGTGAACTGCCGGTGGTCTGGGCCGTGGCCAAGGGGTCGGTGCGCAACAAGGTGATCCTGGTGCCCGCTGCATTGGCCATCAGCGCGTTGATGCCCTGGGCTGTGACGCCCTTGTTGATGGCCGGCGGTGCCTATCTGTGCTTTGAAGGTGTCGAAAAGCTCGCGCATCCTTTCCTGCACGGCGATGACCACGAGGAAGAGGTTCACCGTGAGGCGCTGGCCCACGCGCTGGCCGATGCCGAAGTGGACATGGTGGCTTTCGAGAAGGACAAGATCGAAGGCGCCGTGCGCACCGATTTCATCCTGTCGGCCGAAATCGTGACCATCACCCTGGGTACCGTGGCAGAAGCCCCTTTGATGAACCAGATCATGGTGCTCAGTGGCGTCTCCCTGGCGATCACGGTGGGCGTCTACGGCCTGGTGGCGGCCATCGTGAAGATGGACGATGTGGGCCTGTACTTCAGCCAGATGGGCGGGCAGGGCGCCTTGCCGGCGGCGCGACGCGGCATGGGGCGCGCCTTGCTGGCCACGGCGCCGGTGATGATGAAGACGCTGTCTGTCGTGGGGACCGCGGCCATGTTCCTCGTGGGGGGCGGCATTCTGCTGCATGGCCTGCCCGGTGCACATGAGGTCGTAGACGCGGTGGAACATGCCGCACACGGCGTGCCCGCCATCGGCGGCGTCCTCGCATACGTGACACCTGTGCTGCTTGATGCGCTTGCAGGTATCGCAGCTGGCGCCATCGTGCTGGCCGTGGTCACGGTGGGCAGCAAGCTCATGGGCCTATTCAAGCGCACTTGAGCAGCGAGGCGCTGTTGGATGTACAAAGCGCCACCCCAACACAATGAGGAAGCATCATGAGCCTGTCCATGTACTCGGCCTTCATCCCGGTGGCCATCCACACCCTCAACAACCTGGCCGCCATTCTGGCCAAGGGCGCTGCCCATTGCGAGGCGCGCAAGATTGATCCGAACGCCTTCCTGACTGCCCGAATCTACCCCGACATGTTCCCCTTGATCAGGCAGGTGCAGATCGCCTCGGACACGGTCAAGGGCGGCGCGGCACGCCTGGCGGGCATCGACATGCCCAAGTACGAGGACAACGAAACGACGTTTGCAGAACTGCAGGCTCGTCTCGACAAGACCGTGGCCTTCCTCAAGACCATCCAGCCCGCACAGATTGACGGCAAGGAAGACGCCGATATCGTGTTGAGCTTTCCCTCACGCACCTTCGAGTTCAAGGGCCAGGCCTACCTGACGGGGTGGGTTCTGCCCAATCTGTACTTCCACACGACCACGGCCTACAACCTGTTGCGCCATGGTGGCGTGGAGATCGGCAAGGCCGACTTCCTGGGCGGCGCCTGACGAATCAGGCGCTGGTGGCCGTGGCAGACGCGGTCATTGGCAGCCATTTGCTGAGCGTCACGGCCAGCATGTGGCGGTCAAAGGGCTTGGTGAGGTAGTCATCCATGCCCCGTTCCAGACAGGCTTCGCGGTCGCCCGTCAGGGCGTGCGCGGTGAGGGCCACCACCGGTGTGCGCTCTCGCGCCGTGTCTTCCGATTCGATGACACGGATCTGGCGGACCGCTTCATAGCCATCCATGATGGGCATTTCGCAGTCCATCAGGACCACATCGAAAGCCTGCTCCCTGAACATCTGCACCGCTACTTCGCCATTGCGGGCAAGCTGGCATGACACGCCCAGGCTTTCCAGGGTCATCGAGGCAATGAAGGCGTTGACCTCGTTGTCCTCCACCAGCAGGACTTCGCCCGACAGTTTCCAGTCCTGGTCTTCCGGTGGCAGCGAATCCCTGAAGGTCATGTGATCGCCATCGTGCTCAGGCTTGCTCAGGTCAGTCGTGCTGTAGGGGACTTCCAGCCGGATCTCGAAGGTGGTGCCCACGCCCAGCGAACTGCGGGTGCTGATCTTGCCGCCCATTTCCTCGACGATCTGCTTGCAGATGGCCAGGCCCAGGCCAGTTCCGCCATGGCTGCGTGTGGTGCCGGATTCGACCTGGTAGAAGGGCTGATACAGGCGCTCCAGGGCGGTTTCGGGAATGCCCATGCCGGTGTCGGAGACATCGATGATCAGCAAGGCGCTGTCCTTGTCGATCGGGGTCACCGTGGCGGACACGATCACCTCACCTTGTTGCGTGAACTTCACCGCGTTGCTGATCAGATTGAGCAGCACCTGGCGCAGCTTGCCTTCGTCGGCCATGAGCGATTTGACGTCCAGCGGGACACCAGCCACATCGCACCGGATCTGAATGCCTTTTTGCAAGGCCGCGGCACGGAACGATTCGCCGGCTGTGACGATGGTGTCGCGTGGGTCGAAGTGGGTGGGTGCCAGGCGAACCTTGTGGGCATCGAGTTTGGCGAAGTCCAGGATCTCGTTGAGGATGTCCAGCAGGTTTTTGGCCGAGTCCCTGGCCGACTTGACGAACAGGCGGTCGCGCTCGGTGAGGTTGTCCACATTGAGCATGCTCAGAGCGCCGATCACGCCGTTCATGGGGGTGCGGATCTCGTGGCTCATGTTGGCCAGGAAGGCGGTCTTGGCGCGGTCGGCCGCTTCGGCCTGTTCCTTCATGCGACGCAGTTCGGCCACGTGATTCTTGCGCTTGGACTGCAGAAACAGCTTGCGCTCACGTGCCATCGAGAACCGGTACAGCATGTAACCCAGCACGTTGGCCGCGGTCAGGTGGATCACCATGCGCTGGTAGCCCTGCGGATCGTAGGAGGGGGCCATGGCGGCAAACGTCATGGCCACCATCATCATGAAACCGCCCAGCAGCAGGGTATTGAGGGCCTGCAGGCGGGCGAAGCCATAAGTCATGAACGTGGCCAGCACCATGGCGGTGGTGATGGTCCAGTATGCAGATATCGTGCTGACGCCAACCTGCCCGCGCTGGGCGATGTAGCCCGTGGCGAGGGTGCTCAGGCACACGAAAATCGAAAAAGTTGCCGAATAGTGGCGGGCAAAGAACGATTTGAAATGCTGCACAAATTGGCCAAATACCAGAAAGCACAGGGAAACCGTCAGCCGTGTGATTTGGATGGGGTCCAGCGCATCATGGTGCCCCAGCAGGCCATTGACCAGCCAAAAGGCCAGAAAACAGGCCGCAGCGACCATGGCCGATATATATAGGAACCGTACACCGTATGAGCGAAAGCTCAGCAGGAACTCCTGCTCCAGTTTCTGATTGGCGAAACCCCGGTGTCCTAAAAAACGAAGCAGTTTGGAAAGTGCGGCAACACGCATCAGTCGCTCCTCAACAGTTCCCATGACACAGTGCCATCCATTTTCCGGGTTTGCCGGAAATCAGATCGAAAGCGCACTATATCCGGCGATCGGGCACAATTGGTAGCCCATCGCAGGTGATGTGACGCTTTCTGTCAAACCTTGTCGGGAAGAAAATGAGACCCGCGGGCTTGCTGGAGAGTTTCCAGGGCTGGCCGGGCTGATGGTATCAATAGCGAGCGTGTTGTGCGGTGCATGGTGGTCAGATGGTGAGGTTGCTGTGTATCGCACCTCCATTCATCGCTGGCAGGGACTGAAATCGACGACGGACCACGTCGAAGTCGATTTCAATATCCGGATGGCATGTCAAAGCCATGAATGGATAAAGCGGCCACTTGGCGGTTCGCCACAAAGTGAAGGCTTCGCGAGTGGGCAAATAATAAAGCCCGTGAGGAATATTCAAAGTATTGGATAAGGCGAATTTTCCCCCGTTTAATGCATCTTTGAACTGCATGGCGCGGTAGATCCGGTTCACTGGCGGGCGGGCGGCCACCAGCACATAGTCCACGCTGCTGCACACACACATCTGGTAGAGCGATTTGTACAGGGCCGGCGCCACCATTCTGGCGGGCTCGCTGTTGAGCACGGTCAGGCGCCAGGCTTCGGCCAGTTTGCGGCCTTGCAGGGCCGCAGGCAGGGCAAGTTCATGCTCGAGGTGCAAGGGATGCAGCGCATTGGTGATGACGCGCATGGAGCCCAGCACCTGACCGTCTTCCTTTGATTCGGCAATCAGCACGACGGCGTCATCCCGGTCGTCGTCGGGCTCCGGGTCCTTGAGCACCTCTTCCATGCCGGGCACATGCCGACCATAGGCCTGGGTTCGGACAGCGACCGCGCGGCGAATGTCGTCGTCGCTGCTGGCGATTCTGATGCGAAAAGGCAGGAGCTGAGTCGTGGCCTGCTCGGCATGCTCAGCGAGGTCGTGGGTCAGCTTGGGGTCTGTCATATTGAAGCCTTGAACTACAGACTTGTTGACTGACTGCCCCCTTGCTGGTGGCTTGCCTGGCGGTCAGTTTCAGTCAACGCCAGCGTGCCCCGTCCCGACCGCCGGTGACAGGTACACATGACATCAAAATTGCGCATGGCGCAAGACTGATGCCTGAGTTCAAGCATGACCGATGTACAAGCTTCCCGCTATCCCTGATCAGGGGATCTGGCCTAGCACCCCCCGCGAGGTGGTGTTGTAAAAATATCGATACAAATGTCACGCAATGTTGTGATGTCGGCGACTATTTATCGACCCAGGGCATCGTGCAATGCCACCATTTCAAGCGTGAGCTTGTGACGCTGATCCAGATGGATCATGGGCCTGGCCTGTTGATGCGATTCCTTGACCTTGACCGATGCGCTCAGATAGGGCTGCAGGACCGGCAGGCCCTCGTCGATCAGCTCTTGTACCAGTTTTTGGGGCAGGGACGCACGGGGTTGGAACTGGTTGACCACGATGCCCGACACCTTCAGGTCTTCGTTGTGGTCAGCCTGGATTTCCTGCACGTTGTCCAGCAGGGTGTAGAGGGCTCGGCGCGAGAAATCGTCGCAGTCGAACGGGATGAGGCAGCCTTGCGCGGCGATCAGTGCCGAGCGTGTGTAGAAGTTCAAGGCAGGGGGCGTGTCGATGTAGATGCGCTCGTATTCGTCGGCCAGATCGGCCAGCGCATCACGCAGCTTGTAGATCTTGTAGCGCGACTCCAGCTTGGCATGCAGCTCATCCAGGCTGGGATGCGAGGGCATCAGGTGCAGGTTCTCGAACGGCGTTTCAACCGTGTAGTCGCCGGCACCTTTGGGGCGCGCGCTGAACTTCAGCGTCTGGTCGAAGAACTCGGCGGCGCTGACCTCGGCATCTTCCTGAGGTGCGCCCAGCAGGTACTGCGTGGAGTTGCCCTGCGGGTCCAGGTCGATGACCAGGGTGCGCATGCCCTGGCTCGCGCTGATGGCCGCGAGGTTGCAGGTGATGGTGGACTTGCCGACGCCACCTTTCTGGTTGAACACGACATAGCGCATGGCTGCTGACCTTCCTTGGACGCGTTGAAATGGGCGACGTTGAGGATGTTGCCCTGGCGCCTATTGTGCACTGCAACAATGGCGCTTCGCGACCCCGGTCAGCGTTGTTTGCGTACAGGCTTGTTGCCTTCGTCCGTCTGTTTGATTTCCAGCAACACCGGCCTTTGATGGCTGCCGTCCTGGTCCAGCAGCACCGTGCCTTCAAAACGCCTGATCCGTTCGGATGAGCGCGGCAGGCGCTCATCGGTGACCAGTTGCAACTCCTGGATGCGGCGAGGGCGCAGCGCCAGGTTGACGTCGTCAGGCAGCATCACGCACAAGGCGTGCTGCAACTTGAGGATGATGGCGGTATCGGTGCGGCCACGCAGATAGCTGTCTTCGTCGTCCGGGGCACCCTTGCGGTGCTTGCGGTGGACTTCGCCAGACACGGTGACCGTATCGCGTTCATACACGCAGGTGTCAACCGCCTGGGCATGTGCTGGCGCGACGGCTGCGAGTTCACCCAGCAGGCAGATGAGCATGGCTGCTGCCGGTGCAATGAAGGACTTCAAGGCCGGTCTCCTGTGATGTTGGATGTTTAATCGTCCAAGTCTAGGAGCACCGGCACTGGAAGCCATCCCCTGGCACGGGGAGGTGTGGCGGATCAGCGACCGGGTTCGGGCAGCTCGATCTTGACTTCAAGCACCTCGAGGTCGCCCTGGCGCTCCATGGACACCTTGATGTCGTCCGGATTGATGGAGACGTATTTCGAGATCACCGCCACCAGTTCGCGCTGCAGATCGGGCAGGTAGCTGGGGCTGTGGCTGCGACCATTGCGCTCGTGCGCCAGGATCAGTTGCAGCCGCTCCTTGGCCACCGTGGCGGTCTGCTTCTTTTCGCCGAGGAAGAAGGACAGGAATCCCATGGTCTTACTTGCCTCCGAACAGGCGCTTGAAGAAGCCGGGCTTTTCGGCTTCGATGAAGCGCAGTGGTTTGTCCTGGCCCAGGAAACGGTCGATCACGTCGCTGTAAGCCTCGGCGACATCCGAGCCCTTCATGTGGATGGCCGGGATGCCCTGGTTGGAGGCGTTCAGCACGGTCTCCGATTCAGGGATCACGCCGATCAGCTTGACGCGCAGGATCTCGTGCACGTCTTCCAGCGACAGCATCTGGCCGCCTTCCACGCGATTGGGGTTGTAGCGTGTGATGAGCAGGTGTTCCTTGATGGGCTCGGCGCCGTCTTGCGCACGCTTGGTCTTGCTGTTGAGCATGCCCAGGATGCGGTCGGAGTCGCGCACCGAGGAGACTTCGGGGTTGGTCACCACGATGGCCTCGTCGGCAAAGTGCATGGCCATCAGCGCGCCCGTTTCGATGCCGGCCGGTGAGTCACACACGATGTACTCGAAGCCCATCTCGCCCAGGTCTTTCAGCACCTTCTCGACGCCGTCTTGCGTCAGGGCTTCCTTGTCGCGCGTTTGCGAGGCCGCCAGCACGTAGAGGTTCTCGCACTGCTTGTCCTTGATGAGGGCCTGGTTCAGGTTGGCCTCGCCGTGGATCACGTTGATCAGGTCATACACCACGCGGCGTTCGCAGCCCATGATGAGGTCGAGGTTACGCAGACCGACGTCGAAGTCGATCACGGCTGTCTTGTGCCCGCGCAGGGCCAGGCCGGAAGCGAAGCTGGCGCTGGTGGTCGTCTTGCCAACGCCCCCTTTGCCGGAGGTCACCACGATGATCTTGGCCATGGATGGCTGTCCTTTCAGGTAAGTCTGGTTGAGGCCTGGGCCTCAGATTTGAATCGGGTCGAAAACCAGGCGCTCGCCTTCCAGACGGATCTGGGCGGGCTTGCCTTTGATGTTGGCGGGCAGCGGGTTTTCTGTGGTGCGGTAGGTACCGGCAATGGACAGCAGTTCGGGCTCCATGCAGGTCGAAAAAATGCGGGCCTGGGTGTTGCCTTTGGCGCCGGCGATCGCCTTGCCGCGCAGCGGGGCGTACACGTGGATGTTGCCGTCGGCAATGACTTCGGCGCCATGGTTCACGATGGCCATGATGACCAGATCGCCACCCTTGGCGTAAATCTGTTGACCCGAGCGCAGGGGCTTGTCGATGACCATGGTGGGCACCGAGGTGGGCACTTCCACGCGCACCTCGACCGGCACTTCGCGCACGACTTCCTTGATGACTTCCTGCACCACGGTTTCGACGCGCGCAGCGACAGCATGGCCATCGGGTGCTTCACTCAACCCGGCTTCCAGCGCGGCCGCGGTCTGTTTGACGGTGCCGCCGCGCACGGCCACGGGCTTGAGCTTGAAACTGGTGAGCAGCTGGATCAGCGCTTCGAAATTGACGGTGGCATCCAGGCTGGCCAGATGCGTCAGGTCGATGACCACCGGGTCATGGCTGAAGAAATCGGGGGTGTCGCCAAAGCGTTCCGCCATGGCCTGACTCAGGGCCTGGATGTTCCCGGTCTTGAGCAGGAAGGCTTCCAGAGAGAGCGAGGCGCTCTTGAGGTCGAACAGGGCGGAGGCGTTCGCGGGTGATGCGGCGGACATGGACGACAGGCGCTGAAAAACCCAGAGTTTAAGGCAAGGCGGGGCCCGATCCGGCCGCGCTCGGCACGATTGGATCGGGCCTTACCCCGATGGCGGGCCATACTGGCGGCATGGATCGCTTGTTGTCTTCTCAACAGATGGGCCTGGCCGTGGCGCTGGGCGCGGGTTTGCTCGTCGGCCTGGAGCGCGAACGGCGCAAGGGGCAGGGCGACGATCGGGAGGCGGCAGGGCTGCGCACCTTCATGGTGGCGGCGCTGACGGGCGCGGTGGCGCAGATGCTGTCCGCCGTGCTGGCGGCCATGGCGCTGGCTGGCGTGGCCGCACTGGCCGCACTGTCCTACTGGCGCAGCCGCTCGCGTGATCCCGGGCTGACCACCGAGCTGGCCTTGCTGGCTACTGCCCTGATCGGCATGCTGGCTGTCGAACAACCGGCACTGGCGGCTGGCTGTGCGGCGGTGCTCGCGGCTGTTCTGGCGGCGCGGGAGCGCCTGCACCATTTCGCCACCGAGTGGCTGTCCGAACGTGAGCTGCATGACGGCCTGTTGCTGTCTGCTCTGGTGCTGGTCTTGTTGCCTTTGTTGCCTGCTTCACCCGTGTCCTGGTTGGGGCAGCTGTCGGCGCAACGGGTCTTGATGCTGGTGATCATGATCCTGCTCATGCAGGCAGCCGGGCATGTGGGGCGGCGCCTGCTCGGGGCGAGGGCGGGCCTGGCGCTATCCGGCCTGCTGGGGGGCTTCGTGTCCAGCACGGCGACCATCAGCGCCATGGGCAGCCTGGTTCGTGGTGGGCAGGCACCATTGCGTCTGGCCTTGTGCGCCAGTGTGCTGTCAATGGCGGCCACCTGGTTGCAGATCTTGTTGATGGCCACCCTGGTGTCGGTCGGGGCTGCGCAGCAGGTCTGGTCGCTGGTCTGCGTGGGGGTGGCGGTGCCGGTGGTGCTGGGGGCCTTGACATGGCATCGCGACGGGGTGCCCGAGCCTGTGCAGGACAAGCAGCCTGCAGGCACTCAGGGCGTCTTGCGCCTGCGCGAAGCGGTGAGTGTCACGATGCTGCTGGTGGGCGGGGCGGTGCTGGTCAGCCTGGCGCAGCAACAGGGTGTCGGTGGCCTGCTGATGGGGACGGCCCTGGCCGCCCTGGCAGACGCGCATGCACCGATGGCCAGTCTGATGGGGCTGTTCGGGGCAGGGCACTTGTCCCAGGCGCACCTGCTTTGGGGTTTGATGGTGGCCTTGTCTGCCAACGCCGTGACGAGAACCGGTGTGGCGCTGACCTCTGGTGGCCAGCGCTTTGGCCTGGGCGTGGGCCTGGCCTTGGCGCTCAATCTGCTGTGTGCAGGGGCCTGGGTGGTCTGGCTGCTGCGTTGAGTGGGCCTCAGGTCTGCGCGCTCAGTTTGAAGGTGCCCACTGCTCGTGCCAGATGGTCGGCCTGGTTGCGCAAGCTTTCGGCTGCGGCCGCGGTCTGCTCTACCAGCGCAGCGTTGCTTTGCGTGCCCTGGTCCATCTGCGTCACGGCATCCGTCACCTGTGCGATGCCTGCCGTCTGTTCGCGGCTGGCGCTGCTGATCTCGCCGATCACGTCCGTGACCTTGGCAATGGCGTCCACGATGCTCTTCATGGTGCTGCCTGCCTGATCGGCCTGCTCGGCACCCATGGTGACGCGCTCGACGCTGGAGGTGATCAGGCTCTTGATCTCCTTGGCCGCTTCAGCGCTGCGTTGCGCCAGATTGCGAACCTCTCCGGCGACCACGGCAAAACCGCGACCTTGCTCGCCTGCACGGGCCGCTTCCACGGCGGCATTGAGCGCCAGGATGTTGGTCTGGAAGGCGATGCCATCGATCACGCTGATGATTTCGGCGATCTTCTGCGAGGAGCGGTGGATGTCTTGCATGGTGGACACGAGTTGCGTCACCACCTCGCCGCCATGACCCGCCACCGCGCTGGCACCTTGCGCCAGCTGATTGGCTTGAGCGGCGTTGTCCGCGTTGTGGCTCACGGTGCTGGACAGTTGCTCCAGTGCAGATGCCGAGCGCTCCAGTGCCGCAGCCTGATCCTGGGTGCGGTTGGACAGGTCCGTGCTCCCGGCCGAGACCTCGGCCGAGGCGTTGGCCACGCTGTCGGCGTTGTCGCGAACGTTGGCCACGGTCTGGCGCAACTGCGCCACCATCGCGGCCATGGATGCAATCACGCTATCTTGATCGCCCTGTTTGACGCGTACCTGGACGCCGAGATCGCCCCCGGTCACGCGTCGCAACAGCTTGCGCACGGTATCGGGTTCGGCGCCCAGTGTCTGCATGAGATAGCGCGTGACCAGCAGCGAGGCTGTGAACAACATGGCTGCGCCCGCCAGTGTGACGCCTGCCAGCAGCCAGAGGGTGCGGCTGCGAGCCTGTTGCGCGTTTTCTTCAGAGCGCTTGGCCGCGGTCTCGATCCCTTCGACCAGTGATTCCTGAACGGTTTCCAGCTCTTTGAACAAGGCCACAAAACCCGGCAGTTTGGCTTGTGCGGCCTTGTTGTCCTGGGCGGCCAGCATGGCGATCTCCTCGCCAGCCGCGGCATAGCGGTCGACGACCGGTGCCAGCGCGTCGGCTCTGGCCTTGAGGTCGGCACTCATGGGCAGGCCTTGCAGGTCATGCACACGTGCCTTGAAACCGTCGCCGTGTTCCTTGGCTTCCTTGCGAGCCTGGCTCAGCCCGGCTTCGTCACCCAGTTGGCCATACATCAGGGCCTGGAACACATCGCCGCGCAGGGCGTCATGCATCATGTCACCCATGGTGGCAGCCTGTGTGGCCTGTGTGGCGATCACGGCCTCGTCCATGTGTTCGCCCAGGGCGTGTGCGCCCCACCAGCCGGCAGTGCCGACTGCTGCCGAAAACGATACGCCGAGCATGCCCAGGCCCAGCAATATTTGTCGCATTCTCATTGCTACTTGACTCCAGTTGTCATTCAGGCCGGGAGGTACTGCCAATGTGGGCGCCCCGGTCCTGGACCGGGATATCGGCATGCACCCCAGTCACTGAAGTTATTTGTGCTGGATCAAGTTATTTGTGGGGGCTAGCGGACTTTTTTCCGGGCTCCGCCAGTGCTTCTGGTTCTGGGCGTGGCGGGGCCTTTGGGGCCCCCGTTGTCACGCGGCGGCAGACCCGTATGCTGCGTGAGGATCTGGCCCTTGCGGGGCTGAACCTTGGGCAACTGCCTGGGGTCCGGTGCTTCTTTCAGCTGGTGGCTGGCACGCCCGATGGCGGTCATCGATGTCTTGCTGCCTGCGGCGCCCGTCGAATTCTTGCGGCGTGCGCTCTGGTAGCTGCCATCCGTTTGCGGCTGGTAGAAGGGGATCAGGTGGTGCTTGCCGTTGCCGATCAGGTCGGCCCGACCCATGTCCTTGAGGGCCTCGCGCAGCAGGGGCCAGTTGTTGGGGTCGTGGTAGCGCAGGAAGGCCTTGTGCAGGCGGCGGCGCTTCTCGCCCTTGACCACGTCCACACGTTCGCTGCGCGTTTCATCACGGCTGATGCCCTTGAGCGGGTTGCGGCCCGAGTGGTACATGGCCGTGGCCGTGGCCATGGGGCTGGGGTAGAAGGTTTGCACCTGGTCGGCGCGGAAGCCATTGCGCTTGAGCCACAAGGCCAGGTTCATCATGTCCTCGTCGCTGGTGCCGGGGTGGGCCGCGATGAAGTAGGGGATGAGGAACTGCTTCTTGCCGGCTTCTTCGCTGAACTTGTCAAACAGTTGCTTGAACTTGTCATACGTGCCGATGCCCGGCTTCATCATCTTGGACAGCGGCCCGCCTTCGGTGTGCTCCGGCGCAATCTTGAGGTAGCCGCCCACGTGGTGGGTGACCAGCTCCTTGATGTACTCAGGCGACTTCACGGCCAGGTCATAACGCAGGCCGGATCCGATCAGGATCTTCTTGACGCCACGCAGCGCACGCGCACGGCGGTAGATCTTGATCAGCGGGCCATGGTCGGTGTTGAGGTTGCTGCAGATGCCCGGGTAGACGCAGCTGGGCTTGCGGCAGGCCGCCTCGATCTCGGGCGACTTGCAGCCGATGCGGTACATGTTGGCCGTGGGCCCGCCCAGGTCGGACACGACGCCGGTGAAGCCCTTGACCTTGTCGCGGATCTCTTCGATCTCATGGATGATCGAATCTTCGCTGCGGCTCTGGATGATGCGGCCTTCGTGCTCGGTGATGGAGCAGAAGGTGCAGCCCCCGAAGCAGCCGCGCATGATGTTCACGCTGAAGCGGATCATCTCCCAGGCGGGGATCTTGGTGGGGCCGTCGTGGCCGCCGTTTTCATCCGCATAAGCCGGGTGCGGGCTGCGTGCATACGGCAGATCGAACACGTGGTCCATCTCGGCCATGGTCAGCGGGATGGGCGGCGGGTTGATCCACACATCGCGGTTGGCATGGGCCTGCACCAGCGCGCGGGCATTGCCCGGGTTGGTTTCCAGGTGCAGCACGCGGTTGGCGTGGGCATACAGCACGGGGTCACTCTTGACCTGTTCGTACGAGGGCAGGCGGATCACGGTGCGTTCGCGCGGTGGCATCACGATGCGACCGGCGCGTTCAGGCAGGGCCGCGTTGGCCTTGATGGCCGCAGACTTGGCTGCCAGCGTGGGGTTGACCACGAGCTTGATGGGCTTGGCGCCGCCGGACAGATCCATCTGGCCGCCTGCGGCTGCCGCATCCACCTGAGCAGTGCCTTTGCCCTGACCTTTGAGCGGGTCGAACGCGCCTTCTTCCTCGCGTGCGCAGGTCTCGCCCTGGGCCTCGGCCTGCTGGGCCATGGTCATGTAGGGATTGATGTGCTGGTCGATGCGGCCGGGCATGTCGACCTCGCTCGAATCCAGTTCGAACCAGCCGAGCGCCGTCGGGTCATTCGTGCGACGCAGGAAGGCGGTGCCGCGTACATCGGTGATCTGCTCGATGGGCTCGCGGGCGGCGAGGCGGTGGGCCACTTCCACGATGGCGCGTTCGGCATTGCCGTACAGCAGCAGATCGGCCTTGGCATCAGCCAGGATGGAGCGGCGGACCTTGTCCTGCCAGTAGTCGTAGTGCGCGATGCGGCGCAGCGAGGCTTCGATGCCACCCATGACGATGGGCACATCCGGGTAGGCTTCCTTGCAGCGCTGGGCATAGACCAGCGAGGCGCGGTCCGGGCGCTTGCCGGCTTCGCCGCCGGGGGTGTAGGCGTCGTCGCTGCGGATCTTGCGATCAGCCGTGTAGCGGTTGATCATCGAATCCATGTTGCCGGCCGCCACGCCATAGAACAGATTGGGCTTGCCCAACACCTTGAACGGGTCGGCGCTTTGCCAGTCCGGCTGCGCGATGATGCCCACGCGGAAGCCCTGGGCTTCCAGCACGCGGCCGATCACGGCCATGCCGAAACTGGGGTGGTCCACATAGGCGTCGCCCGTGACGATGATGATGTCGCAGCTGTCCCAGCCGAGCTCGGTCATCTCCTCGCGGCTCATGGGCAGGAACCTGGCCGTGCCGAAGCGCTTGGCCCAGAAAGGCCGGTAAGCGGTCAGGGCCTTGGGGGCCTTCGGCGCGGCGGGCTGCGTGGATTTGGCGACGGGGGACACGGTGGTCTGGGCGGACATGGGCTTCCAAGCTGACGCACTGCATGGGCGCCAGGCAAGTCGGATACGGACAACCCTCTATTGTCGCCTGACTGGCTGAATCAGAGGCCTCATTTTGATCAGGGACTTTTGAGGCGTACCGCTTTTGCCCCTGGGCGCGCTCAGGTTCCCGGGATGTCGGCCGCCAGTGTTTCGCGCGCTCACGTCGGTCGTTCAGGTGCCGATTTCGCCTTTTCGGCGCAAGACTGTGGCGTCGCCTCGTGCAAATGGCTGCAATGGCAGGCATCCGAATGCAACTTCCAAGGAGCGACATGATGGGTTTCAAAACAGGATCGTCGGCCATCTGGGCCGGCAGGGCGTTGGGCGCCATGAGCCTGGCGTGGATGTCAACGGTGTGGGCCGGGTGTCAGGTGGATACGCCTGCCGCGAAGTCCGCAGCACAACTGGCGCAGGAGGAACAGGTCTGGGGGCGTTGGGATGCGTTCGAAGAGCGGCAGGTCAGGCTGGATCCCTTTCTGGCGCCCCATGCCAGCTACCGCGTCCTGATGAAGCGCCCGGGCAACCAGGCCCACCCTGACAAGCCGGTGGTGGTGTTCCTGCATGGCTTTCCGGAGTTTGCCCGTTCATGGGAGAACTGGCTCAATCTGATCGGTGCCGAGCACGATGCCATCGCCATCGACCTCAAGGGGTATGGCGAGTCGTCCAGGCCCACCTCGCTGTCGGCCTACAACCTGTATCGCATCACCTTCGAACTGGATGCCGTGGTGGCCTGCCTGGGCTACAAGCAGGTGATCCCGGTCGGGCACGACTGGGGCGGCAACTTTGCCTGGATGTACGGCATGTTGTTGCCAGCCCGAACCAAGGCGGTGGTGGTGTTGTCCACACCGCATCCCTATCCCTTCTTTCGGGAGCTGGCCAAGCCGGATTCGGAGCAGAGCCAGCGCAGCCGCTACATCGATCTGATCCGGCAGAACACGCCCGAAGCCTCGGCCGAAGCGCGCCGTTTGCTGACCGCCGGCCCCGATGATCTCTTTCAACCCTTCTACGCCGGCTTGCGCGCCAATCGGCTCATTCAGACGAACATGGCCACCGACGAGATGTGGGAGCGCATGTTCAGCTATTACCGGGTGATGGACCTGCCCGCGAGCCCCACGTTCTACACGGACAAGCCCAACTGGCTGGCCTTGTTGATGATGAAGGTGAGGGCGCCCACCCTGGCCTTGTATGGTGCGCAGGACATGGCGTTTGCCGCCGGGTCATGGCAGGGTGTGGAAGCCTTTGTGCCCAAGCTGGAGCTGCACAAGCTCGAGGGGCAAGGGCATTTCATCAACCACACCGCGCCCGAGTTGCCTGGCCAGGTGCTGAAGTTCATCAACGCCCAGACGGCACCCTGAGCACCTGCCTCAGCGGCTCCAGCGCGTCATGCGGCCGTACTCGCGAAAGCCCAGCCTGCGGTAGGTGGGCTCGCCCATGTGCGTGGCCTGCAGCGCCACGCCCTGTGCGCCGCGTTCCAGCGCCAGGTTGGTGACGGCTGCCGTACACGCTGCGGCCAGGCCGTGCCCGCGTGCATCGGGCAGGGTGCCCACCCAATAGATGCCGGCGACATCACCTGTGTGCAGCACCATGGCGGCAGCACCCACCAGGCCATCCTGGCGGCGAGCCAGCGCGATGGAGACATCCGGTGCCAGCAGGCCTGCGGTATCCACGAAGAAGCTGGGCGTGAACACCTCGGGCAGGCCCAGCGTGGCATAGGCCTTGGCGCACACGTCCACGAAGGCGGGCAGCTCGTCTGCGCGGGCCAGCAGGTCGATGCGCCAGTCAGCAGCAATCGGCGGCATGGCCACGGGGGCTTCGGCCAGCATCGCCGGCAGGTCGGCTTGCGCCGTGAAGCCCTCGGCGTCCAGGTAGGCGTCCAGGTCCAGATCCTGGCGGCTCATCGTGATCACCGCGTACGGATTGGCCTGCCCGCCAAAAAAAGCCTGTGCCTGCTTGAGCACCAGCTCAGGTGCTACGGCCTGATCCACCCTGATGACGCAGTTCTGATGTGGCAGCGGCAAGGGCAGCGTGCCCTGATGCAGCAAGACACCGTTGAGTTCAAGCAGCCGACCGGCGGGTTGCCAGCGGGCATGGATGCGCACGGCGTGTGCCAGGTTCTGGTCGGCCAGGTCTTCAAGCAAAGCGCTGGTCATGTGGGGGGCTCCTGCGTGTTGTTCTGGATGCACCAATCCTAGCGCGCCCATGCCACCCCACCTTTCACTTTGTTTCAGCGCCCTGATTCCTGGGCCGCAGCGGCCAGCACGTCCTTCAACAGCCGGGCCTTGACCTTCTTGCCCTTGACCTTGACTGTGTTGAGTTGCGCCACGGCCTTGCCGGCAATGCCACGCTCCACCGCCACGTAGGTGTGGAAGTCCGTGACGTTGATCTTGCCGATCTGGCTGCCCTGCAGGCCCGCTTCGCCCGTGAGCGCACCCAGCACGTCACCCGGTCGGATCTTTTCCTTCTTGCCGCCCAGAATCTGGATGGTGACCATGGGTGGCTGCAGCGGTTCCTTGCTGGCGGGTGTCAGATCAGACAGCTTCTGCCACTTCGATTCGCGGCCTTGCAGCAGTTCGATGTTGCCCACGCGGCCCATCTCGTCCATGCTGGCCAGATTCAGGGCCAGGCCCTCGGCATCACCACGGCCGGTGCGGCCAATGCGGTGGATGTGCACTTCAGGGTCAGGTGTCACGTCCACATTGATCACGGCTTCCAGCTGGGCGATGTCCAGGCCACGGGCGGCCACGTCGGTGGCCACCAGCACGGAGGCGCTGCGGTTGGCGAACTGGATCAGCACCTGGTCGCGGTCGCGTTGCTCCAGGTCGCCGTGCAGGGCGATGGCCTCGATGCCATGCGCGGTGAGCACGTTCACCAGGTCGCGGCATTGTTGCTTGGTGTTGCAAAAAGCGATGGTGCTGGCGGGGCGATAGTGCAACAGCAGGCTGGAGACGGCATCCAGGCGGGTGCTGCCTTCGACCTCGATCCATAACTGTCGGATCTTGCTGGCGTCATGCGTGCTCTCGACCTTGACCTCCTTGGGCGAGCGCAGGAACTGGGCGCTCAACTTCGCGATGCCCTCCGGATATGTGGCCGAGAACAGCAGGGTCTGGCGCTTTTTGGGGCATTGGCGGGTCACGGCGACGATGTCATCGTGGAAGCCCATGTCCAGCATGCGGTCCGCTTCGTCGAGCACCAGGGTTTGCAGGCCGGACAGGTCCAGCGTGCCGCGCTCCAGGTGGTCCATCAGGCGCCCAGGCGTGCCCACGACGATGTGTGCGCCGTGCGCCAGGCTTTCAATCTGCGGTCGCATGGTGGCGCCGCCGCAAAGCGTGAGCACCTTGGTGTTGGGTTCGAAACGGGCCAGTCGGCGGATTTCCTGGGCGACCTGATCGGCCAGTTCACGCGTGGGACACATCACCATGCCTTGTACGGCCATGCTGGCGCCGTTGAGACGGTGCAACATGGGCAGCGCGAAGGCCGCGGTCTTGCCGCTGCCGGTCTTGGCCTGGGCAATGAGGTCGTCCCCGGCCAGTGTGAGAGGCAGGCTGGCTGCCTGGATGGGCGTCATGGCCAGGTAACCCAGGGCTTGCAGGTTGTCCTGCATGGCGGGGCTCAGCGGCAGGGTGCTGAATGAAGTGACTGGACGGGCGTCTGCGGGGGATGGGGTACTCATGGCGCCATTATCGTCAGTACAGCCTTTTGTCAAGGACCGTTGAATTCACAAGGGCAGCCCCCATCTACTGTCCAGGCGCGCACAATGCGCGTGTTTGCAACGACTCCATGATGGGGTAAGGATAGAAAATTCCATGAACTGGAAGAATGGTTTGACGGCGCTGGCCGTGGTGTTGGCAGGTGTGGGCATGGTGTCTGCGCCCATGGATGTCGAGGCCAAGCGCCTGGGCGGTGGGCGTGCCAGCGGCATGCAGCGCCAGATGCCGGCCAAGCAGCCCAGCGCGACGCCTGACGCCACGCCGAATCAGGCTGTCAAGCCTGGTCAGCAGGCCAATGCGGCGCCTGCACAACCGGCGGCTCCGGCTGCACAGCCAGGCAAGCGTTCCTGGCTGGGCCCTATTGCGGGGATCGCCGCAGGCCTGGGTATTGCTGCCTTGATGAGCCACCTCGGTATGGGTGAGGCGTTCGGCAACTTCCTGACCATGGCCCTGCTGGCCGTAGTGGCCTTCATGGTCATTGGCTGGCTGATGCGTCGTTTCAAGGGCGCGGCACCAGCGGCAGGTCCTCAACTGGCCGGTGCGGGTGCGCCGTACCCTTCGCAAAGCGTGCCTCAGCCTGCGTCGCCCATGTACCGTGAGGCGGTGGCTCAGCCCTCTGCCAACCTGGCTTCCGGCGGCGCGGCGGCCGCGACGGAGATGCCTGCCGGCTTTGATGCGGCTGGTTTCACGCGTACGGCCAAGATGATCTTCATCCGCATGCAGGCAGCCAACGATGCCGGCAACATCGATGATTTGCGCAAGTTCACCACGCCCGAGTTGTTTGCATCGCTGCGACTGGACATTCAGGAGCGCGGACAGGCTGCCAACCAGACCGACGTCATGCAACTCGACGCCGAGTTGGTGGACACGGCCAAGGAGGGCGGCCAGTGGGTGGCCACGGTGCGCTTCCACGGCCTGATCCGGGAAGAGGTCAACGCCGGTGCCGAGCCTTTCAACGAGCTGTGGCATCTGGTTCGCCCCGTCGATGAGAGCCAGGATTGGGCGATCGCTGGCATCACGCCGATCGCTGCCTGATGTACCGAGCTTGATTGTCGCGAGCCGTGACGCTGTTCACGGTTCTTTGACGCAAAGATGAAGATGGCGCCTGGTGCGCCATCTTTTGTTTGGAACTGACACACTCAATGACAGTGCAACATGTGCCGATAAGGTAGTCATTTATTGCCTCGCACTCTGCGCGGGTCTGCCGTCTGTTTGTCCAGGACGGCAACTCATGGGGGTGCACCCGATATGTCTGCACCCGAAGCTGGCGTCGAGCCGGTTGTGTCACCCAAGATGGGCACGCCAGATGGCGTGTCGCATGAGCTGCCGACCAGGCTGATACTCAGCCTGGCGGTGATCCTCATCGTCCTGTGGGGTGGTGTCAGCTTTTTGCCCTGGCACATTGACGGCACGTTCTTCTCGGTGTCCGTGCACACGATCACGGAATTCGGTGCCATCGTGGCGGCCCTGCTGGTGTTTTCCGTGGCGTGGCACGCGCGCAGCCCAGGGCAGCCAGGCAACATCGTCATCATTGGCTGCGGGTTTCTGGCTGTGGGCCTGATCGATTTCGGTCACACGCTCTCCTTCAAGGGCATGCCTGATTTCGTGACGCCCTCCAGCCCGGAGAAGGCCATCGAGTTCTGGTTGATGGCACGCTACACCGCAGCCTGGACCATGCTGGCTGCAGCCGTCCGCCCCATACAGCCTCTGCATTCTGGGTGGCCCCGTTATGCCCTGTTGGCAGCCGCCCTGTTGTGGACGGCTGCCATGTACGCCATCGAGTTGATGGCGCCAGGGTTCTGGCCTCGCACCTTTGTGGAAGGCAAGGGCCTGACGGTTTTCAAGATCCTGGCGGAATATGGCGTGATGGCCCTGGCGGCCTTGGCTGCCTTTGTCTTCATGCGGCGCAAAAGCGCAGACCTGGCCTACAGCACCAATGACCTGTGCGCTGCGGCCATCATCACCGTCTTGTCAGAAGCCTGCCTGACCATGTATGGCAGCGTCAATGACATGTTCATCCTGCTGGGGCACCTCTACAAGGTCGTGGCCTATTACTTCATCTACCGAGCGGTCTTCATCACCAGCGTGCGCGATCCCTATCGCCGCTTGAGCGAAGAGATCGAGGAGCGTCTGGAGGCAGAGCAACGGGCGGCTTTCCTGGCGTACCACGATGTGCTGACCAGCCTGCCCAACCGGGAGCTGGCACGTGACCGCCTGAATCAGGCCCTGGCCGACGCCAAGCGGCATCAGAAACAGGTGGCCATGGTCTTGCTGGACCTGGACCACTTCAAGAACATCAACGACACGCTGGGGCACGCAGTGGGCGATCAGCTGCTGCAGGCTGTGGCCGACATCCTGACACGCACGCTGCGCCAGACCGATACCGTGAGCCGGCCAGGCGGTGACGAGTTCCTGATGATCCTGAAGGATCTGCCAGACGTGGATGCGGCCGCACCGGTGGTGACCAAGCTGATTGAAGAGCTGGCCAAGCCCATCGTGATCGATGGTCAGGAGTTGTCGATCTCTGCGTCCATCGGCATTGCCATGGCGCCCAACGACGGCGAGGATTTCGAGATCCTGCTGCAGCGCGCGGACACGGCCATGTACCGCTCCAAGGAGGAGGGGCGCAACACCTATCGCTTCTTTGACGA
>NZ_DASUIS010000037.1:0-25031 GCF_036279675.1 Aquabacterium sp. | reverse complement strand
CAACAGGGCTTGGGCCTGGGATTCGGGCATGGCTTCCACCTGCTTGAGCGCGCGGCCCATCACACGGGTGCGGGTTTCAACAGACGAAATGGTGTTGCTGGCCTCTTCCAGCTTCTTGCGTGTCTTGGCCAGCACGTCGCCGAACTTGCCGAACTCGGTCTTGACCGCGCCCAGCACCTGCCAGACCTCGCTGGAACGCTTTTCCAGCGCCAGGGTGCGAAAGCCCATCTGCAGGCTGTTGAGCGTGGCCAGCAAGGTGGTGGGGCCAGCCAGCATCACCCGGAATTCGCGCTGCATGGCCTCCACCAGCCCCGGGCGGCGCAGGGCCTCTGCATAGAGCCCTTCCGTGGGCACGAACAGGATCGCGAAATCCGAGGTGTGGGGCGGCGCGAGGTATTTGTCACGGATGGTGCGGGCTTCCAGCCTCAGGCGCTGCTCCACGGCCTTGGCGGCGGCCTCCACCGCCGGCGCGTCGGCGCGATCCTGCGCCTCCAGCAGGCGCTCGTAATCTTCACGGGGGAACTTCGCGTCGATGGGCAACCACAGGGGCTGGCTGTCGACACCGCCCTGCCCCGGCAACTTGATGGCGAACTCGACGCGGGCGCCACTGCCCGGCACCGTCTCGACGTTGACGGCGTATTGCTCCGGCGTGAACACCTGTTCCAGCAGGCCAGCCAGTTGCACCTCACCAAAAATGCCACGTGTCTTGACGTTGTTGAGCACGCGGTTGAGCGAGCCCACATCGCTGGCCAGGCGTTGCATTTCGCCCAGGCCACGGTGAACCAGCTCCAGCCGCTCGGCAACCTGCTTGAAGCTCTCGCCCAGTCGGGCTTCCAACGTGGCATGCAGTTTCTCGTCCACCGTCTGGCGCATCTGCTCCAGCTTCTTCTCGTTGTCGGCCTGCAAGGCCTGCAAACGGGTCTCCACCGTGTTGCGCACATCGGTCAGGCGGCGCTCGTTGGCCTCGGACAGCACGCGCAACTGCTCGGCCACGCCTTCGCCCAGGCGCCGCAGGGCCGCTTCCTGGGCTTCGTTGAACCGTGCCAGCGCCTGTGCCTGGGCTTCGCGCAAACCGGTGGCCTGCAAGCTTTGCTGATGGGTGGTGTCACGCAGGCTGTCTGCCAGACCTTGCTGCATGGCCGCCAACTGGGTACGGAAGCTGTCGAGTTGTTCGTTCTGCGTCCGTGTGGCATCGCCTTGCTGGGCCAGCAGCGTTTGCTGGAAGGTACCCAGTGCCGCCCCCAGTTCCTGACGTGTGCCGGTGGCACTGCGGGCCACCTCGTCGCGCAGATTGCGCTCAACCTGCTCGCCGCGTTGCTGCAGGGCCTGGTTCAGATCCACGCCCAGCTTGAGCACGGCCTCGTCGTTCTGGCGCACAGGCCGCAGGGCCAGCCAGAGCAACAAGAGCAGATTGACAACGAGCAACAGCAAGACGATCCAGTTCATGGCCTGGATTGTCTCAGAGCCCGCGCATGAAAAAGGCCACCCGAAGGTGGCCTTGCGATCAGTTGCAGCAAACAGCGTTGCTGATCAGGCTTCCAGGTGCGACAGTTGCACGTGAGCGCCTGTCTTCAAGCGGATCTCCTCGGGCGTCACGCCGGGCGCGATCTCCACGCACTTGAAGCCATCCTGCGTCACATCCAGCACGCACAGCTCGGTGATGATGCGGTCCACCACGCCCAGGCCGGTCAGCGGCAGCGTGCACTTCTGCAGCAACTTGTGCTCACCGTTCTTGGCCGCGTGCTCCATCAGCACGACCACGCGGCCCACGCCGGCCACCAGGTCCATCGCGCCGCCCATGCCCTTGACCATCTTGCCCGGGATCATCCAGTTGGCCAGATCACCCTTCTCGGACACCTGCATGGCACCCAGGATGGACAGGTTGATCTTGCCGCCGCGGATCATCGCGAAGCTCTCGTGCGAGCCGAAGATCGAGGAGCCTGGCAACACGGTCACCGTCTGCTTGCCCGCGTTGATCAGATCGGCATCAACCTGGTCTTCGGTCGGGAACGGGCCGATACCCAGCATGCCGTTTTCGGATTGCAGCCAGACGTCGATGTCCGGGCTCACGAAATTGGCCACCAGCGTTGGCAGGCCAATACCCAGGTTCACGTAGAAACCGTCTTCCAGTTCGCGTGCGGCACGAGCCGCCATTTCGTCATGTGTCCAGGCCATGGTCAAGCCCCCGCCTTTTCAGTGATGGTCCGCTTCTCGATGCGTTTCTCGGGTGTCGCGTTGAGCACGATGCGGTGCACATAGATACCCGGCAGGTGGATGGCGTCCGGATCAAAGGTACCGGTCTCGACGATCTCTTCCACTTCCACCACGGTGATCTTGCCCGCCATGGCGGCAGCCGGGTTGAAGTTGCGCGCCGTGCGACGGAAGATCAGGTTGCCGGACTTGTCAGCCTTGTAGGCCTTGACCAGTGCCACCTCAGGCAGCAAGGCCCGCTCCATCACATAGACCTCGCCATCGAACTCGCGGGTTTCCTTGCCCTCGGCCACGATGGTGCCCACGCCCGTCTTGGTAAAGAAGGCCGGGATGCCCGCACCACCAGCACGCAGCTTCTCGGCCAGCGTGCCCTGCGGCGTGAATTCCAGCTCCAGCTCGCCCGCCAGATACTGACGCTCGAACTCCTTGTTCTCGCCCACATAGCTGGAGATCATCTTCTTGATCTGACGCGTGTTGAGCAACTTGCCCAGGCCGAAACCATCGACACCGGCGTTGTTCGAGATCACGGTCAGGTCCTTGACGCCTGATGCCTGCAAGGCGTCAATCAGCGCTTCAGGAATGCCACAGAGGCCGAAGCCCCCTACTGCGAGCAATTGCCCGTCTTTCACAATCCCTGCCAGCGCACTGGCGGCGTCGGGATAGACCTTGTTCATCCAATCACTCCTTGGCAAACGGGGGGATTCTTTCGCTGCACTGCAGCATGGAAAGCGTACACCGTGTCGCCCGTAAAAATCCAGCAATTTGAATGAAAAAGACGCGCCAGCTTGCGCTTGACGCGTCCAGGTCACGCTGAATGCGTGTCCGTTGTGGTTTCAGGCCTGACCCGCCTTGGTGCGCAGGGCAATCAGCTGCACCACAAGGGCGAATCCATCACTTGCCAGGCAAGGCCGGAGGGGTTTCGGAACCAGGTAACGCAGGCGTGCCCTTGAGTGCGCGAATGGGCTCCGGCAATGGCACGGGGCGCCCTTCCGAACTGCTGACCCACACCAGAGTCGCGCCACCTGCGGCATACGGCGAACCAGGCTCATCCGAGCGCTCGATCGTCACGAAGGTATCGATGCTGGTGCGCCCCGGGTCGGCCACGTACAGCTTCACCACCAGCTCACCTGGGAACACCAGGGGCCTGTAGAAATTGAAGAAGGCATTGGCAATGACCGGCCCGTCGTCGCGGCCATCCACGGAGCCGCTGATGGCCTCGATCCACGAGACCCGTGCCTGCTCCATGTACTTGAAGTACACGGTGTTGTTGACGTGGCCCAGCGCATCCATGTCACCCCACATGATGGGCATGGACAACTCGTGGACGAGGATCTTGTGCTCAGGAATGTCTAGACGCATGGTTCAACGGCAAAAAAAGAAAAGCCCGCATGGGCAACACAAACAATTTGTGTGACCGGATGCGGGCTAGATGTGGATGATCGGGCTGAATTCAAGTCGGTACGCAGCCCGGTCCCGTCACCATCAGGCCGCCAGCATGCCGTCGTCGGCAGAGATGACGGCGCCGTTGATGAAATCACTCTGCGCAGAACACAGCGTGACCAGCATCGCATCCAGATCCTTGGGATGCCCGACGCGCTTGCGTGGCAGCATGCTGATCAGCTTCTTGCCGGCTTCGGTGTCCCAGTGATGGTGATTGATCTCGGTATCGATGTAGCCCGGGCAGATCGCGTTCGACGTGATGCCGAAGCGCCCCCACTCGGCAGCCATCACCTTGGTCATGTGGACCACGGCAGCCTTGCTCATGCAGTACACGCCGATCTGCGGCATGGTGCGCAAGCCCGCTGCCGATGCAATGTTCACGATGCGGCCGCCCGTGAAGGTGCCCGGGGCCGAACCCTTGGCGCGTGCCAGCATGCGCTTGGCCACTTCCTGCGCCACGAAGAAGGCGCCGCGCGTGTTGGTGTTGAAGATGAAGTCGTAGCTGTCTTCGCTGACATCGATCAGACGCTCGGTGGTGCTCACGCCCGAGTTGTTGATCAGGATGTCGATGGCGCCGACTTCGGTCTCGGCATGCGCCACGGCAGATTTGATCGAATCGACATCGGTCACATCCAGACCGACCACGTGGGCGTCGCCACCATAGGCTTCGATTTCGGAACGCAGGGTCTTGAGGCGCTCTACGCGGCGACCTGCCAGAACCACGGCGGCGCCGGCCTTGGCCAGGGTGTGGGCAAACTGAGTGCCCAGTCCGCTCGATGCGCCGGTGATCAGGGCCACGCGGCCCGACAGGTCAATGGTGTAGCTCATGCAGTTGCTCCTTTTGGCGCTTGAACAGTGCGACAGGATTTTTTTCGCTGTCAGAAAACGCGTATGACCTTAGCACGGCTGCCCCGGGGCGATCCTTTTTGTTGCGGGATGGACGACAGCCAATCTTGATCCCCCGCATTGACGGGGAGATTTTCGAACGATCGTGCTTTTTTCTGAGAGAATTTGGGGCCGAGCCCGACATAGAATCGCGGACTTGATTAAAAACAACTGAACCCTGTTTTGTCCGAACAGAAGGAATCACGATGACGCCCCAGGAAATCCTTGAGCAGTTTGGCCCCCGCGAGTCGATGGAATACGACGTCGTGATCGTCGGTGCCGGCCCCGCAGGTCTGTCCACTGCGATCCGTTTGAAGCAACTGGCTGAGAAGGCTGGCAAGGAAATCAACGTCGTCGTGCTCGAAAAGGGTTCCGAGCCTGGTGCTCACATCCTGTCGGGCGCCGTGATGGACCCACGCTCCATCACCGAGCTGTTCCCCAACTGGAAGGAACTCGGCGCCCCGCTGAACCAGCCCGTGACCGGCGACGAAGTCTATGTGCTGACAGAAGGCGGTCAGATCAAGACGCCTGACGCCCTGGTGCCCAACTGCATGCACAACGAGGGCAACTACGTCATCAGCCTGAGCGACGTGACCCGTTGGCTGGCCCAACAGGCTGAAGCCCTGGGCGTGGAAATCTTCCCTGGCTTCGCTGCAGCTGAAGTGCTGTACGACGACAACGGCGCCGTCAAGGGCGTGGCCACCGGCAACATGGGCATCGACAAAACGGGCGAACCCACCGGTGACTTCCAGCTGGGCATGGAACTGCTGGGCAAGTACACCATCTTCGCCGAAGGCGCACGTGGCCACCTGGGCAAGCAACTGATCGCCAAGTTCAACCTGGCTGACGGCAAGGCCCCGCAAAGCTACGGCATCGGCATCAAGGAACTGTGGGAAATCGATCCCGCCAAGGCCAAACCTGGTCTGGTCGTCCACACCGGTGGCTGGCCGATGAACACCGAAACCTTCGGTGGCGGCTTCCTGTACCACCTGGCCGACAACAAGGTCACGCTGGGCTTCGTGGTCGGTCTGGACTACAAGAACCCCTGGCTGAGCCCCTTCGAAGAAATGCAACGCTGGAAGACCCACCCGGTCATCAAGCAGTACCTGGAAGGCGCCAAGCGGATCAGCTACGGCGCGCGCGCCATCAACAACGGTGGCCTGCCCAGCCTGCCCAAGACCGTCTTCAAGGGCGGCGCCCTGGTTGGTTGCGACGCTGGCTACATGAACGCTGCCCGCATCAAGGGTTCGCACGCCGCGATGAAGTCCGGCATGCTGTGCGCCGAAGCCGTGTTCGAAGCCGTGATGGCTGGCCGTCAACAAGATGAGCTGACCGCTTACCCCGAGCTGTTCGAAAAGAGCTGGCTGCACGACGAGTTGAAGACCTCGAAGAACTTCAAGACCTGGTTCAAGAAGGGCTTCTACGTCGGCTCCATCATGACAGCCGTCGAGCACTGGCTGCTCCCACGCCTGGGCATCAAGGAAGCCCCATGGACCCTGCGCAACCCTGCGCCGGACCACACCTTCCTGAAGCCTGCCAGCCAGATGCCGAAGATCGACTATCCGAAGCCCGATGGCAAGATCACCTTCGATCGCCTGAGCTCGGTGTTCATCTCCAACACCAACCACACGGAACACCAGCCTGCTCACCTGACGCTGAAGAACGCGTCGGTGCCGGTGCAGACCAACCTGGCTCAGTTCGCCGGCCCCGAGTCGCGCTACTGCCCTGCTGGCGTGTATGAGTTCGTGAAGAACGATGACAACAGCGATCGCCTGGTGATCAACGCGCAGAACTGCGTGCACTGCAAGACCTGCGACATCAAGGATCCGACGCAGAACATCGTCTGGATCACACCTGAAGGTGGCGGCGGCCCGAACTACTCGGGTATGTAAGCCGGACAAAAAAGGGAGCTTCACAGCTCCCTTTTTTCATGTTGCGCGGCAGCTCAATCGCCTCGGCCGTCCGGTACCTCGATGACCTGACCAATGGGGATGGGCTCCTCCTCTCCCCCCCCTTCGATCACATCCATGCCATGCAGGGCCTGCCGAGCTGCAGCAGCCTTGCGCTCATCGCGCAAGGCCTTGATCTGAGCTCGGCGCTCCGCAAAAAACTGCTTGAGCAGTTGGCTGCTCGCATCAGCGAGCACACCGCCGATGATCTCCGTGTGGTGGTTAAGCTGCTTGTTTGCAAACAAGTCGATCACAGATCCCGCCACGCCGGTTTTAGGATCTGTGGCGGCAAATACCACACGCTTGAAGCGCGCATGCATCAAGGCCATGGCGCACATTGCGCAGGGCTCCAGCGTGACGAACAGCTCGCACTCAGGCAGGCGGTAGTTCTCCAGCAACTGGGACGCATGCCGCAAGGCCACGATCTCGGCGTGGGCCGTTGGATCATGCGTGGTGATCGGCCGGTTGTAGCCAGTTGCGATCACCTGCCCCTGCCGCATGATCACCGCGCCAACAGGCACCTCGCCTGCCAGCCAGGCGTTCTGAGCCTGATCCAGCGCGATGCGCATGGCGTATTCGTCAGAAGCAGAGATCAAGGGCGGATGACTCACGTTGTTAACAGGCCGGCGATGAGGCAGAAGGACGGCCAGCGTCGAACAAAGGCCATCGATTCACCACAATATAGCGCCCCTGCCCGATCAGGCTGCGGATCAGCACGAACTCCCTGGCGCGCCAGCTGAGGGCCTCAACGGCCTGCTCCTGAACCGCCTGCTGCCCGTACAGCAGCGTCAGGTGCGGCTTGAAGACCCGCTTCGGGCCGGGCTCCAGCAGCCCTGCTCGGTGCAGTTGCGCCTCCAGCCCGTCGTGAAAATCGATCAGGCCTTGCGGGAAGCTGCTCATCAGCACCACAGGCACGCGGCGAGGGCCGCCTTTGAAACTGCACAGTCTGTCGAGTCTGACCTCGAATGGCGCGACCTGTAGCTGCTCTGCAGCCTGACTCGCCCGCTCCAGCACCTGGGCAGGCAAGCCATGGAAATCGCCCAAGTGGAACAGGGTGATGTGAAAGCGCTCGCGCGCATTGGCCCGAAGCTTCAAACCCTGTGCATCACCGACTTGCTGAGCAAGCGACTGGGCCTGCGCCGATGCCTGCGCATCAGGCATCAGGGCAAAGAACAAGCGATCGGTTGGCGCGCCTGGTTGCTCGAACCCCTCAAACGATGCCTGACTCGACATGGCGCGCTCGACCTGGGCTTATTCCCACTCGATCGTGGCAGGCGGCTTGCTCGACACGTCGTAAGCAACCCGGTTGATGCCACGCACCTCATTGATGATGCGGCTCGAGACCTTCTTGAGCAGCGCATACGGCAACTCGGCAGAATCCGCCGTCATGAAGTCACTGGTCTCAACGGCACGCAGCGAGACCACGTATTCATACGTGCGGCCATCGCCCATCACACCCACGCTCTTGACGGGCAGGAAGACCGTGAAGGCTTGCGATGTCAGGTCGTACCAGCTCTTGCCGGTTGCCGGATCGATGGTCTTGCGCAGCTCTTCGATGAAGATGTGGTCGGCGCGCTGCAGCAGCGAGACGTATTCAGGCTTGACTTCACCCAGCACGCGCACACCCAGACCAGGGCCGGGGAAAGGATGGCGATACACCATGTCGGCCGGCAGGCCCAGGGCCACGCCCAGCTCGCGCACTTCGTCCTTGAACAGTTCGCGCAAGGGCTCCAGCAGTTTCAGGCCCAAGGTCTCGGGCAGGCCGCCCACGTTGTGGTGGCTCTTGATCGTCGCCTTCTTGCTCTTGGTACCGCCAGATTCGACCACGTCAGGATAGATCGTGCCTTGTGCCAGCCACTTGGCGTTGCTGAGCTTCTTGGCCTCTTCCTGGAAGACTTCCACGAACTCTCGGCCGATGATCTTGCGCTTCTGCTCGGGATCGGTCACGCCCTTGAGATGGCCCATGAACTGATCCTGCGCCTGCACATGCACCACCTTGGCATGCAGACGGCCAGCGAACATGTCCATCACCATCTGGCCTTCATTGAGGCGAAGCAAGCCATGATCCACGAATACGCAGGTCAGTTGATCGCCAATCGCACGGTGGATCAACGCAGCCGCCACGGACGAATCCACACCGCCAGACAAGCCGAGGATCACTTCCTCATCGCCCACCTGCTCGCGGATCTTCGCGACGGCTTCCTCGATGTAGTTGCCCATGATCCAGTCGCCCTTGCAACCGCTGATCTCGCGCACGAAACGCGTCAGCATGGCGTGGCCCTGCACCGTGTGCGTGACCTCGGGGTGGAACTGCACGGCGTAGTAGCCCTTTTCTTCATTGGCCATGCCGGCGATCGGGCAACTGGGCGTCGACGCCATCAGCTTGAAGCCTTCGGGCAGCACCGTGACCTTGTCACCGTGGCTCATCCACACCTTGAGCATGCCGTGGCCTTCGGGCGTATCGAAGTCCTGGATGCCTTCGAGCAACCTGGTGTGACCATGGGCGCGTACCTCGGCGTAACCGAACTCGCGGTGATCACTCCACTCGACCTTGCCGCCCAGTTGCACGGCCATGGTCTGCATGCCGTAGCAGATGCCCAGCACAGGCACGCCCGAATCCCATACGGCCTGTGGCGCGCGCAACTGGTGGTCTTCATAGGTGGAGGCATGGCTGCCCGACAGGATGATGCCCTTGGGTGCGAACGCGCGGATGAACTCGTCGCTCACGTCGCTGGGATGGATCTCGCAATAAACGTGGGCTTCGCGAACGCGTCGGCCGATCAGCTGGGTGACCTGGGAGCCGAAATCGAGGATGAGGATCTTGTCGTGCATCATGTTGGAATCTCTTGGGGCAATCTGGCGATCAGCGGGTTCAAGCGTTCACGCTGCGTGCAGCAGGCGACTCATGGGCATGCTCGGGCCGGCTGAAATAGCGCAGCCCGATGATGGCGGCCACAGCCTGGATGGCGCCACACAGGTAAAACGGAGCCCCCACGCGCCAGTCGCCGTGAGGATAGTGAGAAACGGCGGCCAGCAGGGGTGTGCCCATCAAGGGGCCCAGCACCGCGGCCACGCTGTTGATGGATGACACAGCGCCCATGCTTTCGCCCTGGCGCGTCGGGTCCACCGCATTGGCCACCAGGCTTTGCAGGCCGGGCTGCACCATGTAGCCAAACACGTTGGCAGCGATGATGACGTACATCATCCAGCCTTCAGGCACCGCGCCCCAGGCCACAAAGGCGATGGTGGAGGACACCAGGCCGATGCGCACCAGCTTGTGCGTGGGAATGTGTTTCTGGATCTGGCGCAGCAAACCGCCTTGCACCAGCACGGCCATCATGCCCACAGCGAACAACGACATACCGTTGTCCTTGGGCGTCCAGCCGAACTTGAATTCGTTGTACAGGAACCAGCTGGTATGCAGGCAGAACTGCGCGAGGATGGACAGGCCCATCACCCACATCAGCGTTTCGACACCCTTGAGTTCACGCAAACGCGCCAGCGAGCTGAAGGGGTTGACGCGCGTGATCTGGAACTCGCGGCGCTTGTCCAATGGCAGCGATTCGGGCAACACGAAGTAGCCATACACGCAATTGAGCAGGCACAGCGCGCCAGACAGGAAGAACGGCCAGTGCACGTTCTTGTCGCCCAGCAATCCGCCCATGACCGGGCCCAGGATGAACCCCAGGCCGAACATGGCGCCCAACATGCCGTAGTTCTTGGCACGATCCTTCGGCTCGGTGATGTCGGCCACATAGGCGTTGGCCACGGCGATGTTGGCGCACACGGCACCCCCCATCACGCGCACGGCCAGCAGCATCCAGAACTGGGTGGCCAGCGCCGTGACAAAGAAGTTGACGCCCATGCCCAGCAGGCCCAGCAGCAGCACGGGGCGGCGCCCGTACTTGTCCGACAGCGCACCCAGGACAGGTGCGCTGAAGAACTGCGCAATGGCAAACGCGGCCTGAGCCGCGCCATAACCGATGGAGGTGCCCGCCCCCGAGTCCATGAAGGTCCCGATGAGCTTGGGCAGTACCGGCGCGATGATGCCGATCGACATCATGTCGAGCAGCACCGTCACCATGATGAAAGGCATGGCCGCCTGGCGGCCGCTTTGAGAACCCATCGGAATCCTGTGGTGGTTCAGTGAGGCGGCCACCAAGGGCCAGCACCCTTACTCCATGCGGTAGTTGGGTGCTTCCTTGGTGATTTGCACGTCATGGACGTGGCTTTCGCGGATACCGGCAGCCGTGATCTCGACGAACTCGGCGCGGCTCTTCATGTCGTCGATGGTGGCGCAACCGCAGTAGCCCATGGAGGCACGCAGGCCACCGGCCATCTGGTACAGGATCGTGACGACCGAGCCCTTGTAAGGCACGCGACCTTCGATCCCTTCAGGCACGAGCTTGTCGGCATTCGGGTTGGTCGTTTCGTCGTTTTCCTGGAAGTAGCGGTCAGCCGAGCCGTCCTTCATGGCGCCGATCGAGCCCATGCCACGGTAGCTCTTGTAACTGCGGCCCTGGAACAGGATGACTTCGCCCGGTGCCTCTTCGGTGCCGGCGAACATGCCGCCCATCATCACGGTGCTGGCGCCAGCGGCAATGGCCTTGGCGATGTCACCGGAATAACGCACGCCACCGTCGGCGATCAGGGGCACGCCCGTGCCTTGCAGGGCTGTGGCCACATTGTCGATGGCCATGATCTGGGGAACGCCCACACCAGCGACGATGCGTGTCGTGCAGATGGAGCCCGGGCCGATACCGACCTTGACGCCGTCGGCACCGGCCTCGACCAGTGCCAGCGCAGCCGCACCGGTGGCGATGTTGCCGCCGATCACGTCCACCTGAGGGAAGTTCTTCTTGACCCAGCGCACGCGCTCGATCACGCCGTGGCTGTGACCGTGGGCGGTGTCCACCACCAGGGCATCCACGCCTGCCTTGACCAGCAGTTCGACACGCTCTTCCGTGCCCTCGCCCACGCCCACTGCAGCGCCAACGCGCAGCTTGCCGTGCGCATCACGTGCGGCATTGGGGAAGCTGTTTTGCTTGGTGATGTCCTTGACGGTGAACACGCCGCGCAGTTCCCAGGCATCCGTCACCATCAGCACGCGCTCCAACTTGTGCTTGTGCATCAGGGTCTTGGCTTCTGCCAGGCTTGCACCGTCCTTGACGGTGATCAGACGCTCACGTGGCGTCATGATCTCGCGGACCGGGGCGTCCATGCGCGTTTCGAAGCGCAGGTCACGGCCGGTCACGATGCCGACCACCTTGCCTTCGTCCACCACCGGGAAGCCGGAGATGCCGTGCTGTCGCGACAGCTCGATCACATCGCGGACCTTGACGCCAGACGAAATCGTGATCGGGTCACGCAAGACGCCGGACTCGTAACGCTTGACGCGAGCGACTTCGGCGGCCTGCTGTTTGGCCGACAGGTTTTTATGAACGATCCCGATACCGCCTTCCTGGGCGATTGCGATCGCCAGGCGCGCTTCCGTCACCGTGTCCATGGCAGCGGACACAAGCGGCAGATTCAGTTGAATGTTACGGGACAGACGGGTGGCCAGCGATGTGTCGCGGGGCAACACTTGAGAGTACGCGGGCACCAACAACACGTCATCAAACGTGAGGGCTTTACCAAGCAGGCGCATGAACAGGGCTCCAGACGCAAAAGCGGATTATACGCAGAGTCGGGGCATTCGTGTCAGCAGGGAAGATGCCGTGAGCAATACACGCATTTTCGGGGGGCACCCAGGTGGTCGTCCGGATAAACTGCGCTACATGAAAAAAGTGCGCGCTACGTCTTCGGTCCTGGCCTCCCTGCTGTTGGCGGGTTTGACCATGGTGAGCTTCCCGGCAGAAGCTGGCATGCAATGGAAATGGCGCGACGCCAGTGGTGCCATCCAGTACAGCGACAGGGCCCCCCCTCCCGGCACCCCTGAAAAGGACATCCTGGCCCGTCCTGCGGCTTCGGCCCGCGCTGCTGCCCGTGCAGCCGAGGCCGCGGCTTCTGCCGCCAGTGCCGCCGCACAGACCGCGCCGGCGCCATCCAAGGCCCTGGACCAGGAACTCGAAGCCAAGCGCAAGAAGGCTGAAGAAGAAAAAGCAGCCAGGCAGAAGGCCGAGGACGAAAAAATCGCCAAGGCCAAGGCCGACAACTGCCAGCGTGCACGCGGCTACCAGCGCACCTTGACGGACGGGTTGCGCATCGCGCGCACCAACGCCAAAGGCGAGCGTGAATTCCTCGATGACAAGGCACGCGCTGAAGAGATGCAGCGCAACCAGGAAGCCATCGCGGCCAACTGCAATTGATCTGGCTGGGGGCCTGACAACCAGCCCGCTATCGCGACTTCGAGCGCTGGATGCCCTTGGGCAACTTTTCGCCTTGCGCACGGTAGCGCACACGTCGCGCTTCCTTCGGGTCAACGTTCAACTGCCTGACCAGCTCGATGCGGTCCTGATCACGCAAGACATGGCCAGGCCGCTCCTTGCGCCCCCACACACCGACGGTCCATTGACCAGACTCGATGCTGTCGAGGCTCAAGGTATCCGATATCGACCAGACGTCGGCGGCAAACAGCGCATCGCGCACGGTCGTGCCGGCAGGCAGCGTCAGGCGAACGGCGTGTACTTGTCGTGGCGCCAATCCCACAACCACCTCAATGTGGATCACGGATGACGACTCAACGGGGACCATGGACCTGCTCCGCGCGTTTTACGAAGGCTTCCACAAAGGTGTTGGCGATGCGGTCGAACACGGGGCTCACCACCAGCGACAGTGCACGGCTGGAGAACGCGTAGCTCAGAGAAAACTCCACCTTGCACGCAGGCGCATCAAGCGGATCGGCGCCCGCATCGGCGGCCTGCCCTGGCTTTTGCAATGGCGTGAAACGCCAGGTCCCTTCGAGCTTGGAAAACGGACCATCTACCAGGTGCATCGTTACACTGGCACCTGGCACGTTGACATTGCGTGTGGTGAAAGCCTGATGCACGCCGGCAAACGCGATGTGGACGCGGGCGGTTACACCATCATCGTGGGTCTGAACCAGCTCGGCGCGGTCGCACCAGGGCAGAAATTGGGGATAGGCTTGAACGTCGGTCACCAGCCCATACATTTCACGGGGGGAGTACCAAAGCAAGACGGACTTGTGGACGTGCTTCATAGAATGTCGGTATTTTAAAGACGTCGGCACGCAGCCGCGCACACACATGTCCATCGCAGAAAACAGAAAAGCCAATTTCAACTACCACATCGAGGAGCGCTTTGAGGCGGGCGTCGTCCTGGAAGGCTGGGAAGTGAAGGCGATTCGCGAAGGACAAGTGCAATTGACGGACGGCTATGTCGTCGTCAAGAACGGCGAGTTGTACCTGATCGGCCTGCGCATCAACGCCCTGCGCTCGGCATCAACCCATATCCGCCCGGATGCCGACCGTACCAAGAAGCTCCTGATGCACAAGGAGCAGATCCGCCGCCTGATCGGCAAGACCGAGCAAAAAGGCTTCACGATCGTGCCGCTGAACCTGCACTGGAAAGGCGGCAGGGTCAAAGCCGACATCGCGCTGGCCAAGGGCAAGGCCGAACACGACAAGCGCCACACCATCAAAGACCGCGACTGGGACCGTGAAAAGGGGCGCTTGATGAGACATAAAGTCTCATCGAGTCCGAAGGACTAGGAGCGCAGCGACGCCTGCCCTTTCGTCAAAAGGGGCGCTTGATGAGACATAAAGTCTCATCCAGTCCGAAAGACTGAGAAGCGCCACCGGTATGCTTCATCCGCCAGCCGCATGTCCGATTTTCTAATAACCAGAAAGTCTGATCAATTTGTCGCAAACCGCCCCTTTTATGTCGCTCAGGGGTCTGGTCGCGACAGGGTGTCATGCATAGAGTGTGGCCATGCTCGACATGACCCGCTTTACCCCCCCTCCCGTCAGCGCCCCGCCGCTTCGTGCATCGGGCCATGACGTCATCCCCTTCGTTGCCGCCAATGCCTGGATCAAGGCGGCCATGCATTGCCGGTTCAACATCGACCCGCTGTTCTCTGCGGCAGGCGTCGATCTGAACGCCAGCAACATCGCCATGGTGCGCAAGAGCGCTCTGCTCAAGCTGATGCAGCAGTGTGTGGACCTGGCCGCCCCTACCAACCACTTCCCTCTGGTGATGGGCGAACATTTCGCCTTTGATCACCTGCCAGCGCTGGAAACCTTCCTGGCCACCAGCCCCACGCTGCGTCACGCCCTGCCCGCCCTGCAATGGGCCAGCATGACCATGCCCAACATGTCGCTGCGTGTCGAGGAACACGGCGCGACGTCGGCCCTGATCCTGGACGTGGACATTCCCGACCCGGAGGTCTCCGCCACGCTGCGCGGCTATTTCGTGGAAGCCATCTTTGCGGCCATCAGCAAGATCGTGCGCCTGGCACTGGGCCCCAACACGCTGATCCATCACATCGAGATGCGCCACCAACCTGTTGCGCGCTTCTTCGAGCTGACGGCCGGCTTCCCTGCACCGATCCGTACCGGCCAGGCCCGAGACGCCGCCGTGTTCGCCACGCGCATGCTGGACACCCCGCTGCCGGGCGCCTCCCCGGGCCTGCACCAACGTGCCCAGGAACTCGTGCGCCAGCAACTGCCAACCACCGAAGAAAAACTGGACAAGCAACTCGAACGTGCCTTCCGCCAGCAGCCCGCCCTGCTGGGCCAGGGGCTGGAGCGCATGGCCGATCGCCTGGGCCTGCATCCCCGCACCCTGCAACGTCGCCTGCGGGATGCAAACCAGCAGTTCACCGACATCCAGACCAGTTGCCGTCTGGACATGGCCCGCGCAGGGTTGTTGGCCACACAGTGCGACATCGAGTCGCTGAGCGCACAATTGGGCTTTGCCGATCGCCACAGCTTCACCCGGGCGTTCAAGCGCTGGACGGGTCTGTCACCCAGTGCGTGGCGGCGGCAGGAGCTGCAAAAGCAGCAGCAAAGGTAAGAAGGCCTCGCCATGAGTCATGAATCGCACACAGCCAGCCCACATGAAGATCACGCGCCCATCGTGCCGCGTGAGGGGCTCGACTTCGGGCTTGATGGCGACATCCCCAAGTACTGGATGGCCAATGACCCGTTCAAGACGCGGTTCTTCGACGCCATGTCCACACTTTTCCCCATGGGGGAGAAGTTTTTCATCACCAGTGTGCGTGAGTTCCGCGATGGGGTGACCTCGCCCAAACTCCAGCAGGAGGTCAAGGACTTCATCCGCCAGGAGGCTCAGCACACGCTGATCCACCGCCAGTTCAACGACCGGCTCAAAGCCCAGGGTGTCGACATCGACGACATCAATGCGCAACTGGAGACGATGTTCTTTGTGGACGCGCCCAAGCTGTCCACGCCAACACAGCGCCTGGCGGCCACTGCGGCACTCGAGCACCTGACCTCGATGATGTGCACCTGCTTTTTCGAGCGCAAGGAACTACTGGAAGCGAGCGACCCACGTGTGCGCGCCATGTACGCCTGGCATGCCATCGAGGAAGTGGAGCACAAGGCCGTCGCGTTCGACGTGCTGACGCAGGTGGCCAAGGCGGGCTACTTTGCCCGCAACATTCCCATGCTGGGGATCACGTTTGGCTTCCCGATCACGGTCGCACGCATCATGAACCACATGTTCAAGGTGGACGGCTTCAACCTCTGGCAACGCACGAAGCTGTGGGCCAGAGGCCTGTGGTGGTTCTACAAGCCTGGCGGGCTGTTCATTCCCACCCTCGGCTACTACATGGCCTACTACAAGCCTGGCTTCCACCCATGGAAGGTCAAGGAGATGCCCAGCTACAAGACCTGGCTGCAGGTTTTCGAGCGCACCGGGGATCCCATTGCCGCGGGCAATGCGTTGCACGCTGCGGGTCAATAGACCTCGCTGCGGCCCACACCTTGCCGTTCAGTCCAGAACGGTCAAGGCCTGCGCCAGATCATTGATCAGATCTTCAACGTTTTCCAGGCCGATGGCAAAGCGCACCAGCGTGCCTTCAGTCTGCCCGGCCAGAAAACCGAACTGACGCATGCCCCGCACACCGTAAGGCATGACCAGGCTCATGGGCCCGCCCCATGAATAGCCGATCTTGAACAGCTTGAGCGCGTCCACAAAGGCCTCGACCTGCTCGGCGCGATAGCGCTGGCCGTCAAACACCACCGACACCAGGCCGGCAGCCCCTTTGCACAGTTGAGCCCAATGCGCATGCCCGGGCGAGCCAGGCAAGGCCGGATGCAAGACCGTTGACACCTCAGGGCGCGACGACCACCACTGCGCCACACGTCTGGCCGAGGCATCGTGGGCGGCATACCGAACGTGCATGCTGGGCAGCCCCCGCAAGACCAGCTCCGCATCATTGGCACCCACCCCCAGGCCCAGGCGCATGTGCGTCAGCTTGAGTTGCAGATGCAGGCTCTCGTCACGGGTGGTGACGGCCCCCATCAACACATCGCCACCGCCAGACGGGTACTTGGTCAGTGCGTGCACGGTGATGTCCACGCCTTTCGAATCCCCCTTGACGGGCAAGCCCAGGTCAAAGGCGTCGAAAGCCAGGCCAGCGCCCCAGGTGTTGTCCAGCGCCGTGATCAGGCGCGGGTGCTGCCGAGCCACTTGAAGCAATCCCACGAGATCGGGAAACTCCAGCGTGACCGAGCCGGCAGCCTCCAGCCACAACAAGCGGGTCTGCGGCGTGATCAAGGCAGCCAGCGCTGCGGCATCCATCGGATCGTAGAAGCGGTGGGTGATGCCCCATTGGGCCAGCTCCACTCGCACGAAATCCTTGTTGGGTGCGTACACATTGTCCGGCAGCAGCACCTCGTCGCCCGCTCGCAGCAAGCCCATGTTCACCAGAGACAGCGCGGACAGCCCCGAAGGGGCCAGCAAGGTCTGCAGCCCACCTTCCAGCGTGGCCAGACGCTCTTCGAGCGTGAAGGTGGTGGGCGTGCCATGCAGGCCGTAGGTGTAGCCGCTCTTGTCCTTCCACTGGCGCGTCTTGAGCGCGGCCGTGTTCTCGAAGATCACGGTAGATGCCTTGTGCACACCAGGGACCACGGCCTCGAAACCACCCGGAGCCTTGTAAGGGTGATGGATCAGCTTCGTCGCGTGGTCGGGCTTCACGGTAGGACCTTCATGTGTCTGTGTCTGGCAGTTCGGGGCAGGCGAGACCGGACGGCTCGGCGCCATCAGATCGGCAAGGCGATCAGATCATGACCTTCCACGGCCACGATGCGCGCACGGGTGAATTCGCCCACCTTGAGTGTCTTGCTGGCCTTCTCAGGCGGCAGCAGGCGCACGGTGCCATCGATCTCCGGCGCGTCGGCATAACAGCGCCCCACCCCGCCCTTGCGGCCCAGCGCGGGTGCGCTGTCCACCAGCACCTGCATGGTGGCGCCCACGCGGCGCTGCAGCTTGGCGATCGACACCTGCTCGGCCACCGCCATGAAGCGGGCGCGGCGCTCTTCCCGCACCTCGTCAGGCAGTGCGCCTTCCAGTTCATTGGCTGGGGCACCGTCAATGGGGGAATAGGCAAAACAACCCGCCCGATCGATCTCGGCTTCTTTCAGGAAGTCCAGCAGGTACTGGAACTCTTCTTCGGTTTCACCAGGGAAGCCGGCGATGAAGGTCGACCGCACCACGATGTCCGGGCAGATCTCGCGCCAGCGACGCAGGCGATCGAGGTTCTTCTCGCCATTGGCGGGCCGCTTCATGCGCTTGAGCACATCCGGATGCGCATGCTGGAACGGCACATCCAGGTAAGGCAGGACCAGGCCTTGTGCCATCAACGGGATGATGTCATCCACATGGGGATAGGGGTAGACATAGTGCAAGCGAACCCAGGCACCATGCTGCTGCGCCATGGCACCGAGTTGTTCGACCAGGTCGTACATGCGCGTCTTGACGGGTTTGCCATCCCAGAAGCCGGTGCGGTATTTGACGTCCACGCCGTAGGCACTGGTGTCCTGGCTGATGACCAGCAACTCCTTGACACCCGACTCGAACAAGGCCTTGGCCTCGGTCAGCACCTCGCCAATCGGGCGAGACACCAGGTCGCCGCGCATGCTGGGGATGATGCAGAAGCTGCAGCGGTGGTTGCAGCCCTCGCTGATCTTCAGGTAGGCAAAGTGCTTGGGCGTGAGCTTGATGCCGGCCACGCCGCGCGCTTCGGGCACCAGATCGATGAAGGGATCGTGTGGCTTGGGCACGTGGATGTGCACCGCGTCCATCACCTCCTGCGTGGCGTGGGGGCCGGTCACGGCCAGCACCTTGGGGTGCACTTCCCGGATCAGGTTGCCGCCATCGACGCCCGACTTGGCGCCCAGGCATCCGGTCACGATGACCTTGCCGTTTTCTGCCAGCGCCTCGCCAATCGTGTCCAGGCTTTCCTTGACGGCATCGTCGATGAAACCGCAGGTGTTGACGATGACCAGATCTGCACCATCGAAGGTCTTGCTGGTTTCATAGCCCTCAGCACGCAACTGCGTGAGGATCAACTCGGAGTCTGTCAGGGCCTTGGGGCAGCCCAGGCTGACAAAGCCGATCTTGGGCGCGGGCTGACCGGGCGTCGGGGCACCACCGCTCACAGCGGCGACATTGGGGGTGTTCTGTTCTGCACTCATGGGGGTGAATTGTCCGGCATATTGGGCCTGCACCGCTTTTCGCATCGTGCACAGCCCTGCAAAAAGACCGGGCTAGAGCACGTCCAGCGGGCTTTGTACCCCGCCGCCGCCAACCTTGAGCACATGCGTGTAGATCATGGTGGTGCTCACGTCAGCATGCCCCAGCAGTTCCTGCACAGTGCGGATGTCATAGCGCGACTGAAGCAGATGGGTGGCAAACGAGTGCCGCAGCGTGTGCGGTGTGGCCGGCTTGGTCAATTGCGCCAGGCCTGCAGCCTTCTTGAAAGCCCGCTGGAAGGACTTGTCAAGCACATGGTGGCGCCGCTCGACACCCGTGCGAGGGCAGGTCGACACATCATCGGAGGGGAAAAGCCATTGCCAACCCCAGGTCTGCCCCAGGCGGGGGTACTTGGCGTCCAGCGCAGTGGGCAACCAGACGCCCGCCCTTTTGAGTTCACGGTCCTTCTCCCACAGCAAGCGCGCGTGGCCAATCTGCTGACGGAGTGGCGCCATCAGACTGTCAGGCAGCATCACGGTGCGATCCTTGCCGCCTTTGCCGTCCCGCACCACGATCGCGGCGTGCCCGAAATCCACATCCTTGATACGCAGGCGAAGGCCCTCCATCAACCGCATGCCCGTGCCATACAGCAACTGCCCGATCAATCGGTGGCGCCCATCCAGCGCCTGCAGCAGTTGCGTAACCTCCGACGGGGTCAGAACAACGGGCAACCTGGCAGCCGACTTCGGCCGGCCGATGGCCTCCATCCAGGGCAGCTCGCGCCCCAGCACCTTGCCATACAAGAACAAAAGCGCGGACAAGGCCTGCTTGTGTGTGGCTGCAGCTACGTGCCGCTCATTGGCGAGGTAAGACAAGAAGGCCTCGACCTCCTGCAGACCCAGATCCTTGGGATGCTGCTTGCCGTGAAACAGGATGAAGGCGCGTATCCAATATAGATAGGCCTCCTCGGTGCGCAAACTGAAGTGCAGGTAGCGCACGCGCTCCTTGACCTGATCAAGCAATCGACTGGCGTGAAGTGGCGGCAGCGCGACTGGATCTCGCTGCACCGCAAACGTTAAATGCATACCCCTGATGCCTTCCGGCTGTCTGTTTTTACAGCATGATATGCAGATATGTTTGTAGACGCAAGGGGGGGAGGACACCACGCGCCAAAGACGTTCACCCGATCGACGCCAGCAAGGCATCCCTCGCTTCGGTGATCGCAATGAACCGGTCATGGCTGCCACCCATATCGGGATGCGCCCTTTGCGCCAGACGCCGATAGGCCACCTTGACCTGAGCAGGCTCCAGCGCGCCCGCCATCGGCAGGTTCAGCACCTCTCGGTGGCGGAGTTCGTCAGCGCCATGTTCTGATGCGCGACGCCCTCGCTCACGCCAGCCGAATCGCGCATGGCTCTGAGCGTGCTGCGCCCGTGCAGCACGCCGCGCGTCAAACGAGGCTTGCCGCAATTCGGATTGATCGCTTTGCCATCTCTCGCGGGACATCACGATGCAGGCCGCGAAAGGCACACGCCCCTTGCTTTCAAGCTCACTCAGATTGAGTGGCCCGACCATGTCAAAGGGCGAGGCCAACCAGGCGTGCCAGTTGTCGCCCACCAGCTCGACGCGCCCCAGCATCGCGGTGGCCAACATCCCTGACGAACCGTTCCAGATGACCCACAAACGCGCATCAAGGTCACCATGGAAGTCAGGCATGTACGACCTCGAAGCTCAGGCCGCCATGGCCACCTTCCGCAAAAAAAACGGGCTCACAGATCGACGACGACGCGCCCTGCAGACACCAACGCCGATGGACAACATGAAGTGAAGCAAACACGACAAAGCTCCCATTGAGATGAGTCATGAACCTTGGTCTGGCTAACATAGCAATTCGTGAACCACGTGCCGAGCACAGCGGCTCAACTCGCCATCGGATTCGATCAGCAAGATCAGGTTGGCGATCGCACCCTGCTAGCCCATGACTTCATGACCGGCGCCAAAGCCCCGTATTGCGTTGATGCCAACCAGCCATAGAGACATATGCGAAGCGAGTTTCAATTCTTTATGGGCCCGGAAGATGAAGCTTCTTTTCTGGCGTTCGCCAACAAAGTTGCATGGGCTGGTTCTCCAGGGCGAGTGGTTGATCAATGCGTCATGTCCTGCCCAGGGTATCCTGTACTTGAGTCGCAGGATGTTCGACAAGGAGCTGACTGCCGGTCGCATCTCGTTGTGCACGGAAGCTCCTGGAGGAGCCCCCCATTCTCGATTGAAGGCCCCGCAATGGAGAGAACCTATGTGCCCTGCGGCGCGACTTGCAGAAGAACTATTCAAACAAGCTGGTGGCATACACAGATGGACAAAGGCCAGGTACGCCTGTCGCAAGATATGGCTGGGGCCTTGCACGCGCTCCTGGCTCGCAGTCACGCCAGACGCGGCATTGCGCCACAGCCAAGGTCATCGCGCCATCTTCGTCCCGGAGCAGGATGAAACATGACGCGTGAGACCAGCAGAGGACTTCTTCAGGCTGCAGTTGGACTACGGCCGAAGCGTAGCGACGGATTGCCACCTCGCCAAAGCCCGCATTCCGGGGACGCCTGGCGCAGTTCAGCAAGCAACTACAGAAAAAAGCCGCGCCTGGCTCTACCATCTTCGTACCCGGCTCTGGCTCGCCAACCTTCGGTTCCGGCGGAGCTTTCCCGAGCCACCAGTCCAGCCATATCAAAATGAAAATCGGCACGCCCTATTGCATCGCCGCCATCGCGTTCTTGTCCGCATGCACAGCCAGCGGCCCTACATTCACGCGCGCGCCTGATCCACCTCCAGGACAAGCTCTTGTCTACGTTTACCGGCCACTAAGAGGCACAGCTGCCCTTAGGGACACCTATTTTTCTATCGATGGCGTTGCCTTGGCGAGCATCAGTCAAGGAGGTTACACGTGGGTGCACGTCAAAGCCGGCGCACACAAGATCAAGCAACGCTGGTCACTGTTGGATGTTCCTTACCTTCCTGCTGATGGCATGCAATGGGCTCGCGACTGGAAAGAGGGGCAGACCTATTTCTATCGATTCACACCGGAATACATCGGGAACCGTACTTTCAAATACACCCTCACGGAAGTCCCCGAATCCACTGCGCTCTCTGAAATAGGTCAAACGCAGTATCAGAGCGCCCAGAACGCCGAGAATTTCCGAGTGCTTGAATCCCGCTGACCTCTCCACCTTGTACAGGCTCCCCCATGTCCGGCACATGCACGAACGACCTCATCCCGCGCTGGCACTTGAACTTTGAGGCCACCAGCATCAAACCCTATCGAGGAAACACACTCATGAAGTCTCTTCAACCAGTTCTGGCACTAACCCTTTTCAGCCTGGCCCTCCCCAGCTTGGCGGCCGACGAGGCCGATCGGGACCTGAAGGACTTCATCGCATACTTCAGAAGCGTACGAACGCCCACCGTCGTTGATCTTTGCAAGCCAATCACTGATGACAAAAGTGCCTTTGCGCAACTACCGAACAATTGGCTCCAAGCCAATTCAGAGCCGATTGCTCGAGGGAAGAACATCGCGTTGTCCAGAATGCAGAGTGAGCAACAACTCGATGACAGCAATGCGGCCATGCTTGCAGACCTGAAGGACGACTTCGCCAGGAAAAGTCTTCAAGACAAGGTGACTTTTTGTGGCAATGCACTCAACAGCTATAAGCTGACGACATCCAACAACTGAGACGCCACGACCAGTAACCCCATGCGCCCAAGTACGGCAAAGGTTTGCAGGCGACGCCTACTGGTTGAACCGGGTAGTCACGCCTGATCCAACATCGGCCAAGGCTTCTCCATTTTCAAGGCCGGTGCGGGTGCCCACCTGCTTCGGCGCCGGTCAACTGCACCAATGGTGCCCCCGTTGTGGAGACCATGAACATGTCTACCGAAGTGAACAAGGCTACTGCAGTTCAATTCCTGCAACTCGCCGCATCAGCTCGAATTGACGAGGCATATGAACTCGTAGCCCCTCACTTTCGTCACCACAACCCCTACTTCGAAGGCAATGCCTCGGCGTTAAAAACGGGCATGCGAGACAACGCAAAAAATTGCCCTGACAAAACATTTGAGGTACAGCGCGTGATTGCCGAAGGGGAATTGGTTGCCGTACATTCGCGCGTTCAAATGCCGTCAAAAGCGATGACAGCCGCTGTCATTCATATACTTCGATTTGAACTTGGCAAAATTGTCGAACTTTGGGACGTTGGTCAACCTCAACCAGCAGACATGGTGAACGAGACAGGCATGTTTTGAAGATCGACAAAATTCGGCATCACCCAAGCTTCGCAAGCCATGGAGGCATGTGGCCCCAACTAACGATCAATCGACCATGACGCGCCACCTGGATGCCCTGACTCCAACGCCAGGCCGGGCTGTCATGGCGACGCCAATGCTGACCACAGGCGGGGCAATGCTTACCCTTGCCATCAGGCTTTATCGAGTACGTTGATGGACCTCGATACGCCTATCCGGATTGGCGCGCTTTGCCTGCTCCTGGCTTCTGCAGAGACTTTGCATGGGATCGCCAGGACCGTGCTTGTCACGCCACTCATTGGCAAGGAGCGGGCCGTCAAACTCAGCGCCGTAACCGGAACCGCACTCGCCTTTGCCATCTGCTTCATGCAGGTGCCCGGCATCGACCTCCGATCTGCATCTGCCCATCTCGCCTTGGGCGCAGGCCTGGCATTTTTCATGGCCGCCTTCGACATCTGCATCGGTCGACTCCTTATGCACAAGCAATGGAAGAAGATCTGGCCAGACTTCAATCCCCACACGGGCAACTACCTGCTTTTTGGACTAGTCTGCCTGTGTTTCATGCCGCTATCGGTTTGGTACCTGCGTAGCTGATTTGGGTGCGCCCTGTTCATGCGGCATCGTCTGGCTTGATCGGTCGGGCCAAACACAGGATGAATCATGCGTATATCGAGAATTGTCATCGCGGCACTCGCCGCTCACTTGATTCCTGTTGTTGCCTGGGCTGCATTCAAGCCTGTTCGCGTCTTGGCCCCTGAACTGCTTGGCTTGCATTGCGCGAACTCTGGCGTATGTGTTGACGATGTTCAACGCCTGGTTGAAGCAGAAAGACTCAGGCGAGATGCTGTGGCGTTCGTCAGCAGCAAAGTAGGCAAGATCGACCATCTTCCACGAACCATTTTTTGCTCGACGATGGCTTGCTCGAAGGCATTCGGCTTCACCAGCAATGGCGGATACAACGTTGGCACCTTCGGCACGGCGATCTCCTACCGTGGGTGGAAGCCATATTTCGTACGTCACGAGTTGATCCACCACCTCCAGAACGAGCGCCTTGGCACATTGAACGCCTGGCTACTCAAGCCAAAGTGGTGGACTGAAGGTATGGCTTATTCATTGAGTGAAGATCCTCGCTCGCCACTGGCCCAACCACTACAAGGCTGGCGTGACGCCTTCGAGCAATGGCGAGTATCCATCGGGGAGAAGAACATCTGGCTGGCCGCGCAATCCTTAAACGAGTACCAGGATGGGGGCACGCTCAAACCGAGTCTCGTCAACCATGCTGGTGATCAAGCGGCCCATTAAAGTGGCGTCACCATGTCGTCAACGGTCCGGCTATAGTGTGTCTGTAACAGCGTGTCCAATAACCTGGGAGGGTGACGTGAACGTCAAGCATGCTTTGCCAGGGAAACGTCCCTTCTGGCCTTGTAACAGCGCCAGGTTAGGCGACACTTTCGTCCCTTTTCCCGCCACGTTATGGGACGTTTTTGTCCCCTAAATGGCGTTAGGCTCTATGAAAGCACCGTTCGTCATTGCACTACAGCTCATGGCAACCGCACAAGCGGCGACTATTGAGCTTGAAGCATTAGAACCGAACAAGTGTTTAAGCTGGTCAATATCCGCGCCTGTCGATGGCTCCAT
>NZ_DASUIS010000036.1:0-39787 GCF_036279675.1 Aquabacterium sp. | reverse complement strand
GTGCTGCGCCTGTTCCCCGAGCAACCCTGGTCGCCCGGCCGTCTGGGCCAGCCGCTGTACGCCATCATCTTTGCAGCCTTGTTCCAATGGGGCGTGGCCGTGCAGGATCTGCGTCTGGGCCGCTGGTTCAAGGGCCGCATCACCGGCAAACAACTGGGCAAGCAGGCTGCGCCCACATTGCGCAAGATGCGCCGTCAACTCCTCAAGGACTACGTGATCTTCCCGCTGCTGGCGGGCCCTGGCTTCCTGACGGTGTTCACCGGCAACCTGATCGCCAACCTGATCCGCAATGTGTGGACCTACACGGTGATCTTCTGCGGCCACTTCACCACCGATGTGGAGACCTTCCCCAAGAGCGTGCTGAAGAACGAGACCCGTGCCCACTGGTACCTGCGCCAGGTGCGTGGCTCGTCCAACCTGTCGGGTGGTTTCCTGCTCAATGTGATGACGGGCAACCTGAGCCACCAGATCGAGCACCACCTCTTCCCTGATGTGCCCGCCAACCGTTATGCCGAGATGGCCGTGCAGGTGCGCGAGATCTGTGCGCGTTATGGCCAGTACTACAACACCGGCTCGATGACGAAGCAGTTTGCCCAGGTGCTGTGGCGCATCCTGCGGCACTCTTTCCCCAGCAGCCCCGCCAAGCTGGCAGAGCCCAGCCTGCAGACCAACAAGTAATCAAGCCACCGAAGCTGTCATCACCGCCAACCCCGCCCTTCGTGGCGGGGTTGGCTTTTGGGGCGCTTGCGACGTGATGGACTCAAGCCTGCGCCGCACCAATCAAGGCGGGATATGGCGTATGGATCACGAACACGGGAATGCGGGAAAGGTAGCCGGTATAGCGCCCCTTGGCGTCAAAGCGCGCCCTGAACCCTGAGCGCACAAAGAAGTCACCCAGCCGGGGGACGATGCCGCCGCCGATGTACAAGCCGCCCTGCGCCCCCAGTGACACGGCCAGGTTGGAGGCCACCGTGCCCATGAACAGGCAGAAGCTGTTCAGCGCCGCCGCGCACAAGGGGCATTGCGCGGACAAGCCTCGTGCGGTGACGTCGGCCGGCGTCAGCACCGCAGCGTCGACGCCAGCCATCTGCGCATGCGCCTCGTACAACACCACCAGGCCGGAGCCCGACAACACCCGCTCGGCCGACACATGGCCAAATCTGGCGCGCAACACGGCAATGAGGCGCTCCTCGTGATCATCCGAGGCAGGCAGCGTCACATGCCCACCTTCCCCGCCAATCGGCGACCACTGACCATGCAGATTGGGCACCAGCCCGGATACACCCAGCCCGGTACCTGCGCCGATCACACCCATGGTCATCCCCGGCGCAGGGGGCTCGCCGCCAATCTGCACCAGTTCTGTGGATGGCAGATGCGGCAAGGCCAGCGCCAGCACCGTGAAGTCATTGAGCACGCGCAGGCGCGTCAGCCCCAGTGCCTGCCGCAAGCCCTCGATGGAAAAGCCCCAGGGTGCGTTGAAGAGCTGGAGGTGATCGCCCAGCACCGGCCCCGCCGCACCAAGGCAGCCGGTTCGGGGCCTCTTGGGGCCCGCGCTCGCCCCCACCTGCGCCAGATAGTGTTCGATGGCCTCCACCGCCCCGGCATGGTCCCGCAAGGTCAGGTTGAGGATGTGGCTGATCTCGGAGTCGGGCGACAACTTCAGAGCCAGGCGCACATTGGTGCCGCCAATGTCGCCCAACAGCTTGGGATAGTCCTCAGTCTGCATGGAAGACCTCACAAGGCACACGGGCCTGATGCAGGGCAAGTCGAACCGGCCACTGGGCCACCGGCCCGCTCTGGAGCGCTTGCTGCAACAGATCCCATTTGGCGGCACCGGTCACATGCAGCAACACACAACGGGCATCGAGCAAAGCTCGGGCAGTCAGGGTCAGACGGGGCACCGGCACATTGGGCAAGGCGGGTGCGGCCACCGGCAGGCACCGGGGTGTCGCCTGGCTGAAGGCTTCGGCCTCCAGGCCAGCCAGCGCCTTAGGCAGCTCGGGCGCATGCGGGAACAAGGAAGCCGTGTGCCCATCTCCGCCCATGCCCAGCACCACCACCTCGGCCGACCACGGCAAGGCGGCCAACTGCAGCTCGATGTCGGCCTGGCCATCCTGCGGCGTGGCGGCACCGTTGTACAAAGGCACAAACCGGGCGCGTGCGGCCTCGCCTTGCAGCAAATGCGCGGCCACCAGCCTCGCATTGCTGTCTGCGTGATCGGGCGGCAACCAGCGCTCGTCCGCCAGGGTGATCACCACACGCGACCAGTCCAGCTCACAACGCGCCAGGGCCTCGAAAAATGGCACGGGCGTGCTGCCGCCGGACACCACCAGCAAGGCCTGCCCTCGTTCGCGCAAGCCCTCCCGCAGCCTGTGGGCCACGAATTCGGCCACATCCTGAGCCAGCGCCTGGGCCGAGGGAGCGTGATGGAAATGGATCAAAGGGGTCATCTCGCTTGTTCAATGCCGCTGCATCATCAATCAGGCCATGATAATGACCTGATCGACTCACATGGTCTGGATCCCCGCGATGCCCACGCCTTCTACGCCGCCCGTTCTGCATCCCGCACTGCTGGCCATCACCGCACGCATCCGCGAACGCAGTGCCGCCACACGCCAGGCTTATCTGGCGCGCATTGATGCGGCAGGCCGCGCAGGCCCTGTCGAGCGCTCGCAACTGGGGTGCACCAACCTCGCCCACGCCTACGCTGCGGCCCCGGCACAGGACAAGATCTGGCTGCGCGCCCAGCATGCGCCCAATATCGCCATCGTGTCGGCCTACAACGACATGCTCTCGGCCCACCAGCCGCTGCAGGTCTATCCGGAGTGGATCAAGCAGGCCGCGCGTGAGGTGGGCGCCACTGCACAGTTCGCGGGCGGCGTGCCGGCCATGTGTGACGGTGTCACGCAGGGCAAGCCCGGCATGGAGTTGTCGCTGTTCTCGCGCGACGTGATCGCCATGGCCACCGGGGTGGCGCTCTCGCACAATATGTTTGACGCCACGCTGTGCCTGGGCGTGTGCGACAAGATCGTGCCCGGCCTGCTGATTGGTGCCCTGAGCTTCGGCCACCTGCCCACGATCTTCGTGCCTGCGGGGCCCATGCCTTCCGGCCTGAGCAACGATGACAAGGCCAAGGTGCGCCAACGCTTTGCTGCCGGTGAAATCGGGCAGGAGGCGCTGCTGGAGGCCGAAGAAAAGGCCTATCACACTGCGGGCACCTGCACCTTCTACGGCACGGCCAACAGCAACCAGATGCTGATGGAGATCATGGGCCTGCACCTGCCGGGTTCAGCCTTCGTGCAGCCTGGCACGCCGCTGCGCGAAGCCCTGACCCGCGAAGCGGCACGGCGCGTGGCCCAGCTCACGCGGCACGGCAGCCAGTTCACACCCGTGGGCCACGTGATCGACGAGCGCGCCATCGTCAATGGCCTGGTGGGCCTGCTGGCCACGGGCGGCTCCACCAACCACACCCTGCACCTGGTGGCCATGGCCCGCACCGCCGGCATCATCATCAACTGGGATGACTTCGATGCGCTGTCGGCCGTGGTGCCACTGCTGGCCCGCGTCTACCCCAACGGCAGCGCCGACGTGAACCAGTTCCATGCGGCAGGCGGCATGGCCTTCCTCATCCGGGAGTTGCTGGAAGGCGGCTTGCTGCACCCCGATGTGCAAACCGTGGCAGGCCCCGAGGGCCTGTGGCACTACACCCGGCAACCCGTTCTGGCCCAAGGCCGCTTGAGCTGGCAGGACGTGCCCCGCGCCAGCGGCGACACCAGCATCGTGGCCACCATGGCCCAGCCCTTCTCGGCAGACGGCGGGCTCAAGGTGCTGCAAGGCAATCTGGGGCGTGCCGTGATCAAGGTGTCGGCTGTCAAGCCGGCCAACCGTGTGGTGCAGGCGCCCGCCGTGATCTTCAATGCCCAGGAAGAGCTCATCGCCGCCTACAAGCGTGGCGAGCTCAACCGGGACTTCGTGGCCGTGGTGCGCTTCCAGGGGCCACGCGCCAATGGCATGCCCGAGCTGCACTCGCTCACCCCCACCCTGGCCAATCTGCAGGATCAGGGCTACAAGGTGGCCCTGGTGACCGACGGTCGGATGTCCGGCGCCTCCGGCAAGGTGCCCGCAGCGATCCATGTGACACCCGAAGCGATGGCCGGCGGGCCCTTGGGCAAGGTCAGAGACGGCGACATCATCGAACTCGATGCCCTGCAGGGCGTGCTGCGCGCACTGGTACCCGATGCCGAGTGGCAAACGCGCGAACCGGCTCGCACCGATCTGAGCGCCAACCACCATGGCAGCGGCCGCGAGCTGTTCGGCGGCATGCGCCGCGTGGTCAGCGGCGCGGAACAAGGCGCCACCACTTTCGGCTTTGAAGACTGAGACACCTCCATGCCCAATCAGAATCCTGCCATCAAGCCCTTCATGAGCCTGGGGCCCGTGATCCCCGTGCTGGTGATCGACGATACCGACAAGGCCGTCCCCCTGGCCCGTGCACTGATTGCCGGCGGCATCAAGGTGCTGGAGATCACCCTGCGCACGCCCAACGCCCTGAGCGTGATCAGTGAGATCGCACGCCATGTGCCCGACGCCGTGCTGGCGGCGGGCACGGTGACCACACCGGAACAATGGGAGGCCTCGGCGCGCGCCGGCGCCCGTTTTGCGGTGTCCCCAGGCCTGACGCCCCGCCTGCTGGATGCGGCCGCACAAGCCCCCATCCCGCTGCTGCCCGGCGTGGCCACGGCCAGCGAGCTGATGACTGCCATGGATGCGGGCTTCGAGTGTTTCAAGTTCTTCCCGGCCCAGCAGGCTGGCGGCCTGGGCATGCTCAAGGCCCTGGGCGGCCCCTTTGCGCAGGCCTTGTTCTGCCCGACAGGCGGCATCACGCCCCAGACCGCGCCCGACTTTCTGGCCCTGCCCAACGTGGCCTGCGTGGGTGGCTCATGGCTGGCCCCGAGCGCCGCGCTGGCCTCGGGCGACTGGGCCGCCATCACGGCCCTGGCTCAGGCCGCCTCCAGCCTGCGTCAGGCTTGAAGCGCCTGATCGGCCAGGCTGTCAACAAAACGGTCATCCAGCCACAGGCGCAGGGCATGGAACACCTGCCCCTGGTCCGGCTCGTTGAGGATCTCGTGCGCCATGTGTTGAAAGCACTGTGACTGCACATGCGACGGCGTTCGATCAGCGAACTGCGCCGAGCCCTGCGGGCTGACGATCTGATCGGCACCCGCGTACATCAGCAAGGTCGGCTTGACCCACTGCTCTGCCAGGGCCCGCACATACTCACCACCTTCGACGATGAAACGGCCCAGGCGGCCGCTGATGCGATCGTGCACCAGCGGGTCATCCTTGTAGGCCTGCACCACGGCAGGATCACGGCAGATGGCCTTGGGGTCAAAGCCCGTTCGCACCAACACGTCCGGCAGCAGGCGCGCCAGGCTGGACATCAGCAACTTCTGCCCGATGTGCAGGTCCACGGCCAGCGCGGGGGAACTCAGAATCAGGCCATCTACGTCGGTGAAGCCGGCTGGCGAACGCGGCTCCAGCAAGTCGGCCACGTAGCAGGCTGCCACCAGCCCCCCCATGCTGTGTCCCAACAGTAGCAGCGGGCCTTCAGCTTGCTCGGCACGCACCGCAGCCACCACCGCAGCGAGGTCATGCACCAGGTCGTCATCGCGGCGCAAGGCGCCTTGGGCCCCCTCGGAGCGCCCATGCCCCCGATGGTCATAGCCTTCGACCGACCAGCCCCACCCGTTGAGCCGTGCCGCCACGTGCTCGTAGCGCCCGCTGTGCTCGGCAATGCCATGCACCAGCACCACCGTGCCGCGCGGCTGGGCCACAGGCCATCGGCGCCGCATCAGCCGCAGCCCATCTCTTGTCAGGATCGTTGGATTCAAGTTGTTCATCTCAGGGCAGCGTTCACGCTGTCACACAAAAAAGGTCTTCAAGCCATGCGTCCACAGTGAGAGCCAACATGTGGTGCATGAAACGCCCCGCAGAACTCGTATGCATGGCGCGTTTTCAACAATGTCTGTCGTGTCGCTTGATGCTCGGACTGGATGATGGCCAGAACGCGTTAAGCTGTCTTACCCGACCGTGCAGTGTTTTTGCGATGGCGCGCAAACCAAGGGAAAGGCCTGATGTGGCCTCGCACGGCACAGGGAAAACACGACATGACATCAGCGCGACAAGGCTGCACAGTCGCGCCGCAAAGAGAGAGGAATAAAAAATGAACACCTCATCAGCGGCCAGCCGTACCACGCCCGCATTCAAGATGCCCCGCCGTGGCTGGATGGCCGTCATGGCGGTCTTCTCTGCCACCGCAGTGACAACCCTGCTGCTGGCCTTGAGCAACGGCAACGACAGCGACACCGCCATGGCCAGCCACGGCACCAGCCGCCAGCGCCCCTTGTTTGCCGGCTGGATCAAACCCGGCACCACCGAGTTCGGGCAAGAGCAGGTCAACACTGGCGCCATCTCCACGCAACCACGATGGGTACTGGCCACCGAACCCAGCACCGACGAAGTCAAGGGCCTGCAATCTGCCCTGGCGGAGCACCCCGACAAGGCCCGTGAGCTGGATCGCCTGATCGACTACAGCCGCTTTCAGAAGCAGGTCGCCTTGTGGAACGAGCTGCAAAACGGCCCCATGAACAGCGAACGTGCCACACTGAGCCAGCATTTGCTGGAAGTGCTGCCGGCGCACTACAGCCGTGGCGAACTGATAGGGCCGCAGGCCTTGCTGATGGCGCAAGCCCTGGTCAAGGATCTGGAAACCAATCCACAACGACAGGACGCCCGCCTGGCCGACACCCGCTCGCAGCTGGCCAGACAAGCCCCCACCATCGAGCAGGATCAACTGACTGCGCAAAAGACCTTCGAGTCTTTCGAGCAGCAACAGCAACGCATCATGAACGAACAAAAGGGCACACACCAGCCTCTGGAAGCCCGGCTGGATGTAGCCCGTCACGCCCTGCTTGACGGCTCGACCAATACCAAGACGCCCTGAATGACGCCTCTGGCACGTGTGAGTACGCCACGGCCCCTGCCCGCCGAGCAGGCCAGCCTGTGCACTGTCCATCTGGGCTACTTGTTGATGCTGATCGACAGCCTGCGTCAGGATGGGGTGGATGTGGAAGCGGCTTTCGGAGCCGACTACCTGCGCGAATTGAGCGCACTCGACCCCAATACACGCAGACCGATCGAAGAATGGGAAGCCCTGGCAGACAAGGCCCAGGCCCATTGCCACCGGGATGTGGCGCTGTTGATGGCCGAGTTCGTCAAGCCATGGGACACCGGCCCCATCGGCTTCATCACCATGGCCAGTCACAACCTGCGCGAAGCGGCTGAATCCCTGGCGCAGTTCTACAACCTGCTCAACGATGTCTACATCCTGCAGGCCCAGCTGATCAACCAGCGGTTCGAGATCGCGATGGAGCCGCTGAGCACCCATCACTCGCCCTGCCTGGAGCGCCTGACCCTCGCCACGATCTGCTGGCATGCACGCTGGCTGTCGCGACGAGCGGATCTGCGCTTTGACGTGCACTTCGCCTTCCCGCAACCGGACGCCACACAGTTGAGCGCATTGCAGAAGACCTTCGGAGGCGAACTGCGCTTTGATACCGCGCGCTCCACCCTGCTGGGCCCGGCCGAGTACGAACTGCTGCCCGTGTCTCGTGGGGACCATGGCGTGCAGGAGACCTTGCGCGCCCAGTTGATGGCCGAGATGGCGGCCTTGCAGGACGCGTCAACCAGCTTCGTCCACAAGATTGAACGCATCATCCAGCCACGCCTGTCCACCGGCGAAGTCACGCTCGACGACATCGCGGCGGAAGCCGGGGTGTCCGTGCGCACCTTGCAGACGCGCCTGGAAGAAAGCGGCCTGAATTTCCGCACCCTGCTTGACCGTATGCGGCACGCCCAGGTGCTGATGTACATGGGTGACCTGGACATCTCCCTGATCGACATGGCCCACATGCTGGGCTTTGCCACGCAATCGAGTTTTCACCACGCCTTCAAACGCTGGACGGGCATGACACCAGGGGCCTACCGCAAGCAAAGACTCAAGGCAGGAATCAGCAACAAGGGGGCTGCGAATTGAGGACAAGCCACCATTCACATGGAGGGTGGCCCATGCAATCCCTTAGCTGGCGCGATCTGCATGTGACTTAGTCTTCAGGCACGCACAAACCAATCCGCGGGCTTGACGGCCCGGCCCTTGCGAGCAAGGCTCACAGACACAGTTTCACCCCGGCTGGGCCTGAGCCTGCCCGCCACGCTTGCCACGCCTATCACAGACCCAACCATCGACACACCCGGCAAACCCGTACAGCCCTTTGTTCGAGGGCCGGTACAACGCTTACCGTTAAAGGTTGCGGGACAGTGCAAAATCTCCATCTTTCGCCTTGTAACGCCATGACTGCAGATGTACCCGCCGCCGCTCAATCGGCCCTCTCCAAGCTCAAGATCGACAGAGGCACTCAGGCTTCGGCAAAAAAGAAAAAAAGCATCCTGCCCTGGGTGCTGATCGGCGCGGTGGCCGCCGCCGCGGCAGCCTACTTCCTGGTCCCTCGCACGGCCGATGTCAGCACCACCTCCGTGGTGATGAGCACGCCATCGCAGCAATATGTGCAACTGACCGCCTCGGGTTATGTGGTGGCGCAGCGTCGTTCGGCCGTGGCCTCGAAAGCATCGGGCCGCCTGATCGAACTCAATGTGCGTGAAGGCTCGCACGTCAAGAAGGATGACCTGATCGCGCGCCTGGACGCCAGCGACATCAAGGCCGGCATCCTGGGTGCCGAAGCCGCGGTGCATCAGGCCGAAGCCAACGTCAAGCAAAGCACGGTGCAGCTCATTCAGGCCCGAGCCGATCTGGCTCGCGCCCGCAGCCTGGAAGCCCAAGGCTTCGTCTCGCCACAAACGGTTGAGAACGCCCTGGCCAAGAACAAGGCCGCCTTCGCTGCCGTGGCCGCCGCTGAAGCCGCCATGGAACAGGCCAAGGCCCAGCTCAAGGCCCAGAAGGTCGCGCAGGACTACACCGAGATCCGCGCCCCGTTTGACGGCGTGGTGCTGGTCAAAAACGCCAACGTGGGCGACATCATCACCCCCATGTCCAGCGCCGCTGGTGCACAGGGTGCGGTCGTGACCATGGCTGACATGACCACGCTGGAAGTGGAAGCCGACGTATCCGAAGGCAACCTGTCCAAGACCAAGGTGGGCCAACCCGTTGAAGTCACCCTGGACGCGCTGCCGACCGCACGCTTTCGTGGCCATGTGGCCGGCATCGTGCCCACGGTGGACCGCGCCAAGGCCACGGTCATGACCAAGATCAAGTTCGACCAGCTCGACCCACGTGTGCTGCCTGAGATGAGCGCCAAGGTCAGCTTCCTGTCGCAGGACATCACCCCCGCCGATCAGGAGCCCGTGCTGGCCGTGACCAACTCCGCCATGGTCAGCCGTGACAGCGGCAACGTGGTCTACCGCATCAAGCCCGTGGAAGGCGGCGGCAACATCGTGGAAGAAGTGCCGGTGAAGGCCTTGCGCAAGCTGGGCGATCTGCGCGAGATCAGCGGCAACGTCAAGGCAGGCGAGAAGCTGGTGGCCACGCCCCCGGCCAGCCTGCGCAACGGCGCCCGCGTGAACCTCGGCACTCCCTGAACCAGCCCGCACCGACCATGAATGACACCGCAGGCGTGCGTGAGCCCGTCATCCGCATCGAGCACCTGAGCAAGACCTATTCACGTGGTGGCCAGCCCATCCCCGTGCTGATGGACATCAACCTGGAAGTGGGCCGCGCCGAGTTCGTCTCGCTCATGGGCCCGTCTGGCTCAGGCAAGAGCACCTTGCTCAACCTGATCGCCGGCATCGACCAGCCCACATCCGGGCGCATCTCCATCAACGGGGTGGACATCGCCACACTGGATGAAAGCGCCCTGGCAGACTGGCGTGCCGCCAACGTCGGCTTCATTTTCCAGTTCTACAACCTCATGCCCGTCCTGACGGCCTACGAGAACGTGGAACTCCCCCTGCTGCTCACCAACCTGAGCCGCAAGCAGCGCAAGCACCATGTGGAGGCCTGCCTGGCCATGGTGGGCCTGACCGAGCGCATGGACCACTACCCCAACGAGCTCTCGGGTGGGCAACAGCAGCGCGTGGCCATTGCCCGCGCCCTGGTGACCGACCCCACGCTGATCGTGGCCGACGAACCGACAGGTGACCTCGACCGCGCCACCGGCGAAGAAGTGCTCAAGCTGATGGACGAACTGCACCGCGACCTGGGCAAGACCATCGTGATGGTGACCCACGACCCCAAGGCCGCCTCGCGTGCCAGCCGCATGATCCACCTGGAAAAGGGCGTACTCGTTGATGATCCGGGCTCGGATCACCACTGAGCGCAGGCACGGGCAAGTAGTACATGTTCCTCTTCAAGTTACTGCTGAAGAACGCGTTTCGGCACAAGCTGCGCACGATGCTGACCATGGTCGGCCTGATCGTGGCGATCGCCGCCTTTGGCCTGCTGAGGACCATCGTCGACGCCTGGTACGCCGGTGTGGACGCCACCTCCAGCACGCGCCTGATCACGCGCAGCGCCATCTCGGTGGGCTACCCCCTGCCCTTGTATTACGCCGAACGCATCAAAAAGGTTGAAGGCGTCAATGGCGTCACCTGGGTCAACTGGTTTGGCGGCATCTACATCGACCGTCGCAACTTCTTTGCCCGTTTTGCCGTGGACGGGGCCAGCTACTTCCCGATGTACCCCGAGTACATCGTCAGCGACGACGAGAAGGCCGCCTTCATGGCAGATCGCCAGGGTGTCATCGTCGGCCGCAAGATTGCCCAGCGCTTTGGCTGGAAGGTGGGCGACTCGGTGCCCTTGAGCGGCACGATCTACCCCGGCAACTGGAACTTCAACATCCGCGGTATCTACCACGGCACCGATGCCCGCGTGGATGAAACGCTGATGCTGATGCATTGGGGCCTGCTGTCCGAGAACGTGCGCAAGCGCCTGGGCAATGCCACGGCCAACCAGGTGGGGCTGCTCATGGTCAGCATCAAGGACCCCAACCGCGCCTCGGCCATCTCGCAGGAAATCGACGCGCTCTTCCACAACTCCGTGGCCGAGACCCGCACCGAAACGGAAAAGTCCTTCCAGCTGGGCATCGTGTCGATGAGCCAGGCGGTGTTGATGGCCATCCGTGCGGTGAGCTTCGTCGTTGTGCTGATCATCATGGCCGTGATGGCCAACACCATGACCATGACGGCACGCGAACGTCTGGCCGAGTACGCCACCTTGAAGGCGCTGGGCTTTTCGCCAGCCTTCGTCGTCAAGCTGCTGTTTGGCGAGAGCCTGATGATCTCGGCGATTGGCGGCGCCATCGGCATCGCCCTGACCTTCCCGCTGGCCATGGGCTTTGTCAAACAGACGGGCAGCCTGTTCAAGGTGTTTGACGTGTCCAACCAGACCATGATGTACCAGGCGCTGGCCTCGCTGGTCGTGGGTCTCATTGCGGCGGCGTGGCCTGCCTGGAAGATGTCGCGCATCGACATCGTTCAAGGCCTGCGCCACTTCGCCTGATCAAGGACCGCCCAGCATGCGAGCGATTCCCCTGTCCTATGTGCTGCGCAACCTCTGGGTTCGGCGCGTCACCACCGTTCTGACCGCGGGCGGCATGGCCCTGGTCGTGTTCGTGTTTGCCACCGTGCTCATGATGACCGAAGGCATCAACGAGACCATGGTGGCCACGGGCCAGCCCGACAACGTGATGATCCTGCGCAAAGGCGCGGGCACCGAGATCAACTCGGCCATCGCACGCGACCAGGCCAGCGCCATCGAAGCCTTGCCCGGCATCGCCACCAACGGCGAGGGCAACAAGCTCCTGTCACGTGAAGTGGTCGTGCTCAACAACCTGCCCAAGCGCGACTCTGCCGACATGGCCAACGTGACGGTGCGAGGCTCGTCGGCCATCGGGGTGGCCCTGCGCCCGCAGATCCGCCTTGCTGAAGGTCGCATGTTCCGCCCCGGCACGTCAGAGATCATCGCCGGGCGCGCGGTCTCCAATGGCTTTGCCAACGTGTCGCTGGGGCAGGCCCTGCACTTCGCGGGGCGAGACTGGACCGTGGTCGGCATCTTCGACGCCAATCGCAGTGGCTTCGATTCGGAAATCTGGGGCGACGTGGATCAGGTCATGCAGGCATTCCGGCGCACGATCTACTCCAGCATGATCTTCAAGCTGCCCAATATCGAGGCCGTGAGCAACGTGAGAAAGGCCGTGGCGGACGACCCCCGCCTGCAGCTGGACATCAAGCTGGAGCAACGCTTCTACGCTGACCAGTCCGAGCAGATGACCAAGTTCATCCGCCTGCTGGGCATGTCGCTGTCGGTGATCTTTTCGATCGGGGCCATTGTGGGCGCCATGATCACCATGTTTGCCGCCGTGGCCTCGCGCATCGGCGAGATCGGCACCCTGCGCGCCCTGGGCTTCAGAAAGGAAGCCGTGCTGATCGCCTTCCTGGGCGAGTCACTTGGCCTGTCGCTGGTGGGCGGCCTCGTGGGCCTGGCAGGCGCCTCCATCATGCAGACGGTCAACATCTCCACGGTGAACTACGCGACCTTCTCGGAGATCGCCTTCCGGTTCCGCTTCACCTGGGAAGTGGCCGCGCAGACCATGGCTTTCTCGCTGCTGATGGGCGTGCTGGGCGGCTTCGTGCCCGCGTGGCGCGCTGCGCGTCTGAGCATCATCGAGTGCCTGCGCCAGGCCTGACCTTTCTCTCCTCGGGACACGCACCATGAGCCTGCGCTCAGCCTCCCGCCAGATCTGGCAAGCCGCCACTCGACCACTGGCTCGACCACTGACCCGACAGTTGGCTCTGGCCGGCCTGGTCAGCATCATCGGCCTGTCTTGGCTGCCCCCGGCCGCCGTGGCCCAAACAGGCAGCACGTCGGCGCAAGTAGCGGTGCTGCAGGCCATGCCCAAGCTCGCGGGCGCCCCTGCGACCAGCAGGCAAGCGCAGATGGCCGCGCTGGGCTATGTGGAACAAGAGCTGCTGATCAAGGGGCAATCGCAAGCCTTCGAGCCAGCCAGCGAATGGCGCAAGGATGGCATCTGGCCGCTCAAGGAACTGGGCACCCCTCAGCCCTTTGCCACCCGTGTGCTGGTGCGTCGCCCGCAGGATCCTGCGCGCTTCAACGGCACGGTGCTGGTGGAGTGGCTCAACACCTCGCTGGGCTTCGACCTGGATGGCGCCTGGGCCCTGACACGAGATGAACTCGTGCGCGATGGCTATGCCTGGGTTGGCGTCAGCGCCGAGGCCGCCAGCGTCGAGTCGCTCAAATCGGCCGATCCGGCTCGCTACGCGCCAACCAGCGTCGCGCACAGCGGCCACGCGTTCGACATCTTCACGCAAGCAGCCGAGCGCATCCGCCAGATGGCGCCTCAGTGGGGCACGGGCAGCACGCAACCGATCAAGGTACTGGCCCTGGGCTACTCGCAATCGGGCTCCTTCCTGATCACCTACATCAACGCTTTCCAACCCCGTACGCACGCCTTCAATGGCTTCTACGCCATGAGCACGGCGGCCGTCGGCATGAAGATCGAAGCAGACGGCGGGCGCATCTTCAACACCGCCTACCGCCCCGACCTGGAAGTGCCCGTGATGCAGGTCTCCAACGAGATGGAGGTGGTGGTGGGCTGGCAGCTGTCGAAGACGCCCGACACCGACAAGCTGCGCCACTGGGAAATGGCTGGCGCCACACACCTGGACCGGCACATGCAGGAGGAGGTCCTCGCGGCAGGCACCCATGCCAGCAGACTGGCGATGCCGAACTGCTGGAAGCCCTCGAACGTGCTGCCCACGCGCATGTTCAACCATGCCGCCTTGCATGCCTTGAACATCTGGGTGCGTCAGGGCACACCGCCACCCATCGCCCCCCGCATGACGCGCAGCAGCTGGGGCTTCCTGCAAGACGACGAACTGGGCAATGTCAAGGGTGGCCTGCGCATGCCCGAACTGGATGTACCCACGGCGCAATACGGCCTGTACAGCAACCTGCCTCGTAGCCCCATCAGCGCCTGGACAGCCTATGCCTGCATGGCCGGTGGCAGCGCCAACCCGCTGGATGCCAAGGTGCTGCGCGCCCGTTATCCCGACGAAGCCAGTTATGTGCAGGCCTACAAGCAGGCCGCCGACAAGCTGCTGGCAGCCGGCTTCCTGCTCCCGCAGGACCACGCCGTGCTGCTGAAACAGGCACAAGCCTTCAAGCTGCCCCGTTGAGCCTGGCGCCAGGCGCTCAGTTCACATCCACGCCATCGGCGATCAGGCGCGCACGCAGCGCCTTGAGCTCGCCCTTGCGCGCGCTCAGGTGCAGATCCACACCGCCATCCTTCTCAGGCGTCTGCACGACCAGCAGCATGCGGATCGTGGCGGGCAGCATCTCGAACCAGTCCGGGCAGCCGCTGCCCAGGTCGATGTCGTACATCGGCAGTTGCACGCAGTTGTTCAGGATCAAGCCAGCATTCAGCGTTTCGATCGAGGGCTTGAACATCATGCGCCATGCCGCGTTCTTCTGACGGTAGGTTTCCGTCAGCGCCAGCATCTTGTAGAGACTCTCCACACTCACCTGCTCGGGCGCGGGGCGGCACTGCTCGGCCAGCGCGCAAACGCCACCCTGCTCGATCGCCTGCTGGCTGTAACGCGCTTCCGCATAAGCCAGCGCGTTGCCGAAGTACTCGCGCGGTATGCCCAGCTGCTTGCGATAGCGCAGATCCAGCACCAGGCCGATGCTGCGCGTCACCCCGGCTGGCAAGAGTGGCGAAATCGCCTTCATCACATAGGCCGCCGCCAGCGAACCCGCGCTGACGCCTGCCGCATTGTTGACGCCAGGCTGGTTTGCTCCCTGTGCACGCCATTGCGCCACGGTCTCTGCGGGGATGCGAAACACCTCGCGCGACATGTCCGTGGCCACGCGCCAGCCGAAGCGGGCATACAAGCCCATCAGCCCGATGAGCGAAGGCACCTTCATCAGGTCGTAACTAGCCGCATCCACCGGCTTCCTGCCTGCTTCGATCAGGATCTGCCTGTCAAAGAAAGGCGTCTTGATCTCCATCCCCCTGCAGGCACGAGACCAGTCCAGCAGAAAGCCCCAGAAGCTGGCGCCGTCGAACAGGGAATGCGGCACATAGCAGCACAGCACCACGGCCTTGTCTTCGTACTGATGCAGGTTGACCTGCAGGAAGGGCGTGTCCTTGTTGACCATCTGCCAGGGCATCACCATCTTGACCAGGTCGTTGACGCGCTTGCCCAACGGGTTGTGCAAGCCATAGGGCATGGGCCCCTTGCAGTGGTGCACCCTGAAATCCACACCGGCGTCATTCGCGTCGGCGTACACCATGCCCTGCGCGTCGGTCTTGTAGCGCCCGGCAATGAGGGGGTAGTGCTTGAGCGTCTCCACCAGTGCGCGCTCGACCAGTTCCAGATCCAGCCCGTTCTTGTAGATCAGCACCAGTGGAAAATTGGCATGGGAATGGAACAGATCCAGCCCCGTCAGGTATTGCGGCGAGGCGGTCACGCCAGCGTGCAGGCGTTTGTTGATAACCAGGGTGGACCGCGATTTCGCCATGAAACTTCCGCAATGAGTCAAACAGGAATGAGGAATGCCGGGGCACGATTTTTCCAGAGCGCCCCGCCACGCCGTGAAGGGCTTTCCCACCCCCTGACTGCAGGAGTGACAGACAAGCCCACGGACGAATAAAGGTAAACTCGAATTGATTAACGCCCCACGCAAAGTAGAATAACTCCATTTTCCCGAGGTTTGGCTTGTGTGGGCAAGATTTCTGAATAGCCGCTGGTGTATCCCCATGGCGGCCCTGATCGGCATGCTGCTGGTCGCCCCGACCATCAATATGGGGCTGATGGGCGACGATTATCTGCACTGGTCCCTCCTGACCGGCATTGACACCAACAAACAGCCAGGCGCCATTTACGGGCTGTTTACTTTTGCCAATGGGGATCCGCATGCCAACCAGGCCATGATGGATTCGGGCAAATTGATCTGGTGGGCCTCCGAGAATCTGCGCATTTCCTTCTGGCGCCCGCTGGCAGAACTCAGCCAGCGCCTGGATTACATCCTGTGGCCCGACTCTCCCGTCATGATGCACGTGCACAACCTGCTGCTGTACGGGTTGATGATCCTGCTGATCGGCAAGCTGTTTCTGGCGCTCGACACCGACAGGCGGCAGGCCGGATTGGCGACCCTGCTCTTTGCCGGCAACATGCTGCACGTGTTTGCCGTGGCCTGGCTGGCCAGCCGCAACCAGATGCTGTGCGGCGTCCTCATGGCCCTGACTCTGCTGGCCTACCACCGCTGGCGCCAGGGGGCCACCCCACTGTACGGTCTGCTGGCCTGGGCGTGCCTGGCCCTGGGGCTGCTCAGCGCCGAAGCCGCCGTCCAGACCATGGGCTACCTGCTGGCCTACGCCCTCTTTCTGGAGCCTGATCGCCCCCTGCTCGAACGCGGCAAGGCCTTGCTGCCCTTCGTGTTGCTGGTGCTGGTCTGGAAGGCCACCCACGGCCACCTGGGGTATGGCAGCTTTGGCTCACCGGGTTATGTGGACCCCAGCGCCAATGCCGGCCGATTTGCCGGCCTGCTGATATTGCGCCTGCCTGTGTTGATGGCAGCGCAATGGCTCGGCATTTCATCCATGATGTTCGAGCAATTAGATCGCATCACCCAATATATATATGCCGGCTCGGCCACCGCCCTGCTCGCCGCACTGACATATGTGATTTACCGGCTGGGTGGATTCAAAACCGCGCTGGGTAAATTCTATGTTGCGGGATCTGTCATTTCCCTGATTCCTGCCTGTGCCGGTTATCCCTTTGATCGATTGACCGTCAATTCCGATATTGGCGCCAGCGGCATGCTGGCCATGGTCTGTTTGCTGGCCTGGCGGCAAAGCGATAGTTTCAAGGGCGGCACACGGGGATGGGTCAAATGGATTGCCTATATCGTCGGATTCATCCATCTGATTGTGTTCCCGGTGGGCAAACTGGCTTCATCGTTCATGATGAAGCCGCTGAATCAGGCCGGGGAAGATCTGGCGGCGCTGGCACTGCCGGATGCCTCCCGCACACAGCCTGAAGACTTCATCCTTCTCAACGCGCCGTCGGGCGAGGCGGTCTACTACTTCCCCATCACGCGCCTCTACCACGGCCGCGTCAACCCCGCCACCATGCGCGCCCTGGGGCCCAACAATCAGGCCATGACACTGACGCGCGTGGACGCGCAATCACTGCGCCTGACCGTCCCCACCGGCTACAAGGGCAGCATCACGCGCGACATCCGCCTGCAGCCCATCAAGGCTGGCGACACCATGCGCATGGGCGACATCGCCATCACGGTGGAAGACATCACGGCGGACAACATCCCCCGCACGGTGCTGTTCCGCTTCCCGGATTCAGTCGACAGCAGCCACTGGCGCTTCTTCGCGTGGGCGCAGGACGGCGTCAAGGCGCTGACACCCCCTGCGGTGGGCCAGTCGGTGAACATCGCGTCCTACGACCTCAGCAAGGCGGTGATGGACTACGTCAACAACAACAAGAAGAAGTGAAGCCTGGAACTCGGCAGGCCGGCAGGCCTTCCCTCCGCTCACCCATGAAAAAAGCCACCTCTCAAGGTGGCTTTTTTTCGACTGGATCGCCCTGAGCAGAAGGGCCATCCCGTGACGGCCCTCGCGCTACAGAAGATCAGTACACAAAGGGAATCAGGCGCTTGCGGCTCTTCTTGAACTGCTCATAAGCCTGGCCCAGGCCGCGCTCCAGCGCACGCTCTTCCACTTCGATGCGGTACACATAGATCGCAAACGAGCCCACCACCAGCAGGGCCAGTGCAGCCCAGTTGTGCAACGCCAGGCCCATGCCGGCCAGCGTCATCAAGGCGCCCAGGTAGGAAGGGTGGCGCACGAAACGATAAGGCCCCTGGTCGACCAGCTTGTGATCGCTGGCGATGGTCACGGTGTGGGTGAAGAACATGCCCAGCACGCGCCAGCAGTACATGCGCAGCAACATGCCGGCCACCAGCAGGCCGACGCCGCCGTAGAACATGCTCACTTGCCACTCGCTGGCCACCATCCATTGCGGCACCGTGGCCACGCAGAAGGCCCCCACCTGCAAGATGCTGGCACCAATGGAGATCACGAGCCCGGAGTATTTGTCGTCACCGGCGTGCCCGGCAGAACGGTCAGCCTTGCGCTTGTGCTGGATGGACTCCATGACATAAGCCCATACCAGGACGCTCCAGAAAACCGCAGCGTAAGGCAACTTGAAAACGAGAAGAGTGGAGAAATCCATGGCAACTACAGCATGTTTGATGTCATGCGTATTCTTTCAGAAGCCCCTTGTCAATCCGAGAGGACTTTCCCACCCCACGAAAGCGGGGTCGGCGGACTGATTTTTCAGCGTGGCAAGATCTGCAACTCGAAGTCCTGCCCGGAGAGAAACTCGCCGTCGGCCGGCACGTTCAGAGTCCGGGACAAGGCCCCTTTCAAGCCCAGTTTGGCCGCCTGATCTGGCGCAACGCGCAACACGGCACGTCCGGGCATGACCTGGTGCAGCAAGTAGTAGCCATCGGGTGAACTCCGGGTGGAAGCCAGCACCTCGCCATCCTCATTGACCAGTTCGATCCGCGCGTCGCCAATCCCCCTGCGCCGCCCCGTCTGGTCCTGCAGATACACGGTGCCCTCCACTTCCGCGGTGTAGACAACAGGCAAATCGACGGTCTGCACCAGGCCTGGTCGGGCCAGTATCCGCACGCCCTTGATGGCAGGCTTCCATTGCGGGTCTTCCAGTGTGCTGGCGTCCAGGGCAATGTCCGTGTACTGGCCCGGCGTCAGCCTGTCGATGTAAGCCTGGCCTGCCTTGTTGGTGCGAGCGGGGTGGCGGCCACCGGCACCGATCAGGAAGCCGGCATTGGGCACGGGCTCTTCACCGGCATCGCGCACGCCGTTCATGTTCTTGTCCACGAAAGCCAGGACAGATGCCGCTCCGGTGCCCGCCATGGGTTGGGCATCGGCAAACCAGACGCCCCCACGGGGATCACGCCCCAGGGCCGTGAACAGCTGAAGCCCCAGGACCAGCTCTCGTTTCGTGGAGTAGCCTGCGCTGATGGCCAGTGCAAAACCGCCAAAGCTCTTGCTCAGGCCAGCCGAGAACTGCGTGCTGCCAGCGACCGTGCTGTGCAACACACCGCCGTTGAGCCGGTAGCCGGACGACAGGCTGTGGTCCCCGGTGAGCGCCAGCGTCCGTACTGCCGCATCGGGCCGCACCGCATAGTCCACCTGCGCGTTCAAGCCGACATCGGCCACACGGCGACTCGCCTGCAGGCTGCCATCGGTGCTGTCCTTGCCTGCCGCACGTTGCCAGCGCAGGTTGTTGGAGACCGCACAACCCCACAGCACCGACGACAATCGCCCACCCACACCGACATTGCCTGGGCCTGATACCAGCACATCTCTGGCTGCTTCCAGGGCCACGGAAACAGGTGCCCCCTCGTCACGCTGCACCGAGCCCGTCATGCCCAGCTTGTCGCGGTATCGCAGCCTGTCGCGGTCGGGCTGGAACACCTCGCTGGCGAAACGGCTGTTATGTTGCTGGTGTTCAAACGCCATCGCCCATCGCCCCACCCGCGTCTTCAAGGCGGTATCGGTGATCAGGCCGCCGCCGGGCGATGTCGTCGCCTCGGCATGGACGATCACCCCATGGCTATAGGCGCGCAAGCCCCATTGCGTGAACGAGGCGCCTTCACCGGCGGGCCCGGAAGGACGCGAGACCAACCCGAGGTGGGCCGAGAGGGCTGGCGTCAACCCCAGATCGAACTGGCCGATGTGGCGTGCGCCCAGATCCGTCTGTTGACTGGCCAGCGAATAGAAGAACTCCCCCGGTTTGATGACGGCCTGGTCGAGCAGGAAGCTCTGCCGCTCCACACGCACCTGCCCGACCGGCCCGTTGAACACGAGGCGAAACTCATTGGGGCCGAATGACAAGGGCAGATCGTCAAAGGCATACCGCCCCTCCGCACCGGCAGGCTGATAGCCCACCAGCGCATCGTTGTAGTAGAGCGTCACGTCCCAGCCTGGCGGCAGATCACCGCGAATCGAGTGCCGGTCAAAGTTGCTCGGCTGCCCCAGGCCATGGTTGTCCACCACCACGCCCATGCCGCCCTGCCCGCTCATCAGCACATTGGGCACGCTGGGCATGACCACATGCCCCAACTCTACCGTTCTGGCCTTCATGGGGCCCAGCAACTGCCCGTCTGGATCATGGCGGGACAGATCCAGCCTCACCTCCGGCATCGGTTTGTCCTTCGAGGCCGACACGTAGGCTGCCGCCTCCATGCCCAGCAGGTCGCTGGTGATGTAAGCCGCATACGCCGTCTTGTATTGCGCCGAGTCTCGACCGAACCGGGCATCGCTGCCGAATGTCTGGTCCACGAAAGGTGCACGCAAGGCGGCGAACGGGCTGTCCTGCAAGGCAAAGCCATTGTCCTGAACGCGCGAGGCCCCGATGGCCCCAGGCGGCGCGCCCTGTTTCTCCCGCAACAAGCGAGACTGCATCGGCAGCCTGATCCTCGGCTTGATGCGCAACTGCAAGGTCGGCAGATCCACCTCGAAGTCGATCATCAGCCATTGCTTCAAGGCCTTCTGCGCCACATAGATGTCATCGCCGATGACCTGGGCCAGGCTCGCGTCGAAATGGTTTTCTCTACCCTGCACGTTGACGAGCGCGCGCCCCACATGCAGGCCAAACAACTGATCCTCCTTGACCAGAAAGCCGCTGGCGCTGCCTTCTTGCGCGTTGACCGTGATGGCCAGGGTCAGGAGGCGCGCCAGCTCGCCAAGCGGCAGCAGAAACCGATCGCCGTCCTGATAGGCCGTGAGGCTGTCGGACAGCAAATGCCCATCCAGCACGGCCTCGAGCACGACGATGTGGCTGTCGTCGAGAACCGGCGTGGCAAGGGTGTGCGTTTCCTGGGGCCCCACGCGAGCTGCTTGCGCCCGAGCTTCCTGGCCCATGGCGCCCGCGATCAGGCAGCAAAGGGCCAGGCACAGTTGGGCCAACAGGCGCGCCAGCCCCTGGCTCGGTGAAGCCATGGCCTGCAACAGATGGTTGGAAGGAGGAGGTGCCGCAGGGCAGCCATGCGCTGCCCGGGGCTCAGATTCAAGGCAGCGTCAGCGAGGACTCGGCCAGCAGGGCCCCACCCGCTTCAGCCCGTTCCCGATAGCTCACCTTCAAGGTGCCACCGCTGAGCACGGTGCCTTCCGGCACGGTGAACGGCATGCGCGCCTTGCGCAATGGGTTGGGCACATAGACCGCCACACCGGAGGCCTTGACCAGATCCTGCGAGATGCCCACCTTGGGCGTGAAGGTCACGCTGATGTCGCCGTACACGGAGCGGTTGCCCTCACGCAGGATGTCGAAGGACACGGCTGCGCCCTTGTCTGCGCCAACGGCCTGGAACGCCAGGTTACGCAAGGCCACCTGCGCCTGCGTGTCGCCATGGCGCACGATCACGGGGATCGACGCCCCCACCAGCGCGCTGAGCACCACGCCCACGCCACCGGCCTTGTCCTTGCCCAGCTCTTCCACGCTGTTGCTGCCGCTGGCATCGGCCACGCGATCAAACTGAAGGTGGGAGCGGTATTCACCCGGTGCCAGCTCGGCAGGTTTGCGCAACAGGATGCGCACGGTCTGCGCGCTGCCCGGCGCGATGGTGACCTGCCGGGGCGAATAGCGCAGCATGGATTCGGCAAACTGTTCACCAGGTCCAGGCTCGGTGATGACAATGAACTCGCCGGTTTCACCCATGCGGCGGTTGACCACACTGATGCGGTAGGTCTCGGGCGTCTTGCCCTGGTTGACCAGTTCGACCTGCGCCGAACGCTGGTCCTTTTCAAAAACCACACGGGTCGGGAACAACATGAGATCGGCCTTGGCGGGCAGTGAATGCAGGCACAGGAAGCCTGCGATGAGCCAATGGACCCACAGCCAAGGCGAGCGTGATGTAGACATGGCGTACTCCAATAGAACGACAGAGGAGAAAGAAGACTCACTGGTAGTTGACGATCACGCTGAAGGTGCCCGTGTAACTACCCCTTGCTTGTTGCGCGCCCACCGACAAGGTGGCGCCCACGTTGAACTGGCCGTTCCCGTTCTTTGACAGGATGTTCGTGCCATTGAGATTGCTGACGAATGTCCTGACCGTCATCGAATGCCCCGCGCCATCGCTCATGAGCACCGTGTTGTCTGCCGGCAGCGTGATGGCATAGACCGCATTGGCCTTGCCATGCACCGAAAACTGCGCCGGTGCGGCCACGTTGCTGCCTTGATTGAGCACAAAGGCACCGCCAGACTGCGCACGGCTGCCATCAGCGCCGACGGCGACCGTCCCCGCGCTGGTGGCCACGAAGGTGCCGAAGGACAGATTGCCCGTGTTGCTCACGTTCTGTGCAGCCGCATGCGTACAGCAGGATGCCGCACACAGCCCACACAGAAACCGGAGGCAAAGACAGACCCATCCTCTGCACGCAAGATGCAGAGAGCGTTTCATGACATGTCAGTTGTATTCGACCAGGACGTTGACCGTGTCGGAACTGGCTGGTGCATTCGGTGCCGCACGCAAAGGTGCAGCAGAGACAGCCACTGTCAAACCACCATCACGCAAGCTGCCATCCCCTGCCTTGGTGCTGAGCATCGCCGCTGCCAATACAGCCACAGCGGCGGGCTCGCTCAAACGAACAGGTTCGGCCCCTTTGGGCGCCTGGATCAATGCTGATTCCACATGAACCAGCACGGTCCCGGTCGACGCGTTCACCTCGGCGGGCAAACTCTCGACCACGCTGACCACTGGATCAGGCGCCAGGATGGTGGCACTGACGTTGGCCGTGGCGGCCATCGAAGCCGCCCTTGCCTGAACAAGCGCAAGCCCTTCGACTGCAGCCAGAACCAATCCCAATACGAAACCGAGGACACGGGCAAGCACACGGCTGGCTCGCGCCCTGCTGATTGCGCTCACGGCAGCCTTGGCCCTGAGGCCCTGGCGACGCAACGCCATCAGGTCGTCAGTTGTAGGACACGGTCACGTTGAAGGAACCGGTGTAGGTGCCCGGAACCTGGTTGTTGCCCACCACCAGGGTCGCGCCAACCTTCAGCGTGTCAGTGCCTGCGCCGGACAAGGTGCCGGTCGTACCAGGGTTGCTGACGAAGGCATTGACGGCCATCGTGTGGGAAGCACCATCGCTGATGGTCACGGCGCCGTCGCTGGGCAGCGTGATCGCGTAGGTGAAACCGGCTTCACCCGTCACGCCAAACACGGCGGATGCGGGATTGCCGGTGCTGCCGGGTGGCTGGGTCACGGTGGTCCCGGCGCCACTGATCGACACAACGTCGGCGGTACTGATAGCAACGTTGCCACCCACGGCGCCCACAGCCAGTTTGCCGAAGACCAGGTCAGAGGTCTTGGCAATTGCGATGGGGCTGACGATGGTGGCAGAGGCACTGGCCGAAGCCGTGCTGGTTTGAGCTGCAAAAGCGCTCATGCCCATCGTCGCGAGGCCGGATGCAACGGCCACGTGACGAGCGTACTTCTTGAAGGAAAACAACATGATGTGAGACTTTCTTGAAAAGGTTGAACACAGGCGTCTCGGGTCACCCTGCATCCGCCTGACTGGTCTTGCTATCAAAGACTGGTCTGGTCGGAGTGACCGTCAACTTGCCATCCAGGGCCTCCGGTACTGCTCGGATGGAAGCCTCAGGATGTCTGCGTGTTTTCGGACACGCATGCGTACAAGTTAACGTTTCACGTGCTCAATCAATTCAAGGAACAGCTGTCCGAAAACCACTCAGTTACATATTTTCGGACAGACCGATTTTCCTCACATCGCCGGCTGGATCCAGTTCAGATCGGCGTTCTCGGCGGGCAGGCGCCACTTGATGGAGCAACCCATGCTGGATTGCTGCTCGCCTGGGCCATAGCCGTAGTGCGCCACAAGGCGCATGGCGTCATACAGTTCGCGCGGCGTGTCCTCCGGCACGGGGTCCTTGCGACCTGCGTCCAGGCGGCCACGGTATTGCAGTCGCAAGTCGGCATCGAAGCCGAAGAAGTCCGGCGTGCAGACGGCCTCATAGGCGTGCGCGATCTCCTGCGTGTCGTCGTGTAGGTAATGGAACGGCAGGTTCCATTCCTTGGCAAACACCTTCATGTTGGAGAAGCTGTCTTCCGGGTAGGCGCGGTCGTCGTTCGAGTTGATGGCAATCGTGTGCACGCCCAGGTCGTGAAGCGCCTTGGCGTCACGAATCAGGCGCGGCATGATCGCCTGCACATAGGGGCAATGGTTGCAGATGAAGACCACCACCGTGCCACGCATGCCCGAGAGCTGCTTGAGCGAGTGGTAGTGGCTGTCCACGCCCTTGAGGCGGAACATCGGGGCTTTCCAGCCAATATCGGCGATCGGGGTGCTTACAGCCATGGTGCGCTCCTTTCAGGCAAGGCTCAGGTCAGACAGTCGGTGCTACAACCGACAAACGGACGGACACGAACGGACAAGAGACTGGGGCGGGGCACGGCCAGGACAGCACCGGGCGGGCATCAGGGAATCCTGCGAGCTGTGTGGTGATGCAGGTGGATGCGTTTCCCAAATGGAAGCACAGCAAGGCGCGACTGACAAGGGGGAATCCTCCCTTCCCCCTGCAGCCCGCTTATTGCATCTGCGCGCGCCGTATCTCCAGCAGACGCAGGATCATCGGGGTCAGGATCAGCTGCATGGCCAGGTCCATCTTGCCCCCGGGCACGACGATGGTATTGGCGCGTGACATGAAAGAGCCGCCAATCATCGACAACAGGTAGGGAAAGTCGATGCCACGCGGGTTTCTGAAGCGGATCACGGTCATGCTCTCGCCGGCCGTGGGGATGTCGCGGGCGATGAAGGGGTTGGAGGTGTCCACCACCGGCACGCGCTGGAAGTTGATGTCCGTTTCGGCAAACTGCGGGCAGATGTAGTGCACATAGTCGTGCATGCGCCGCAGGATGGTGTCGGACACGGCTTCCGTCGAGTAGCCACGCGACTTGGTGTCACGATGGATTTTCTGGATCCACTCCAGGTTGATGATAGGCACCACGCCGATCTTCAAGTCCACATGGCGAGTGAGGTCCACCTTGTCGGTCTTCACGCAACCGTGCAGGCCTTCATAGAACAGCAGATCGGTGTTGGCCGGTGTGTCTTCCCACTTGGTGAAGGTGCCCGGCTCCTGCTTGTAAGGCGCGGCCTCTGCTTCGTTGTGAAGGTAGAAGCGCGTCTTGCAGCGCCCCATCTCGCCGTAAGAGCGGAACTGCTGCTCCAGTTCGGCCCACTCGTTGGCATCGGGGCTGAAATGGCTGAAGTTGCGGTTCTCGCGCTCGGCCTGCGCCATCTCCACCTTCATCTCCTTGCGGGAAAAGCGGTGAAAGGCATCACCTTCGATCACGGCGGCGGTCACGCCCTCGCGGCGAAAGATGGTGTCGAACGTGTTCTTGACCGTGCTGGTGCCGGCGCCACTGGAGCCGGTTACCACGATGATGGGATGACGTCTGGACATGGTGCGCGGGCTCGATCAGGCTTGGGGTTGCACGAACAGGGAACGGGTCTTGAACAACTGCCAGGACACGTTCTCGTGCGGATCAGCGTGATAGCTCACGATGCGGTCGATCTCGTCGCGCGAGCCCAGGATGACGGGCACACGCTGGTGCAAGGTGTCAGGCACCAGATCGAGCAACTCGCTGGTGCCATTGACGGCACGCCCGCCAGCCTGTTCCACCAGCAAGGCCATGGGCGAGGCCTCGTACATCAGGCGCAAGCGACCTGGCTTGCGCGGCTCGCGGGTATCGCGCGGGTACATGAACACGCCACCACGGGTCATGATGCGGTGCACTTCGGCCACCATGGAAGCCACCCAGCGCATGTTGAAGTCCTTCATGCGCGGGCCGTTCTCGCCAGCGGTGCATTCGGCGATGTAGCGCTGCACGGGCTTTTCCCAGAAGCGCTGATTGGACGCGTTGATCGCGAACTCTTTGGTCTGCGCGGGGATCTGCACGTTCTCTTGCGTGAGCAACCAGCGCATGGGCTCGCCATTGACACCACTGCGCTTGTCCAGCGTGAACATGAGCACACCGCGGCGGCAGGTCAGCACCATGATGGTGGCGGGGCCGTACAGCACATAGCCCGCCGCCAGCTGCTCGTGGCCCGTCTGGCGGTAGCTGTCTTCTGTGGGCAAGCGGCCGCGGCCTTCGTGCGGCAGGATCGAGAAGATGGTGCCGATCGAGATGTTGGCTTCGATGTTGGAAGAGCCATCCAGCGGGTCGTACACCACCAGATAGCGGCCCTGGCGCACATGCCTGTCGGACAGTTGGTGGTGCTCGTGCTCTTCGCTGGCCCACCCCGCCACATGCTGGCAATGCCCCAGGTGGTGCGACATGATCTCGTCGCTCAGCACATCCAGCTTCTTCTGTGCTTCGCCCTGCGAGTTGGCGCTGTCAGCCAGACCATGCGCGCCTGCCAGCACACCCTGCCCGGCCAGATCGCTGATACGGGCGCAGGCGTTGGCAATGGCGCTGATCGTGTCGACCATGGAAGCCACCACCTCGGGTGCGCTGTCGTCCAGATTGCGGGCCAGGGCCTCTTGCAGGGTGAGCATGTCATGCATGGCAGATGTCCTCGTTGCTTGTTGTGCTTGTGGAGGGAACGGCAAACAGGCGGCTGGCATGGATGTCAGCCACCTCGATGGTGGTGAGCTCGTCAGCGCTCAGCACCTTCTCACGATCGGCGAACAGGCGACTGGCCTGGCGCAGACGGGCCCGGTCCAGCGCGTTGCGCACGCTGCGGGCATTGGCGAAATGGGGTTGTTGCAGGCGGCGCTGCAGATAGTCTTCAAAGGCTTCGCGTGCACCCGGCCCGAAGCGGTAATGCTGTTGTTCCAGCATGGCCGTGCCGATGTGCAGCAACTCGGGCACCGAGTAGTCGGGGAAGTCCAGGTGGTGCGCAATGCGCGATGACATACCGGGATTGCTCTGGAAGAAGGTGTCCATGCGGTCGGCATAACCGGCCAGGATCACCACCAGGTCATCACGCTGGTTCTCCATCACCTGCAGCAGGATCTCGATGGCCTCCTGGCCGTAATCGCGCTCGTTCTCGGGCTTGTAGAGGTAATAGGCCTCGTCGATGAAGAGCACGCCACCCATGGCCTTCTTGAGCACTTCACGGGTCTTGGGCGCCGTGTGGCCGATGTACTGGCCCACCAGGTCATCACGCGTGACGGCCACCAGATGGCCTTTGCGCACGTAGCCCAGGCGGTGCAGGATCTGCGCCATGCGCATGGCCACCGTGGTCTTGCCCGTGCCCGGGTTGCCCGTGAAGCACATGTGCAGTGACGGGCTTTGGGCAGCCAGACCATGTGCCGCACGCAGCTTGTCGATGATCAGCAAGGCGGCGATGTCACGGATCCGCGTCTTGACCGGCACCAGGCCAACCAGATCCCGATCGAGTTCATCCATCACGGACTCGACCTGGCTCTGAGCCAGCACGTCGGCCACCGAGCGCGGTGCGGCAGCGGTGATGGAGGGCGCACCTACCGCCACACTCGGGCCCGCCGCGCCCGTTGGCGAAGCGGCAGAAGTGGCTGCAGGCGATGCAGCCTCCGTGGTACCCGGGATGCGGTAGAGCGAGCTCATGGCCATCAATCCTTGTAGCGTTCAGCCTCGGGGCGCTCGGCCGCATACGAGCGGGTGCTGTAGCGCATGTTGCGGCCATCCATCTCGATGCGCTCCAGCTGGAAGCCGGGCTCCTTCGAGGGACGGTTCACGATGAAGCTCATCGCCACCGATTCCACGCCACGTGTCGAGTCAAACGCCAGCATGCGGATGTAGTGCTGAGGGAAGGCCTGGCGGCAGCCCTTGAGCTCCATCATCATCGCGGCCGCATCTTCCAGATCGAAGTTGGGGTGGCCGTACATGTCCCAGTAGGTGTTGCGGGGGTGCGGGTCATCGGTATATTCGATGCTCCAGGCATAGCCCTTCTTCAGGCCGTACTCGATCTGCATCATGATCTCGGCATCCGTGAGATCGGGCAGGAAGCTGAACTGGCCTTGGGTCAAACGGCCGGTCGGGTTGGTCATCATGATCGGTATCTCCAGCTGGCTTACATGCCGACCGATGGCGTCACGGCGTAGTCGCTCGTGTCGGTCGAGGCATAGTTGAAGGTGATGGCGCCCCAGGTGTCGAGGGCTTGCTTGAGCGGCGAGCAGAAGCGCGCTGCGGTGGCCAGGATGTCCTGACCTTCGTTGAGCAGGTCGCGGCCTTCGTTGCGGGCCTTGACCATGGCTTCCAGGGCCACACGGTTGGCCACGGCACCAGCCTGGATGCCTTGCGGGTGACCGATGGTGCCGCCGCCGAACTGCAGGATGACGTCGTCGCCGAACAGGTCCAGCAACTGGTGCATCTGGCCTGCGTGGATGCCGCCCGACGCCACGGGCATGACCTTGCGCAGATCGCCCCAGTCCTGATCGAAGAACAGGCCGCGTGGCAGATCCTGTTTGGTGAAGCTGTCGCGGCAAACGTTGTAGTAGCCCTGCACCGTCATCGGGTCGCCTTCGAGCTTGCCCACGGCGGTACCGGCGTGCAGGTGGTCGCAGCCTGCCAGGCGCAACCACTTGGCGATCACGCGGAAGCTCACGCCATGGTTCTTCTGGCGGGTGTAGGTGCCATGTCCGGCACGGTGCATGTGCAGCACCATGTCGTTCTTGCGGCACCAGTTGGCCATGGACTGAATGGCCGTCCAGCCCACGACCAGGTCGATCATGATCACGACCGAGCCCAGGTCCTTGGCGAACTGCGCGCGCTCGTACATGTCTTCCATGGTGGCGGCGGTCACGTTCAGGTAGCTGCCCTTGACTTCGCCGGTCACGGCTTGCGCCTTGTTGACGGCGTCCATCACGAACAGGAAGCGGTCACGCCAGTGCATGAAGGGCTGCGAGTTGATGTTCTCGTCGTCCTTCATGAAGTCCAGGCCGCCCTTGAGGCCTTCATAGATCACGCGGCCGTAGTTGCGGCCCGACAGGCCCAGCTTGGGCTTGGTGGTGGCACCCAGCAGGGGGCGACCGAATTTATCCAGGCGTTCGCGCTCGACGATCATGCCGGTGGGTGGTCCCTTGAAGGTCTTCACGTAGGCCACGGGGATGCGGATGTCCTCCAGGCGGCAGGCCTTGAGCGGCTTGAAGCTGAACACGTTGCCGATCAGCGAGGCCGTCATGTTGGCGATCGAGCCTTCTTCGAACAGCACCAGGTCATAAGCCACCCAGGCGAAGTACTGACCGGGGTTGTTGGGCACTTCCTCGACCTTGTAGGCCTTGGCGCGGTAGCTGTCGCAGGCGGTGAGGCGGTCGGTCCAGACCACCGTCCAGGTGGCGGTCGACGATTCGCCGGCCACGGCGGCGGCGGCTTCGATCGGGTCCACGCCGTCTTGAGGCGTCACGCGGAACAGGCAGATGATGTCTGTGTCCTTGGGGACGTAATCGGCATCCCAGTAGCCCATCTGACGGTACTTCAGGACCCCTGCGCTGTAGCGCTTCTTGGCGTCGGTGATGACGCCCTCTTCCACCGGCTTGTTCATGTTTGAACCCCTTCTTGCTGGATGCGTTGATCGCGAGACTGGGGTCAATGTAGAAAATCGGTCAGATCAGGTAAATTCACAAATAGTTATCTATCAGTTAAGGGAAAGCTTAATGAAGAGCGTGACTTTTCGGCAATTAAGGGTGTTTACCGAGGTGGCGAAGCACCTGAGCTTCAGCCGGGCGGCCGAAGCGCTGCACCTCACGCCCCCCGCCGTGACCATGCAGGTCAAGGAACTGGAGAGTCAGGTGGAGCTGCCGCTGTTTGAACGCCAGGGTCGCCAGGTGCAGCTCACCATGGCTGGTGAGTACTTCCTGGTGTATGCCAAGCGTTTGTTGTCCACGCTCAAGGATGCTGAAAACGTGATGAACCGTTTCAAACGGGTCGAAACCGGGGTGCTCACCATCGGCATGATCAGCACGGCGGGCTATTTCCTGCCGCAGATCCTGGCTCGCTTTCGGGACGAGCATGAGGGCGTGGAAGTGCGTCTGGATGTAACACGCGACCTCAACAAACTGATCGACAAGCTGCACAGCAACGAAATCGACCTGGCCGTGATGGGCCGCCCGCCCAAGGAATACGCGCTGCGCTCCGAGCCCTTTGCCGGCCATCCGATGGTGTTCGTGTGCCCGCCCGGCCACCCGCTGCTGGGCGTGGGCCATCCGCCGCTGGACGCCCTGGTGCACCACCCCATCGTGGCGCGCGAGCTGGGCTCCGAGGTGCGGCACACGCTGGATGCCTACTTGCGCGAACACCGCCTGGCGCCACGCATCGCCATGGAGATCCCCAGCAACGAAACCGTGAAGGCCTCGGTCATGGCCGGGCTGGGCATCGGCTTCATGTCGCTGCACGCAGTGGCCGCCGAGGTGCGCAGCGGGCAGTTGCACGTGGTGGAGTTCGAAGGCACGCCCATCATCCGCACCTGGAATCTGGTGCACCAGGCTTCCAAGGTGTTGTCACCCGCCGCGGAGGCCTTTCGCTACATGATGCTGGAGCACGGTGAAGACCTGCTGGCCGCGCAGTGCAAACGGCCCAACCCGCTGACAGACGGGCTGGATGCGGCCCTTACTTCAAGCCCTGCTGCAGCTCCTTGAGCAACTGGGCCTTGTCCACGCCATCGGCACATTGCTGCACCAGCAAGGCCATGAAGTCATTCGCGTGGGCAGACTGGGCCTGGGCCTTCCTGACCACGATCTTCGCCAGTGGCCCCATGTGCGAGGCCAGCACGCGCGTGGCGTGTTCCACGAACTCGGGCGTCAGCGCACGGATGGCCGAGCTGTTCGACCCCATTGAGCCACCGGTTCCTGCCACCGCACTGCCACCCGTTGCACCCAAGGAGGCACCCAATGAACCACTGTTGCTCATGGCACCACTGCCAGTCGCGCTGCGCGGCGTGATCACGCTGCCCATCGTGCCGGTCTTGATGATCCTGGCCATGAACTGGGCGCGCTCATCATCCGTCTGCAGGTGATTGGCCACGGCGCCGATCAAGGTGTTGTAGTCGGTGCTATTGGCCGCCGCCTGTTTGACCAGCATCTTCGCCAGGGGGCCGACAAAACTGGCCAAGGCGCGCTCCAGGGTACTGAGCATGTCGGCATTCCAGTCGCCAATGGGCTGGGCTTGCATGCCCGCTCGCAGCAACTGCGCAGCCTGCGGGTCCACCACGGTTTCATCACCATGCAGGACGGAGTCGATCACCGGGTTGCCCGGGTTGGTCTTGGCCGCGTGCAGGCGCAGCGCCTCACGGAAAGCGCCGGCAGATGCATACCGATCCTTCACATCTTTGGCCAGGGCCTTCATCACCACCGAATCCAGCTGGATGCTGCGCTTGACGCGCGTGGTGGTGCTGGGCAGCGGCGGCGTGATGTGCATCACCCGGTACATGATGGTCTCGGGCGCGCCGGAGAAAGGCGACTCGCCGCACAGCAGGCGATACAGCATCACCCCGGCCGCAAAAATGTCAACGCGGTGATCGATGTCCTGCCCGCGGTATTGCTCGGGCGCCATATAGCCGTGCGTGCCGATGGTGGACGTCACCTGCGTGATGCCGGCGTCGCGGATACGGGCGATGCCGAAGTCGGTGATCTTCAACTGGCCCGACTGCGTGAGGATCAGGTTGGCAGGCTTGATGTCGCGGTGCCAGACACCGCGCTCATGCGCATAGTGCAGCGCCGCCAGCAACTGGTCCATCACCTGCAGGAGCATGGGCTCCGACATGATGGGGTTGACCGTCAGCAGCTTGGAAAGATCCTGCCCTTCCACGAACTCCATGGCGATGAAGGCGGTGTCGCCGTCTTCACCGTACTCATAGATGGACACGATGCCCGGATGCTGCAGCCGGCCTGCGGCCTGCGCCTCATTGCGAAAGCGCGCCGCGATCGACGAGCCCGACACATCGCCATCCACCAGCGAGCGCTGTATGGTCTTGAGCGCCACCCGGCGCTGAATCAGTGGGTCGGTGGCCTGATAGACCACGCCCATCGCACCGGAACCCAGCACCCCATCAATGGTGTACTTCCCGAGCTGGGTTGGATGTGTCACTGCGTCAACCCTCCAGCAGTTTCATGGCGTGCTGCAGGCTCTTGCGCATGCGCGAGAACGAGTCGGACAGCACACCAATCTCGTCCTTGGCTGGGGCGGTGAATTCAGGCGCTTCCATCTCGCCCATGCTCACGCGGTCGGCCAGGGCAGACAGGCGCGTCACGGGCTGGATCACCAGCTTCCACAGCATGAGGTTGAGCGTCAGGCCGATCACGACGAACACGCCGGTCAGCATGGCCATCACCGTCCACCAGGCCTTGTCGGCGCGCGCCATGGGCAAAGACAGCGGCACGGACACCACCTGCACACCCAGCGTTTCATTGAGGTTCCAGCCGAAGCCGTTGGCGGGGCCGTACTTTTCAACCAGGGTGGCGGGCGCGGCCGTGGGCGTGCTGTGGCACTGCAGGCAAGCCGGGTTGCTCAGACGAATGGGGCGCGCGATGTACAGCGAGCGGCCCGAAGGCGTGTCGCGCTGCCCGATGATTTCCTTGGCGGAGGGGTCCTGCTTGAAATGCGTGACCAGATCAGCCTCCCAGTCCGACGCGCGATCGCGTGGATTGGTCGGGTTCAGCATCGCGGCCTTGTAGGTGAACTCGGGGAACTTCTGCGTGAGGCCCTTGAGCACTTCGATGGCCGCGAACGAAGGCACAGACTGCGGCAGGAAGGTGTACTTCATCTGCGTCTGCAGCAAGGGTGCCACCTGCTGCGAAGTGTAGTTGCGCACGGCCTCGGCCTTTTCGATCAGCAGGCCGGCTGTATCCAGCACCTCGTGCTCGGCATTGCTTTGCAGCAGGTCACGCGCCGCGTAGCCGGACACACCCAGGCCAAGCAGGAACACCACCAGAAAGGCCAGATTGAACTTGAGAATGAGCTTCATGGTTTGACTGCCTCGGAGGAGGTCACGATGTTCGATACGGGCGATACGGGTTTGCGGGCGGGCTGGCTGGCAGCCTGCGAGGGGAACAGCACCTTGTGCCACTCGGGGTGCTGAGGCATCTGATCAATCAGGGCGCGGCGGAAGGCTTCGTCTTGTGCCAGTGGCTTCCAGCGCGTCAGAAAGCGTGTGCGCATGCGGGGCTCGGCATTGAGCCAGGCTTGCGTGTCCTCATAGCCCATGCGGCCTGCCGGGTTGAGCTTGATGTCCTTGCCTTTGAACAGGGCCAGACGAGAAGGCAGCGTGTCCATGAAGGCGCGGGGCACGGCCTGAATGAAGTTGGCTGCAGGGCGTGGCGCGACATTCACCGCACCGTCTGCACGCCGGGCCAGGAAGGCCCCCTTGTCCACACTGGTGGGTGCGGCCATGCCCGACTTGCTGGCCACCAGCGTCTGTACCTTGCCGGATTCGGCAAAGAGCTCGGCCTCCATGCCTTTGACATGCAGCACCAGATCACGGTCCAGGCCGGTGACGTCCACCGGTGCCGATGCCAGCACGACCTTGCCGCGCTCACTGGACGGGCCCACGGTGAGCTTGGCCCAGCCCTCCAGCACATAAACGAGCGCGCCGCTGTTTGCCGCAGCCAGCTGAGGCTTGACCATCACGCGGCTGGCAGGGCCCAGGTCCAGGGTGGCGCCACCTTCCAATTCCAGGCGCACCAAGGCGGTGTTGGGCGTGGTCTCGACAATGTCTTCTGCTTCGATCAAGGCGCCCTCGGCAGCCGCCAGGCGCGTGGCGGCATGAACCAGCGAGGCCTGACCATCCAGGATGGTGATGGTAGCGGCGCGGTCACGCGCGTGTGCCGCGCTCGCAAAAGCAAGCGCGCAAGCGGCCATGGCCACATAGCGAGCGGAAAAACGTATCATCGGTGAGGAAAACCTGAGGCAAGAACCTTCTCAGGGCGATTGCGAACTTCGTGCCCGCCATGCGCCTCTGTGAGCGTTCCCTTGTTTATTGAGCTTGGCCGCAATGGTAAGGCACCCTCACGCCACTGGGTCCTGCGGTACCACCGATGTCGCGCCCGCACCCCACGATCCCCCCAGTTTCACAGGCCAACAAAGGCCTCCACGGGCTCAGATGCTTGACAAAAGTATCCACATGGATACATTGCAGCCATTCGGATACCTGCGCACCCACCATGAAACTTCGCCGCCTGCCCACCACCCTATCGTCCACCGATGGCAGCCCACAGCTCGCGTGGCAACGCGCGCAAGGCAAGGAATGGGTCGATTGCAGCGAAGACGAGCTCCGCCAGGCCGGGCTGGACTGGCTGATCCAGTTGCCCACCTGGCAGAGCCAGGGCGCCCTCCAGGCCGGCCAGCCTGGCCTGCCCTTTCAACCCTTGTCGTTCAGAGACTGCATGCTGTTCGAGCAACACTGGGTGCAATCCTCACGGGGCTATGCGCGGCGCTTTCTGCCAGGCAGCTACCAGGTCACCCGCCTGTTCGAGCGCCTCACCCATCAGCCCTTCCCTGCCTTTCGGCCACATCGCCTGTGGCACCGCCAGCCCATCTACTACTTCGGCAACCACCTGACCATGGTGCCCGGTGGCACGCCAGTCACACCGCCCGACTACACCCGCGCGCTGGACTACGAACTGGAGCTGGGCTGGGTACTGTCCAAGCCCTTGCTCAATGCGACCCCAGCCGAGGCCGAAGCCGCGATTGGCGCCTTTGTGGTGGTCAATGATTTCTCTGCGCGCGATGTGCAGCGTGAAGAGATGCAATCGGGCCTGGGCCCGCAGAAGTCCAAGCACTTCCTGAGCAGCATGTCGACCACGCTGGTCACGGCGGACGAGATCCTGCCGCAGCTCAACGCCCTGCAGGCCCATGTGGAGATCAATGGCGAGGTCGTGAGCCGCACCAGCACCAAGGGCATGCGCTACAGCCCCGGCGAAGTCCTGGCCCACCTGTCGCGCGGCGAACAACTGCACGCGGGCGAGCTGATTGCATCGGGCACCTTGCCTGGCGGCTGCGGCATGGAAACCGGCCACTGGCTCAAGAAGGGCGACACGCTGCGCCTGGTGATCGAGCCCATTGGCGACATCGTCCACACCATCGCATGAGCACCACACCGCGCGCCAGCCATCGCGCCCGTGCCGAGGCCACCTGCCTGCACGCCAGCGTCGGTTCGCTCACCCGCTATGGCGAACCCGCCAAGTACCAGGGCGGCCTTTACCGCATCGCCGACAACACCTACGCCTGGCTGGTGCCCAATGGTTCATGGGGCGAGACCAACCTGGGCTTGATCGATTGCCGCGGCACCAGCGTGATGATCGACACCGGCTGGGACCTGCGCTGTACCCGCGAGATGCTCAATGCCTGCCAGGACATCACCGACCGATCGCCCATCGACCAGGTCATCAACACCCATGCCGATGGCGACCACTGCTGGGGCAACCAGCTCTTCCGGGACCGCCACATCATCGCCACGCATGCCTGCATCCACCAGATGCACCACATGCAGCCACGCGCCCTGAGCGCGCTGTATCACGGCAGCCTCATCCTGCGTCACGTGAACGTGGCAGGCATCGACCAGTTCGGGCACTACATGCACGAGATGTTCCGCCCCTACGACTTCAGCGGCATCCGCATCACCAGCCCGGACCATGGCTTTTCCGTCAGCAAGACACTGTGCATCAACGGCGTGGACATCGTCATCACCGAGGTCGGCCCTGGCCACACGGACGGTGACGCCGTGGTGCACGTGCCCGCCCGTCGCGTGGCCTATGCGGGCGACATCCTGTTTGTGGGCGTGACGCCTGTGATGTGGTCCGGCCCGATCGAGAAGCTGGTGGCAGGCCTTGAGTTCCTCCAAACGCTGGACGTGGACATCATCGTGCCCGGCCACGGCCCACTGGCCACGCAGGCCGATGTGCAGCATGTGCTGGATTACTGGCACTTCGTTCACGAGGCCATGGCGCAACGGTTCAAGCAAGGCATGGGGCCCACACAAGCCGCGCGAGACGTGATCTTCAGCCCGGCCTTTCAGCAAGCGCCCTGGGCCCAGTGGGATTCGCCCGAACGCCTGGTGACCAGTGCCCACACGCTCTACCGCCATTGGGGTGCGCCCGCTTTCAACCTGCCGGGCAAACTCGGCCAGATGAACCTGTTGCGACAGCAGGCTATGCTCGCGTTCGAATTACCCCACGCCACGCCCCGCGTGATGCGCCACCCCTGAGCCATGCCCGTCTCCGATCGACCGCCAGCCGCCGCCAAGACCACTACGCCCCGGATGGCCCAAGGCAAACGCCTGCTGATGGATGCGGCCGTGCGCCTGGCCAGCCGCCTGAGTTGCGCGCAATCGGTGTCATTGCGAGAACTGGCACGCGAAGCCGGCCTGAACCACAACACCTTCTACCGGCACTTCAGCTCGCAGGATGCGCTGCTGGAAGAGATCGTGTCCGACTTCGGCCAGCAGTTGCGCCAAGGCCTGACGCAGGCCCGCCTGACCGCCCCCTCGCTGATGGAGGTAACGCCCACAGTCGTCGGCTGGACGCTGGACTTTGCCCTGGCCCACCAGGACGTGTTCACCGTGGCCATGCGCGAACGCTTCGGCCCACCCGGCCCGATCCGCCACGCCATCGAGGCCATGCTCCAACAGCTGCAAGACGACATGCTGGCCGAGTTGCAGGCCCGGGGCGCCCTGCCCGCCCTGCCTGAGGCCACCTTGCGCCCCATCCTGGCCATCATCATCGACCAGATCTTCAAGATGTGCCACGAACACATCGAAGCGCCCGAACACCGGGCCCAGCGCCTGCTGGACGCCAAGGCCATGTTTGAAACGCTCATGATCGGTGCCGTGACCCGCCAGGCCATGAGCACGCCCGCCGCCAATCAAACAGACATGCCGCCGGAAAAAACACAGGCAAAACGCACACAATAGTGGCCGCTGTCGGACGCCGATGCTGCAACGCGTCATAATCTGACAATAAAACCTATCAGATTCCGTTTGTTTGACCCCCTTCTGGAAGGACACAACCATGACTCGTGAAGTCGTCTTCGTGGGCGCAGCCCGTACCGCCATTGGCAGCTTCGGTGGCGCGCTCAAGGACATCCCCCCCGCCGATCTGGGCGCCCTGGTGATCAAGACCGCGCTGGAACGCGCTGGCGTGGCCCCCAAGGACGTGGGCCACGTGGTGATGGGCCATGTGATCCCCTCCGTGCCGCAAGACGCCTACATCAGCCGCGTGGCTGCCCTGAACGCCGGCGTGCCCCAAGAGGCCCCCGCCTTCAACGTGAACCGCCTGTGCGGTTCCGGCCTGCAAGCCATCGTGTCGGCCGCCCAGGCCATCCAGCTGGGTGACTGCGACGTGGCCGTTGGCGCCGGTGCCGAATCCATGAGCCGCGGTGCTTACCTGGTCACCTCCAACCGCTGGGGTGCCCGCATGGGTGACGTGAAGATGCTGGACTTCATGCTGGGTGCCCTGCATGACCCCCGCATGCACATCCACATGGGCATCACCGCTGAAAACGTGGCCGCCCGCTACGACATCACCCGCGAACAGCAAGACGCCTACGCCGTGCAATCGCAGCAACGCGCCGCCAAGGCCGTGGCCGCCGGCATCTTCAAGGACCAGATCGTCCCCGTCGAGCTGAAGACCCGCAAGGGCGTGGTGCTGTTTGACACCGACGAAGGCGTCAAGGGCGACACCACGGTGGAAGCGCTGAGCAAGATGAAGCCTGCCTTCAAGAAGGAAGAAGGCACCGTGACCGCCGGCAATGCCTCGACGCTGAACGACGGCGCTGGCGCCGTGGTGATGGCCTCTGCAGACAAGGCCAAGGCCCTGGGCCTCAAGCCCCTGGCACGCCTGGTGTCTTACGGCCACGCTGGTGTCGAGCCCGAGTACATGGGCATCGGCCCTGTGCCCGCTTCACGCAACGCCTTGGAAAAGGCTGGCCTGAAGATCTCCGACATGGACCTGATCGAAGCCAACGAAGCCTTTGCTGCACAAGCTTGCGCCGTGGCCAAGGAACTGGGCCTGGACAACGAGAAGGTGAACCCCAATGGTTCCGGCATCTCGCTGGGCCACCCAGTTGGCGGCACCGGCGCCATCCTGGTGACCAAGGCCATCTACGAACTGCAACGCACTGGCGGCCGCTATGCCCTGATCACCATGTGCATCGGTGGTGGGCAAGGTATTGCCATGATCATCGAGCGTGTTTGAGCTGGGTGAGCTGATTGGCAGACTGAGCTGAGGCTTTCGGCTTCAGCTTAAGAGGGGTTCCTTTGGGGACCCCTTTTTTATTTGGAGGCAGGCTGCCCCCTGGTTCCGGCAAGCTGTACTGCCCGGTATCTCACGGTTCGTGGCAAGCAGCCCAAGCAGGCTCGCTATCTCAGCACCTGTCAGGGAAATCTCAGCAGCGGACTAGTCATAAGCGCCAATTACGCCAAATGTGGGGCCCCATGCTTTGAACCAGGGCGCGCTCGCATCGACGCCCATCTACGGCTTACGCAGATCGAGCATGCGCGTGATCAACAGCCATCACAAAAGACACCTCTCAAGCGTTCTTCTGTCGACCATTGACGCTGAACTTTGACATGTCGTTGTCTTGGTCCATGACCGCGGCCACCAACATACCAAATTCCTTCAATGAAGGATCAACGCGGACAGGCTTCGGTTTCATTAAGTCAGCGACATCGCTGACAGAATACTTTTGCATACCAATATCCTTCGCTTCAAGGATAAGACTTTTAAAGAGATGTGACATTTCCCACCTTAAGCAGTTTTTTGTGGAATTTTATGCACCAAAGCTGCATGCCGTACAAATTCAAAAGAATTTGCAACGGCGCTCGCGGTTACATCAGCAGCAAAAAGCATAGAGTCGACCAGGATTGCACCAAAAACACCCTTTTTGCGACTTGATACATACAAAATACCCAACATGGACTCCTCCGCCCCCGACCAGGCATTCATGGGCGCCACCATCAACGTTCTTATATCATCCGGAAAATCACGGTCATTTTTTGTCTTTTGAAACAACCCCATTTTCTCCGCCTCATCAAGATCGTTATATATGAGGATGCCTCTGCTTTCGTTCTTTTCACGCAAATATCTTGGTATCCCTTGAGAAACAGGAATATCCTCAGAGTTTTTCTTTCTTTTGGGATTAAGCCCCTTGGATCGAGCATATGTTCGGTACACGATGCTCTGCTGTTCAACATCGTACCTAGCAAGCCTGATCGCCGCGCACACGCTGTTATCCCCTGTCAGCAGCCTAAAGTGAGCAGCGACATTTTCAACGACCTCATTCAACAATGATTCAAGATCAATATGCAATTGCTCTTGCGTGTATCCACCCAAATCCCTCAGCTTCCTATGAAGCTCCGTTTGTCTATCTCGAACATCATGCGCAAGGCGGTGCAAGTAGTATTTAGTCTCCAAAGACCTGATACTCCTCACCCTCAAATAAATAAAACCCAGAGAGAAGAATATACCCAACCCCAGCGTCACAACCAGAAACAGATATGACGATTTAACAGTGAAGTTGGCTTCGAAAGGTTCAGGATGCCACCAAGGCGTGCCCGCTGTCACGGCCGTGATGAATACAGTTGCCACGATACCCTTTATCCGAACCCAAAAACCAATAACACCCAATCTCCATGCATTACGCCCTTCGATCAGTGCCTCT
>NZ_DASUIS010000035.1:0-22948 GCF_036279675.1 Aquabacterium sp. | reverse complement strand
GATGGCCGATCGCGCTTATGTGCTGGATTCGGGGGAAGTGGCCTTGTCAGGCGCTGCCAGCGAACTGCTGGGTAATCCGCAGGTGCAGGCGGCGTATCTGGGAGCCTGATGACCCGTGGTCGGTCGACGTGGTTCGGGGCTGGCCATGGTTTCAGCTTGTGTTGATCAAGACGTCATCGTCGCGAACGTGGCAATGTATGCAGGTCTGAGATACGTCAGAGGCGATTGACAGGGTGCAATGGGTCTTACTTGCGCAACACCCGCTCACCTGCGCAACTCGCGTTGTACGCCGCCGATGTATTGGCAAGCTCCGCCGCGCGGCGCTGAAAGCCGCCGTTTCGCTCATTGAAGCTGGCCACCAGTTGATTGGTGCGCGCAGCGTTTTCGTTATAGGCCGCCACAGCTTGATTGATCGACCCTTCCTCTTGCAGCAGCGCCGACCGCAGGCCGTTGAACTTGGCCACATCTGCGTTATAGGCTGCAACCAGTTGATTGGTTTGCGCCATATCCTGCCTGGTCTTGGCAGGAGTGCTCTTTCGTTTCTCGATGTCTGACAGGCGGCGCGCCAGGCTGGCACTGTCAGCATGGAATTGATCCACGCGGGCCTGATGGGCCTGCCGCCTGGTATCCAGCGTGTGGGCGCCTTGCGCCAGTTCTTCATGCTTGGAGGCGAGCTGAGCTTGCTCCCCTTCCAGTTGGGATTGCTCTTGCTTGATTCCCTGGACTGCTTGCCGCATGCCGGCGTTCTGCCCCATGCAGCGCTCGATGTCGTCGATGGTGATGTCAGGCCCGTTGCCGCCCTCTGGCCGCTTCCACTTCTTGGTGATAGAGGGGATGCGGATCTCCTGCGGGCTCAGCTGGGTTGGCGGTTCGCTCGGTTCTGCCAGAACTGGTGCGGCGAGCGATAGCCAAAGCACGCCCATGACAAACGGCCGACGCATGAAGTCTTCCCCCTCTCCGTGATGGAACCTGTCTGGTTCCTGTTTTTGAAATTCGCGGAGAGGCAGGATAAACGGCGATCTTGATCGCTTGATGTCAGCGCCGTGACACGGCCTCATGCCCCCTCATCGTGGGGGCTGTTCAGCATGAGGCCGGTTGTGGGTGTTCAGGCTTCCATCGCCGCCACGATCTTCGCAGCCAGCGCCTTCAGATGCGCCTGATCTGCCATCACGGTGGCGTGCGGCTTGCGCAGATCAGCAATGGAGCCCGGGATCACATGGATGTGGAAGTGCGGCACGGTCTGGCCGGCGCCCGGGCCGTTGAGCTGCATCAGCACCACGCCATCGGCACCCAGGCCTTTCTTCTGCGCGTTGCCGATCTTGCGTACCGTGTTCATGCAGGCGGCGGCAGCAGCATCTGACAGCTCGAACACGGTCTCGGCGTGCTCCTTGGGGATCACCAGGGCATGGCCTTCGGTCTGCGGCATGATGTCCATGAAGGCCAGCGTGTGCGCGTCTTCATACAGCTTGATGCAGGGGATTTCACCGCGCAGGATCTTGGCGAAAATGTTGTTCGTGTCGTAGCTCATGTGGGGCTCCTTGGGTTGCGGGGCGCGGGTGTGGCTTCAGGATGAGGCCTTGTCGGCAGCGCTCGTGAAAGCATCGGCGTAGAAATACTCTTCGGGCAGGCCGGCCTTGGCGATGAAGTCTGCGCGGGCTGATTGCACCATGATGGGCGCACCGCAGGCATACACCTCGTGGGCAGACAGATCGGGCAGATCAGCCAGCACGGCCTGGTGGACGAAGCCCGTGCGGCCGGTCCAGTTGTCCTGTGGCCCGGCTTCAGACAGCACGGGCACGTAGGTCAGCCAGGGCAGCTCGGCTGCTTGTTGCGCGGCCCAGTCATGCATGTACAGATCCGCCTTGCTGCGGCAGCCCCAGTACAGCACGGTGGGGCGGGTGAGGCCCTTGTGGCGCATGTCTTCGATGATGGCCTTGAGGGGCGCGAAGCCGGTGCCCGAGCCCAGCAGCACGACCGGGCGCTCGGATTCATCGCGCAGGAAGAAGGTGCCGAAGGGCCCTTCCACACGCAGGATGTCCTTTTCCTTCATGGTGCTGAAAACCTGATCTGTGAACACGCCGCCGGGCATGTGGCGGATGTGCAGCTCGATGCCTTCAGGCCCGGCCTCTTTGACCGCATGCGGGGCATTGGCCATGGAGTAGCTGCGGCGCTGGCCATCCTTGAGCACGAACTCGATGTATTGCCCGGCACGGAAGCCGAAGTTGTTGGTGACCGGCAGTTGCAGGCGCAGCACCATCACATCAGGCGCGAGGCGGGTGAGGCTGGTCAGCCGAGTGGGCATCTTGACCACGGGGTGATCGCCCACGCCCACCACCTGTTTGCATTCCAGCACCAGATCGGTCTGTGGCGTGGCGCAGCAGGTCAGCATGTAGCCGGCTTCTTCTTCCTTGAGGCTGAGGGCCTTTTCCTGATGCGCGCCGTGGATCACACGGCCTTCGATCAGCTTGCATTTGCATGAGCCACAGGCGCCGTCCTTGCAGCCGTAGGGCAGGCCGATACCGGCGTTGATAGCGGCACTCAGCACCGTTTCATCCCGCTGCATGGTGAATGTGCGGTTGCTGGGGGTGATGGCGACGGAAAAACTCATGAACACAACCTCGATCAAGATGGCCTCAGAATCACAGGGCCGATTTTCGCTCAGACTTTGCAGCACGCCCCATGTTCAATCCCCAACCCGCTCGACATACCCGGTTTCGTCAAACGCGCGTGCTGATCGTGGGCTGTGGTGACGTGGGCTTGCGGGCGGCCCGGCAACTGCTGCCGCGTTGCCGCGTGCTGGCACTGACCTCACAGCCTGGCAAGGTGCAGGCCTTGCGCGAGGCGGGCATCGTGCCGCTGGTCGGCAACCTGGATCAGGCCGCCAGCCTGGGGCGACTGGCGGGACTGGCGACCCACGTGCTGCATCTGGCACCGCCACCAGGTGCGGGCGCGACGGATCCACGCACGGGCAGATTGCTCGCAGCCTTGAGCCGACGCGGCGGTGTTCGGTCCCTGGTCTATGGCAGCACCACAGGCGTTTATGGTGATGCCCAGGGCGCACTGTTTGATGAGACCCGCGCCGTGGCACCCGCTACGGACCGGGGGCGCCGCCGCGTGCACGCGGAGGCGCTGGTGAGATGGTGGGGGCGTCGTGAGGTGATGGCTTCAGGCACCCGGGCCAGCGTCTTGCGTATCCCCGGCATCTATGCGCTGGATCGGGAAGGCGGTGATCCGCGTGATCGTGTGCGCCGAGGCAGCCCTTTGCTCAGGCACGAAGATGATGTCTACACCAACCACATCCATGCCGATGACCTGGCGCGAGCCTGTGTGGCCGCCTTGTGGCGCGGCAAGTCGGGGCGCGTGGTGCATGCCTGTGACGACACCGACATGCGCATGGGTGAGTACTTCGATTGGGTGGCCGATCACTTCGGGCTGCCGCGATCACCACGCGTGAGCAGGGTAGAGGCGGCGGCCAGCCTGAGCCCGATGCAGTTGTCGTTCATGAGCGAGTCCCGCCGTTTGATGAACCGACGCCTGAAGAGCGAGTTGAAGCTGCGTTTGCGTTACCCATCGATACAGATCGGGTTGAGTTGACGCCTCCTGGCGACATGGGGGCCCCCTGTTCAGGGCCCTTTCCCTCTCATAGGGGTGCCGAGGGACGGGCCTGCTGGAAGGGCCGGTGATATCTTCGCCGTTTCATCATCCAATATTCAGCAGGGATCAGATCATGTCCATCCGTCGTGCTGTGGCCGCCGCCAGTGTGGCCCTGATTGCAATTCTGTCCGCCGCCTCGGCACAGGCCTATGACCAGATCGTCGTGTTCGGTGACAGCCTGTCCGACAACGGCAACCTCGCTCAGAAGTTTGGTGGCGCCGTGCCTGCCGCGCCCTATGCAAATGGGCGCTTCACCAACGGTGCGGTGGCCGTCGAAGTGATGGCCCAGCAACTGGGCCTGCCTTTGGTCGATTACGCCTATGGCGGCGCCACGACAGGCTCTGCCAACCAGTTCCAGGCACAGAACCCGCTGGTGGCCAATACCGGCATGCTCAGCCAGGTCAACAACTACGTGGCGGCCGGCCCTGCTGATGCCAACGCCCTGTACGTGGTCTGGGGTGGTGGCAATGACTTCCTGGCGGCCATCGCCACGGGTAACTTCTCGAACATGAATGCCGTCGTGACGACGGCCGTGACCAATCTGGTGACCGAGGTGGGTACGCTGTACGCCGCCGGCGCACGCGATTTCTTCATCCCTTTGCTGCCTGATCTGGGCACCACGTTCTATGGCACCTCTGGCGCCATTCCTCCCGCATTGCTCAGTGGCCTGAGCGCCTCGTTCAACAGTGCACTGACCACGCAGATGAACAACCTGGAGGCCAACAGCACCGGGATGAACCTGTCCATCTACAACACGCCGGCCATCCTGAGCATCGTGCGCAATGAACTGAGCGTGACGGGCGGCAACGTCACCGACCGTTGCTGGACGGGCGATTACGCGGGTGGTGGCGCGTCGGCGCCGGTGTGCAGCGCGCCAGATCAGTACTACCTGTTCGACAAGGTGCACCCGACCGCGCTGGTGCACTCGGTGGTGGGCAAGGACATGGCCGCCTCCGTGATGGCCGTGCCCGAGCCCATGACCAGCGGGCTGATGATGGTCGGTCTGATCTTCACGGGTCTGGCAGTTCGCCGCAACCGCGCTGTCTGATCCTGCTGTGAGCGGCCTGGCGCCGCACTGGATTCAACAGGCGCCTGCCCGAGTTCACATTCAGGCAGGCGCTGCTGTTTTGGGCTTGAACTTGCAAACGCTGCTGACACTGCACTCCCAGCATCGGGGCTTGCGTGCCTGGCACACGTAGCGCCCGTGCAGGATCAGCCAGTGGTGCGCATGAAGCCTGAAGTCAGGCGGGATGCGCTTGAGCAATTTCAGCTCCACATCCAGGGGCGTCTTGCCGGGGGCCAGGCCTGTGCGGTTGCCCACGCGAAAGATGTGCGTGTCTACCGCCATGGTCGGCTCGCCGAAGGCCACGTTCAGCACGACGTTGGCGGTCTTGCGACCCACGCCGGGCAGGGCTTCCAACGCTTCTCGGGTGCGCGGCACTTCGCTGCCATGTTGCGCGATGAGCATCCGGCAGGTTTCCAGCAGATGGCGCGCCTTGCTCTTGTACAAGCCGATGGTCTTGATGTACTCGCACAGGCCTTCTTCGCCCAGCGCCAGGATCTTTTCCGGCGTGTTGGCCACGGGGAAGAGTTTGGCGGTGGCCTTGTTGACGCCGACATCCGTTGCCTGGGCGGATAACAAGACGGCGGTGAGCAACTCAAACGGCGTGCTGTAGTTCAGCTCCGTTTCGGGGTGGGGGTTGGCGGCCTGCAGGGTTTCGAAAAAGGCCTGGATGTCGGCCGGCTTCATCAACGTTGTCATTTGGATGGCGGTTCGATGGGCTTGAGCCCGCCACAGTCGGCACCCAGCCACTTGCCACGATGCTTCATGGACATGGTCTGTGCCTGACCGTTGCGCGTGGTGCGCACCTGCATGTCACTGGTATAGGCATCGCCACCCTGGAAGGTGGTGCTGCCCTCGCCTTCGCTTGCCGGATCGGTGCAGGTGAACTTCCAGCTCCAGGTAGATCCGGTTTGCTTCAGCGCCGTGTTCTGGCAGCGGCCGTCCATCTTCTGCCAGCGATTCTGGCTCAGCATGTCCTTGGTGATGCACATGCGCATGGCCATGCCATTGCCACCGGGTGCCATCTGCACGCCATGTGCCTTCATCTGTGCTTCGACCTGCGCACGCATTTCAGGCGGCATGCGCTTCATCTGCTCCGCCATCTTGGCGGACATGTCAGGCACGGGTTTGCCATTGAGCAGTTGGGATTCAGGTGAGACCTCCCACAGGCCAGGCTTCATTGGGGGCATGTCGACGGCCATCGCCGACGCGGGCAAGACGATGAGCAAGGCCGAGCCGAGCAGGTGTCGGACGGTGAGGGCAGGTGCGCGAGCGGGCATGTGAACCTCCTGTTGTGCATGGCGATGATGACACAACGCAAGGCCGCTCAGATCAACACCACCGCGTCTGGCAACTCATTCCGATTGGGCGCGCTCGTCAGCGGGAAGTGCTGTCGCAGCAAGTCACTGACCGCCTGGATGGCCTCGGTCAGCCCGTCTTCGTATCGGCCGGCCTGCAGTGCCGCCGACAACTGATCGCTGATGCCTTGCCAGACGGCCGGGCCCGTGCGTGCGTGAAGGCCTCGGTCAGCCAGGATCTCGATGCGGCGGTCGGCCAGCAGCAGGTAGATGAGCACGCCGTTGTTGTGCTCGGTGTCCCAGACGCGCAACTGGCTGAACAGCGCCACGGCGCGGTCTCTGGACGAGACACCTCGCCAAAGTGCAGGGGCATGTAGCCCCGCTTCGACGCACAGGCGCAACTCGCCCATGTGTCGGGCTTCGCTGTCGCGCACGGCTTGTTCGAGGCGTTGCAGCCCGTCACGGCCCAACAGCTTGCGCGCATCGGCGGCATCCAGCCAGAGATGACGTGCCCAGCGGGTGAATATGTTCATCGCCTGCGTCCTCACCAGTTGCCGGAGGCGCCGCCGCCTCCGAAATCACCACCGCCGCCGGAAGACCAGCCGCCTCCACCACCACCGGAAGACCAGCCACCGCCTCCACCCCAGCCGCCTCCCGTGGGCGGGCCGCCCCAACTGCCGGGACCACCGCCCCGTCGACCGCCGTTGCCAAAGGCCAGTGCCAGCAAGATCGCCACGATGCCGCCGCCAATCGCCATGAAAAGACTGCTGGTGACAACCCAGATCAGGAAGCCACCAAGGGAGCCCGTGGCCAGGGCACCCAGCTTGCGCCCCAGGATGGCGCTGAGCACCCCAAACACGATGGGGATGCCGATCAGGCCAAAGACCACCAGATCATTGAACTGAAAGCCCTCGCCACCCTGATGGTGTCCGCTGACAGGGCGCGCGTCAGGCTCGGGCAGGTTCTCGCCCTGGATGCGCGCCATGAGTTGATCCACAGCTTGATGGAGACCGCCTGCGTAGTCACCCGCCTTGAAGGCTGGCTTGATGGCCTGCTCGATGATCCGACTGGCGGCCAGATCGGGCACGGCGCCTTCCAGCGCCTTGGCCACCTCGATGCGGATGCGCCTGTCCTGCCTGGCCACGACGATCAGCAGGCCATCGCCCACATCACGTCGGCCGATCTTCCAGGTCTCGCCAACGCGTTGGGCAAAGGCCGCGATGTCTTCGGGCTGTGTGCTGGGCACGAGCAGGATCACCATCTGCGTGCCATGCGCGCGCTCGAATGCCGACAGTTTCTGTTCCAGGGCTTGCGCCTGGGCGCTGCTCAGTGTCTGGCTCCGGTCGATCACATGCCCGCTCAACGGGGGGACGGGCAGGACATCGCCCGTGGGCTCGGCAGACAGGACCAGGGTCGAAAACAGCAGGGCGAAGAGCGTCAAGAGCAGGGCAGCGAGCCGGCTCAGGCTCGTCCGCGCAGCGCGCATCCAGCGCAGCGCGTGCGTGGTGTCTGCAGGCAGGTGGCCCAGCCTCATGGTGTGCGCTTACTTCTTGCCGAAGTCGACGGTGGGTGGTGTCGAGATCTGGGCTTCGTTCTGGACCGTGAACGTGGGCTTGACCTGGTAGCTGAAGACCATGGCCGTCAGGTTGGTCGGGAAGCTGCGCGCCAGCACGTTGTAGTCCTGGACGGCCTTGATGTAGCGGTTGCGGGCCACCGTGATGCGGTTCTCGGTGCCTTCCAGTTGCACGCGCAGATCCTGGAAGCCCTGATTGGCCTTCAGGCTGGGGTAGTTCTCGGTGACCATCATCAAGCGCGACAGCGCCCCGGACAACTCGCCCTGGGCTTGCTGGAACTTGTTGAAGGCCTCGGGGTTGTTGACCAGTTCCGGTGTGGCCTGGATGCTGGTGGCCTTGGCGCGGGCCTCGACCACCTTGGTCAGCGTGTCCTGCTCGAAGGCGGCTTCGCCCTTGACGGTGGCCACGATGTTGGGGATGAGGTCCGAGCGTCGTTGGTACTGGTTGAGCACTTCGGACCAGGCCGACTTGGTTTGCTCGTCCAGGCGCTGGAAGTCGTTGTAACCACAGCCGGTGAGCGACAGCGCCAAGGAGGCGGCACCCAGGAACAGGGCCAGACGGCGCAAGAAGGAAGGCAGAAGGGAAGACGCAGCAGTCATCGCGAACCTTTCGTGTCAACAGGAGCTGAGCCATGGCTGGCTCAGACCTGTAGCTTAGATCAGGTCAGGATCGCAGATTGCAAGGGGCGCAAATACAGTGAAAGCGACGGCAGGGACGGCTCAGGTTCAGGCGGCCTGGGCATCCAGCAACTGGCAGGACAGCACTTCGTGCGAGCGTGATTTGGGGTAACGATCACGCACGATCTGGATGGCGCCCAAGGGGGTGTCGGCCATCACTTTGAGAACGCGCTTGACGGCCTGCTGGGAGGGTGTGATCACCACCAGAGTTGACACTTCAAAAATACGCAGGGCAGGTTCAATCGCAAGGTTCATCAAGGCGCGCATGGCTTCTCCACTTCATGGCCACCGCGCATTGGTTGGCCACCCTTTTCATCATGCATTTTGCGGGCCAGACATGACAGGGGGGTGACCCCATGAAGCAGGGGTATGGCCTGCCTGTCCGGCCTCGCAATGGCCCCGATTTTCAGGGGGTGTCCCCGTGTTTGGACGGCGGATAAACCCCTTGTTGTCGTTACGTGAAACGTCGTGCGTACCGCAGCAACAAAGTGGTGCCAGGTGGTGTCAGCTTTGGTGCGAGCGGCTTGTGAGACGCCCCAGAATCAACAGGCCGGTCAGGGCCAGCGCCAGTCCCTCTGGCTCGGGTATGGCCGGCGTCAGGCCGATGTGCTGGACGGCCAGCACACTGCTGGTGTCATAGCTGTCCATGTCCGCGACCACGAAGCCGATCTTGACCAGGCCAGATTGTGTGAAGGTGTGGCTGACGTGCTGCAGGCCGGAGTCCAGCCAGGTGCCGGTCATGACGCTCAGGCTGTCCACGTCTGCCAGTTTGATGGCGGAATTGTCCAGGATCAACCAGGCTGCATCGGGCACAGGCATGGGCCCGGTATTGACCTGCGCAAACAGGCGCCAGTCGAAGCTCAATGTGTCGCCTGCCTGAACGTTCACGGTATTGAACAGCGCCGAGCCTTCGTACGAGACGTGGGCATTGACCACATCGTCAAACAGGCCACCTGGGACGCCGATCACGCCCGTCAGGCTGGCGTTGTCGAGCGGGTTGTTGCCGGACAGGTTCAGGGCGCCCGCGACCAGCGGGGCATCGTCGTCGACATCAAGGCTGGCGGTGCCCAGCAGGTAGCTGGGCGCGCTCAGGTCGATGTTGCCCAGTTGCGAACTTTGCGCAACGTCACCTGCCGTCAGCCAGGTGTTCAAGGGGGCTGCGTGTGCCATGGCGTTGGACAAGGTCAGCAGGCCTGCAACAGTCAGCACGCGAAAGTGGGGGGTGAACTTCATGATGGGTGGGTGTCTTGTAGGTAGGTGCTTGATGGGGGCGAGGCTTACAGCATCAGGTCGCGGGCGATCACGACTTGCGATGCCTGGATGCCACGCAGCGTCACCAGGGGGCGCGGGACAGCCGCACCGGCCGCACCATCGGTGTCGATGCGGATCTGCACGCCTGCGCTGGTATCGGTCAACTGGATGAAGCCGGCAGACAGCAGATCCACGCCGGGGTTGCTGGCGCGCAGGCTGGCGGCGAGGGTGCGCAGGTCGATGCGGTCTTCACCTGGTGTGAAGTCGGTGATGGCATCCAGCGCATCGCGCAGGCTGTTGTAGACGAAGACATCGCGCCCTGCACCGCCGGTGATCAGGTCCGCGCCTTCGCCACCCGTGATGCGGTCGTCGCCGGCTGTGCCGGTGATCAAGTCGCCACGCGAGGTGCCGGTGATCTGCTTGACCAGGTTCAGGCCAATCAGCAAGGGATCATGATCGGACGAGCGATAGGGCGTGGCCGAGTAGTAGTCGGGGCCGCACGCGGCGCAGGCGGGCTGTTTGAACTCCAGGTTGTAGTCGATGATGAAGGGCTCGTCGGCATTCACGTGCCACTCGGTCGCACCGGTCACCAGGCTGTTGAAGGCGGGCGTGGCCACGGCGTGATCAAGGGCACCAGACTCGCCATCGAACACATAGGAGTAAGGCTGGTTGCTGAAGCGCGCCGCGAGGTCCGTGTAGCCGTTGCTGATCAGGCTGTAGATCGGGTCTTCCAGGCTGTAGGCATTGAAGTCGCCCAGCAGCACGACGCGGTTGTTGCCTGACGTGGCTTGCAGGTTGGTCACGAAGGCCTGGATGGCCTGGGCTTCGCTGAGCCGCGCCGCGTTGAAGCAGCCCTGGCCATCGCCCTGGTCCAGGTCGGCCCCAGAAGCGCCAGAGCAGCCTTTGGACTTGAAGTGGTTGACCACCACCGAGAATGGCTCGCCATTGAGTGCCGTGAAGGTCTGGGCCACGGACGGACGCTTGTGGGCCGGATCGGTGTCGCTGATGGAGGCCCCGGTGCGGCTGAGCTTGGCCGGCTTGTAGATCAGGCCAACCTTGATGGCATCGGTGCCCACACCACTGACCGGATCGGGCACGACGGCATAGGTGCCGGCGCCCATCACGCTGTTGAGCCCATCCACGAGGTTCTGGACTGCAGCCGCGTTGTTCTGCAACTCCATGAGACCGACCACATCGGCGTTCAGGGCCGTCAGCTCGGCGATCAATTTGGTACGCTGGCGTGTGAACTCTGCGGCCGAATCCGCACCGCGGCAATCGGCCGTCGTGCCAGACGGCGCGCAGCCCTGACCGCTCTGGCCGCTGGCCGTGTTGCCGTCGCTGAAGGTCGTGAAGAAGTTCAGCAGATTGGCGCTGGCAATGCGGATGTTGCCGCCCACCTCGTCGGGCTGCGCACTGCGTTGATTGACACGCGTGAATGCCACAGGTGCGGTCGGGTGGATCTTGTAGCTGGCCAGGCCGGTGTTGTCGCTGGTGCTCAGACCGTAGTCGATCACACCGGTCAGGCTGTCGACCGTGTCGCCCGCGCGCAAGGTGTTGTTGGCGCCGATGTAGGGCGTGGGGTTGGGGTTCTGCAGCGAGCTGCCGTCATCCAGCAGGATCTGGCGTTGGGCGTTGGATGCGGCCATGTTGATGGCGTCAGCGCTGCCAGGGCGGAACTTGTTGGTCGGCTTCTCCAGTCGGCCCGCAGCCGACAGCGTGACCTGACCGTAACGGCCCTGGAAATAGTTCTGCGACGCCGTCAACTGCGTGTTGACCGTCACCAGCATGCCTTCCACGGCTTCCAGCTGCGCCTCGGTGGCAGGCAGCGTGATCACGGTAGGGGTGATGCTGTTGCCACTGCTGGTGACCGTGATGTTAGTGGGCGAACTCAGTTCAGTGACGGTGTGGGCTGCCGTGAGCGCGTTCGTGCTGGCACCGGTGTTGAACTCGGCCACCTTGCCGCTGAGCGTGATGGCCTGACCGACGGACACCGTGGGCGCGGTGCTGGTGAAAACGTAGATGCCTTCCGACGTGGATGGGTTTGTGTCGGCGTTGGGCTCTTGCAGGAAGAAGCCGTTGTTGTTGACCTTGGTGACCACACCGCTTGTGTTGATGGTCTGCCCGATGAGCGGGCTGGTGGCGCCGCTGCCCTGGATGTCGTGAATGGATGTCAAGGGGCCGGTACTTCCGCCGCCGTTATTGCCGCCAGAACCGCCACCACCGGTGCCACTGCACAGCAGCACGGTGGTGCTGGTATTGCGTGGGCTGGGCGTGCCGGCTGTGAAGTCCGCGGCATTGACGTTGCTGTCGGTGCAGCCATTGCCCGCGCGCAAGATGGCGGCTGTGGCGCTTGGTGCAGGGGCGGCGCCTGTGCCTTCGTAGAAGTTGGCCGCACCGTAACCCACCAGATCAACGATCTGAGCGAGCTGCGCGGCGTTACAGGCGGTGCTGCCGCCATTGCAGGTCAGCCCGGTGGTGCCATTGACCAGGGCCAGCTTGCCTGCTGTGGCGCTGATGTTCAATCCGGTGCTGCCGGCGAAGTCCACGGTGACGGGCAGGGCCGCGCCCACGCTGCTGGAGGTAGCCAGGCTGACCAGGAAGTACTGCCCGGCTTGCACCGTGGCATTGGGCAGGGTCACGACCGTGTTGCCCGAGAAGTTGCCCGTGCCGGTGGACGATGCATATTGCAGTGAAAGGCCGGACAGATTGACGGCTGTCGAACCCGCATTGAACAGCTCGACGTAGTCGCTTTTGTAGGTCGGGCTACCACTGGTCGCCCCGCCGCCGCCGTAGATCTGGCTGATCACCAGCCCCGTGCTGGAGGCCCAGGCTGTGCTGCCTAAAGCCAGTGCCGTAGCGACACAGACGGGCTTGAGTTGACGAAGGGTGTGGCGGGACAAACGCATGGCAAACCTCAGGCTGAAAGATGCCTTGCAGTGTGGTGATGCGGTGTTTCAGGCGCATGGGCCTGTCGTCTTCGTGGCGTGATCCCTTGGGTTCAGCTTGTGTGGCAGTGTCCGCTTGGGCGCGATGCCGACCGGATGGTGGTGCTGTGCGTGGCTCAGCCGGGTTGGCGACGTGCGCGAGCGCGTGCCAGCGCCGCTTCGATCACGGCGCGCTTCTGGTCCAGTTGCACCGGGTCGGTCAGCTTGGACGCTTCGGACAGGTGGGCCAGCTTGTGCTCGGCCTTGGCCTGCAAGCGCGTTTCATGCTCGGCCTTGGCGCGCACCACGCGGATCTGGTGGAAGGCATGGCGCTGGCGGGCCTGGTCGGCCAGTTCCTGGGGCCAGGCCGCCCAGCCCGTGGGCTTGGGTTCGCCCGCATGCGCAGGTTCCAGCGAGATGCAGTCCACAGGGCACACAGGGATGCACAACTCGCAACCCGTGCATTGGTCTTCGATGACCGTGTGCATGTGCTTGTTGGTGCCGATGATCGCGTCCACCGGGCAGGCCTTGATGCACAAGGTGCAGCCGATGCACCAGGCCTCATCGATGACGGCCAGCGCGCGAGGCCCTTCCAGGCCATGATTTTCGCTCAAGGGCTGCTCAGGGAGCCCTGTAAGTTGGGCCAGCCGACGCACGCCTTCCATGCCGCCAGGCGGGCATTGATTGATGCCGGCTTCCCCCTGGGCAATGGCCTGGGCGTAGCTCTCACAATCAGGAAAGCCGCAGCGCGTGCATTGCGTCTGCGGCAAAAGGGCGTTGATCTGTTTGGCGTCCAGCATGATGGCGCTGGAGTGTACAAGCCCTGCGCCGCGAGGGGCGGGCAGGGCCTCTGTGGGTCACCAGGTCACTTGTTGTGAGCCAGGATGAAGGCGCGGATCTCGGGGTAGGCCTGTTCGCGCCAGCGACGGCCAGAGAAGATCCCGTAGTGGCCTGCGCCGACCACGTCATAGTGCTTCTGGCGTGTCTTGGGGATACCCGTGCACAGATCGTGCGCAGCTCTGGTCTGGCCGGCGCCGGAGATGTCGTCGAGCTCGCCTTCCACGGTCAACAGAGATGTGGTCTTGATGTCCTGTGGGCGAACCAGCTCTTCCTTGCCCTTGGGGTTGCGCACCTTCCAGGTTCCATTGACCAGCGCGAAGTCCTGGAACACGGTCTTGATGGTGTCCAGGTAGTACTCGGCGGGCATGTCCAGCACGGCGTTGTACTCGTCGTAGAACTGGCGGTGAGCATCGGCGCTGTCACCATCGCCACGAACCAGATCCAGGAAGTAGTCGTAGTGCGAGGTCGCGTGGCGATCCGGGTTCATGGCCACAAAACCCGTGTGCTGCAGGAAGCCCGGGTACACACGACGCGAGGCGCCGGGGTAGTTGGGCGGCACGCGGTAGATCACATTGTTCTCGAACCACTCGAAGCTCTTGTTCATCGCCAGGTTGTTCACGGCCGTGGGCGATTTGCGCGCGTCGATCGGGCCGCCCATCATGGTCATGGTCCGGGGGGTGGGCTCGCCACGGCTGGCCATCAACGAGACGGCGGCCAGCACGGGCACGGTGGGCTGGCACACCGAGATCACGTGCACGCCAGGGCCCACCTTGCGGATGAAGTCCTGCACGTAGTTCACATAGTCGTCCAGGTGGAAGGGGCCATCTTCGAGCGGCACCATGCGGGCGTCGATCCAGTCGGTGATGTAAACCTTGTGGTCTTGCAGCAGGGTGCGCACGGTGTCGCGCAGCAGGGTTGAATGGTGGCCGGACAGCGGCGCCACGACCAGCACGGAAGGCTGGTCGCGCATCTTGTCGAGCAGCTTGGATTCGTCCGTGAAGCGCTTGAAGCGAATCAGCTTGCAGAACGGTTTTTCCTCGACGACCTGTTCCTGAATCACCACATCGGTGCCATGGACGTTGACCTTGTTGATCCCGAACTCGGGTTTTTCGTATTCCTTGGTCAGGCGATGGATCAGATCAAAGCCGGCCGACACCCGATGCGCGGAAGGGATCTGGGCCATGGGCGACAGCGGGTTGCTGTACAGCTTGGAGGCGGCACTGGCGAATTCGGAGAATGGACTGATCCAGGCGCGGTTGGTTTCGTAGATCTGATAGAGCATGGCGGGGCCTTTTCCTCTGGTACTGCGGACACATGACCGTGATCACTCACGTTTTCAACAGCATGGTGCAGTGCAGCATAGTTTAGTTTTTCAATATTTGCACTTCTCCGAGCCCCTAGAGCAAGGCAACAACAGCACGAACATCGTGCATTTTTGAGTCTGCTCAATCGTTTAATGCGCCGCAAAGGCCTGTCGTGATACGTCCCTACCAAAGCAGGGGGGATTCCCCCCGGACCGAGGGGGCTGTGCGCCTAGGGTTGACCGCAGGGCTGAGATAACGTTTGTTTACCGGTTGTTTCTTATTGTGAAACATATCGACCCAGCCAGCAGACCCCAGGGAGCTTTCCGATGACGACGCGCCGCGTGACCAGACTTGTTTCAACCCGATTCGCCAAAGCCCTCTTGCTGGGCGGAACGCTCACCGCACTGCATGCCGGTGCGGCCTGGGATACCTACGTCAAAGGTTCTTTCGGGCCGGTCGTGAACTGGCCTCTGATCCCCATCCACGTGGTTTTGCTGCCTGACGGGCGTGTGCTGGGCTACGGTACCGATGGCCAGGGCAACCAGACCGGGCAGTTCACCTATGACGTCTGGGATCCGGTCAAGGGCACGGACGCCGCTTCGCACCTGACCTTGCCCAATACCACGGGCACGGACACCTTCTGCAGCGGGCAGATCGTGTTGCCTGCCAGCGGCGCCGTGTTGCTGACTGGTGGCGACAAGACGGTCAACAACGTGCGCAACTACTCGGTCAACGACGTCAACCTGTTTGACTACCGCTCGTCGGCCCTGTATTCGGCCCAGCAGCCCATGGCCTTTCTGCGCTGGTATCCGACCGTGCTGACCACGGCTGCAGGCGAGGTACTGGTGCTGGGTGGCCGCGTCGACCCGAACACGCCGGCGCCCACGCCGGAGGTCTACACCGAGGGTAAGGGTTGGCGCTCGCTGACGACGGCCACCAACGATGATGCTTACGGCATCAACAACTGGAGCTACCCACGTGCCTGGCAGGCCCCGAATGGCAAGGTGTTCATCGCCACCAAACTGGGCGGCACCTACTACCTGGATCCGGCAGGTACCGGCAAGCTGGAAAAGACCAGCCTGACTTTGTCCGCCAGCGACGAGTACCTCACCAGCCTGATGTACGCGCCGGGCAAGATCCTGTCATTCCGCAAGCTCAACAAGGCCGTGGTGATCGACATCAACGGCACGACCCCCAAGGCCACCAACGTGACCGGCGTGGGCCAGGATCGCTATCACGGCTCTGCCACGGTCATGGCCGATGGCAAGGTCTTCGTGAGCGGTGGGTCTTTCGTGTCCAACGTGGCCAATGGCGTGGCTTACACGGCCAAGATCTGGAACCCGGCCAACAATGGCTGGACCACGGCGGCCACCGCGGCGAAGATGCGCCTGTACCACTCGGTCTCCATGCTGCTGCCAGACGGCCGCATCCTGACTGCTGGCGGTGGCGCACCCGGTCCGGTCGTCAACCTCAATGGCGAGATCTACACGCCGCCCTATCTGTACAAGCAGGACATCACCGGTACGCTTGCCACGCGTCCCAGCATCACGTCGGCGCCCGCCACAGCCACTTGGGGCGTGCCTATCACGGTGACGGCGAACGTTTCTGGCATCAGCAAAGTCACGTTGGTCAAGACCGGTTCGGTCACGCACACGGTCGATTTCGACCAGCGTTTCATCAACCTCAGCTACACCGCGTCTGGTTCGACCTTGAAGGTGAGCATGCCGGCTTCTGCGAACGTGGCCCCTCCGGGTTACTACATGCTGTTCGTGTTCAACAGCGCGGGCGTGCCTTCTGTGGCGAAGATCATCAAGCTCAACAGCTGATCAACGCGCCCAGCGAGATGGCATGAAAAAGGGGCTCCGTGGAGCCCCTTTCTGTCTGGCTGCAGCGCACGTGGCTGCAGCAGTTCGATTTACATCACAGCCTTGATGGCCGCAGCCACAGCCTTGATGTTGCCGGTGTTCAATGCGGCCACGCAGATACGGCCGGAGTCGACACCGTAGATGCCGAATTCAGAGCGCAGGCGCTGCATTTGGGCAGCGTTCAGGCCCGAGTAGCTGAACATGCCCTTTTGACGGGTGATGTAGCTCAGGTCGCCTTGCACGCCGGCGGCGGTCAGTTCGTTGACCAGGGCGGTACGCATCAGCTTGATGCGGTCACGCATTTCGGCCAGCTCGTCTTCCCACATCTTGCGCAATTCGGGAGAGGTCAGCACCGAAGCCACCACTTGCGCACCGTGCGTGGGCGGGTTGGAGTAGTTGGTGCGGATCACGCGCTTGAGCTGGCTCAGCACGCGGTTGGATTCTTCAGCCGATTCGCTCACGATGCTCAGGGCGCCCACGCGCTCGCCGTACAGCGAGAAGCTCTTGGAGAAGCTGGTGGACACGAAGTAGCTCAGGCCAGCGTCCAGGAACTTGATGACCACGGCGCCGTCTTCAGCGATGCCGTTGCCGAAGCCCTGGTAGGCCATGTCCAGGAAGGGGACCAGGCCGCCAGCCTTGATGGTGGCGATGATCTCGTCCCACTGGGCGTCCGACAGGTCGTAGCCGGTCGGGTTGTGGCAGCAGGCGTGCAGCAGCACGATGGTGCCGGGCTTGGAGGCCTTCAACTTGGCCAGCATGCCGTCGAAGTTGATGCCACGGTTGGCGGCGTCGTAGTAGGGGTAGACGTCCACGGGGAAACCGGCGGCTTCGAACAGGGCGCGGTGGTTTTCCCAGCTGGGGTCCGAGATCAGGACTTGCGCGTCGGGGTTCAGGCGCTTGAGGAAGTCGGCGCCCAGCTTCAGGCCACCAGTACCGCCAATGGCCTGGGCCGTGGCGATTCGGCCAGCCTTGACGGCGGCGTGATCGGCACCGAACACCAGGCCTTGCACGGCCTTGTCATAGGCCACGATGCCGTCGATGGGCAGGTAGCCGCGAGCCTTGGGGGCCTCGGACATCTGCTTTTCAGCAGCGGCCACGCACTTCAGCAGGGGCAGCTTGCCCTGGTCGTCGGTGTAGACGCCCACGCCCAGATTGACCTTGTTGGGGTTGGGGTCGGCATTGAATTGTTCGTTGAGGCCCAGGATGGGGTCACGGGGGGCCATTTCAACGGCAGCGAACAGCGAGGCCATGCAAGCAGTCTCCGGTCAGAGGTGTTAGAGCTGAAAAAGGGATAAGCTGGAAAATTCGACAGCTCGAACTCGGCGAAAAAATGGTTTTTGACCACCTTCGCCAAATCGGGCAAACCCTTTATTTTATCGAACTGTGACCCGGATGTCTGAGCCGATTGATCTTTCCTCTGCCGCGCACCCGTCAAAAAGTGTGCAATCTCCTGCGATAGCGCTGGAAGGCGTGGTCACAGCCGGGCTGGCGGGCACCGAACACAGCGCCGGGCATTTCGTGCAGTTTCCCGATTCGCCCTTCGAGCTGTACCAGCCGTATCCGCCGGCCGGGGATCAGCCCACCGCCATCGCGCAATTGTGCGAAGGCATCGAAGATGGCCTCTCCTACCAGACCCTGCTGGGCGTGACCGGCTCGGGCAAGACCTTCACCATGGCCAATGTGATCGCCCGGCAAGGGCGCCCGGCCATCGTGTTTGCGCCCAACAAGACGCTGGCCGCGCAGCTGTACGCCGAGTTCCGCGAGTTCTTCCCTCACAACGCGGTCGAGTATTTCGTCAGTTACTACGACTACTACCAGCCCGAGGCCTATGTCCCGCAGCGCGATCTTTTCATCGAAAAAGACAGCGCCATCAACGAGGCCATCGAGCAGATGCGGCTGTCTGCCACCAAGAGCCTGCTGGAGCGCCGTGACGTGATCATCGTGGCCACCGTGTCGGCCATCTACGGTATCGGCAAGCCTGAGGATTACATGCAGATGGTGCTGATCGCCCGCGTGGGCGACAAGCTGGGCCAGCGTGATGTCATCGCGCAGCTCATCCGCATGCAGTACAAGCGCAATGACATGGATTTCGGGCGCGGCACTTTCCGCGTGCGGGGCGACACCATCGACGTGTTCCCCGCCGAACACAGCGAGCTGGCCGTGCGCATCGAGCTGTTCGATGACGAGATCGACAGCATCCAGTTGTTCGACCCGCTCACCGGCAAGGTCCGCCAGAAGATCCCGCGCTTCACCATCTACCCGTCGAGCCATTACGTGACACCACGCGAGCGCGTGCTGGTGGCCATCGAGAGCATCAAGGCCGAGCTCAACGAGCGCGTCAAGCAACTGGTGGGCGAGGGCAAGCTGGTGGAAGCGCAACGCGTAGAGCAGCGCACCCGCTTTGACCTGGAGATGCTGCAGGAGGTGGGGCACTGCAAGGGCATCGAGAACTACACGCGCCATCTCTCGGGTGCCGCGCCCGGCGATCCGCCGCCCACGCTGGTGGACTACATGCCCGCCGATTCGCTCATGTTCCTCGACGAGAGCCACGTGATGATCGGTCAGCTGGGTGGCATGTACAACGGTGACCGCTCCCGCAAGACCACACTGGTTGAATACGGTTTTCGCCTGCCTTCGGCGCTCGACAACCGCCCGCTCAAGTTCGAAGAGTTTGAACGCAAGATGCGCCAGTGCATCTTCGTCACCGCCACGCCGGCGGCCTACGAGCAGCAGCATTCCGGCCAGGTGGTCGAGCAGGTGGTGCGCCCGACCGGCCTGATCGATCCCATGGTGGAAGTGCGCCCTGCCACGCACCAGGTGGACGACGTGCTGCAGGAGATCCGCATCCGCGTGGAGAAGAACGAGCGTGTGCTGATCACCACCCTGACCAAACGCATGGCCGAGCAGCTCACGGACTACCTGACCGAAAACGGCGTCAAGGTGCGTTACCTGCACTCGGACATCGACACCGTCGAACGCGTCGAGATCCTGCGCGACCTGCGTCTGGGTACGTTTGACGTGCTGGTGGGCATCAACCTGCTGCGAGAAGGCCTGGACATCCCCGAGGTGTCTCTGGTGGCCATTCTGGATGCTGACAAGGAAGGCTTCCTGCGTGCCGAGCGCAGCCTGATCCAGACCATCGGGCGCGCGGCCCGCAACCAGAACGGCCACGCCATTCTCTACGCCGACAAGATCACCGAGTCCATGCGCAAGGCCATGAGCGAGACCGAACGGCGCCGCAACAAGCAGATCGCGCACAACGAAGCGCACGGCATCACGCCCAAGACCATCAACAAGAAGGTCAAGGAGCTGATCGACGGCGTGATGTCCAACGCGGCCAAGGATGATCTGCGTGCGGCCGAGGCGCTGGTCAAGTCCATGGAGGGCAGCGAGGGCATGTCCGAGCGCGACCTCAGCAAGCGCATGAAACAGCTGGAAAAGGACATGCTGGAGGCGGCGCGCAACCTGGAGTTCGAAAAGGCCGCACGGCTGCGCGATCAACTGGCCCTGCTCAAGGAGCAGGCTTTTGGCGCCGTGGTGCACGACCACGTGGTGCCGATCCAGGCAGGGCGGAAATGAGCCAGTCCCCCTAGGTTGCCATGGGCGAGCTAGGGGCTTTTCTCCACGGGGTGTGACGCGCACAATCGGTGGGCTGGCCGAGCAAGTGCTGGGCCGTTTTGCAGGAGCACGTCATGGACAAGAAGCTTCACTGCCTTGAGACCTTTCGTGTACAGGACATGCACGGCGCCACCTACAAGGTGCATGCCTACGAACACCTGACCCGCGTCGACAACCTGCTGGACATGCGTACCCAGTGGGAGCCCACGGGCGAGGTCGAATTCAAGCTGTCAACCGGCGAACACCTCGATCTGGATGAGGATGGCACTTTGCACGTGCTCGGATCGAGCATGCCTTTGAGGCGCGTGTCGCCAAGTGCCCACGTCATGTGACCTTTGCCCTTGGGGCCGGCGGTTGAGCGCGGGACAATAGAAGAATGGCATTTTTCTTTCCGTCTCGCGCCAAGTCAGCGCCTGTTCCATCCTCGTTTCGCATGCGGGTGCTCATGGTGTGCATGGGCAACATCTGTCGCAGTCCGACGGCAGAGGGCGTGCTGCGCCACAAACTGGCCCAGGCCGGCCTGGCGGATGTGATCGAGGTCGACTCTGCCGGGACCCACGCCCACCATGTGGGCAGCCCGCCCGACGAGCGCTCGCAACAGGCTGCACTCAAGCGGGGCTATGACATCAGTCGCCAGCGCGCTCGCAAGGTGCGTTCGCAGGATTTTCAGGAGTTTGACCTGTTGCTGGCCATGGATTGGGACAACCTGGCCTTGCTGGAAGAGCACTGCCCGCAGGCCCCCGAATTGCGCCGCAAGCTCAAGCGGCTGACCGAGTTCGTGCCCTCCGCGTCGCCTCACGCCGGGGCGCAGGTGGTGCCGGATCCATATTACGGTGGGCCGGCCGGTTTCGACTTTGTGCTGGACCTGGTCGAGCACGCCTGTGACGGCCTGGTCGAACATTTGCGACAAGTTGTCGGTTCTGTCGCATCGCGCGCCTGACAACATCCGCCATTAACCCAGCGCGCCGCTGGGGCAGCAGGCTGGCCCGGATCTTGATAGATCAGCCCTATGGGCGCCATCGTCAATGCATAAGGGAACTCCCTTGGTTGAAGTTGACTAAATCAGTGGGGTACCTTATAATCGAGCTGATTACTCGGAAATAAGGCTTTGCCGGAGATCCTGGCAAAGCTACCCACAGGTCATCCCTGCCGCGATGGGTGCCAACCGAGTCCCTGACCAAGGAGAGAAGCGATGCGTCTGACTACCAAAGGCCGTTTTGCCGTAACGGCGATGATCGATCTGGCTCTGCGTGAGCACACTGGCCCCGTGGCCCTGGCTGCCATCAGCCAGCGTCAACAGATTTCCCTGTCCTACCTCGAACAGCTGTTCGGCAAACTGCGCCGTCACGAGCTGGTCGAAAGCACCCGTGGTCCTGGCGGCGGTTATTCGCTGGGCCGCAAGGCGGAAGACATCACCGTGGCCGACATCATCGTCGCCGTGGATGAGCCAATTGATGCCACTGGTTGTGCCGGCAAGGAAAACTGCATGGGTGAAGACGGCGGCCGCTGCATGACGCACGACCTCTGGACCAGCCTGAACAACAAGATGATCGAGTACCTGGATTCGATCAGCTTGCGCAAACTGGTGGAAGACCAGCTCGCCAAGGGGGTGTCCATCGAGGCCCAGCCCGTCAAGCGTGCGATCTCCACCCAGCCGGTGGTCAAGCCGATCAAGGTCACGGCCCCCAACTCTGTCTTTGCACTGGGCGCAGCCCTCACCAAGTAAAGGGGCACCCACCCCCGGGTTTGCCTACCCCGGGTGGTGTCCCTGATAATTGATGGTTTTGTGCTGAGCTGAGCTCATTTATTTCCTGCGTAGCTATTGGCCCGGGCCGCCCATGTCACCATGTGGCACGGGTATGGCGCCAGCTTTGTTGAGTCGCCACTATGGACATGACCCCTCACTTCCCGATCTACATGGACTACGGCGCCACGACGCCGTGCGACCCTCGCGTCGTTGACGCCATGATTCCCTGGCTGCGCGAGCACTTTGGTAATCCCGCCTCCCGCACCCATGCCTATGGTTGGGAAGCCGAAGAAGCGGTCGAGAAGGCGCGTGTGCAAGTTGCCGAGCTGATCGGTGCCGATCCGCGCGAAATCGTCTGGACCTCGGGTGCCACCGAATCCAACAACCTGGCCTTGAAGGGCGCCGCGCACTTCTACAAGACCCGCGGCAAGCACATCATCACGGTCAAGACCGAGCACAAGGCCGTGTTGGACACCGTGCGTGAACTGGAGCGCCAGGGCTTCGAGGCCACCTACCTGGATGTCAAGGAAGACGGCCTGCTGGACATGGACGTGCTCAAGGCCGCCATCCGCCCCGACACGATCCTGATCTCGGTCATGTTCGTGAACAACGAGATTGGCGTCATTCAAGACATCCCCGCGATCGGCGCCCTGTGCCGCGAGAAGGGCATCATCTTCCACGTGGACGCAGCCCAGGCCACCGGCAAGGTCGAGATCGACATGGCCACGCTGCCTGTGGATTTGCTGAGCCTGGCCTCGCACAAGACCTACGGCCCCAAGGGCATCGGCGCGCTGTATGTGCGCCGCAAGCCCCGCATCCGCATTGAGGCGCAGATGCACGGCGGTGGCCATGAGCGCGGCATGCGTTCGGGCACGCTGCCCACGCACCAGATCGTTGGCATGGGCGAGGCCTTCCGCATCGCCAAGGAAGAAATGGCCACTGAGAACGTGCGCATCAAGGCACTGCGTGATCGCCTGCTGGCCGGCCTGCAAGGCATCGAACAGATCTTCGTCAATGGCGATCTGGACAAGCGAGTCGCCCACAACCTGAACGTGTCGTTCAACTATGTGGAAGGCGAGTCGCTGATCATGGGTATCAAGGGCATCGCCGTGTCCTCGGGCTCGGCCTGTACC
>NZ_DASUIS010000034.1:0-8325 GCF_036279675.1 Aquabacterium sp. | reverse complement strand
CCCCGCCTGGCTGGCGCATTGGCCATTGTGCTGGCGGCGTGGATCGCGGCGCGTTTGTCGCGGGCCGCACTGATCAAGGCGGTCAACACCACCGGGCTGGAAACCAGGCTCAAGACCCCTGGTCTGGGCAAGGTGCTGGCGCAGATCGTCTCCGGCCTGGTGTGGCTGTTTGCCCTGCCCGCCTTGCTGGGCACCTTGCAGCTGCAGGCCCTGCTGGACCCGGTCAACGTGATGATGTCGCGGCTCATGGGCTTTGTGCCCAATGTGTTCGGCTCGGTGGTGATCCTGGGGGTGGGCGTGCTGGCTGCGCGCATCGTGCGCCAGATCGTGGAAGGTGTGCTGACGGCCGCGGGCTCCGAAAAACTCGCTGCCCGACTGGGCCTGCAGACGGCTCTGGGTGAGCGTACGCTGGCCAGCCTGGCAGGCTCTGTCGTGTTCGGTTTCATCCTGCTGCCGACCTTGACGGCCGCCTTCCAGACCCTGGGCCTGGACGCCATCGCCCGTCCCGTGGGCCACATGCTGGATGCGGTGGTGGACCTCATCCCCAAACTCGTGTCTGCTGCCGTCATCGTTGCCGTGGGTGCCTTGATGGGCCGCGTGGTGGCCAACCTGCTGACCACGGTGCTGGCCGGTGCGGGCATCAACCGCTGGCCGGCGCGCATGGGCCTGCCGGAGAACTGGAAGCTGGCCGGGCGCGATCTGTCCGAGCTGGTGGGTGGCATGGTGATGGTGGCCTTTGTGATGGCCGCGATCACGCAGGGCTGCCAGGTGCTGGGCTTTGCCGTGCTGACCGATGCCGTGACCTTGTTGGGCGGTGTCATGGCCCGGCTGGTGGCCGCCATGATGGTGCTGACGCTGGGCCTGTGGCTGTCGGCCGTGGCGGCGCAGTCCATCGAGGCCAGCGGCACGCATCAGGCCCGCGCCTGGGCCCAGGCGGCTCGCGTGGCCATCCTGTTCTTCACGGTGGCCCTGGCCTTGCGCCAGTCCGGCTTGCCGGCCGACATCATCGTCATCGCCTTTGGTGCGGTGGTGGGGGCCTTGTCATTGGGCCTGGCCATCGCCCTGGGCTTCGGTGGGCAGGATGTGGCAGCACGTGTGTTGTCGGCCCTGGCAGATCGCTATACCCGTTTGCCTGAAGCAGGCAGGCAGGGCGGCGATCAAGGTGGCGATCAGGCACCCTGAGCCCCATACCGATGCCTTCGCGTCTGCTCCTCCCCCTGGTCGTTCTGCGACGGACGATCCGCCGCCGCGCGTTGGCCACCCAGATCGGGGCTGCCGGGGCGCTGGTGAGTGGCGGCGTGGCCGCGCTGGTGTGGTGGCAGGGGCCCGCGCCTATCCCGACCTGGCTCGCCATGGGCCTCACGGGGGGCTTGTCTGCGTTGGGTGCAGCCGCCGTGGCCCACCACGCCATGAAGGCGCAGCGGCGCATCGTGCAAGCGGCCCAAACCCTGCGCAGCCCCGAGGCGCCCGACACGTTGGACATTCCCCTGACCGCAGACAGCGCCGATGCGTTCCAGCTCTCATCAAGCTTGCGCCGCATGGTGATGGCCATGCGCAAACGCCGCAAGGAGCTGGAGGCGCTCAACGAGGCGCTCACCCACCGCCTGCAGACCCGCACGCACGAACTGAGCACGCTGCAGGATCTGTCCATCGGTCTGGCGCGCCAGACTGACATGCACCAGCTGGTCAACGAGGCCTTGCAGGCCCTGGAGCGCACCCTGAGCTACAGCAGCGCCTCCTTGTGGGCCCGTGAGCAACTGGCCGAGCAAGGCCGTGTGGTGCTGATGGGTTACCGCACGGGCGATCCTGGCGACAGCGCGCCTCAGGACGAGCTCACCGGCATGCGCCTGTCGCGCAGCAACCTGGGGCACTACGAACGGATCGAGCGCGAACGCCAGCCCCTCATCGAAAACGATGTGCAGCACAGCTTCTGGTCGTGGTTGCTGGACCGCGTGACCGACGATGCCCGTACCTCGGCCTTGTATCGCCACAGTCGCTCGTGGATGGCCTTGCCGCTGCAGTTCCGCGACTGCGTGCTGGGCGTGATGCGGGTGGACCACGAGGTGCCCGGTTACTTTGATGACGAGCGCATTCGCCTGTTGACGGCCGTGGGCAGCCAGACTGCCCTGGCCATGCGCCATGCCCAGCTGGCCGAGCAATCGCGTGACATGGCCGTGATGGCCGAGCGCAACCGCATCGCCCGCGACCTGCACGATGCCGTGTCGCAAACCTTGTTCGCCGCCAATGTGGTGGCCGGCACCCTCACCCGATCCTTGCAGGCCATGGCAGACCCGGATGCCCAGGCCCAGGCGGCCCAGGCCCGCTCGCTGCAGCGCCTGACGCAAGGTGCCCTGGCCGAGATGCGCCTGCTCATGCTGGAGCTGAGGCCGGACGCGCTGCATGGCATGAGCCTGGGCGAGCTGCTCAAGCAAGCCCTTGATGCCCTGGTGGGGCGCAGCGACATCCTCGTCACCACACGCATTGCACCCACGGATGGCTTGAGCGAGGCCACGCGCATGCAGCTCTACCGCATCGCGCAGGAGGCCTTGTCCAACGTGGCTCGCCACAGTGGTGCCTCCGAGCTGGCGGTGCGCTGGGTGGTGCGCGGCCCTGATCGTGCCCTGCTGTGCATTCACGACAACGGGGCCGGTTTCGACCCCGCCGTACCCAAGCCGGGCCACTTCGGCCTGGAGAACATGCAGACCCGAGCCCGCGACATCGGCGCGGCACTGACACTGGAGAGCGCACCCGGTCAAGGCACCGAGCTGTGCGTGCAGATTGGAGAACCCTTTGACGCTGATTGACGCCCCGACCGACATCACCATCTTCCTGGTGGACGACCACCCCATGGTGCGCGCCGGCCTGGTGGGCATGATCCAGGGTGAACGCGGCATGAAGCTGGTGGGCGAAGCCGGCGATGGCCGCGATGCCGTGCGCCTGATCCCGGACTGCAAACCCGACGTGGTGCTGGTCGACCTGATCATGCCGCACCTCGATGGCATCGGCGTGATCGAGGCCCTGCACCCCATCCTGCCTGACACGCGCTTTGTGGTGCTCAGCAGCATGCTGGATCCCGATGCCGTGCGTCGGGCCGTGCAAGCCGGCGCACGCGGCTATCTGCTCAAGACTGCTTCGGCGCAGGAGCTGATCAACATGATCCTGCAGGTCAAGGCCGGCCGGCGTGTGTTGGGTCCCGAGGTCACCGACGCCATGATCGCCAACGAGCAGCGTGATGTACCCGGTGCTGACCTGACCCAGCGCGAACGCCAGATCCTCGCCTTGATGGTGCGAGGCATGAGCAACCAGGAGATCGCCGATCAGATGAGCATTGCCGTGCCCACGGTCAAGTTCCACGTCACCAATGTGTTGAGCAAGCTCCAGGTCGACAGCCGCACCGAAGCCGTGGTGCTGGCCATCAAGCACAAGCTCGTACCCGGAGACTGAGGCCACCTAGACGAAAGTCTGGGTGGGTGCCGCACCTGGGATGGGTGCAGGCGGGCTCGCTACTGTCCACACTGCAAGCCATGCGTTGGACAGATGAAAGGTGCGAGCACATGTTGCGTTCTGTGGGTAGCACCAGGGTGCTGGTGGTGGAGGACGAACCCTCCACGGCCTTGATGATCCTGGCGGAACTGGGGCGGATGCATTGCAGCGTGTCCCTGGTGGAAAACGGCCTGATGGCCGTCAGGGCCTGGTTGTCTGCACTCGACGAGCAGCCTTTTGATGTCGTCATCATGGACATCAACATGCCCGTCATGTCCGGTGAAGCGGCGATGCATGAAATCCGCCGTCTGGAACTCGACCTGACCGAGCCACGCACCCCCATCGTGGCTTTCAGCGCCAGTGAAGACGCGGCACGCGCCCAGCGCTGGCTGGACATGGGGTTTGATGCCGTGCTGCCCAAGCCCGGGGCCTTGCATCGCCTGCTGGCCGTGGTGCATGAGCTGATGGCTGGACGTGCACCGACGCCCAGCCGCTGAGGCCCCCCATTCCTCTCTTTACCGCTACCTCTGATATCTCAACCTTTCAAGGAACAAGCCATGAGCATCGCATCTGAATTCAAGGAATTTGCCGTCAAGGGCAATGTGATCGACCTCGCCGTGGGCGTGATCGTGGGTGGCGCATTCGGCAAGATCGTCGATTCGCTGGTCAAGGATCTGATCATGCCGGTGGTGGGCAAGGCGCTGGGCGGCCTGGACTTCTCCAACTACTTCCTGCTGCTGGGCCAGGTGCCGGCTGACTACAAAGGTGCCATGACGTATGCCGATTTGAGCAAGGCGGGCGTGCCCATGCTGGCCTACGGCAACTTCGCCACGGTGGCCGTCAACTTCATCATCCTGGCTTTCATCATCTTCATGATGGTCAAGCAGATCAACAAGCTCAAGGCTGAAACGCCAGCAGCACCAGCCGCACCCGCCGAGCCCAGCGAAGACATCGTGTTGCTGCGCCAGATTCGCGATGCGCTGGGTGGGCGTCGATGAGCCGGCGGGTTGGATCGAGCGGCCAAACAAGCTGAAAAAGTCCCTCAAATTCACCAGCATGTCGGGTCGTTATTGGCAAAAATGGCAGGTGCCTCGCTGCCACCGGCTTGATCGCGGGCGCAAATGACGTCATCTTGGCGTTGATCCATCGGATGGAGAGCCCATGTCCACCAATGTCAGAGACCAGCAGGATGATCGCCTTGCCGACCTCGCGCGAGGCGTCATTCCCATCTGGCGTCAGCAGATCGAACAATGTCTGCGCGCCTCCAGCTCGACCGTGGTGGATCTGCTCGTTTCCTTCTTTGCTGTGGCCGATGAACTCATCCAGGCCATTGGCCGATCCGAGCACCTCAACAAGGACCTGTCATCGCAACTCGATGGCATCCTGAAAGAGATAGAAGGCCTGCGGGCCAAGGCCACGGTGGCGGGCAAGGATGGCGTGCTGTCACATCAGATCCTGCACGAATCCGTGGGCAGCGTATTCAACTCTCTGGTGGAGCTCACATCGGCGTCACAGGCCTTGTGCGATCTCAATGGGAATGTCCGCCAGAACCTGGATCAGATCCTGGTGGCGCTGCAACATGAAGACCGGATGTCGCAGATCCTGACCCATGTCTGCGAGGACATGCGCAAGCTGGAGGATCACGTGGCCGGAGGCACGGCCACGCTGCCTGATCTGAACGGCTGGCTGGATGCCTTGAAAGCGACTTATTCCACACCGGAAGAGCATGCCGTCCACGGCGGCGATGGGCCCAGCGAACCTGCCCCGGCAGCGGGCATCGACTTCTTCTGACAACCATCCAGCATAAGGGCGAATCATGCCCTTGGGCGGCCTCGTTGCATGAAACCCCCAATTCGGGGTTTTCATGCCAATTCCTTCCACCAAACCGGGCGCGATTTCTGCATGATGGTCACCAGTGACCTGTGCTGTACCGCAGAGGGCACCTTCCTGAAACCGATCTCACGGAGGATGGCGCCATGAACTGGTTTGACAATGTTTCGTCAGACAGCGATCAACCGATTGCCCCGGCCTGTCTGTATCAGGGCCATTGGCGACACCGCTTGCACGCCTACGGCGACAAGGTCTTGTGTCGCGTGGTGATTGATGTGGCCGAACCGCGGGTGGTGGCCGCCCAGGTGGTGGAAAACGGCCTGATCGAGGATCTGGAGTCCAGCACCCTGGAAGACCTGAACCAGGCCATGCTGGCGCAAGAGGTACACCACAATCCCACGGCCTGGGGCCTGGCAGCTTGTGCCATGTTGCCGGCCTGGTCCAAGCCCACTTTCACCGAAAGCCAGATCGGCGAGCTGGAGCGCATCCAGGGTTACCTGATCGAGGCTTCGGAAGAGTCGGTGGATTCGGTGCTGAAGCTGCGCGATCAGTTCCTGCAAGGCATCGGCATGACCGACCAGGATGTGCACCGTGCCGTACGTCAATCGCATGAGTACGGCAAGGGCGTGCGCAAAGGTGGACGAGGCGTGGTCAGCTGAGCTGATCAGTTCTCGATACCCAGCAGCTCGACCGTGAAGGTCAGGTCGGCGTTGGGCGGAATCACGCCGCCTGCGCCAGCCGCGCCATAGGCCGTCTTCGACGGGCAACGCAGCGTGGCCTTGCCGCCTACCTGCATGGTCTGCACGCCTTCGGTCCAGCACTTGATCACGCGGTCAAGCGGGAAGCTGATGGGCTGGCCGTCCTTGTACGAGCTGTCGAACACCTTGCCGTTGGCGAGCTTGCCCTCGTAGTGCACCTTCACGGTGTCGCTGGCCGTGGGTTTGGCACCCTTGCCCACGGTGAGGTGCGTGACTTCCACGCCCGAGGGCAGCTTCTGCGTGCTCGGCTTGGGATCGGCGGCCCGCGCCTGCAGGGCCACAGCGGACAGGGCCAGTGCAACAAGGATCTTGGCGTTCATGAAACCTCAGTGTGGTAATCGTTGAGACCGCTGCAGTGTACCGATCAAGGTCGCTTGAAGCGCTTGCGGGCTTTCTCTACCTGTGCCCGGCTGACACAGCCTTCTGCATGGTCGTTGATCAGCCCCATGGCCTGCATGAAGGCGTAGACGGTGGTGGGCCCCACGAACTTCCAGCCTTGCTTTTTCAGTGCCTTGGACAAGGCCTCGGATGCGGCCGATGTGGATGCGCTTTGGGGCGTGGCCAGCTGCCCGGCCTCGGGCTCGTGGCGCCAGAAGAAGGCGGCCAGGGAGCCTTCGCGCTGGACGAGCTCCTGGGCGCGTTGCGCGTTGTTGACCACCGCCTCGATCTTGCCGCGGTGTCGAACGATGCCTTCGTCCTGCAGCAGGCGCTCGACGTCAGCGGGCGTGAAGCGCGCCATCCGGTTGAAATCGAAGTGGTGAAAGGCCCTGCGAAAGTGCTCGCGCTTGGCCAGAATGGTGCGCCAGCTCAGGCCCGACTGAAAACTCTCCAGGCACAGCTTTTCAAACAGGCGGTGATCGTCGCTGACCGGGAAGCCCCATTCCTTGTCGTGATAGTCCAGAAATTCGGGGGCGCCACCACACCAGCGGCAACGAGATTGCCCATCCGGGCCGGTAAACAAGGTGTTCATCGGTATCCTTCCCTCAAGACATACTGCGAACCCATAGCCAGATGCCTCGCGCCTTGCCCGTCATCGATCCGTCACGTTGTACCGGTTGCGGTCGTTGCGTCAGCGCGTGTGCACCTCATGTATTGTGGCTTGAAGCGCAGGACCCCCGTGGCTGGGGCCCCAAGTGTTCGACTCTGCACGACGAGGCGCACTGTACGGGTTGTGCGAAATGTGCCGTTGTGTGTCCGTTTGACGCCATCGAGATGGTGCGCAAGCCGGCCTGACTTGGTAAATCTGCTTTCCATGGTTGGGAAATGGCAGAAAATCCGGGCAGAAGAACGCGCTGTCCGCGTTCATGATCACCTTCGTCACCATGCTGCAACGCCCTATCCGCTCAATCGCCATGTCGATGGCCCTGGCCTGTGGTCTGGCCGCCAACATGGCGCATGCCGACACCACCATCTCCGCCTCCATTTCCGACAGCATCAGCACGGCAGTGGGCAGCGTGTCCACCTCCATCAAGAAGTCCAGCCAGAGTTCGACCAAGGACGACAAGACGGCCGCTGGTGATTACAAGGTGGTGGAAATGGCCGCGCTGGACGATCAGCCCGGCATGGTCCGCCTCAAGCTGCAAGCCACGGCCGAGCAAGCCCAGCGCGACGAGTTCTACCTGTTGCTGCCTCAGAAGGCCGTTGACAACGGTCAGGTGCGCGAGGGGGCCATCGTGACGGCGCAGCCTCGTCCCTTCGGTGTGGCCTTTGCCGCAGGTGAGCCACGCCAGCCCTTTTTCCTGGTGATGGAAGACCACTGGTACCGCGAGCTGGCCAGCCGCCCCGTCGTGCTGTGATGATGGTGCTTTGATTGAGAGTGGGCGGGCGTCACCTGGGCGCAGCGGCTGCGCTGGCCGTTGCAGGCCTGATGCTGTCTGCCGAGGCGCACGCCGGTGACTTTCACCTCTGTGATCGGCAGGCCAGGCTCACCGCGGCGCAGCAAGACACCCTCTACCGCTTCGCCGACATCATCAAGCACACGCTGAGCCAGTCCGGGCACCGCGTGGCCCTGGTGGCGCGCTCTGGCCTGGACCTGGGGCGCTTTGGCATCCGCTACTCGCATGCCGGTATCGCCCTGGCGCGCAGCGAGAACACACCGTGGTCCGTGCGCCAGCTCTACTACGCGTGCGACGAAGGCAAGCCCCGCGTTTATGACCAGGGCATGTCGGGCTTCCTGCTGGGGACCGACAACCCTTCCGTGGGCTATCTCTCGGTGGTGCTCCTGCCTGAAGACCAGGCCGCACCACTGGAGCGG
>NZ_DASUIS010000033.1:0-12519 GCF_036279675.1 Aquabacterium sp. | reverse complement strand
GACATCGGCATCAAGGGCCTGTTCGTGATGACCATCGACATCCTGAACAAGGGTGCCTTCGTCTCGACCGTGGCTGACTCCATCGGTGCTCGTCTGGGCCTGAGCCAGGCTGACGCCAACAACGGCAAGGCCCTGGCCGCTGCCGCCGCCGCTGGCGTGGCGCCCACCGTGACCCCCACCGCTGGTGGCGTGACCGTGGCAACCGAACTGGGCAAGCTGACTGCTGCTTCGTATGACGCCTTCGGTGCTCAATCGGCTCAAGCTGTGTACGACGGCGCTTCTGACGTTGTGCAGTTCGCCTTCCCCAACGCCAAGCTGAACTCGGCCCTGACCCCCAGCATCACGGTCGGTTCGATCAAGATGGGCAGCACCGCCGCTGACGGCACACGTGGCACTTCGGCTGCTTCGTTCGGCTCGTTCGCCATCAACAACATCGACATGCAAGGCACCAAGGTCTGGATGTGGGCTCACTGATCGGTTGACCACCGATGGGCCCGTCGCAAGCGGGCCCGCCTCCACATGAGTTGAACAGAGCAATCCGCCGTGGCCACCACGGCGGGTTTGTTTCCAAGGTTCGTTTTTGAAATTGTTTTTCGGATCCTGATGATCCTCAACCCGCAGCCAACATGACCAGGACTTTCATCTCCGCGATGCGCCTGCTGTGCCTGAGCCTGGTGCTGTCGGGTGCGCAGGCCGTTCTGGCGCAGGGCAAGCCCATCGATGACGAGGCCTTGTCCGATGTATGGGGGCAGGCGCTGTTCACGTTGGCGAACACCAGCGAGAACGGCTACGACTTCTCTCGCATCACGCTCAACGCCGACATCAAGCTCAATGCCAATCTGGGCGGTATCCGATTGGGTGAGTACACCAGTTCCATCCGCAATGGCACCGGTGCCGACATCGACATCGCCAGGCTGCAGTTCGGTCGATCCGACGGCACGCTGGCCCAGCGCACGGTGTCCGTGACCGATCCCTATGTCGAGTTTGTCTACCGCAACGTGGCCAACTCGGCGACGCGCGAAGTGGTGGGCATGCGCCTGGGCTTTGGCGGCATCCAGGGCGACATCGGCTTGCAGATGAATGCCGTCAGCGGCGCCTTGTTGATCGATGCGGGTGCCAGCGGCACCATCGATTCGCGCAACGACACGCTGGGTGGCAAGCGCTGGGATGGCACCACCTGTACGAATGCTGCGAGTTGTCAGGTGGCGCTGTCGCAAGTAGGTGGCGTGACCGCCGGCAATGCCAGTGGCGCCAGCCGCGACTTCTTCATCTCGGTGCTGAAGTCTGCCGTGACCTTCCCGACCAATGCCGCCACAGGCCTTCCCACCGATCAAGCCATGGCGGGCTTCTGGCTGAACTGGCGTGATCGCCTGTCGGCCTTGAATGTCAGGGCTGCCGTGCCTGCCAATGTGGTGGGCAAGTGAGGGGATGAGCATGTGTGCACTGGTCATCCGCGCGATGTGTTGCAGCCTGGCTCTGTGTGCCCTGGGCACGGTGCATGCCGGCAACTTGCACCCGCTGGAAGACGAGGCGCTCTCGCAGGTGAGTGGCCAGGATGGCCTGGCGTTCAACCTGCGTGGCTTTGCGATGAGCGGGCCCCTGACACTGACCTACACCAGCCCTGACGCGGGCAATCCCAGCCTGTGGTTGGGCAACTTCTACCTGTCGCGCTCCGATGATGTGGACGCGACCTTCACCGATCCATATCGGCTCAACATCTACAGCCGCCTGGGCATGTCGGATGTGATCGAGCTGAGCAACCCGCTCAACGTCAACGGTCTGGTGAAGTGGCAGTTCGCGGCCGACTTCGGCGTGAACGCCAACAACACCAGCTTCAATGGCGGCACACTGATCCTGCAGGATCTCACCTTCTATGGCGGCGGACTGAGCATCACCACGCCTTCCGACCCGTCCGTGCAAGGCGTGGCTTTTGGCCTGGCCTTGCGGGTGGACATCGGCAACCTGATCATCCGCCCGCGTGCGCGCGATGACATCAGCGTGGCCAACCCTGATTCGGTGACGGAGCAGCTCAGCATCAGCGGCATCCACCTGAGCGGCGAGAACAACTCACCATGGGCCATTGCCCATGTGACCACCCAGCCCGGCATCTTCAACGCCATCACCGATGCGGATGGCCAGTCCTATCTGCATCTGGGCATCGACTGGAACAGCAGCCCCAATGGTGCGCCCAAGGGCAGCCTGACCATTGACAACATCACGTTCAAGAGCGATGTGACGGGCAACGTCAACCTGGGATCCAGCCGCATCGAGTCCATCCAGCTCCAGTATCTGGACGTCAAGTTCCGCTGAGGTACGCATGGTGTCGATCTCCTGGCGCTTGATGCGCGCATGTCTCCTGCGATGCCTTCTGCTGTGGTGTGTGGCCATGGCGGGGCAGGGCGTTCATGCCGAACCGCAACCGCTGGATGACAGCAGCATGGCCGATGTCAGCGGGCAGGACGGCATCGGCTTTGCCGTTCACCTGGAGATGAACTCTGCGGCCATCAGTGCCCAGGAGCTCAGCAGCCGACTGATGGCCGGCTTCCATGTGGATGGCCAGACCACCTACGCCATTGCCTGGAACGTGGGCGGCATCATCGACATGTTCGCCATGACCATGAACCTGCGTACCCGTGCGGATGGCAGCGACTACATGGACATCGGCTTGCCCTTCTTCATCGGTGTCAGTCAGTTCGGCTTTCGCGCCTTCAGCGTGCAGACCGATCCGAGCGCTGCCATCTCCCGCAACTACGGGCAGCTGCTCCTCAATGGCCATGCGGCCATGCAGGGGCATCTGTACCTCTGGGCGCAATAAGACGCCTTGAATCGGGAGACCACACCATGTTGGGCATGCTGCTTGGAATCATTGCCAGTGCGATCGGCGAGGCTGCGGGCACTGCCATCCATCCGCCGGCCGACAAGCCTCAGGGCGAGTACCAGCTGCCCATGGTGGCGGTGGGTGGTGGCATCAGCCCCATGCCCGTGACGATCAAGCCCTACTCGGAATTCAAGTTCGAGAACATCGTTCACCAAGCCTATGACTACAGCTGCGGCTCGGCTGCGCTGGTTACGGTGATCAACCACTACCTGGGCATCAAGGTGACGGAGCAGCAAGCCATGGAGGGCATGTTGTCCCATGGCGAGCGCGACAAGATCATCGAGCGCCGTGGTTTTTCCCTGCTGGACATGAAGCGCTATGTGGCCTCGCTCGGGGCCATTGGCGCGGGCTTTCGTGGCGAGATGTCCGACCTGGAAAAGCTCACCCAGCCCGCCATCGTGCCGATCGACTACGCCGGCTTCAAGCACTTCGTGGTGTTCCGCGGCATCCGTGATGGCCGTGTCTTCATTGCCGACCCCTCTGCCGGGCACATCGTGTTCTCGGTCGAGCAGTTCGCCAAGCTGTGGGACCGCGGCACCCTTTTCCTTCTGAGCTTGCCGGCCAATGCCGGTCAGCCTTTGACCAACCTGGCCTTGACAGACCGAGAACTCGGTGTGATCGACAGCGATTCGGTTCGCAAGCAGGCCGTGTTGACTTCGCCCGACCGAACCGAGGCATTGCGCAATGCAGTGCAGGCCGGCATTGGTGTCTTTAACTTGCGCAAGCAGTGATCATGTTGTACTCGCACTCCACCTCTTCCACTCGATTCGGCTTGCGCGCGCTTGCGTTGGCAACCCTGACCTTGACGCTGTCCGTGGCGCAGGCCCAGCAGGCCTCCGGCAACGATGCCGCGCGCGATGCGCTGGGCAAGAGGGAGGGGGACGTGGACCAGGCTGCCTTGCTCAAGGAAACCCTGACGGCCTCCGACAAGCAGTATTCGCTGCTCAAGAAGGGCAAGTGGGCGGCCACCTATGACCTGAACTACTCGTACACCGGGCAGCAACAGATCGACGCCAAGTTCACCGACAGCACGCTGACGCTTTTCAAGATCGAGAACACGCGTGCGCACACCATCACCAACACGGTGTCGGTGGACTACGGCCTGCGTGACAACCTGACGGGCAACGTGTCCCTGCCCCTGGTCAGCAAGTACTCGGAGTCCTCGACCTTCTCGGGCATGTCGCACGGCTTCGGTGACCTGAACGTGGGCGCACGCTGGCAGCCTTTCGAGATGCGCCGAGATGCCCCCAGCATCACCACCAGTGCCACGGTTCGCCTGCCTACGGGACGCAGCCCCTATCGTTCGATCGACGGGCAGAACCTGTCGACGGGCTCCGGTACCGCTGGCCTGACCTTGGGTGTCAACGCCTCCAAGATCATCGATCCCATCGCGTTGTTCGGTTCCGCCAGCGTGGGTGTGAGCATGCCGGCGCGTCACATCAATCAGGTGCGTGACAACGTGACCCTGGTGGCCGTGCATCCAGGCCCTTCGCTGACGCTCGGCGGAGGCTTTGCCTATGCCTTGTCGTATGACGTGTCCACCACCATGTCGTTGCAGGAGTCCCTGTCCTTCCCCAGCAAGCTGGTGTTTGAAGACGGCACATCGAGCCGCACCAGCGTGCAGACATCGGGCATGTTCAGCCTGGGACTGGGCGTGCGCACCTCGCCCCAGAACACGATCAACATGAACCTCGGTATCGGCCTGACCAGCGACTCGCCCGATTTCACGCTCGGCATGAACATGCCTTTGAGCTTCTGAGCAGCGCAAGAAGGCCGTGATCATGAAGATGGCTGACGCCAGGGGGCTCGCTTTGTCTGCACGATGGCTGAGCCTGGTGCTGGGCCTGGTGCTGGGTATGTCCTGGCTGGGCACGGCCCATGCAGCCTTGACCGACAACCTCGGGACCAGCCCCAAGGCGATGTCCATGGGCAATGCCGTGACGGCGGACCCTCCGGGTGTGGATTCGATCCACTTCAACCCGGCAGGTCTCTCGCGTCTGGAGGGCAACGTCAAGCAGGACAACTTCTTTGGCGCATCCGTGCGCATCAAGGCCAACTTCCATCAACCCGAAGGCTTTGACATCGGAGGCTGGAAGGAAGACCCACTGGCCGGCAGTTCCAGCGGCCCGGTCTACCAGAAGCTCTACATCCCCGGCATTGGCGTGCCCAAGTGGAAGCTGCCGGCCGCACTGGGTGCGGGCATGGGCTTCAGCTTCAATAGACCTGGGTCACCCTGGACCTTTGCCACGGCGAGCTACGTGCCTCAAGCCGTGGGCGTGGACCGAAGCCAGGACCCCAACGACCCGACTCGTTTTGATGGCCGTTCCATGGTCATCCAGCGTCTGGTGTACCTCTCGCCGTCGGTGGCGTACAAGGTGTCCGACACCCTCAGCCTGGGGCTGGCCGTGCCGATTGCGCACCAGAGCTTTGCGCTGGATACGGACATGCGCTTTCCCAACAAGCTGCTGGGCATCATCGGCAAGTTGCAGGATGCCTGGTGCAGTGACGGCGGCAACCCGCTGGACACCTTCGGCTTCGGCCTTTGCGGCGGTGGGCAGGAAGGGCGCCTGAGGCCATTCAGGCGCGCGGGCACGATGAAGTTCGACATGACCGCGCCGGTTGACCCGACCTTCAACGTGGGCCTTCTGTGGGAGCCCAAGGACTGGTTTGCCTTTGGTGCGGTCTACCAGTCGGGTACCAAGACCACCCTGACCGGGCGCTACACCTTCATGGCCGATCCCATGTTCCCCAGGTTCGTGGAGGGCATGTATGGCAGCTTGCTGGGGCCGGTGGTGGCGGCCATGTTTGGTTTCCCGACCTCCATCCCGGATGTGCAGACCGGGCACGCCACCATGCGCCTGCCTTTCCCGGCGCATTTGCAGGCCGGCATCAAGCTCAAGCCCACCGATCGCATCCAGTTCAACGTGGATGCGATGTACACCGACTGGAGCAAGTGGGACAAGCTGGAAATCCAGTTCGACCGCCAGATTGCCTTGCTGCAGATGGCGCGCATCTTCGGCCAGGCCGATGCTTCCAAGCTGGTGATTCCACGGGGTTATCGGGACCCCATCCACTTTGGATTCGGGCTTGAAGTGGGCATCACGCGTGGCTTCAAGTTGCGCTATGGCTATGAGCCGCGCAAGACCTCGATTCCCCAGTCTGCCTTTGACCTGATCGCACCTTTGCCGACGATGACGGTGCGCAGCATCGGCATGGGCTATGAAAGCCCATCAGGCCTGAAGATCGACGCGACCTACTCGTATGCCAAAGGCAAGTTCGACATTCCTGCCGAAACCAGCTGCAACCTCAACTGCAGCAACTTTTTCAACGTCATCTACAACCCCTATGCGGGGCTCGATGTTTCCGGCTCCATGACTGTGCGTTATGGCGGCATGTCCATCACCAAACCGTTCTGAGTTGTTCCATGTTCATTGCTCGTATGACTTTCCGCTTCAACCGCCTGGCCGTCGCGACCCTGCTGTCCGCTTGCGTGGCGACACCTGTGTGGGCGCAATCCGCCGATGGCAAGGCCAAGCTGATCGACAAGCTGCTGACGCTGTGGCATCCAGAGGATGTCGTCGTCATGATGGTGCAGCGGCCCGCAGCCGATGCCGTTCAGCAGGCTCGTATTGCGCTGCAAGGGCGTGTGACGGCCGAGCGCCGGGACGCCACGCTCAAGGACATGGCGGTGGATGTGCAGAAGTACATCAATGAAGCCACACCGATTGCACTGGACACGGCACGACGCCAGTTGGCCAGCTCCGTCGTGCCCATCTTGCAGCAGCAGTTCAGCGAAGAAGAACTCAAGCAGATCATCGCCATGCTGGAGTCTCCCGTGAAGAAGAAGTTCGAGCAGATGATTCCGCAGATGGAGCGCGCGCTGGGTGAGAAGGTGGTGGCCGAGAGCCGCGCTGCCATTGATCCGAAGATGCAGGCCTTGACCCAGGCGGTCGGCCTCAAGTTGCGCGCAGCGACCACCACGCCATGACAAACGGACTCGTGCATTCGGTGGCCCGATCAGCTCGTCGCTGGCTGGCCATTGCCTTGGTGACCGTGCTGTCTGCCTGCGGTGGTGGTGGCGGCACGCAGGGCAAGGGTGCCAGCCCGGCATCAGGCGCCGACAGCACGCATGGTGCTTTCACGCTGGGCCTGTCAGGCGGCGGCTATCGCGATGTCAGCCACGTGTGGGTGACGATCGGCAGCGTGGCCCTGCACCCTCAAGCCTCGCAAGCGTGGTCCGGCAGTGACCGCAGCTGGACTGTCTTGCGCCTGACCACGCCGGTGGTGGTGGACCTGGCCGTCGTGCCGTCCAGCACGCAAGGCGACGTCACGCGGGTGCTCAGCGGCCTGAGTGTGCCCGCGGGCACTTATGGTCAGATCCGTTTGTTCCCCCTGGCGCACGATGCCGCCCTGGATGACGCGGCGGCTGCCAGAGGCCTCAGCTTCAATGCACAGGTCAATTACACGGATGGTGGTGGTCACGCGCGCGTGGTGCCACTGGAACTGCCTCAGCCTGATCAGGGCTGGCGCTTGGCCGGCACGTATGCCGTGGCAGCGCAAGGTGCCAGCTATGTGGTGGTGCAGGCCGACTTGCAGCACAGCCTGGTTCGCATGGCATCGGCCGATGGAGTGGACCACTTCAGCATGCGGCCGGCCTTGATGAGCTATGACATGGGCACCAGCGGTGCGATCATTGGTGCCATCGATCCTTCGCTCATCTGCGGCTCGGGTACGGCCCCGGCCGCACCGAACTGCGCGCAGGACATCGTGGTCAGTGCCCAGCGGTTGTCTGCAGATGGGCAGCGCCATGTTGATGTCAGGCAGTACCGCGTGACCAGCACCTCCGGGGGCTTTGCGCTGTATCCGCTGCCACCGGACACCAGCTACGACGTGGTCATCACGGGCAGGCACATGCAGACCATGGTGATCCGTGGGGTCACGGTGTCGTCATTCAGTGTGCTCGATACGCTTGCCTGGACGGTGCTGGGCGCGTCGAACGCGCCCATCGTGCCGGTCATCACGCCATCGACCTCGCGTTCGGTCACCCTGGCTTCACCCGTATCGCCGCGCGGCAGCCAGCTGTTTTTTGGCCAGAGCCTGGATGCATCCAGCAAGCCTTATCAGGTCGCGGTGGCCAACACCGATGTGTTGACGGGCAGCCTGGCGCAGGCGCTGGACCTGCCTGAAGGGCCCTTGCGCGTGGCCAACTTCGTCGAGAGTGGTGCGGCCTTGAGCTTCAGCGATGTCACACCCTATGAAGGCGCACAGGCGTTCAGCGTGCAGGCCCTGGGCACGGCTTACGACGACGTGGGGGTGTTCAGCACGGTCGTGCCGACGTTGGGCACGAACAGCAGCATCACGGTGAACAGCCCTGTGCGACAAGCTTCGCTGGGCATCGGGCAGATCCAGGTGAGCTTGACGGGCACCTTGTCGGCCAGTTACGGCGGCGCCAGCGTGATCGTGTCGGACGTCAACGGTGTGGTGACGTCTCAGGCCGTTTCAGGCAGCAGCATGGTGATCAATGTGCCAGCCGGCAGCCAGGCTGCGGCCCTGGGCAGCACCGCCATCTACAGCGTGGCCTTGCGGGCTGCAGGCCACACCGGCACGCTCAGGTGGGTGCGCGCCGGCACGGCGCTGGATCTGCGCAATGCGGCCAGCGCTTCGGTGACGCTGGCCTTGCCCTGACGGGCTGCCGCTTCAGCGGTTGTTGGCCGGTGGCAGGTTCGGCAGGCCGAACAAGGGCAGCCCGATGGGCACCAGCGCGGAGATCGGCGTCAGCGCCACAAGGGTGCCGCCGAGCTGAGCGGTGGTGTTCACCGCATTGACCGCATTCACGGCGGTCTGTGCCGATTGCCTGGTCTGCAGGTCCAGGGCAGCCAGCAAAGCGACGGTGTTTTGCGCCGAGGTGGCGTTGCGTCGCTCTTCGTCACTGCGCTGGCGGATGTCCTGGCCTTTGCCAAGCTGCCCCATGATGTCCTTGTCCATGCCGGCGCCGTGGACCTCGGTGAGGGCTTGATCGTCCAGGGCCTGCACGCCTGCGAGGCAGGACGATGCCGCCAGCAGCAAACCGCAAGCCGTCAAGGTCTTTCGCCAAACCAGATTCGTTGTCATGCGCGCGTCCTTTACTGCGGGAAAGGCCGTGCGGATGCGGCGGCCTGTAGCCAGCTATCGGCAGCTGCGTGAGGCGTTTGAGTGGCGTGTGGCTTATACCGCCAAGGTGTGTGATCAATCGACGGAATAGCGAGCTTGCTGTTCTTGTGTTGTGACGATGCTCTTGACTTGCTGGCTGGACCATGTACGGTGCAATCAATTCCATCACCCACTCATAAATTGGCGGGTCAGCATGAGCAAGACGATTCTGGTCGTGGATGATTCAGGCACCTTCCGGCAGGTGGTCAACATGGCGTTGACCAAGGCGGGCTATTCGGTGATCGAGGCTGTGGATGGCCGTGACGCCTGTGCCAAGCTTGCTACACCGAAGCTGGATCTCATCATCTGTGACATCAACATGCCGCACATGGATGGCATCGAGTTCGCCAGGCGCGCCAAGGCCTCTGCGCACAAATTCACGCCGATTCTGATGATCACCACCGAGTCGCGCAGCGAGATCAAGGCTGAAGGGCGGGCTGCCGGGGTGCGGGGCTGGATCGTCAAACCGTTTCAGCCCTCGCAGCTGATCGAGGCGGTCAGCAAGCTGTGTTCGTCCTGACCGTGTCTGGATCTCTTCTTGAGCGCGGCACAAAGAAAAACAGCCTGAAAGCGTTGGCCTTCAGGCTGTTTGTCTAGAACGTATGTTCTGGTGCGGCTGGCAGGATTCGAACCCACGACCCCTTGGTTCGTAGCCAAGTACTCTATCCAACTGAGCTACAGCCGCTAAAAATGTTCTCGGCTACCGGTTCTTCACGATGAGGTGATAACTGGTGCGGCTGGCAGGATTCGAACCCACGACCCCTTGGTTCGTAGCCAAGTACTCTATCCAACTGAGCTACAGCCGCCGAGAAGTGAGACTATAGCATGGTTTACGAGCATGTGTAAACAGCTCGTCATTTTTTGAGTGTGAACGACCCCGTTCAGGGTTGTTCCGGCAGGGCCGCGAGACGGTAGAAGCGCGCGGCTTCTTCGGCACGGTGTTCACGCTCGGCCAGTTGGCCCAGCTTGGCCCAGGCCATGCGGCGGCGCTCCAGATCCAGCTGCAGGTCATTGGCCGCAGACAGCAGCATGCCGCGAGCCTTGCCCCACAACTGGCGCTCCGACAGGGCCAGGCCCAGCGTCAGGGCCAGACCTGGGTTGCGCAAGGCCGATTGTGTGGTCGCGTCCAGGCGGGGCAGCCACTCTGCCTCCAGGCCCAGCAGGCTGTGCGCCAGCGCATTGGCGAGGGCGTCCACGGCTTCGGGCGTCTGTTGACCGATACGGTCCCACAGCGGCGCGAGCCATTGACGGGCTTCGATCTGGGCACCCAGATCGGCCATGCGGCGTGCAGCGTGGGCGACCACCATCGGGTCCTTGCGGTCGTTGGTGTCGAGGTTTTGCCACAGTGCCCGCAACTGATCGGCGTCGCGGGCTGAATCCAGCGTTTCCACGGCCAGTGTGCGCAACAGACCTTCCGCGGCGGAGCTGGTGAAGCCCTGATGCTTGGCCAGCAGGCGGGCGGTCTTCAGTGCTTCCACCGGCTGACGTGCCAGGCGGGTGGCCTGCAGCTTCAGGCGCAGGGCCTGCGTGCGGCGGGCCACACCTGGTGGCAGTTCGGCCAGATCATGCAGGGCGCGGCGGGCGTCGCGGTCGTCCAGGGCACATTCGGCGGCCAGCAGACGGGCGCCTTCTTCCGTGGCGCGCGGCTTGCGCGTCAGGCGTGACAGATCAAGGGCGCGTTGCAGGTGTTCGTCGCGGCGCTTGCGGTCCTGCAGGCGGTGCAGGCTACCGGCCGACAGCAGGTGGGCCAGGGCGGTGAATTCGGCGTCCAGCGTGAGTTCGGGCGTGTCGGCCTGAATGGCCACGGCTTTCTGGCAGGCCTTGTGGGCGCGGGTGTAGCGACCTGCCATGTACAAGGCCAGGCCCTCGCGCAGGGCGGCCTGGGCCACCTTGTCACGTTGGGAGACACGCCAGCGCTTGGCACGCTCGGGCAGGGCCAGCAGGCTGTCGAGGCCGCGCACCAACGAATAGATGGCCAGGAAGATCAGCACCAGGCCCAGCAGGAACAGGTTGAGCGAGATGTCGGCACGCCAGCCCAGCCAGTAGATGGTGACCAGGCCGTCATTGGCGCCCAGGGCCGTGGCGCCCACCACCGCGGTCACAGCCAGCACCAGGAACCAGACGATGGAGCGCATGTCGGGGCGTCCTCGCTGCGGCTCAGCGGCCGCCCGATACCGTGGCCAGCGCGGCCAGGGTGTCGTCGGGGCGGGGCACGGTGATCTGCTGGCTCTGGGCGGCCACGTCCGTCAGCATGGACTGCAGCAACTGCGTCTTGCGCGATTGCAGGTCGAAGTAGCGCGGCACGGTCGCCTGGATGTTCTGCAAATCAGCCAGCGCCACGGTGTTCTGGCGGCTCAGCAGGGCCAGGCGTGCATTCAGCAGGCGCAGCTTGATGTTTTCTCGCAGGAAGAAGCCCTGATCAGGCGAGATCAGCATGCCTTCAGGGCGGTTGATGCGCGTCAGGCGGATCAGGCCACGGGTCTCGTTCCAGAAGGTCTGGGCGGCGCCCTTGGTCCAGTCGAGCACGTGGCTGCCCCAGGTGTCGGCAGCGGGTTCGGGGGCCGAGGCCGGGGCAGCCGATTGCGCGGCGTTCTTGTTCTTGCCGCCTGGCTTGCTGGCTGGCACGGGTTTGGGTGTCACTTCTGCCTTCGGCAAGGGCGGCATCGTGGCTTCCGGCTGGTTGAGCAGGGGAACTTCGTCCACGAGGCGGGCGGCCTCGTCCAGCCGGATGGTCAGGGAACTGGTATCGGCCACGCGGGTGGCGCGGACGCGGTCCAGGTCCTTGGCCAGGGCGCGGCGGATGTTGTCCAGGCGGGGCTGACGGGCACGTGCCAGGCGATCGTCGGCCGATTGCATGGCCGTGATCAGGGGCTCGGCGCTGCCGGTCAGGGTGGCTTGCTGGCTGGCCACGCGCAGGCCGGCCTCGATGTCGGCCACGAGGTTTTCGTCTCGTGACAGGCTCAGTGTCTTGATCAGGTCTTCCACCTGGCTGCGCTGCAGGGCGACCTCGGTGATGCGCGTCTCCAGCAGGGTCGAGCGGGCCGTGGCTTCGCGCGCGGCCTCCTGGGCCTGGCGAGCCAGCACGCGGGCCTCGGTGGCCTGCCCCTGGCTGTCGATCTGACGGCGGACCAGTTCCTGTTCGAGCGCCTGCACCTTTTTCTGGGTGTTCCAGGCCACCCACCCGGCGCCGGCCGTGGCCATGCTCAGGATGACAACGGCCCAGCGTACCCAGCCGCCGGGCACGTCGGAATCGGCCTGCGGGTCGAGCGGCAAGGGCTCGACTTCGATGGGCGTGGGGAGGTTGGTGGGGGCGCTGGTGTCGGTCACAGTGAAATCATTGTATCGACGTGCCTGGATTCCACCCGAGAAGACAGTGCATGCAAGCCCGCTTACTCGGGTGATCGTAGTGCTTCCACCACTGCCGACAGGGTGGGGCGGGTCGAGGTGATGCG
>NZ_DASUIS010000032.1:0-24101 GCF_036279675.1 Aquabacterium sp. | reverse complement strand
CTACCGCCCGACCGAGGTGGAGACGCTGCTGGGCGACCCGACCAAGGCCAAGGAGAAGCTGGGCTGGACGCCCAAGATCTCGCTGGCCGAACTGGTCAAGGAGATGGTGCTGAGCGACTACACGGCGGCCAAGCGAGACAGCCTGGTGAAGTCCGCTGGCTTCCAGGCATACGATTACCACGAATAAAGCCTCGAGCTTTCAGACAAAGAGGCTGTATGTCCGGCGTGACCCAACGGGGGGGGATATTCAAAGGGGTGTCCCACTCATTGATTGACCAGGCGATCCTGAGTGCCAGCAATTTCCTGATCGGGCTGGTGTTCATCAAGTTCGCGACCAAGCATGAGTACTATGCGTTCAGTCAGATCATTGGTTATAACGCGCTGACGCTGGCCTTGCAGGGCGCCGTGGTCAACACGACCGCTTTGACCTTGCTGCCGCAGAAGGACGACGTGAACAGGGCTGCTGCGGCCCGCGCTTTCTTTGGTCTGCAATTGGTGCTCAGCCTGTTTCTGGCCGTGGTGGGCGGGCTCGCCATCTGGGCTGTGCCCTCGTCCATTTCCATGGATGAAGTGAGTGTGAATCTGGCTTTGGGCATGGCGCTGCTGATCCTCGCCACCTGGTTGCGAGAATTCCTGCGCAATGTGCAGTTCATCAACATGCGTCCGGATCTGTGTCTGCGCAATGACCTGATCTATGTGCTGGTCCTGGTGGCAGCGATCGGAGGGCTGGTGCTGGAAGGAAGCGTCCGGGCTGATTCGATGCTGCTGCTGGTTGGTAGCGTGGGCGTTGGCACCGGCTTGCTCTGGGCCTTGGGGGCAGGCATCAAGCCTGTGGTGACATTCAGCGCCTGGCGTACCTTGTGGAAGGAAGTCTGGCCACTGGCCAGATGGTCGCTCCCCGCGGGCGTGGTGGCCTGGGCGTTTGGCAATGCCTATCTGTTGATTGGTGCCCGCATGGTGGGGCCGGAAGGTACGGCTGAAATCGTGGCGGCGAAGCTGTTCACGGCACCTTTGGGCATGTTGTTTCTGTCCTGGGCCAACATTTTCAGACCCAAGGTCAGTCAGTCCATTACCAAGGGTGAGGTGGCCAGTGTAGGGGGCTTGACCAGGCTGTCCATGATCGGTGTCGTGATCATCGTGGTTCTGTATTGCGGTGCGCTGACCTTGTCCTATCCCTACCTTGAAACCTATTTGCTCGGAGAGAAGTACAAGGGCTTGCGCGTTGACATCGCCTGGTGGGGCCTGTTCTTCCTGGCCAGCGGCATGTCAGGCGTCTGTAACGGCGTGCTGCTGGCTGGTGGGCATTTCAGGCAGTCGTTCTATGCCGCGGCCGGGAGCTCTGTTGTCAGTATCGGTTCGATGTTGTTGCTGTCCTGGATGTACGGGAAGAATGGCCTGATGGCAGGCGCTGTCATGGGTGAAGCCTGCTATGCGGGCATCCTGTTTCTGGGCATGCGGGCCATGCTCAGGAACGTGCCTGATGAGCTCAAGCGAGGGAACAGATGAAACTGATCGAAAACATGGTCTTGCCTCGCTTCTACGCGATCCCGATGTTTCTGGCGCTCAGCCTCAAGTCGGGTGCGGACGCGTTCTTCGAGGTCAATGCGGTCAAGTATCTGTACATTTTCCTGCTGGTGTTCGCCGTCTTTTTCATGCGAACCGGCCGCGGATATGACCGTGCGGTCGTTCAGAAGTCACAGGGCACATCTCAGTCCCAGTTGTGGATCTTCATCGTCGTCTACTTTTCGTTCCTGATCCTGCTGATGATCTTCGAGAACGGGTCACCTCAGGCGATTTTCAAGATCGTGAGTCCCTTTGTGTTCTTCGGGCTGGTTGTGGCAGCAGCCGATGAATCCTTGCCGTTTGCGATTGCCGTCGGGGCGGCGCTCAACATCGTGGCGAACGCGGCGTTGCTGCCATTCGAGTACGGTTGGACCTACTGGGGCGGCGTCCACACGTTCAAGGGGTTTTACCTCTTCAAGACCGACCTGGCGTACAGCCTGGCCACTTCTCTGCTTGTTTATTCGGCGTGGAACCGATTCAAGCCGACCCCCACATTCATTGTCCTGGCTGGTTTGTCCGTGGTGCAGGTTGTGCTGGCCAACTCCCGGATGAACTATCTGACACTGGCGCTCGTGCTGGTGTACATCGCGCTCAAGAATGGCGCCAAGCCGCTTTCCCTGCTGTTTTATGGCACCTTCCTGGGCGCCGCAGCTGGTGCAGTGATGTACTTCTATGACTCGTCCAAGGCGCTGGGCTTCGATACGTCCAACCTCGCGTCCTTCACACAGGGGCGCGATCGGATCGTGGAGGTGTTGTTCAAGTATGGTCTGGCGAACTACTCGCCCACCGAGTTGTTGTTCGGTCGCGGCTTGTATGCCGACCTGATCATCTACATGGAGAACATCAGTGATGGCATGCCGCACGGTGCGCACAACGATTTTCTCTATCAACTGGTCACGCAAGGCGTGTTCGGTCTGATCCTGAACGTGACGGGTTGGACGCTGGTCTACAAGATCGCCAATTCGGCGGGCAGGCGCAAATGGGCCAAGGGGCTGGCATTCGTCGGGTTCATGCTCTATATCTCGCAAGGCTTCTCTGCCACGGTGTCGTTGTACGCGTTGAAGACCTGGCCGGTCGCCACCGTCCTGCTGTTGATCTATCTTTATCCGGATCCCGTTGAGGAGGTAGAGCCGGTTGAAAGCAAGAAACCGCGTCGGTCCACTGCGGTTTCCCTTGTCTGACGAGGCGGTAGAGATGAAGAAGTTACGCTGCGTCGTTGTGACCAATGTGCCCACGCCGTACAGGCTGCCGATCTGGGACATCCTGGCCGATTCAGGTGACGTGGATCTGCACGTGGTTTATTGCGCTGGCGCCCACATCGATCCGTCAAAGGACGGCCGCTCGAGCAAGTATGGCGTGCACTTCCTGGAGGGCGAGTACACGGCATACGAGAACAGGTTTGCCCATGCCGACTGGTCCGTGACGCGCTTGCTGGATCAGCTCAAGCCTGATGTGGTGGTGACCAGCGGCTTCATCCCGACGTTTCTGTATGCCTTTGCCTGGTCGGTCTGGCGCGGTGTGCCTCATGTGGTGATGACGGATGGCACGCTGGAATCCGAGCAGGGCCTCAGTTGGGTGCACCGCCTGGTGCGCCGTGTCGTGTTTGCCAGAACCAGGGCTTTCATCGGGGCCTGTCTGGCAGGCAGGGATCTGTTTGCGAGCTATGGCGTGCGCAAGGACAGCATCTTCGTCTCGCCACTTTGCATCGACAACGATCATTTCGGGCGGCACGGCGCCATGCCTCGGCCCTACGACTTCCTGTATTGCGGCCGCTATATCGAGCGCAAGAATCCGCTTTTTGCCTTGCGGGTCGCCAAGGGCGTGGCAGAGCGCCTGGGACGCAAGGTCACGTTCCGATGTGTGGGCAAAGGTGCCATGGAGCCCGAGTTGAGGCAGCTGGCTCAGGAACTGGCGCCCTGGGTGGATGTTTCCTTTACGGGCTACAAATCGCAAGAGGAACTGCCACTGGAATACGCCTCCTCGAAGATATTCATGTTCCCAACGACCATGGAGCCGTGGGGCGTGGTGGTGAACGAGGCCTGCGCCGCCGGTACGCCAACCGTGTCCACACCGCATACCGGGGTGGCGGGCGAGTTGATCATTGACGGCGTCAGCGGTTTCATCTGCGAGCTGGATGAAGGCAGCTGGGTGGCTCGTTGCGCCACGCTCCTTTCTGACGGTGAGGTCTGGACGCGCTGCTCGGACGGCGCGAAGGCTCAAGTGAAGAACTACACATTTGCCCATGCGGCGACCGGGTTTCTGAATGCCGTTCGCTTTGCAGCAGCAGGAGGCAAGGGGAGCCCCCGATGAAGACGGACAAGCCATTCATCATCATGGCATCGCTGATGCGCCTGGAGGGCGCTACGGGCGTGCAGACCCACATGCGCGAGTTCGCCTCCTATCTGGCGCAACAAGGCGTGGCGCATGCGGTGGCCACGCCATTTCAGGGGCCGCTGCTGCCGCTCCTGTATGCCTTCATTGCCTTGCGGCGCGTGCTGGAATACGTATGGAAACCTGGCGCGGTCTGGTTGTACCGCAACGGTCATGCCTTCTTGCTGCGCCAGTACTTGCGCCAGCTCATGCGTGAGCACGGGCGCTGCGTCGTCTATGCACAGTGCCCGCTGTCGTCTTCGGTCGCGCTCGACTGCGTGACGGGGCCCGCGCAAAAGGTGGTGCAGGTGATCCACTTCAATGGATCACAGGCGGATGAGTGGATCGGCAAAGGCATGATCGCCCGGGGCGGCCCCATCGATCAGGGCATTCGCAAGCTCGAATCGGCTGTGATGTCGCGCGTGGATGGTCTGGTCTATGTGTCCCTGTTCATGCAGGACGAGCTGCGCAAGACCATGCCTGGCTTGGGCAAGGTACGGTCTGCCGTGATCCCCAATTTCGTGGCGCCCCTGGGTGCCGAGGTGATGCGCCCGGATCTGGCGGGGCGAGACCTCGTGGCCATCGGTACGCTGGAGCCGCGCAAGAACCAGAGCTTCCTGCTCAAGGTGCTCGGCGAAGCAAGCCGTCGCGGGCACAAGCTGACACTGACCCTGGTGGGCGATGGACCTGATCGTGTCGCTCTGGAGCGACTGGCGGACGAGCAGGGTGTGCGTGCGCAAGTGAATTTCGAGGGATTCCATCCGCGCGGACGTTTGTTCATCCCCGGGCACAAGCTGTGTGTGCATGCCGCGCAGATGGAAAACCTGCCTCTGGTGTTGATCGAGGCCCTGTCTGCCGGGGTGCCCGTGGTGGCCGCTCGTGTGGGCGGTATCGGGGAAATCTTCAGAGAAGGCGTGGAAGGCCGGTTCTGGCCACTCGATGACGTGGGCAAAGCCTGTGATGTACTGCTGGCGGTACTGTGTGATCGGGATGCGTTGTCGCGCATGAGTGACGCGGCGGCAACGAGATTCCGTGAGCATTTTGAATCTTCGACCGTGGCCTCGCGTTTGCTGCAATTTCTGATGGCCTCATGATGTCAAATTGAGCGTTGCCTGATCTTTGAAGGGTCCTATGAGCATGCTGGCCAGAGTCGCGTTGTCGTGTTTTCTGATCCTGGGTGCAGGGATGCCTCATGCGATGGCAGCGGATGCGCCCTCCAGTGCCGCTGCAGGCAATCTCCTGAGGGATGGTATTTTTGAAGGCGGCACATCACAGCTTGGGGGGTGCCGTGGGGTGCAGGGGCGTCTGCCCATGGCCTGGAGCGACAACTCCTGCTGGAATGCGGCCAGCAGCCTTGTCTATGACGTTGATGGCGTGCTGGCCCACAGTGGCGGGCACAGCGTGAAGGTCTCGCTCAGGAGCGGCTTGTTCCAGCTGGTACAGCCTGTGACCTTGCCGCCTGACTGGCGTTTTACCCTGGGGGTGTGGGTGCGCGCGGCCGCCCCCATGATGATCAAGATATCGCTGCGTCAGGCCGGCGCGCCCTATGCGGATTACGGCTCCAGGCTGGTGCGCGCGACCGATCAGTGGACCTATGTGAGCGTGGACGCGTTCTCGCACGGCTTGTCCGAGCCGGATGCGCGCCAGGCACTGTTCATCGTGGGCAGCGCGACACCGGGTACGGTCTGGCTGGATGATGCGGTCATGACGGGCGCGCGCAGTAACCTGGGCCTGCCGACCGCTGCGGTGCCGAGGCAGTATTTCGGTACGCATGTCCTGCACAACGACAACCTGGCCGATGCCTTCGAGGATTCCAATGCGGGTTCGATGCGTGTCTGGGACAGCGAGCGTTCCCAGTGGCATGCCGTGCAGCGCAAGCGGCCTGTCGCAGGCAAGAGCAGCAAGTACGAATGGGGCTCGCTGGATCAGCGTGTCAAGGCAGCAGACAGCGCCAAGGCGGACGTGCTGATGGTGCTGGGTGGCTATGCGCCGGCCTGGGCTTCGCTGGATGAAGACGCGCAAGACGACGAGCCAGCATCGCGCTGCTACCGTTGTGACGAGCATCCGCGCAGGATGAGCGAGTGGCAAGGCTGGGTCAAGGACATTGCCACGCGTTACAGCGGCAAGTCGATGAAGTACTGGGAGGTCTGGAACGAGCCTTACTTCAACGCTAACCATGACTGGTGCCCGAGTCGGGATGGGTGTGCTTCCGGCCTGGGGTCCGGTTATCGTGGCTCGCCCGAGCAGTTGCTGCAACTGCAGAACGAGGCCGCCCGTGTGCTCAAGAGCGTCAATCCCGATGCCAAGGTCGTCTCTGCCGGCATCAGTTATCAGCATCGTGACTACCTGGATTACTTCCTCAAATTGGGCGGCGCCAGGAGCGCGGATGTCATCGGCTATCACCTCTACCTGGAGGGCGGCTACCCGGAGATGATGATGTCCCACGTGTTGGGCATCCGCGCGCTGATGCGAGATCACGGTGCGAGCGACAAGCCTTTGTGGAGCACGGAAACAGGGATCGGCCAGATTGATGTGGGCATTGACCCCGCGTGCCGGGCGGCGCAGGCAGCTGGCTTGCCTCAGCCCCGGATCAGCGAACTGAACGCCGCCTACCTGGCCAGGTTCATGGTGGTGGGGTGGGCCTCCGGTCTGGGGCGGGTCTATCAGTACGCGTGGGATGACCAGCATGGCTGGCCCAGTTCACCCACCCGGATACGCCCAGGCACCAATCTCTCGGTGGCTGTCAATGCCAGTGGCAAAGCCTTCTATCAAGTGTCAGCCTGGATGACGGGGCGGCGCATGAGCGACCTGGACCGCGTCAGTGATGGTGGCGTGTGGAAGGCTGCCATGACTGACTCGGCTGGGGGTGTTTCCTACATCGCATGGCATCCTGCCAGGACCCGTGAGCGTCCCGCCCAGATGACGGTACCTGCGGGTGTGAGCAAGCGGTGTGATCTGACGGGGCAGTGCACAGCCATCAAGCCCGGTGATTCGGTGTCGGTGGATTTCAGCCCGATCTTCCTGACGAACTGACAGCCACTGCAAGGCGGCGTGCAGTGGTTCAGCGCAGACGCTTCAGGATGGGTTGTTCGACCCTTGTGTAGAACAACCAGGCGCAGAAGACGCAGGTGGCCATGGCCGCCAGACCGATGTACTGCGCGGCATGTGGGTTGCCGCTGTTTTGCCAGCGTGCGCTGATTTTGAGTACGGCCAGGATGATCGGGATGTGGATCAGGTAGAGGCCGAAGCTCCAGTCTCCCAGATGCTTGCCCCAGCGCTTCAAGGTCTGCAGCCAGGCTTGCGTGCCGGGCTGACCATGCCGCTCCCAGGCTGAGGAGCCCAGGCAGATCAGGCTGAAGCCGATGCCGAACTGCAGTACCCGGGCGGCGCCCGTCGCATCATTGTCTGCCGGATAGAGGGCATGGGTCACGAAGATCCAGACCAGGCCGCAGGCCACGGCTGCCAGGGCCAGCGGGCGTTTGAAGTGCTGGTGAGTCAGGAAGATGGCGATCCCGAACACGAATTCCCAGTGCAGTGGTGACAGCAGGAACTGGATCGGATAGCGCGTGTCATGCACCGCCAGCGAGGTCAGCAACAAGGCGGCAGCACAGGCCAGGGTGGTGCGAGGCCATATCAGCCACAAGGCACCGAAGGCGTAGAACAGGATTTCGTGATGCAGTGTCCAGGCCACGCCAATGACGGGCGCACTGTGCCCCGACGGCAGCAAGCCCAGGGCGAGCACCCATTCCCAAGGTGCAAAGCCCGATAGCGAGTGCCGCAATGGTGGCAAGGCCGCGCTGACCAGCAAGGTGAGCCCGAATACCACCCAGAAGGGCAGGTAGACGCGGATGAAGCGCCTGTAGACGAACTGCCCGGCTGCGGGCCCTTGGCTCAGCGTCATCGCGATGATGAAGCCGCTGAGCACGAAGAAGAAGTCGACCCCGATCCAGCCGATGTCGAGCAGCCCGTTGAGGAAGGCTGCCTGCCCCGATTCGGCTTGCGTCAGAGCGAGCTTGCCGGAGGTGTGGTGCCCCACGACCAGCAACGAGGCGATGCCTCGCCCGATCTGCAGTCCGATGTATTGTGGTGGCCGTTCAGCGCGTGGGCGCTCAGAACTCATTGACGATGGCGCCAATCAGTTTGGCCGAACTCATTTGAACGGTCTTGACCAACTGGTTCAGGCTGTCCATGCGGCTCTTGTTCTGACGCGAGACCACCAGTGCCGCACCTGCGCGAGCCGCGATGACGGCGCCATCGGTACCCAGGGAGGAGGCCGGGGTGTCGATCACGATGCGGTCGAACTTTGTCTTGAGCTCGCGGATGAGCAGATCGAAAGCGGGGCGCTCCAGCAGTTCCAGCGGGTTGGGGGGCGTGGGCCCCACAGGCAGGATGTAAAGGTTGGGCAACTCCTTGACGGGCTGAATCACCTTCGAGGCCGTGCGACCGGAGAGGATCGACGACAGGCCACCGTTGCGATCGGTCAGGCCGAACAGTTCGTGGATGCGCGGTGTGCGCATGTCCGCGTCGATCAGCAAGGTGCGACCGGGCAGCTGCGAGAAGGCCGCAGCGAGGTTGGCGGCAAAGTAGGTCTTGCCGTCGCCACTGTCAGGGCTGAGCACAGCCAGGGCGGGGCGAGGACCGTCGCTGCTGTAGACCTTCATGATCAGGTGGCTGCGAATCGTGCGGAAGGCTTCGGCTTGCTCGGTGAAGGGGCTGGTCGCCACCACGAGTTCGGGGTTGAGCTTGTTCTTGCCTTCTGATGCATACGGGTAGTGAAACTGTTGGGCCAGGGCCCACATCACGTCATCCGCATTGGCCAGGCCCAGTGCCACCGCAGCTTCACCGAAGCGAACACCGTTGTTGCGCTGGTACTGCAGGATCTGCTCGATCTGTTCGGTCGAGAGGTTGTTGGCTTCACTGATGAGGTCGCCAATGGAGCGCTCGGGTGGAATCGGCTGGGTATCCTTGAATTCCAGGTGCTCCTCCGACGATGCAAATCGCGAGGGATGGAAGGAGTGCTGCGCCATGTGCTTGTCTTTGCTCGACATAGTTCGACTTACTGTTGTGCGGGTACAGATACAACAGCCGTTTGACTATTGCTGGCGGATCCAATGCGTAGCAGGCGCTTTTTCTTTTCCTTGGAGTTGGGTGCGGGCAGCAGGCCAATCACCGACAGATCCAGCGCTTGAACGATATCCAGGGGGCCGCGAACGCGACGGTCAAACAGCTCGACACCCATGGCGGTCATCAGCGCCAGCAAGGTCCCGAGCACGATGGACACGGCAACGTTGAGGATCAGACGAGGTGAGGTCGGGGTGGTGGGCTCGGTGGCGCTGCTCAGCATGTAGATGCCGGATTGATTGACATGGCTTTCCATGCTGGTCTGGTTGAGGCGCTCCTGGATGGAGTCGTAGACACGTTGAGCGGTTTCGACTTCACGCTCCAGCACGGACAGCTCGGCGCGGGCATCCTTGAGTTTCAGAACGCGTTGACGCTGTGCTTCGAACTGAGCTTCCGCTTCAGTCAGGCGGGTTTGCGCCATGCGGTCGTCGATGCGCGCGCTGCCTGTCAGGCGACGCGTTTCGGACTGGATGCGGTCACGCAGCGAGGCCACATTGGCCTTGGTTTCCACCACGGCGGGGTAGGCATCGCCGAAACGCTCATTCATTTCGCGCAGGCGTGCTTCCTGGCGAGCCAGGTCAGCCTTCAGGCCGACCAGTAGCGAATTGTTGAGCACTTCGCGCATCTGATCGGGGTTGTTGCCTGACTGGTTGGAGCGCGTACCTGTTTCGGTCCGCAGCGACCGCAGAGCGGTGACCTGTGCAGACAGATCGGCCAGGCGTGCGCTTTCGACGTCCAGGCGTTCTTCGGTGGCGATGATGCCCTTGGCGCGTTGTGCCTCAGTCAGGCGCGAGCGCGCCTTTTCCAGTTTTTCACGAGCCAGTCGGGTGCGTTCTTCGAAGAAGTCAGCGTACTGCCGAGCAGGATCGATCTTGATCTGCACGGTGGAGTCGATGTAGGCCTTGGCATAGGCGTTGGCCAGGGTGGATGCAAAGGCAGGCGATGCGCCTTCGTAGGTAATCTGGATCACGCTGGATTCACGCGAGGGCTTGATTTCCAGTCCGCGCTGGATCAGGTCTGCAAGCCAGGCGGTGTAATCACCTTGCTGGTTGGTGGCCTTGATCCACCGCTGACGCATTTCCGACGATTCGGTGAGGCGCAGGTCGCGCACCACGCGCTGGGATACGTTGGGGCTCTTGATCAGGTCAACCTGGGTGGCCAGGTAGGTCATCGCGAACGCACCGGGCGTGGCGAGTGCCGAAACCGGATCGGGGCGTACATCGGCCATCACGGAAGCGGTGGCTGAGTAGGACTTGGGCAGGATCAGGCTGACAGCGAGGGTGCCGATGACAGAGACGGCCAGGATGGTGCAGGCGAGAATCCACCTGGCTCGGATAATGCGCAGAAATTGATTGAATGTCATACCGGCTTTGGGTCACCTGAAATTGATCAAGCGTGATTCGCTGTAGCAAACGGTGTAAGTTGCAGCCAGGGGGCCTGGTTCGCAGGCCACCCTGGTCAAGTGGGTTACTTCAGACCAGACAGGCCCTTGCTCAGTGCATTGGCATCCAGACCGCCAGAAGCGGCTTCGGAAGCAGCAGGGGCGGCGACTGGCGATGCTTCGGACGCCGCTGCAGCAGCACCCGACGCGGCCTTCTCGGCAAACTTGCCGATGTATTCGATCTTGGCAGCGGCGCGCAGGCTCTTGAGTTCCTTCTGGGCAAACTCACGGCGGCGCTCGACCGTCAGGTATTGCTCGATAGCGGGCTTGGCCTGGTCGAACGTGACAGGCTGGCTCTTGCTGGCCACGACCAGCAGGGCCTTGAAGCCGTCCTTGGCCGTGATGTAGAGCGCTTCACCGTCGCCCACCTTGCTCAGCGGCTCGATGATGCCCAGAGGCAGGCTTTCTGCAGCCTGGGTGGATTGGTTGGCCGTGAACTTCACGCCGCTGGCCTTGAGGACCTCGGCAAACTCGTTGGCCGTCTTGGTGGCCTTCAGTTTGGCCATCAGATCCTTGGCTACGTCACCTGCAGCAGGCACGGTGAATTCTTGCAGGGCGTAGACCTTGCGCTGCGCGAACAGGGCGGGCTTGCTGTCGAAGTACTTGCGCACTTCATCGGAAGAGGGGGTGCCTGCGCCAGCGGCGGCAGCCTTTTCAACATAGGCGCGCGCCAGGATGCTGCGGCGGGTGGCATCCAGCAGGGCCACGATCTGAGGATCACGGTCCAGCTTCTGGTCTTCGGCCTTGGCCACGGCCAGTTGCTGGTCGATCAGGCCTTCGAGGGCCTGGCGGCTGGCGGCTTCAGCCTGCTCGGGCTTGAGGCCTTGCTGGCGCTCCAGCAGTTGATTGATCTGGTGAACGGTGATTTCCTCGCCGTTGACGCGGGCCGCCGCCTGGCTGGCCTTGCCTTCGTGTTTGGACTTGTCGCCACAGCCGGCGATCACCAGGGCAGAGGCAATGACAACGGGCATCAGCGCCATCATGCGGATGGAGCGTTGACGGGTGATGGCTTGCAGGCGGGTTTGCATGGTTGAACTGTTGGGTTGTTTCAATTGGTTATGCATGAGGCCGTGTTTTCGGCACTTGTGCAAGATCTTGTAGCGTCACCGAAGTTCCCGGGGGTTTTCTCGGGGCGCTCAAATGAGTGTACGTCTCCCACGTGTCAGTCTTTTCACACTGGGGAGTCGGTTGGTAACAGAAGCGAACAAACAAATGAAGGCGGCCGAAAGGGCGCCGCTCAAATGAGCCCAGGGGGCCACATTTATATCCGAGCCTGGGGGTTTGATCAGGGCGTGCTGCCAGGGGTTTTCCATGAGGATTTTCAATATCAGGCCTGCAGCCAGCAGATAACCCATGATTCGATGGCTTCTGGTGTCTGAATTGCCGAGCTGGTGGAGCGCGATGACGCCGACGCCGGCGTGTAATACCCCTGACAGACCTATATAAGTATGGAGAGGCTGGCCCAGCATGCCGATTTGTGTCGCCGGCCAGGCCAGGAACCAGATCAGTGCGGATTGGACCGATACACGGGCGGACCACCCCATGGCGGCAATCAAGGCCAGGGCGCCCAGGTTGCGATAGAGATGCTGGGCGCTGCCATGCAGCCAGGCCGCCGTCCACCAGGCCCAGGCGGGCTGATGCAGGCCCCGGTCAGGGTGAAGGGCGAGCTGCTGTGCCCAGCTCGGCCAACTGGCGACGGGCTGATCCAGCGGGACCCATCCCATGCAGGCCGATGGCAAACCCAGGAGCAGGCTCAGTGCGAGCCAGAGCCAGGCGCCGTGTCGGATGTCGGCCTGAGGGGTGGCGGTGCTCACGCTGACGGGAAGACGGCTCGCCAGAGCGCCAGCACGGCGTCACGAGGCGTCTGCAAGCTCGGCATCTGCGCCAGTTCGAACCGGGTCGGAGCGTCATCGAGGCGAGCCCGGTGCTGGATGCGGCGCAGTTCCCGGTAGGCCTGCCCTGCAGCGTGTCCGACACCGGCCGGCAGGAGTCCGGCTTGCTCTGCGCGATCGAGCAGGGCGATGTTGCCCTTGTTGTCCAGCAGTTCGGGGTGCAGGCGGCTGTAGGCCAGGATGAGGAACTGCACGGCGAATTCCACATCGATCATGCCACCGGGGCTGTGCTTGATATCGAATTCGGCAGGCGGGCAGGCATGGGCTTCGCGCATGCGTTCGCGCATGGCGGTGACTTCTTCGCGCAAGGCGGCCGGGTCACGCTCGGCGCTGAGCACGGCGCGGCGGGTGGTCTCGAAGCGTTCGGCCAGGGCCGGTTCACCGGCGCACCAGCGGGCGCGGGTCAGGGCCTGGTGTTCCCAGGTCCAGGCGGTGTTGCTGCCGCGTTGGCGCTGGTAGTCGTCAAACGAGTGGAAGCTGGTCACCAGCAGGCCGGAGTTGCCGTTGGGGCGCAAGGCGGTGTCGATGTCGAACAACTCGCCGGCCGAGGTGCGCAGCGTCAGCCAGGTGATGAGCTTGCGGGCGAACAGCAGGTAGGCGTCGATGGGGCCGGCGGTGTCCGGGCCGGCATCGGCGGGTTGCTGGTCCTGGGTGTCGTCGTACAGGAAGACGACGTCGAGGTCGCTGCCATAACCCAGTTCCAGACCGCCCAGCTTGCCGTAGGCGATGACGGCGAAGTGCGGCTGACGGCCCACGGCATACGCACCTTGCTTGCCTGGGCGCTGCTGCAGGTGGCCCCAGGCCCACTGGATGATGGTGTTGAGGGTGGCGTCGGCCAGGGCGGAGAGGTCGTCGGCGACCTGCTCCACGGTGAGTTGCCCTTCGACGTCGCGCACCAGGGTGCGGAAGATCTCGGCGTGGTGGGCGCGGCGCAAGGTGTCGAGCAGGGCCTCTTCGTCGGCCTGGCCGGCGCGCGTCCAGGCGTTGTGGCGTTCGTTGAGCTCTTTCTGGTAGCCGACGGGGTCAAAGCGTCCCTCCATCAGGCGCGGGTCGGCGAGTTCGTCGATCACGCCCGGGTGGCGCAGCAGGTAGCGCATCGGCCATTTGGCCAGGCCCAACAGGCGCAGCAGGCGGTTGAGTACCTCGGGGCGTTCCGCCAGAAGGGAGAGGTAGCTGTCGCGACGCAGCAGCGGGTTGAGCCATTCGATGAAGCGCAGGACGGCATCCGGGCCCAGGCAGTCGGAGGCATCAGGCTGCAGGCCTTTGCTGTCCTTGCCGTAGGCGGCCATCGTGGCGCGGCCTATCAGTTTGGCCAGACGCAGCTTGGCGGCGTCCGACAACATGGCCACTTTGGGTTGTGCGGCGAACTCGCGGACTTTGCTGCACACGGGTTCGGGCAGCTTGGCCAGGAATTCGTCGCTGTCTACCGGCAGAGGTGGGCCGCCGCAGGTTCTGCAGCCACCGTCGCCCGAAGCGCCAGGGCCACGGCCGTCGTGCAGCAAGGCATCGAATTCGGTGGCAACCAGCTCCCGCACGCTGCACAGGGCGTCCAGCAACTGGCAGGTGCCCGTGTGGCAGTCCGGGTTGATGGGTGTGCCGCGTTCGCGGCCTTGCAGACCCAGGCTGTCGGCGATCCAGGCCAGATCCCGGTCTTCAGTGGGCAGCAGATGGGTTTGCTGATCGTCGAGGAACTGGATGCGGTGCTCGATGCGGCGCAGAAAGATGTAGGCCTGCGCCAGCCATTTGGCCGTGGCATTGGGGATCAGGCCGCGTGCTGCCAGGCGGGGCAGGGCCTTGAGCGTGGAGCGGGTGCGGATTTCCGGGAACTGCCCGCCGCGCACCACCTGCAGCAGTTGCACCGTGAATTCGATTTCACGGATGCCGCCGCGTGAGAGCTTGACGTCGTTGGCGCGCTCGGGGCGACCGGCAGCACGGCGGTTGGCCTCGTCGCGGATCTTGCGGTGCAGCTGGCGCAGGCCTTCGAAGACGCCGTAATCCAGGTAGCGGCGGAACACGAAGGGCATGACGATGTCGCGCAGATCCAGCGCGCGCTTGTGGTGCTCGCCGCCAGGCATGGCGCGGCGTGGCGCGATGATGCGGCTCTTGAGCCAGGCAAAGCGCTCCCACTCGCGGCCCTGCACCAGGAAATACTCTTCCAGCATGCTCAGGCTGACCACCGAGGGGCCGGAGTTGCCGTTGGGGCGCAAGGCCAGATCCACGCGGAAGACGAAGCCATCCTCGGTGGTGTCGCCGATCAGGGTGGACAGGCGGCGTGCCACCAGGGTGAAGTATTCGTGTACGGTGACGCGGCCCTTGATGATGCCGATGTCGTCGTTCAGGCCGGCGGTGTGGCCGTCTTCTTCGTAGACGTAGATCAGGTCGATGTCGGACGAGACATTGAGTTCGCGCCCGCCCAGCTTGCCCATGCCCACGACCCACATGTCGATGCGCCGGCCTTGCTCGTTGAGCGGGGCGCCGTGCTTCGCGTCGGCCTCGGCCTCGGCGGCACGCAAGGCGTAATCCAGGGTGACTTCAGCCAGCTCCGTCATGGTGGCCGTGATGTCCAGCATGGCGGAACCCTGTTCGACATCCAGCACCACCAGGCGTTCCATCACGAGCTGGCGGGCTACACGCAGGGCGGCACCGAGCTCCCGGCCCTGGGCCAGCAGGTGGTCGATGAGCGCGCTGATCTCAGCCGTGCGGGGCTGTCCGGGCGCGGTCTCGGCAAAAGCGGCCAGTTCGGCTGGATAGCGCCTGCGGATACGTTGAACGTATCGCGAGTGCTCGGCTTGTGCCGTTGTCTTTACAGCGTCAAATGGGAAATCAAACATGGAACCAAAGGGCCGACGTGGTGGTCTGTGCTAGGGTTATCGGTTGTCGATCCCTGATGCTGTACCTCATTGCGATGGTAGGGCACCAGAGTGGCCTGAAATGTAGGTGGTTCGACTGATGCAACCCTTCTTTCATGTCCTTGCCCCCCGAATCGTCCAACCAGCGCCAGGCCGGCACCAGAACCAGCCAGCGCGGCATCCTGCGAGCTTCTGCCTTGACCTTGGGTCGGGTTGGGCGTCGGGTCGTCATGGGTCTGTCCATTCTGGCCGGCGTGCTGCTGTTGCTGGCGGCGCTGGCCTGGGGTGTCTTGCTGCTGCAGATTCTGCCCCGTATTGATTCATGGCGTTTTGATCTGGCTGAGCAGGCCACGCAAGCAATAGGGGTGCCTGTTCGCATCGGCAAGGTCGTCGGGCGTGCCGATGGTATCTGGCCCACCTTGTCCTTGCGTGAGGTTCAACTTCTGGACGCAGCCGGCCGGGTGGCCCTGCGTTTGCCCGAGGTCACGGCCCGGGTGTCCTTGTCGACCTTGTCACCTCGCGCGCTGGCGGATGGCGAGTTGCGGCTGGACAGGCTGGTGATCGTCGGGCCTGAGCTGGACGTGCGGCGCGATACCGCAGGCCAATGGCATGTGGCGGGGCTCAAGATCGCGTCTTCGGGTGGTCAGGGTGGTTCTGCGGCCGCAGACTGGGTGCTGTCGCAAGCCCGCATCCAGATTCAACAGGGCACGATCCGCTGGACCGACGAGCTCATCGGTGCGCCGACCCTGGCTTTGAAGCAGCTGGATCTTGTCTTGCGCAACAGGCCGGGGCTGGGGCGGCGCCTGCATGAATTGACGGTGTCTGCCACGCCGCCGGCCGAGTTCGGGCAGCGCTTCAAGGTGTCGGCTTCGATGTCGCAGCCCTTGTGGCTGGCTTCTGGTGTTCCGGTCAAGGACGGCGAATCGGTACCCATCTGGCAGCGCTGGGAGCTGGATGCCACGCGGCCCAGCCAGTGGCAGACCTGGTCGGGTTCGGTCAGCGCAACCTTGCCCTTCGTGGACGTACAGCGCCTCAAGCAACATGTGAAGTTGCCCGTCGATGTGGAGGGCGGTCGGGGCGCAGCGCAGGCTACATTGGATCTGACCAAGGGCTTGCCAAGCGGCCTGAAGCTGGATGTGGCCATGCAGGATGTCAATGTTCGCCTGGCTCGTGGGCTGGCGCCCCTGGCGTTCAGGCATCTGGATGGGCAGGTGGCCGTGTCGCACGAGTCCGAATCGTCTGCGCTGTCTTTCCAGAAGCTGTCCTTCCAGCTCAGCGATGGCCTGGTCTGGCCGGCCAGCAGTGGCAGTCTGGTCTGGCGGCATGGGCCCTGGCCCGAGGCCTTGTCGGACGCCGTGTGGGGCCTGACACGAGGGGGCGAGGCGCAGGCCGATCGCCTGGATCTGAACCTGCTGGCGCGGCTGGTGGACCGCCTGCCGCTGGCACCCAAGCTGCGCGCGACCCTGGCCGATATCGCGCCGCATGGTGTGGTCGAGCAGTTGCAGTGGAACTGGGAAGGCTTGCTGGAGTCGCCGACGCGCTACAAGGCCAGCGGCAGGGTTCGCGGCCTGGGCTGGGCCTCATCCGACGTGGACAGCCGCCCCGGCATGGAGCAGGCCACCGTCAGCTTGAGCGCCGATGAAAACGGCGGGCATGCCGATCTGGACGTGAAGCAGGGCTGGATCGCCTTCCCCGGCGTGTTCGAGGAGCCGCGCATCCCGCTCAACGCCCTGCAGGCCAAGGTGTCCTGGACGATCACGCCGGCGCGCGTCAAAGGGCAGGCCGCCGAGTTGAAGGTCGACGTGAGCGAGGCCACCTTTGCCAACGCCGATGCCAGCGGGCAGCTGGAAGGCCACTGGCGCACGGGGTCCGGCGTGTCGGCCATCGATGGCAAACCTGTGTCGCGCTTCCCGGGCGTCTTGAGCCTGACCGGGCGGCTGGACCGCGCAGACGCATCCAAGGTCTGGCGTTACCTGCCACTGGCCATCCCGAAGGCGCCGCGCGATTACGTGCGCCTGGCACTGCGCAGTGGTCAGGGCGAGAAGGTGTCCTTTGACGTGGAGGGGGATCTCAATGAGTTCCCCTTCAAGGACGACCAGGGCGGGCGCTTCCGTGTCAAGGTGCCCATGCGCAACGTCTCGCTGGATTACGTGCCTCAGGGCTTGATGGGCACGCAGGCGGACGCCCGGCAGGTGAGTTGGCCACCTTTCACGTCGCTGGAGGGGCTGTTGTTGTTCGAGGGGCAGCGCCTGCTCATCAAGGAAGCCAAGGGTCGCCTGGGCGGTGTGGGATCAGGCGCTTTCGGCTTGCGTGATGTCGAAGGCCGCATCGATGACCTGGGCCACCAGGACCCGCACCTGACCATCAAGGGCCAGGGCGAAGGGCCGCTCAACGACATGCTGCGATTCCTGTCGGCGTCACCGATCGGTCGCTGGACGAGCAATGTGCTCGGCGCGGCGCAGTCCAAGGGCACGGCTGCGATGCGCCTGTCGCTGGACATCCCGCTGGATCATGCCGATGACACGCGCCTGCAAGGCACGGTCACGATGCTGGAGCGCGATGGCGCCAGCCTCCGCCTGAATCCGTCCGTGCCCCTGTTTGCCGCGTTGCAGGGCACCATTGGTTTCACGGAAACCGATCTGAATGTGAAGGCCAAAGCCCGCGTGTGGGGGCACGCCGTGGACGTGGATGGCCGTCGGACATCCGATGGCGTGACTCGGTTCGTGGCGCAGGGCAGCATGTCGGCGGAAGGGCTGCGGCAGGCTGTCGAGATCCCCTTTCTGCAGAAGCTGGCGCAGCGCTTCAACGGTGAGTCGCCCGTCACGGTCAATGTGACGATGGGCAAGCTGGATGCGCTGGGCAAGCGCGCCCTGCCCGAAGTGCAGATCACCTCGAACCTGCAGGGCATGGCCACCAACCTGCCTGCGCCCTTGAACAAGCCCGCATCGTCCGTCTGGCCCTTGAAGGTCACTCACCGGCAGGAGGACGCCCAAGGGCTCAGCGATGCCATCGTGGTGGACCTGGGCAATCCGCAGACCTTGCAGATGACCTCCAACGCCGTGCCGTGGTTGCGAGTTGATTTGCGGCGCGATACCAGTGGGGATCAGGCGCGGGTCACACGGGGCCTGATCAGCCTTGTGCAAGCGGGTTTGAGCGATGCGACCGGCTTGCAGGCCCTGCCTGCCAAGGGTGTGGCGGCTCAGATCGCGATTCCGGCACTGGATCTGGATGCCTGGTCCGGCGTGGCGGGTTTGTTCAAGTCGCCTGAACCGGTGAGGGGGGCTGGGGCGGATGCGTCCGAGAGCTATCTGCCTGACAGCGTCACGGTGAAGACGTCTGCGCTGACCTTCCAGCAGCGCACCTTGAAGGATGTCTCCGGGACCCTGGCGCATCCTTCTGCAGGCGTGTGGCGTGCGCAACTGGACGCCCAGCAGGTGGCGGGCCTGATCGAATGGGTGCCTGAAGTGGCGCCTGTCGCGGGCGGGGCGGGTGGCAGCCGTGTGGTGGCCAGGTTGTCCCGGCTGTCGGTGCCGGCTGCCGAAGCCCAGGCGCTGGAGGAGCGTGCGGCCGAGCAGATGTTGTCCCCCGAGGCGGCATCAGGCAGCATGCCGGCGCTGGATGTGGTCATCGATCAACTGGAGTGGCGCGGCTTGCCGCTGGGTCGCCTGGAGGTGGAGGCTGTCAATCGTCAGGTTCCGGTGGCGGGTGCGGCGCCAGTGCCGGAGTGGCGCATGACGAAGCTGCGCATGAGTTCGCCAGAGGCACAACTGAACGCCAGTGGCAACTGGACCGTCCTGGGCGCGCAAAGTGCGGCCCGCCGCCCGGGCGTCAAACTCAAGCCACGATCGGCTTTCAGCTTCACGCTGGATCTGCAGAACAGCGGTGGCCTGCTGACCCGACTCGGGCTGCCGCAGACCATCAAGGGCGGCAAGGGCAAGCTCACCGGGCAGGTGAGCTGGCTGGGAGCCCCCATGGAGCCAGATCCTTTGTCGATGACGGGGGACATCAATGTGCAGATCAGCGAAGGCCAGTTCCTCAAGGTTGATCCGGGCATGGCCAAGCTGCTGGGCGTGCTCAGTCTGCAATCCTTGCCGCGACGCCTGACGCTGGACTTCCGCGATGTCTTCCAGCAGGGCTTCGCCTTCGACAGCATCGATGGCGACGTCAAGATCGGGCAAGGGCAGGCGACCACGCGCAATTTGCGCATGCGTGGCGTGCAGGCGGTCGTGCTGATGGAAGGGCAGGCCGATCTGGCGCATGAAACCCAGAACCTGCACGTGTACGTGGTGCCCGAGGTCAATGCGGGCGGCGCCTCGCTGGCCTATGCGGCCATCAATCCTGTCATCGGCCTGGGTACCTTCATCGCGCAGGTGTTGCTGCGCAAGCAGGTTTCCGATGCCGGCACGCAGGAGTTCCGCGTGACGGGGCCCTGGGCTGATCCGCAAGTCGAGAAGGTCGGTGGCAAGGGGGCGCTGGCTGCATCGGCGCCAGATGGTGGTGTGGCCTCAAGCGGTGCCACGGTGTCGCCTGCACCTGTGCCAGCGGTGACGCCGCCAGCATCCGTCACAAAGCCCCGAAAACCTTCTTGAGCAGGGCGCTGCCGGTTCCAACCGGGTCCTTGCGAATGCGGCGTTCTTCTTCGCCGATGACGAAGTACAAGGCGTCCAGCGCCTTTTGCGTCACGTGATCCTGGACCGTCACCATATCGCCCTGCACCAGGCCCAGCTTGCTGGCTTTGCCAGCCAGATCGTTGTATTGCCGCGTGATGGTGAGCTTGTCCAGGGTCTTGCTGACCACGGGCAGGAACTTCTGCCCCAGCGGCGTGCGCGTCCTGCTGGTGAAGTAATCGGTGACGGCGTTGTCACCGCCTTGAATGATGCGTTGCGCGTCCTGGACCGTCATGCCTTTGATGGCTTGCACCAGCAGGGGTTGCGCCAGCGCCACGGCGCTTTCTGCACCATGGTTCATGGCGGTGACCAACTCATCCAGTTGGGCGCCACGTCCGACCGTGCGCAGAATGGGGGCCGCTTTTTCGAGCACGTCGGGCAGGCCGATGCGCACCTTGTCGTTGGCCAGAAAGCCGTCAGTTGCGCCCAGTTGCCTGACGGCCACCTGGGCGCCGCGCTCCAGCGCGGCACGCAAGGCAGAGCTGGCGTCGGCCTGGCTGAACAGGGCGGCCCACCCCGTCGAGGGCAGGGCTTCCAGTGCAATCAGCCCCACGCAGGAGGCCCATGCCGACGACAATACGGTACGACGATTCATTTTTTTCCTCAGATCTTTCCCGTGGTGACCAAGATGCGCTTGATCCGCCGAATACTGACACTGCTGCTGCCCCTCTTGCTGGCAGCCTGCTTCTCTGGCGCCCAACAGGCCGCGCCCAATCTACCCTTCACGCAACTCGATGGCAGCCAGCACTCCCTCGCCGAACTCAAGGGCAAGGTCACGCTGGTCAACTTCTGGGCGACCAGTTGCAGCACCTGTGTCAAGGAAATGCCGCAGATGGTTGACACCTACAAGAAGTTTCAGGGGCAAGGCCTGGAAACACTGGCCATTGCCATGGAGTATGACCCGCCTGCATACGTGATGCAGTTTGCGCAGACGCGTCAATTGCCTTTTCGCGTGGCCATCGACCATTCCGGCGACCTCGCCAAGGGCTTTGGTGAGGTTCAGCTGACGCCGACCACGTTCGTGGTCAACAAGAAGGGCGTGATCGTCAAACGCTACGTCGGTGAGCCTGATTTTGCGGCTTTGCACAGTCTTCTGGCGCAATTGCTGGCAGAAGCGGCCTGATCAGACGTGATTGGCCCCATGTGGGCCACAAGGGTGTGCCTGGGAGGCTACAGCACGCGCGACAGTTCGTAGACCAGTGCCGAGGGCAGGGCGTTGGCGATGCCTTCGCAGCCTACGCGGGCCATGCCGGTGGCGCTGATGGACGAGATGTCGAAGGTCTTGCCGTCCTTGGTCAGTTCGATGAAGACGAACTCGGGCACTTCCTGGCGGATGCCGCTGACCAACTGGTCAAACGAGCCGGTGCGAAGTTCGCTTTCGAACACGATCGCGTGGGGCAGGCCCTCCCGGCAGAATTCGGCGGCCTCTCGCACCGAGCCCACGAAGTCCAGCACCAGCCCCATGGACTTGAGCGCCTCGCGAATCTGCAGGCGCAGATCACGGCGTGAGGCGATCACCAGCACGTGGCTGCCGGCCAGCGGCTTGGAGTTCACCGAATCGGCAAAGCCGTGGTTGTCTGCCTGGGTTTCGTCTTCCAGCCGATTGGGGGCAATGGTGCCGGGGAATTCCAGATGCAGCTGAACCCGGGAGGGGTCGATCTGTCGGTCCATGACCAGGCCCAGCGTGCGTGCTGTCTGGGCCAGCAGGTGCCAGTGCATCGTGTTGATGCGGGCCTGGCGGGCCTCGGCATTGGGCGGCAGCTCATCGAGTGCGTGATGCTGGAAGGTGCAGGTCAATTGCGCCCGGACGGGCCAGTTGCGCGTGTCCACCCGCATGTCAACCGTGCCGTGGGCGCAATCCAGCAGCCAGTCCACCAGGGCATTGAGCAGGCCGAACAGCATGGACGCATCGGCCTGAATCTCGATGGGCAACAAGGCCTGCTTGAGCTGAAGGCCCTTGGCATGCATTTCACGCGCCCGATAGGCCAGCACGCTTTGAATCGTGTTCGTGAGGTGCACGCGCTCCTGAGATTGGCGGATCCGGCCTGAGGCGAGCCGGGATATCTGCTGGCACCAGATGCCCGCCTGGCGGGCACGGTCCACCTCGTCGCGCAGGGCGCGCAGGCCTGCCCGGTCGATGCGACCGGTGGTGGTCAAGGTGGTGACGCGTTCCAGTGCGGCGGTCAGCGGTTCGGCGAGTTCACGGCCGACTTGCCCCAGCAGTTCCTGCCATCGTGCCAGTTCGGCGTCGTCCGGGTCACCCTCCCTTTGTGCGAGCAGCTCGGAAGGCTGTGCGTTGGGCGGGGTGGCGGGTACGGCGTTCATGGTCGGGGATTTTTGATACTGTCGCAGTCTTGTCTTTGCGTCGAAGGGTTGTCCATCCCGCGCATGGGTGAGTGGGGAACTCCTTTGCATAATGAGCAAATGTTCAGAATTTCTTCAGGTGTGCGTGTGGCGGCCGGGCTTCAGTTGGCCGTCGTGCTGGCGTGCAGCTGGCTGGCGTCAGCCTGTTCGCCTTCCTTGAACTGGCGTGATGTTCGCCCCGCGTCTGCCGAGGGCTTGCAGGCGCAGTTCCCCTGCAAGCCGGACGTGCATTCCCGCGAGATCGCCTGGCCCGGCATGTCAGCGCCTGTGACGATGCGCATGCTGTCCTGCCAGACCGATGAGGGCACCTGGGCCCTGAGCTACCTCACGCTGCCTGATGCGGCGATGGTTCCCGGAGCCTTGAACGAACTGGGCGCGATGATGCGGCGAAACCTGGGGGCTGCAGCGCAAATGGCCGGCCAGGCCTCCGCCGTGACCGAGAAGGATCTGGGGGCGATCCAGGTGCCCCATATGACCCCCATGCCGCAGGCGCATGGCTGGCAATTTCAGGCTCGGCGCCCCGATGGCCTGGGGCGACCTCTGGATATGGACATTCGGACGTGGCATTTTTCCCACGGAATGACGGTTTTCCAGGCCTCCGTGTGGCGCCCGCAGGTGGTGATCAAGGGGCAAACCAGTGAAGATGTGGCGGATGCTTTTTTCCGCGGGCTCCAATTTCCCGGCTGAGATGCCGATAATCCAAGCTGTATGGCTGGCCTCTTCATCATTGCGCACGCACCACTGGCTTCAGCCCTGAAGCTGGCGGCGCAGCATTGCTTTCCCGAGGCCGCGCAATCACTGCAGGCCCTGGACGTGCCCCCCAATCTGCCACCCGACGAGGTCGAGGCACAGGCTCGCCTGCTGCTGGCCGTGGCGCTGGAGGGTGATGCGCGTGGCGAAGCCCTGGTTCTGACCGACGTGTTTGGCGCCACACCCTGCAATTGTGTGCAGCGCCTGGCTGACGGTGTGCACGTCAAGGTCGTCACCGGGGCCAACGTCCCGATGCTCTGGCGTGCCTTGAATTACGCCGGAGAGCCCCTGGAGACCCTGATCACCCGTGCGGTGGCTGGCGGGACGCAGGGGGTCATGCAGATTGCCACCAGCCGACCCCACAACCAGGTCAGCCAACCCACCTCACATGATCAAGACCACCGTCACCATCAGCAATAAGCTGGGCCTGCACGCGCGTGCTTCTGCCAAATTGACCAAGCTGGCCAGCAGTTTTCCCTGCGAGGTTCACATGAGCCGCAATGACCGCCGCGTGAACGCCAAGAGCATCATGGGCGTGATGATGCTGGCCGCCGGTCTGGGCGCCACTGTGGAGCTCGAATGCGACGGTGCGCGTGAGGAAGACGCCACCAAGGCCTTGCTGGCCCTGATCAACGACAAGTTCGGTGAGGGCGAGTAAACCCTAGCTTTTGCGCCCCTTCATTCGGGCGGTATCCCGCCGATGTTGGGAAGGGGTGTGACATTTTGTGTCGCAACTTGGAGACAGCCCTGGCCCACGATGGTGCCATGCAGGGCAAAGTAGGTGTCCCAATTCGGGACAGTGGGCCCAGAGCCCACAAGAAAATATTCGCTTGTCAGTCTGAAAGTTTCAAGGAGTCGTGATGGCCCGCCACAGCAATCGTTTTGTTTCTGCTTCTGCCTGCATGAAGGTGTCTGCACTGGCCCTGGCTTTGGCTGGTGCAACGCAGGCGCTGGCTGCCGAGAATGGTCTGCAGCGCTACTCGCCTGGTGTGGGGGGCAGTGACATGACCACGCCGCTGGTGCCTGGCTGGTACGTGCAGATGCCGATCGTGGCGTATCACGCCAACAAGCTCAAGGGCAACGA
>NZ_DASUIS010000031.1:0-66382 GCF_036279675.1 Aquabacterium sp. | reverse complement strand
GATCATCACGCCGTCCAGGTGGTCCAGTTGCTCCAGCACCACCTCGTCGGTCTGGATGCCGCCGTTGATGGCGATGGTCAGGTGCGCAAACTCCTGCTTGAGCCGGTGCACCACCTCGTAGCGCAGCGGCGGGATCTCCCGGTTCTCCTTGGGCGACAGGCCCTGCAGCCAGGCATTGCGGGCATGCACGATGAAGACCTTGCAACCCACATCGGCGATGGTCCCGACAAAGTCACGCACGAACTCGTAGTTCTCGATCTGATCGATGCCGATACGATGCTTGACCGTGATGGGCAAACGTTCATCACCTCCGGTGGCGTCCATCATCGCCTTGATGCCCTCCGCCACCAGGCTGGCCTCGGACATGAGGCAGGCACCAAAAGCCCCACGCTGCACACGCTCGCTGGGGCAGCCGCAATTGAGGTTGACCTCGTCATAGCGCCATTGCAGGGCCAGCTTCGCGCACTTCGCCAGATCGGCCGGCTCGCTGCCACCCAGTTGCAAGGCCAGGGGGTGCTCTTCCTCATTGAAGCGCAGGTGGCGATCCACATCACCGTGCAACAAGGCGCCAGTGGTCACCATCTCGGTATACAGGCGCGCATGCTGGCTCAGCAGGCGATGAAAGTAGCGACAGTGTCGATCGGTCCAGTCCAGCATCGGCGCCACGCACATGCGCCATGGGCTGAGAGGTTCAGCCACGGACGGGGCTTCAAGCTTGGGTTCAGACATTCTTCGATTCCGGAAAGCGCAGCACTGATTCGCTCAGATCACTGCCGTCATGGCTGACATGATCTGTGCCAGGCACATCAGCATGTCGTGGCGCACCACCGCATCCGTGAAGACATGGTCGGCGCCCTGGAAAACATTCAAACTCAACAGGCCCCGACGCTGCAAGCCATGCACAACGCTGCCGGCCTGCTCACGCAACATGCTTTCGCCAGGATCACCTTGCGCAAAGATGAAATTCACCCGCACACCCTGGCCGGCCAGACGCCGCAGATCCGTGCCCAGGTCATCCTTGAGCGGCCAGTGCACCAGGCGCCCCAGCTCCTTCACCTTGGCCGACAGCACCATGGTTGCCCGGCTCAACATCACCTTGAACAGTGCATCAAACTTGATCTGCCCCTTGAAGAGCTTGAGCCACTTCTCCAGCGACGCAGCAGACTCCTTGTAGCTGGCTGCGGCCGAGTGCACCTTCTGCGGCGACAGGTCGGCGCCCTCTTCCAGTGACAGCCCTTCCGCGTTGAAGAAGATCAAGGGGTTGATCAGCGTGACAGACGCCAACGGCATGCCATCGCGTGCTGCCTTGAGCGCATGGTAAGCGCCGGCGCATAGGCCGCAGGCATGAATGGTTTCTACCCCAGGCTGTGTGCGCAGTTGATCCAGCGCCGCGCGCACGTCCAGCATGGCCTCATGGGGATAGCTCATGTTCAGTTCGCGCCCGGCACGAACCCCCGCCTCACCGATGCCGGCCAGGTCAATGCGCAGGACCACATGGCCTTCTGCCGCCCAACGCCTGGCCATCGTGACCGACTGGCGACTTGGCCCGATGTGACGCGTGGAGCCCGCGTTCAGAACCAGAATTGCCTGCCCCGTCCTGTGCTGCCCTTCAGCGGGCTGAGTGAGCACACCGAATGCGGGGCCACCTTGTACGAACAGTGCCTGCTCCCGCACATGGCGCACCGCCTGCTGCGGCACGGGCAGCAAGGCTTCATCAGCTGCAGCCAGGCCAGGGGCCAGTTCGGTGCGCGACGACGTGGTCACGGGCGACAGTTCATTCAACCAGCGCAGGCTCACATCGATCATGGCCTGGGGCGCCACCGCGTGATGCGGATCGGCCATCATGCGGACATAGCCTGGCAAGGCCGCTTGCTGCACGACCGCGCCTTGCGCCTCCAGCGCCTTGATCCAGGCGGTGCTGGGTGGCATGTCGTCCCGATCAAGCACGAGCACCTGAGGCGCTGCAGAGCGCGCCAGCGCTGTCAGATCAACGCCAGACAAGGCATCCCTCGCCTCCTGCGTCATCACGTAGCCGCCAGACTGGAACACGCCCGGCAAGGGTTGGGGTTCGCCGGTCTTGCAAGCCGCAGCCTGCAAGGCGTTCAGTTCGCGCACGAAGCCCCGTCCCTTCACCACCGGCGCCACGGCCACGAGGCCCATGACATCGTCTCGTCCCTGAGCAGCCAGACAGGCCAGCGCGACACCAGCACGCACCCCCAACAAGCAGACACGCGTCACGCCAGTGCGCCGCTTCAGTTCTTCGATCGCTTGCCTGACACCACCGACCCAGGCGTCCAGGCCACCGTCAGCCAGGGGATCACCGGCCGAATCGCCTTCCCCCGGGTAATCAAATCGAAGGCATGGCCAGCCTTGCTGACTCAATTGCAAGGCCCACTGGCGCAGGCTGTGATGCGCCGAGACCTCTTCGCGCCCCCAGGTGCTGCACAGCACGACCCCGACATCACGAGCGGGCCCAGTGCCGGCATGCAGACAGCCGAACAGTGGCAGAGCCGAAGCCCCGAAAAACATGGGCTGGGGAAGACTCACAGCGAAGGACCACTTTCCATCTGGATGGACACCTGACCATCCAGGTTGAGGGCACGCAAGCCACCCGACAACACCTGCGCTGTCGAAGCCTTGCCGCGCAGATTCACGCGCAAGGTGCGCGTCTCACCGGGGGACAGGTGGAAGTAGGCGTCGTCTGGCGAGATGCCATCGACGTCCCAGTGCACCGATTGAGCAAAACGTGCCGACACCAGCGTGACCTCAAAGTACCCCGGCGCCAGGCAGCCTGCCGTCGCCTGCAGCCCCAGATCGCGCTCGACAGGCAAGTTCAAGCCCCCTGGGAAGGCATGGGCGCGAGCCAGTTCACGTCCATTTTCATCTCGCAACACGGCCACCAGCACTTGTGCGGTCAAGGGGCCAAAACGATAGGCAAATGACCAGTCGGCGAACCAGTCAAACCAGCTCATCAACGGCCAAGACTGCGCACTGCGCGCAGACAGCTCTATCTCTTTGACGCCCTGCCCGACTTGTGTCGCGCCATGGCGCCAGGCAGTCACTTCCACCGACGCCTTGATCGGCTCGGCGGTCTCGTTCGTGGCATGGACAAACAAGCCATTGCCACCTTCGTCCGTCAAGGCGATGGACAGCGGCTGCAAGGCGCGCTTGAGGTAGTAGTAAGGCGCCTTGGGCTGCCCCAGGCTGTCCACCACACCCCAGCCCGCGCCTGGCCAGAGATCACGCAGGAACCAGATCATCGCCCCCTGGCACACCGAGGCCGCCCTGCGCCATTCCGCGAAGGTGGCAGACATCACTTCGCCAACTGCCACGCGGCCCAGTGCCAGATACCGATCGTGGTCGCTGTAGCGCAAGCGGCCTGGGTCGACATCAAACAGCTGCGCCACGTAGTGATCGCGCACATCTTCGAAATCCCAACCGGCGCCAAGGTCACGCGGGGCACGGGCCTTCCAGGCGGGATGGTGCATGCGCAAGGACAGGCCACCCGGCATGGCCGCCAGGCCGTCAGGCTCGGGCGCATTCGAAAACGCCAGGCATTCCGTGGCGAAACGCACTTGAGCGCGCCGGGCATCATCCAGGGCGCGCATGTAGGCCCCCACACCGTAATAAGAGGTGGTGCCCACATCACCCTGATGCGGAAAGGCGCCGCCGTGTGCACTGGAAGGCCAGTAAGGCACATCGGGTCGACGCTCACGACAGACCTGGGCCAGGGTGTCATGGAACAGTGCTGGCACCCAGCGGTCACGCGTGGCCCCGAACATGGCCGCCTGTTGTTCGACTTCGCTGTTGCCACACAGCACGGCCAGCGCCGGGCGCCCCTGCCATCGCTGACACTGCTGATGGACTTCCTCTTGAGCCAGCGCCACAAAGGCCGGCTCTTCGGGATAGTCCATGTTGGCGAACATCAGCTCCTGCCAGACCAACACGCCCTGACGGTCACATTCGTCGTAGAAGGCATCGGCTTCATAGCTCATCGTGCCGCCCACACGCACCATGTTCATGCCAGCGCGGCGCACCTGCGCAATCGCCTCTTCGTAGGCCGCGCGATCAGGCGCGTCCAGACGGACGGCATCCAGCGGCGTCCAGCAGGCACCGCGACAGAACACGGGCACACCGTTGACGCGCAGCGCAAAGCCATCGCCAGACTGATCCAGCTCGATCGTCCGGAACCCGACTGCACCCAGCGACATGGTCAAGGCCTGCATCTGGCCTGACCCCACGATCTGCAAGGCGCACTCGTACAAGGCCGGCTCGCCATGCGTGTGCGGCCACCACAAGGCCACATCGCTCACCAGGACGTCGCCCTGCCATCGGCCATCTGCCGACACAGACAGGTTCTGTTGCCAGGTCTGCCCTTGCCTGGACAGGATCAACGTGACCTGCTCAAGCTGTGCGCCGGCCTTGGCATTCAAGGTGCAGTTCACACTCAGGCGACCATCAGCACCTTGCACCCTGGGCTGCAAGGCGAGTTCAGCCAGTTCGACCTGAGGCGATTCGGACAACCAGACGCCTCGCCATGGCCCCACCACGGCAGCAGGTGGCGACCAGCCAGGCGTGCGGCCCAGCAAGGTCGTTCTGAACCAGCGCAACTGCTGGTTCTCGATCATGGGTGCACGCCAACGAGGCCTCGGGCGACGCTTGCTCAAAGCCTCGTCCAGCGAGCGAAACACCATGACCAGTTCATTGCCAGACGCCTGCAGGATCTGACCAACTTCACAGCGGTGAGCCAGGAACATGTCCGTGCTGGACAGGATCAACTGGCCGTTGAGCCAGATGTCAGCCACCGTGGCCAGACCGTCCAGATGGAGCAGCAAACCCGAAGGGCCCTGGCCCTCTGCCAGATCGAATCGCAGGCGATACCACCAATCCTCGGCATCGAATCGACGCGGCGGCCCATCCAGCGACCACTGCCCCACCTGCTGCAGGACATCGGCAACCGGGCCCAGCACTGGCGCACTGATCCAGCCGGCCTCGGCGGGCAGGTCGGCAGGCTGGGCAAATTGGCCGGGCGTGGCGCCCAGCAATTGCCATCCCTCTTGCAGCGCGCGAAACGCAGGCCTGCGGTCGGCCTTCAGGCGCGCAGTGTCGAGCAGTTGCACGCGTGGCTCACCCGCCGATCAGTTCCACCACAGCGGTGCGGATCGAGGCGATGCTGTTGAACACATTGCGCTTGAGCATGTGATCAGGGAACTCCACATCAAACGCGCCTTCCAGACCCAGCATCACGTTGACGCTGGCATGGGAGGTCATGCCGGCCTGATAGAGGTCTTCGTTGACGTCCAGCGTGAGGGCGTCCTTGCTCAGGCGGGCGTGGTCCTTCAGAACGGTACGGATCTGAGCTTCGATGGCAGCGGTGTCGGTCATGTTTGAATGCAGATTGAAGTAAACAGGAATTCTGGGGTCACACGGGGACCCGTTGGGGCGAAGTCTCGACCAGCGCCGCCACAATGGCAGCCGCATGGTCACCATCATGCGTCAGGCTCAAGGCCGTTTTCACGATGCCGGCAGAACGGGCCAGGTCAGCAGCCTTGCCATGCAGTTTCAAGACGCATTGCCCGTCCTCAAGACGGAACACTTCCATGTCTCGCCAGGCCACCCCCCTGTCGGCCAGGGACAGCGCCTTGAGCGCAGCCTCCTTGGCAGCGAACCGGGCAGCCAGACGTTCCGTCATCAACGGGAGCGAAGACATCGCGTATTCCAATTCAAGCGGGGTAAAAATGCGCTGTGTGAAACGATCGCCAAATTTCTGGACGGACGCCGCAATTCGGCTGATCACGACCAGATCCATTCCCACTTTCAATTCCACCGCACCTGATTTGACGTCGGATAAAAGAGACGAGGGGAACTCGGGCAACACGGGCAATGCAGGCATATCCACCATATTAGGCGGCCGGGCCGCTCACAAGGCTTTGTATTATCCGCAAAGAATCGCCTGTGTAGCGATCCCTCGAATCGGGATAGCTGCGTGAACTAGGTCACATGCCACACCCCCTAAACATAGGGAAGGCATTGTTCAAACACGATATCCGTTTCCCAAAGCCTGACGTGGCAAGGCATGATCGCGTCTTGATCGCGAACAAGGCCTGTTCAAACGGGCTGGCTGGCGGTAACCCACTCAGGCCGGGGGCCCCCATTCATCGGGTGCGAGATTAATATTCGGCCCTCATGGAAAGTACATTGAAGATGACCGAAAACGCCGATTTTGAAACGCTGCTTGCGGCCGTCCGCCAAATTGCCACCTCGGTGGCAGCCGTTCACGCCAAGGATGTGGACACGAATGCCCGCTTCCCGCAGGAAACCATTGCCGCGTTGAAATCCGCGAAGGTATTGTCCGCCCCGGTTCCTCGCGAATTTGGTGGCCAGGGCCTGGGCATGAAGCAACTGGGTGCACTGTGCGCGGCCCTGTCTGGCGCCTGTGGCTCCAGCGGCATGGTGCTGGCCATGCACTACATCCAGGTGGCGTGCATCGCCCGCCATCATGCAGACAACGCCTTCTTCAAGCGCTACCTGACCGAAATCGTCGAGACCCAACCCCTGCTGGCGTCCATCACCTCTGAAGTCGGCACCTTCGGCGACACCCGCTCCAGCATCTGTGCCGTGGAACGCAAGGATGGCAAGTTCATCCTCAACAAACAGGCCACCACGGGCTCCTACTGCGCGCACGCCGACGCCATCCTGGTCACCTGCCGCCGCGATGAATCCGCCCCCAAGAGCGACCAGGCCCTGGTGCTGGTCCGCAAGACTGACGGCACCCTGACGCAAACCACCACCTGGGACACCATGGGCATGCGCGGTACGTGCAGCCCCGGCTTCGACCTGGTGTCATCCGGCCCTGAAGAACAGATCATGCCCGTGGGCTTTGGCGACATCGCCGCCCAGAGCATGGTGCCCTACTCCCACATCCTGTGGTCAGCGCTGTGGTGGGGTATCGCCAATGACGCCGTGGTCAAGGCCTCCACCTATGTCCGCGGCGAGGCCCGCAAGAACCCCGGCACCGTGCCCCACACCGCCACGCGCCTTGCCGAAGTGTCCGTGCAACTGCAGGCCATGAAGAACAACTGGCAGGCCATCGCCAGCGAGTTCGACGAGATCGCGGCCGGGCCCGATGCCGCAGAGAAGCTGCTGGGCATTGGCTGGGCCCTGAAGATGAACAACCTCAAGATTGGCTCATCCGAGACCGCGCCGCAAATCGTGCACAAGGCCTTGCAGATCGTGGGTATCCTGGGCTACAAGAACGACAGCCCGTTTGCATTGAGCCGCCACTACCGCGATACCTTGTCCGGATCACTCATGATCCAGAACGACCGCATTGCTGGCAAGAGCGCCTCCATGCTCCTGGTCTTCAAGGACGATTGAACCGTCCTGCCCCGACCACCGCCACCTACATTCCATCATCCCTATCAGGCACCCCTTCCGATGAACGATACCGTCAAGCCCGACTTCTACGATCCCAAGGCCTTCTTTGACGGCATGGCCGCCGCTGGCCTGGTCGTGCCTACAGCAGTGCTGGGGACCTTTGGCCGTGGCGCCAAGTTTGAAGAGGTTGTCAACCGGTTCAATGACCTGGTCAACAAGATTGCCAAGGATGACGGCGCCGAGCTGTACGCCTTCCCGCCCGTGATGGACCGCAAGATCATGGAGAAGGTCCACTACCTGGAGACCTTCCCCCACCTGTGCGGCTCGGTACACAGCTTCTTCGGCAACGGCCTGGACGCGCTGCGTCTGGCTCAGCGTGCCGAAAAAGGCGAGCAATGGGGCGAAGAGCTCAAGCAGACCGAAGTGGTGCTCAACCCCGCCGCCTGCTACCCCGTCTACCCCACGCTGAGCGGCACCGTGCCTGAAGAAGGCCGCCTGATCACCGTGCTGAACTGGGTTTACCGCCACGAGCCTTCGCTGGAACCCACCCGCCTGCAGTCCTTCCGCATGCGCGAGTTCATCCGCGTGGGCAAGGCCGAGCAGGTCATCCCCTGGCGCGACATGTGGCATCAGCGCGGCATCGACCTGCTGACCTCGCTGGAACTGCCCGTGAGCTCGGACGTGGCCACCGACCCCTTCTTCGGTCGCGGCGGCCAGATGCGTGCGGCCAGCCAGAAGGAACAAAAGCTCAAGTTCGAGGTGTTGGTGCCCGTGATCTCGGCCGAGAACCCGACCGCCTGCTGCTCCTTCAACTACCACCAGGACCACTTCGGCTCCACCTTCGACATCCGCACGCCGGACGGCGAAGTAGCCCACACGGCCTGCATGGGCTTCGGCATGGAGCGCATTGCCATGGCCCTGTTCAAGCACCACGGCTTCAACCCTGACACCTGGCCTGCCGCTGTGCGTCAGTTGCTGTGGTCCTGATCGACCAGGCCTTTTGAGATCGTGTTTGGGAGACAGTGATGAGTCGCTTGCGTGTGCTGCCCGACATCGAGGCGGCGTCGTATGTACGCAGCAGCCTGCATGGCGAAGACTGCGCCTGGGTCGAGAAGAACTGCTATGTGGACCTGTTCATCGAACTGGTCCACGCCTTGAAGCTGGAGCCCAGGGCCATGTTGCCCTTCACGCTGGCTGTCGACTTTGAAGGTGACCAGTGGACCTTCTTCAAGCCCCAGCACAGCGAGATGCGCCTGCTCTACGGCGTGGACGTGCAGGAAATGAACCACTGGCGTCCACTGATCGAGCACGCCCGGGAACACCTCGCAGCTGGTCACCTGATCGCGGTTGAAGCAGATGCGCACTGGATGCCGGACACCGCTGGCACCGACTACCGCCAGAACCACGTCAAGACCACCATCATGTTGTCTGACCTGGACATGGACAAGCAGCGCCTGGGCTACTTCCACAACGCCGGCTACTACGAGCTGGAAGGCGAAGACTTCCGCCAGATATTCCGCCTGGACGCCGCCGCCGACCCGAGCTACCTGCCCTTGTTCGCCGAACTGGTCCGCATCGACCGCGTGGTGCGTCGCCCCGAGCAGGAGCTCGCCGAGCTGTCACGCGCCCTGGTCAAGACCTATCTGGGCTACCGGCCTGCAGACAACCCGATCCGCCGCTTTGCAGCGCGCTTCGGGGAGGAATTGCCGCGCATGCATGAAAAGGGCTTGCCGCACTACCACGCCTGGGCCTTCAGCACGATCCGCCAGTTGGGCGCCGCGTTCGAACTGGCCGCAGCCAACATCCAGTGGCTGGGGCAAGTAGGGGGGGCAGCACGTGCCGATGCGCTGGCACCGGCCGTGAGCAGCTTCCAACAGATCTCTCAGGGCAACAAGGCCTTGATCCTGAAGGTCGCTCGTGCCGTGAATGCCAAGCGCAGCATGGACCCCAACGAGGTCTTCGGTGACATGGCCAAAGCCTGGGACGAAGGCATGGCCTGCCTGGACGCGAACATCTGATTCAGCTCAGATCCCGCAGCGGGTGACGTGAGGCCGGCCAGGGGCTGGCGAAGAAGGCCTCTACCTCCATCAAGTCCACTTCGGCGATGCTGGCCGGGCGCCAGCGCGGCTGGTTGTCCTTGTCGATCACCAGGGCGCGCACGCCCTCCGCCGTCTCGCTCTCCTTGCCTTTGCGAATGGCAAAGCAGTTGCGCACCATGTCGCGCTCCATGCGGAACACCTGCGCCAGGCTCATCGAACGCGCCCTGCGGATCTGCTCCAGCGTCACGCACATCATCAGAGGCGAATGGCCAGCCATCTGTTTGAGCGCCTGCTGCGCCCACTCGCTGCCATCCGCGCGCAACGAGGCCTCGATGTCGGCCATGGCATGCAAGCTGAAGTGCAGGTTGATCTGATCGAGGTGGCCGGTCACCGTGGCTTCCGGCAGATTGCTCAGTGGATGCGCATCGACGTGCGCGCGAACACGCGCCAGCAGCTCATCACCATCGCTCGCGTGGCGTTGTTTGAAACCCTCCAGCAACGCAGGCAAGCTTGCCGCTTGCGCGTGCACGTCCGCCAGGCCCAAGGTCAGGGCGTCGGTCACATGCAGATGCGGCCCCACGATGCCCAGGTACTCACCCAGCGAACCTGCGCAGCGCGACAGGAAGTAGCCACCGGCCACATCCGGGAAGAGGCCGATGCGTGTCTCGGGCATGGCCATGCGGATGTGCTCGGTCACCACCCGCAAATCGGCACCTTGGGCCAGGCCCATGCCGCCGCCCATCGTGATGCCCTCCAGCCAGGCGATCACCGGCTTGGGATAGGTATGGATGAGGTAGTCCAGTGCGTACTCTTCACTGAAGAAGTCGTCCACCGACAGGTCGCCCGTGGTCGCCGCATCGTAGATGAAGCGGATGTCACCGCCCGCACAGAAGTGCACGGCACCGGCGGGCTTGCCGTTCTCCGCCGGCCTGCCCGAGCCACGCATCAGCACGCCCAGCACGGCCTCGTCCGTAGCCCAGCCCGTGAGCACCGTGTACAGCTCGCGCACCATCTCCAGCGACAGGGCATTGAGGGCCTTGGGCCGGTTGAGCGTGATCACGCCCAGGCCACCGATCACCTCTGTCAGAACCAAGCTTTCCATCAACTTCACTCCAAAAGAAAAAGGGCCGCACCCTTGCAGGTGCAGCCCTCGTATCGTACTAGCCTGTAGAGGCCGATACGTGAATCAGCTTCAAGCTTCGCGCGAAGCACGCTTGCGATCGTGTTCCTTCAGGTGGCGCTTGCGCACACGGATCGACTTGGGCGTGATTTCAACCAGCTCGTCGTCATCGATGAAGTCCACACCGTATTCCAGCGTCAGGTCGATCGGAGGCGTGATCTTCACAGCGTCTTCCTTGCCGGACACGCGGAAGTTGGTCAATTGCTTGGTACGCGTGGCGTTGACGACCAGGTCGTTGTCACGGCTGTGGATACCGACGATCATGCCTTCGTACACGGGGTCGTTCGGCTTGACGAACATGCGGCCACGGTCGTCCAGCTTGCCCAGTGCGTAGGTGAAGATTTCACCGTCGTCCATGGAGATCAGCACGCCGTTCTTGCGGCCGCCGATGTCACCCTTGTGCGGCTCATAGCCGTCGAAGATCGACGAGATCAGGCCCGAACCACGCGTCAGGTTCATGAATTCGTTGCTGAAACCGATCAGACCACGGGCCGGAATGCGGTATTCCAGGCGAACACGACCATGGCCGTCCGGCTCCATGTTGATCATTTCGCCCTTGCGCAGACCCAGTGCCTGCATCACGCCACCCTGGTGGATTTCTTCCACGTCGGCGGTGACCAGCTCCATCGGCTCGCACTTCACGCCGTCGATGTCCTTGAACATCACGCGAGGCTTGGAAACGGCCAGCTCATAGCCTTCACGGCGCATGTTTTCCAGCAGGATGGTCAGGTGCAGTTCGCCGCGGCCGCACACTTCGAAGATACCGTCTTCGTCGGTTTCCTTCACGCGCAGAGCCACGTTGTGTTGCAGCTCTTTCTGCAGGCGGTCCCAGATCTGACGGCTGGTCACGTACTTGCCTTCACGACCCGCCAGAGGCGAGTTGTTCACGCAGAAGTTCATGGTCAGCGTGGGCTCGTCCACCTTCAGCATGGGCAGCGGAGCCGGGTTGATCGGGTCGGTCACGGTCACGCCGATGTTGACGTCTTCGATACCGTTGATCAGCACGATGTTGCCAGGACCGGCTTCGGTCACTTGCACGCGATCCAGACCCTGGAAAGTCAGCACCTGGTTGATGCGGCCCTTGATGGGCTTGCCCTCGGGGCCTTCCATCACAACCACGTCCTGGCCGGGCTTGGCCGTACCCTGGCTGATGCGGCCAACGCCGATGCGGCCCACGAAGGTCGAGAAGTCCAGCGCCGAGATCTGCAGTTGCAGAGGGGCAGTAGGGTCACCCTTCTGGGCAGGCACATGCTTGAGCACGGTGTTGAACAGGGCCGACATGTCGTTGCCCCACTTCTCGCCCGGTGCGCCTTCTTCCAGCGACGTCCAGCCGTTGATACCCGAGGCGTACACCACGGGGAAGTCCAGTTGCTCGTCGGTGGCACCCAGCTTGTCGAACAGGTCGAAGGCGGCGTTGACCACGGCGTCAGGCTTGGCACCGGGCTTGTCCACCTTGTTGACCACGACGATGGGCTTCAGACCCAGGGCCAGGGCCTTCTTGGTCACGAAGCGCGTCTGAGGCATCGGGCCTTCTTGCGCGTCGATCAGCAGCACCACGCCGTCCACCATGGACAGGGCGCGTTCCACTTCACCGCCGAAGTCCGCGTGGCCCGGGGTGTCGACGATGTTGATGTGCGTGCCTTCCCAGCTCACGGCGCAGTTCTTCGCCAGGATGGTGATACCGCGTTCGCGTTCGATGGCGTTGTTGTCCATCACGGTATCGACGACCTTTTCGTGGTCGGCGAAGGTACCGCTTTGACGCAGCAATTGGTCAACCATGGTCGTTTTGCCATGGTCAACGTGGGCAATGATCGCAATATTGCGGATTTGAGTACTCATAGGAAGCTCACTGGTCTGAAATCAAAGAACAGGGTCGGGCTGACGTAGCGCGGCGGCGTCAGCGGTTTCGGGTTGCGTCTGCACGGTTGTCGCCACGAGGGCAGCCTGCACTTCAAGCAAGCCTTGCACCTCGGCGGGACTCAGCAGTCGCGTCGGGATCAATTCACCGGCCTTGATGTGGGCGCTGCCCAGCAAGACACGGCCTTCGCCCTTGCCTTGTCCGGGCAACGGGCCGTAGACGCGAACCTGGGCCGCATCCGCCAGATGGGTACGACGGCGCAGGCCGGTCAGAAAGCGCGCGGCCTCCGACTCGGACAACAACACATCGGGCCAATCATTCAACAAAACATCGGCAGGCTGCAAGTGGGCATCGCGCTCGGGCTCGCTCATGGCTTGCAAGGCCTCCAGCGTCACCGCCCCTTGCAGGCTCACGCCACCGCTGCCTGTGCGGCGCAAGCCGCTCAGATGGGCGCCGCAGCCTAAATGCTCGCCAATATCCTGGGCGAGCGTACGGATATACGTGCCCTTGCTGCAGCGAACGTCCAGCACCAGCTCGTCACCTTGCCAGCGGACGATGTCAATGGCGTGAATGGTCACGTCACGTGCGGGGCGCTCGATCTCGATGCCTTCGCGGGCATATTCGTAAAGCGCGCGGCCCTGATGTTTCAGGGCCGAATGCATGGGAGGGATCTGCGAAATGGGGCCGGTGAAAGCCCGGCAAGCCTGGGCAATAGCGGCCTCGTTCACCTGCTCGGCGGTCACCGGCCTGGTCTGCAGGATTTCGCCTTCAGTGTCACCGGTGCTGGTGGTCTGCCCCAGCTTCAGGGTGGCGGTGTAGCGCTTGTCCGCGTCCAGGGACACCTGCGAAAACTTGGTCGCCGCGCCAAAGCACAGCGGCAACAAGCCGGTCGCCAGCGGATCCAGTGTGCCGGTGTGCCCGGCTTTTTCCGCGCGCATCAGGCGGCGCACCTTCTGCAATGCATCGTTGCTCGACAGGCCCAGAGGCTTGTCAAGCAGGATGACGCCATGCAGTTGGCGACGAGGCTGACGCACGGGCTTGTTCAAGGCTGATCGCCTCCGTCTTTGGTCTCAGACGCGGCGGCTTGCTCGTCCGCATCCTTGGCCTTGTCGGCCACGGCACGGTTGATCAAGGCGCTCAACTCCAGCGCACGCTCGGTGGTGCGATCGAAGTGGAAATGCAGCGTGGGCACGGTATGGATCTGCAGGCGCTTGAACAGGCCGTTGCGGATGTAGCCTGCAGCCTCATTGAGGCCCTTCTCGCACTCGACGGGGTCACCCACCAGGAGCGAAAAACCGATCTTGGCATGGGCGTAGTCCGGCGTCACTTCCACGTTGGTGATCGTGACCATGTTGCCGATGCGCGGGTCTTTCAGGTCGCGGATCAGCTCGGCCACATCACGCTGGATCTGGTCGTTGACGCGCAAACTGCGGTTGGGGGTAGAACGTTTATGGCGCATGGTGAATTTCTGCTGCGAAAACAGGTGCAGTCGGTTGCCGGGCCGCCCCAAAAACGACGATCCCCTTGGGGGACGGATGCCGTCAGGCAGCCTAGGGGCATCGGCCTTTTCAAGCACAAACCCCGCCTGGGTTCAGGCGGGGTTGTTCGGGGGGCAGCCTGTGCGATTGTTTACAGCGTACGGGCCACTTCCTTGATTTCGAAGAACTCGAGGACGTCGCCTTCCTTGATGTCGTTGTAGCCCTTGATGTTGAGGCCACACTCGAAACCTTCGCGCACTTCCTTGACGTCGTCCTTGAAGCGCTTGAGACCTTCCAGCTCGCCGGTGTAGATGACCACGTTCTCGCGCAGCAGACGCAGACGCGCGTTGCGGCGGACCACACCGTTGGTGACCATACAGCCTGCGATCGTACCAATCTTGGAGGCGATGAACACCTGACGAATTTCGGCAGAACCGATGACTTCTTCACGTTGTTCGGGTGCCAGCATGCCGCCCATCGCTGCCTTCACATCATCCACAGCGTCGTAAATGATGTTGTAGTAGCGGATGTCCACGCCGTTGTTCTCGGCCAGCTTGCGCGCACCGGCGTCGGCACGGGTGTTGAAACCGATGATGACGGCCTTCGAGGCAATGCTGAGGTTGACGTCCGACTCGCTGATGCCGCCAACGGCAGCGTGCACGATCTGAACCTTGACTTCGGGCGTCGACAGCTTGAGCAGCGAGGTAGCCAGGGCTTCCTGCGAACCTTGCACGTCGGCCTTGATGATCAGGCCCAGGGTCTGGACATCGCCCTGCCCCATGTTCTCGAACATGTTTTCCAGCTTGGCGGCCTGTTGCTTGGCCAGCTTGACGTCACGGTACTTGCCTTGACGGAAGGTGGCGATTTCACGGGCACGACGTTCGTCGCTCAGCACCATGAACTCGTCACCAGCGCCCGGCACCTCGGTGAGGCCCTGGATTTCCACAGGAATGGAAGGACCTGCTTCGGTGGCGTTCTTGCCGTTTTCGTCCAGCATGGCGCGAACACGGCCGTAGCTGGAGCCAGCCAGAACCACATCACCACGCTTGAGGGTGCCGGATTGAACCAGCACGGTCGCCACGGGGCCGCGGCCCTTGTCCAGACGGGCTTCGATCACCAGGCCCTTGGCCATGGAGGTGACAGGCGCCTTCAGTTCCAGCACTTCGGCCTGCAGCAGCACTTGCTCCAGCAGATCGTCGATACCGGTACCCACCTTGGCCGACACCGGCACGAAGGGGGAGTCGCCACCGTATTCTTCGGGCACGACTTCTTCGGCAACCAGTTCCTGCTTCACGCGGTCGAGGTTGGCACCCGGCTTGTCGATCTTGTTGATCGCCACAACGATGGGCACACCTGCAGCCTTGGCGTGGTGGATGGCTTCCTTGGTCTGGGGCATGACGCCGTCATCGGCCGCCACAACCAGGATCACCAGGTCGGTTGCCTTGGCACCGCGAGCACGCATGGCCGTGAAGGCTTCGTGACCCGGGGTGTCGAGGAAGGTGATCATGCCGCGAGGCGTGTCCACGTGATAGGCACCGATGTGCTGCGTGATGCCGCCGGCTTCACCAGAGGCGACGCGGGTCGTACGGATGTAGTCCAGCAGCGAGGTCTTGCCGTGGTCGACGTGCCCCATGACGGTCACGACTGGTGCACGTGGCAGCGACTCTGCCGTTTGATCTTCGTGTTCTTCTTCCAGGAAGGCATCGGGATCATCCAGCTTGGCGGCAAACGCCTTGTGGCCCATTTCTTCCACCAGAATCATGGCGGTTTCCTGGTCCAGCTGCTGGTTGATGGTGACCATCTGACCCAGCTTCATCATCTGTTTGATGAGCTCGGAAGCCTTCACCGACATCTTGTGAGCCAGATCGGCCACGGAGATGGTTTCGGGAATGTGGACTTCCAGAATTTGCGGCTCGGTCGGTGCCACGAAGTTGGACTGGCTGTCACCACGGTCGCCTCGGTCACCACGACGGCCACCACGGCCACCGCCTGGGGCCTTCCAGCCACCACGGTTGGCGCCGGCGCCCGCATCGGTGCGACCCTTGGCTGGCGTAGGACCGCCACGCTTCTTCTCGTCATTGGCCCAGCTCGACGACAGCTTCTCGGACTTGACCGACTTCTTGTCGCCCGGCTTGGCGCCAGCACCTGCGGCAGGCGCAGCACCGGGGGCAGCCTTGGGCTTGTGAATCGTGCCCTTGATGGCCGCTTCAGCAGGCTTGGGTTCTTCAGGCTTCTTGGCGGTCAGCACCTTCTTGGGTGCATTCATCATCGCGCGGATGGCGGCAGCCTCAGCTTCCGCGGCCTTGCGACGATTGGCCAGATCAGCAGCCTTCTGCTTTTCTTCAGCCTCGATGTCTGCGGCCTTGACCACGCGCACGGCGGTGGGCTTGGGCGCATCGGCCACAGGCAATGGCATGGTCGGTGCCACGGCAGGCGCAGGCGCAGGCGCTGGTGCAGCAGCTTGCGCAGCCGCCTCCTGAACCTTGGCTTCTTCAACCGCGTTGGCGGCCTTGGCTTCTTCTGCAGCAGCCTTTTCGGCGGCGGCCTTGGCCTGACCACTGCGCGAACCACGTTGCGCAGCAGCCGTCAAGGCAGCGGCTTCGGCACGACCGGCTTCCAGTGCAGCAGCACGACGCGCAGCGGCAGCTTCGCGTTCGGCGGCGTCCTGCTCGGCGGTCTTGGCAGCCACAGCGGCCTTGCCGCCCTTCTTGGCAGCCAGTTCACGCTCGGCCAGGTCACGCGCAGCCTGCTCGGCTGCAGCGCGGGCACGAGCCTCGGCTTCCTCGCGCTCGCGACGCTCCTGCTCTTCACGCAGGCGGCGGGCTTCGGCCAGTTGCTCTTCCTGAGCACGCAGCGCTTCAGCCTGAGCGCGCGCTTCTTCTTCCCGGCGAGCCAGTTCGGCTTCTTCCTGGGCAGCTTGTGCCGCGTTGGCAGCTTCATCGCCGCCAGTGGCGTCATCACGCTTGACGAAAACGCGTTTTTTCTTGACTTCCACCTGGATGGTGCGAGCCTTGCCAGAGGCATCAGCTTGCTTGATTTCGGTGGTCGACTTGCGGGTCAGGGTGATCTTCTTGCGATCTGCGCCTGCGGAGCCGTGGGCGCTGCGCAGGTGATCCAGCAGACGCTCCTTATCGGCTTCCGTGAGCACGTCTTCCGGCGCGCCTTTGGGCACGCCAGCAGACTGTAGCTGATCCAGCAGTGTCGCAGCCGGGCGATTCAGCTCCGCGGCGAATTGTGCGACGGTGGTCACGGCCATTGTGTTAATCCTTGATGAGCTTGCTTGCAAATGAGTCGAGTGTTTAAAGCTGGGAGCGATCAGGCAAACCAGTGTTCACGGGCCTTGAGAATCAGGGCGCGTGCTTGTTCATCAGACACGGCGGTGATTTCGGTGAGCTCGTCCACGGCCAGGTCGGCCAGGTCGTCACGGGTGTGGATTCCAGCTTCAGCCAGCTTCGCGATCAACTCAGGAGTCAAACCTTCCAGACCCTTGAGATTTTCCGACAAAGTCTCGACTTCTTCTTCCTTGGCGATTTCCATGGTCAGCAAAGCATCTTTGGCGCGGGTGCGCAGCTCATTGACCGTGTCTTCGTCAAACGATTCGATTTCCAGCATTTCCTGCAGCGGCACATAGGCCACTTCTTCCAGGCTGGTGAACCCTTCTGCGATCAGGATGTCGGCGACTTCCTCGTCCACGTCGAGCTTGTCAACGAAGATCTTGCGGATGGAGTCGGTCTCGACAGCCTGCTTCTGGGCCGATTCCTCGGCCGTCATGATGTTGATGCGCCAGCCGGTCAGGTCGGACGCCAGGCGCACGTTCTGACCACCGCGGCCGATGGCGATGGCGAGGTTTTCCTCGTCAACCACCACGTCCATGGCGTGCTGTTCTTCATCAACAAAAATGGATTGCACGTTGGCCGGTGCCAACGCGCCAATCACGAACTGTGCGGGGTCTTCGGACCACAGCACGATGTCCACACGCTCGCCGGCGAGTTCGTTGGTCACGGCGGTGACACGCGAACCACGCACACCCACGCAGGTGCCGATCGGATCCACGCGCTTGTCATGCGACAGCACGGCGATCTTGGCACGCGAACCGGCGTCACGGGCACAGCTCTTGATTTCCAGCAGGCCTTGCTCGATTTCGGGCACTTCCTGGCGGAACAGTTCGATCATGAAGTCAGGCGCAGAGCGCGACAGCATGATCTGCGGGCCACGGGCCAGCGAGTCCACACCCAGCATGTAGGCACGAACGCGGTCACCGGAGCGCAGATTTTCCTTCGGGATCATCTCGGAGCGCTTCAGGCGGCCTTCGACGCGACCCGACTCGACGATGATGTCACCCTTGTCCAGACGCTTGACGGTGCCGACGAAAATCTTCTCGCCGCGCGACAGGAAGTCATTGAGCAGTTGCTCGCGTTCGGCGTCACGGATCTTCTGCAGGATGACCTGCTTGGCAGCCTGTGCACCGATGCGGCCGATGGGCACGGACTCGATGCCCTCTTCGATGTAGTCGTCGACTTCGATGTCAGGAATCTGTTCCTGGGCTTCGAACAAGAGGATTTCAGCGTCAGGCAGCTGCAGGCCAGCCTCGTTGGGCACCACGTGCCAACGACGGAAGGTCTCGTACACGCCGCTTTCACGGTCAATCGACACGCGAATATCGACTTCACCTTGATACAGCTTCTTGGTTGCGGAAGCCAGAGCGGATTCCACCGCACCAAACACCACATCACGGTCCACGCTCTTCTCGCGAGAAATAGCGTCCACCAACATCAGCAATTCGCGATTCATTTCTTCTGACCTCCGAGTTCTTGCGCCTCATCTACGGCAACATCACCAGCAGCCGGGGTTGCCGCCCGACCACTACGCCCTTTGAAAGTCACTTCAGGCACAAGGCGTGCCTCGCGAATTTCATCGAGCGTGAAACCCAACACTTCATCCACTACCTGCGGCGCAGGGGCAATGCCCTTGGCCAGATCTTTCGCCAGCTTCTTGGCGGCAGTCTTGGACAGCGGCTTGTCCGCATCCGGCGACTTCAGCACCAGGCCCCAGGCCTGACCCGCTTCGATCGCAGCCGGATCGCCATCTTGTGACTCGCACAGGATGCCGCTGTATTTCTTGCGTCCCTGGAAAGGCACCTTCAGGCTGATCGCCACTTCTTCACCCACGAAACGAGCAAAGTGCGCCGGCGTGATCAGCGGGCGGTCCACGCCAGGCGAGGACACTTCCAGACGAGCGTAATCCGCATCGATTGTTTCCAGCGCATACTGCAGCTGACGCGTGACCTTCTCGCAATCATCCACGGTGACCACGTCACCGGGCAGGTCGTAGACCCCATCAGGCAGGCGATCGATGTACACACGCAGCAAACCCTGCGAACTGCGTTCACAGTCCACAATCTCGTAACCGAGGCCGGTCACGGTGGTTTCAACAACTTTGAGCCACGAGGTCATCAACCCTGTCATCCAGTCCTATCAGCGTTTCAATCAGCGCTTAAAAAACAATCGAGCAAAAAAAATGGGCCGGAAGACCCGCCCATTCGTGACAAACACGAGACGTGCTGCTTTCAGCCCTGCTCAATAAACCTGCTTGCAACCTCTCGAACACATTGAACGAGGATTGCGAGAGCTCAAAGCCAGTCTTTCCGCAAAAGCAGCGAATCCCGCATTTTAGCCTGAGGAACGGGCTCGATCAAGAGATTGGGCACAAATTCTCTTTTACCCCTATTGCCATGCCAAAATCCGCGGCTGGTTCAGTACCCCAAATGGAGACCTCATGGGATTTCTCGCTGGCAAACGCCTGCTGATCACCGGCCTGCTTTCCAACCGCTCGATCGCCTACGGTATCGCCAAAGCCTGCAAACGCGAAGGCGCCGAACTGGCATTCAGCTACGTTGGTGAACGCTTCAAGGACCGGATCACCGAGTTCGCCAAGGAATTCGACTCTGAATTGATCTTCGATTGCGACGTCGGCAGCGACGAGCAGATCGACGCCATGTTCGCCGATCTGGCCAGGACCTGGCCCAAGATCGACGGTTTCGTGCACTCGATCGGTTTTGCGCCTCGCGAAGCCATCGCCGGCGACTTCCTGGAAGGCCTGTCGCGCGAATCCTTCCGCATTGCGCACGACATCTCGGCCTACAGCTTCCCGGCCATGGCCAAGGCGGCCCTGCCTTACCTGAACGAGCGCGCCGCCCTGCTGACCCTTTCCTACCTGGGCTCGGAGCGCATTGTGCCGGCGTACAACACCATGGGCCTGGCCAAGGCCTCGCTGGAAGCCAGCGTGCGCTACACGGCCGCCAGCCTGGGCCCCAAGGGCATCCGCGTCAACGGCATCTCGGCCGGCCCGATCAAGACGCTGGCGGCCGCCGGCATCAAGGGCTTCAGCAAGATCCTGAGCGTGGTGGAAGAAAACGCGCCGCTGCGCCGCAACGTGACGATTGAAGACGTCGGGAACGTCGCTGCCTTCATGCTCTCCGACCTGGCTGCAGGCGTCACCGCCGAAATCACCTACGTGGATGGCGGCTTCAGCCACGTGATGGCGGGCAGCAGCGAAGCACTCTGATCACAACTGATCCATCAAAGCCCTGCGCAGAGGTACCTCACTGGTACTTCTGCCTGTAGGCCGCCGGGGTCATGCCCACCATTTTCTTGAACAGTCGACCAAAGGCCACACGGTCCTGGTAGCCGACGCGTGCCGCGATGTCCGGCACAGGCAGGCGCTCCGACTCCAGCAGATCCTTGCTGCGCTCGATGCGCACAGCCTGCAGATACTGAACGGGTGTCATGCCTGTGGCCGCCAGGAAGCGCCGCTGCAGGGTTCTCACGCTCATATGGACGAAGCCCGCCAGCTCATCCAGTGAAAAGGACTGATCACACTGCGCCTCCAGGCGATCCTGTATCAGCTTGATCTCACGATCCGCATGGCGACGCATGCCCAGCGAGGGCATGAACCTGGACTGCGGCCCCCTGCTCATATCCGTGACCAGCAGGCCCGCGAGGTCTTTGGCGGTGCGCCTGTCGGTCAGAAGCTGCACGGCATGCAGGCAGGCATCCACACCCGCCAGCGAGCCGCCCGAACAGATGAGGCCACCTTGCTGAACCAGGTTCTCGCCGGCCTGCACATGCACGTCCGGGTAACGCGCCTGCAAACCATCCGCCAGCATCCAGTGCGTCGTGACGCATTTGTCTGCCAGGCGCCCCGTCGCGGCCAGGAGATAGGCCCCTGAGCACATGGTTACCACCAGCACCGACTCAGGCAGATCGCGCAAGGCGGCCACCAGCACCGGATGACGCTCGACTGCGCGAGGCCCCATGGTCCACATGGACGGCACGACGACCAGGTCCATACCCTTGAGCAACGAGACATCGCCCTCGACCCTGAGCTCGCCATCGGCATGATGCACCGGCAGGCCGTTGTCGCTCACACGCGTCAACTCAAACCGATGCGGCCCCGGCAACTGGTTGCCCATTCGGAACACGTCCATGAGCAAGCCCAGGCTGGCCAGACTGGCCTCCTCGCAGACCAGCACGCCCACGCGGTGAACCCGCCGCCCCGACGATTTGGGCGGCGCAACGGCCAATTTGGCCACATCAGCATCAAAGATGTCCATAACGCCAATTCTAGGGATGACCTCCCTTCACCAGAATGACGACAAGTCACTTTGTGCGCCTTTCTCATGAAAACCAATGCCCCCAGCGGCCTCACGCTTTACACGTTTGCGATGTCCCACTACAGCGAAAAGATCCGCTGGACGCTGGACCACTGCCACATTCCGTATCGTGAAGTCTGCATGACACCGGTATTCCACATGTTGCCCGCCTTGCGCATGGGCAAACGCGGGCAGACCACGCTGCCCATCCTGCAGACACCCCGCACAGCCATCCAGAACAGCCCCCGTATCCTCGACTGGCTGCTCGACAACTACGGGCCACTGGACATCCTTCCTGCCAGCCACCAGCAAGCCGTGCGCGATGTCGAACAACGCTTTGATGCCATCGGCAAGGACGTGGCGCGCTTTCTGTACGCCAACAGTTTCGGCAAGGCCGATGACCACATCCTGCGCCTTTGGACCGACCATGCCAGCGGCAGCCAGGCCGCCTTCCTGCGTGCGGCCTACCCCTTCGTGCGCTGGGCGTTTCGCCGCAAGCTGAGCATCACACCCCAGCGCGCCGAGCTGGCGCTGCAGCGCATCACGCGAGAGATCAACTGGCTGGATACCCAGCTGACGGATGGCCGCTTCTACCTGGTGAACAACCGCTTCTCGGCGGCCGACATCACCGCAGCCGCCCTGCTCGCCCCTATCGCCTGCCCGCAGCAGCACCCCGTGTATGGCGACCCTCAGTTTGCTGCGAGCATGGCCGACGCCATCAAACCCTGGCGTGACCGCAAGGCCCTGCAATGGGTTCGCCACATGTATGACCTGCACCGCGGCGAGTTCACCGGCGGCGCGTTTTCACCACAGCGCACCCGCTTGCGTGCATGAATGATCTGGATCACGTTGATGATGGTGCCATGGCCTAGGCGCGAGAGCCTTCGCTTGGCACAATCAAAGCGTGAACCGGAGAACACCACATGGACAAACAAGAGCTGGCATCGCTGTTGAAGAAGTTGCAGACCGAACTGGAGTCTGGTCAGCCTGTTGACGAACAACTCAAGCAGCAGCTGCAGACGCTGGATCAGGACATCCAGAAAGTGCTCGCGCAAGGCAGCCCCTTGACGCGTGAAGCTGACGACGCCACGCTGGAAGACCGTGCCCAGCAGATCGAAGCACGCTTCGCCGCCGAGCACCCTTATCTGGCCAACACCTTGCGCGACGTGATGGACACGCTCGGCAAGATGGGCATCTGACAAGCCTTCACACCGGCCGCTTGGGCACGGCGGTCAGCAAGGTACGGGTGTAGCCGTCCTGAGGCGATTCGAACACGGCCTGCGCATCGCCCTGCTCCACCACGCGTCCGGCCTTCATCACGGCCACACGATCCGCCAGATAGGCGACCACGCCCATGTTGTGGGTAATGAACAGCATGCCCAGGCCTAGTTGCTGCTGCAACTCCCTCAACAGGTTGAGGATCTGCGCCTGCACGGACACATCCAGCGCAGAGGTCGGCTCATCGCACACCAGAACACGCGGCTCCACCGCCAGCGCACGCGCGATCGCCAGGCGCTGACGCTGGCCCCCCGAGAACTCATGCGGAAAGCGATGGAGCGCATCGGCGCGCAAGCCCACCCGCTCGACCAGTTCGCGCACGCGTGCCATGCGCTGATCCTGTGACCAGTCAGGGCGCAGAATCACCAGGCCTTCTTGCAGAATGTCCTGAACGCGCATGCGCGGGTTGAGCGAAGCGAACGGATCCTGGAACACCATCTGCACGGAGCGGCGCGCGTTCAACAAGGCCGCCGACTGCATGGCAAACAAATCGAGCCGACCGGCACCACTGGCTGCACCCGCATCCAGCCAGGCCTCGCCTGCCACCTGAATCTGAGGCTGCCCGCGCAGCAACTGCACGATGGCGCGCCCCGTCGTGGTCTTGCCGCAACCGGACTCCCCCACCAGTGCCAAGGTCTGCCCGGCATGCACCTGGAACGACACGTCGGACACCGCCTGCACGACATGAGGCTGGCGGAACAAGCCGCCACCAGAAGTAAAGCGCACGCTCAGCCCGCGCACGTCCAGCAAGGGCGTCGAGCTCGACGCGGCGATGGACGAAGACTGAACCGCCTGAGCACCAACAGCCTGACCCGTGCCAGGTGGCGATGCAGACGCATCCGGCGTCACGGGGAAAAAGCACCGCACCGATTGCTGCCCCAGACGCTCCAGCTTGGGCGCCTGCGCACGGCACTGCGCCTGCGCGCGCTCACAACGAGGCTCGAATCGGCATGCGGTAAAGGTTTGCCACAAGGGTGGCACCGTACCGGCAATAGCGGCCAGCTTCTGGCCACGCAGCACGCCATCCGGCAAAGCCTGCAACAGGCTGCGGGCATAAGGATGGCGGGGGCGCTTGAAGAACACCTCGGCTGGCGCCTCTTCGATGATCTGCCCGGCGTACATGAGGGCCACGCGGTGCGCCATGTCGGCCACCACGGCCAGATCGTGTGTGATCAACAGCAGACCCAGTTGCCGCTCGCCTTGCAGTTCCTTGAGCAGGTCCAGCACCTGCTTCTGAATGGTCACGTCCAGCGCCGTGGTGGGCTCGTCCGCAATCAGGAAATCGGGCTCGGCCGCCAGCGTCATCGCGATCATCACGCGCTGCTTCTGGCCACCACTCATCTCGAAGGGGTAGCTGTCGATGCGGCGCTCGGGCTCGGGGATGCCGACGCGCTTGAGCCAATTGATGGCCTTGTTGCGGGCATGTACCCCGCGCAGGTTCGTGTGCGCCTCGATGGCCTCGACGATCTGATCGCCCACGCGCATGACGGGGTTCAGGCTGGTCGCAGGCTCCTGAAAAATGATGCCGACACGGCCCCCACGGATGCGGCGCATGCTGGACTCGGGCAGCGCCAGCAACTCGTTGGGCTTGGCGTCGGGCACCTTGTTGCTCAAGGCCACACGACCACGCATCACACGGCCGTTATCTGGCAACAACCGCATGATGGCCAGCGCCGTCATGCTCTTGCCGCAGCCCGACTCCCCCACCAGGGCAAAGGTTTCGCCACGCTGCAGCGTCAGGCTGACACCATCGAGCGCCTTGACCAGGCCGGCATCGGCATCCAGCACCACTTGCAGATCTTGCAGTTGCAACATGGTCGGGCTCCTCAGCTTGCCGCCGCCAGGCGTTTGACAGGACGGGCAACACGGGCACGCGGATCAAAGGCATCCCGCACCGCATCGGCAAACAGGTTGGCAGACAACACGATGCCCACCATGAACACGAAAGCCGACGCAAAAGACCACCACACCACCGGATCGCGCGACATCTCGACACGCGCCTGGTTGATCATGCCGCCAAAGCTGTTCATCGACGGGTCGACGCCGATGCCCACATAGGACAACACGGCCTCGTACAGGATCAGGCTGGAAAACTCGATGACCGTGGTGATCAGCACCAGGTGCATCACATTGGGCAGGATGTGGCGGCGCATGATGCGCCAGGGGCTCGCGCCAAAGGCTGTGGCCGCCTGCACGTACTCCAGCTCGCGCAGCTTGAGCGTCTCGGCGCGCAGCATGCGGCACAAGCCGGCCCACCCCGTGAGCCCCAGGATCACGCACAGCAGAAAGATCTTCAGGTCGGCCCGCTCCAGACCGGTTTCGAACAGTTCCGGGTGCTTGTCGATGAACACCTGCATCATCAACACGCAGGCGGCGATCAGCAGAATGTTCGGCACCGACGACAACACCGTGTAGAGATACTGGATGACGTCATCGATCCAGCCCTTGAAGTAGCCCGCGGCAATCCCGAACGCCAGCGCCAGGGGAATCGTGGCAATGGTCGCCAGGCTGCCGATCACGAAAGCCGTGCGGATGCTCTTGATGGTGATGTAGAGCACATCGTTGCCCGTGCGGTCCGTGCCCAGCACGTGATAGCCATCGCCCCAGCTCAAGGCCACGCCCCAGGCCAGCAGGAAGCCCAGGCAACTGGCGGTCAGCCAGGCCGCGCGCCAGGCAAGCGGGTTGTCATCACCCATGCGGGAACGCAGTGCCACAAACAGGACCAGGGCGATGCCCGCGCCGCCAGCCGTTCCGGCCAGCACGCGTTGCGCCACATCAGCCGCCCAGCCCTTGTCCGTGTCGGTCAAACCAGCCCCACCATGCTTGAGACGGGGAAACTCACGCTTGGGCAGCGCCGGCAGGCCGTTTTCATCCAGCTCCGGCTTGGCGCCAGCCTTGGGCGGCACGGTTTCCTTGGTGAAGCCATGGGTCGCCAAGGGGCTGGAGTAGCTGTTCTCCCTGCTGGCAATCAACTTGGCCAGCCCCTGATCCAGCACGGATTCGGTGCGGGTGTCATAGGCCTGAGCGCCGCCATTGACGATGGGCAGCGCGCGGCGGAAGTGGAAGCTGTCAGCCAGGGTCACCAGCAGCATGGCCGTCAACACCACAGCAGAGGCCATGCCCGCAGGCGTGACGAACACGCGCTGCCAGGTGGCACGCAAGGCCTCGTCTCGCCTGACCACACGAACATACTGGACCAGGCCCAGCAGCATCAGCCACAGCACCACGTCGGTCCACAAGATGACGGTCTTGAATCCCATGATGTGTCGCGCCCGCCTTATTGCATCCGCACCCGAGGATCGGCCCAGGTATAGGCCACATCGATCAGGATGTTGGAGAGGATGTACAGCACCGAACCCAGGAACACCATCGAGCGAACGATGGCGAAATCCTGGCTGGCGATGGCGTCAATCGTGTAGGCGCCCAGGCCCGGGATGCCGAAGAAGCTCTCGGTCAGCAAGCCGCCCATGAACAGCCCCGGCAGAGAAGCACCCGCGCTCGTGATGATGGGCAGCATGGCGTTGCGCAGCACGTGGCGACTCAGGACCCGGCCCTCAGTCAGCCCCTTGGCCCGCGCCGTACGCACATAGTCCTTGCCGGACTCTTCCAGAAACAGGGTGCGGAAGAAGCGCGCCTGCCCCGCCAGGCTGGCCACCAGCATCAGGCAGATTGGCAACACCAGGAAGCGCACGGCATCCAGCCCGTTGGCATAGCCCGAGATCGGCGCCAGTTTGGCCATGCGCGAAAACATGAACTGCCCCGCGATGATGTAGATCAGGCTGGAGATCGACATCATGAACACGCACAGCACCACGCCCCAGAAATCAATGGGTGTGCCTCTGAACATCACCAGCCACAAGGCAAAGATGACGCTGGCCAGCAGCCCCATCAGGAAAAGCGGCACCGTGAGCTGCAGGCTCACGCCCATGCGCTGGCGGATCTGGTAGCCGATGTCGCCACCGCTGGCGTTGTCCGCCCGGCCAAACTCGAACTTGAACAGGGAAATGGATCTGTCCCAGAACACGGTGTCGGTGAGCTTGCTCGCACCTTCAGCCTGCGGATTGAACAGCATGGGCTTGTCGTAGCCGCGCTCGACCTTCCACTTCTCGATCTGATCTGGCGTGACGCGCTTGCCGCCAATGTTCAGCCGCGCCATGTCATCCGGCGTGTTGACGGTGAAGAACAGCACGAAGGTGATCAGGTTGACCCCGATCAGGATGAGGAAGCCGTAGCCCAGGCGGCGCAGGATGTATTGCAGCATCAGCGGCCCCTGCTCAAGGATGTGGAAGGATCAGCCGGCAAGGCCGTCCGCATGTCGCGCGCCCTCACCATGCGGGCCGCCCACCAGCCCATGCAGGCCAGGATCAACACCAGCAATACCAGCGGCAGGTAGAAAGGCTTGTTCCATTCACGCAGGCTGCGTGCGCGATCGGCCGTGTCCAGCCGGTAGTACTGCGCCTGATCGCGCACCATGATGCTGGGCTTGCCGTTGTGGACCCAGCGGTGATAGGCGCCCGAGGCATAAGGGAAGTAGCCCCAGGACCAGGGCGCATCTTCTTGCAGGATGCGCACCATCTGGTCGATCACGGCCTGCTTGGCGGGGCCGTCATCCATGAAGCGCAGCCTGGCGTAGAGCTTGTCGTATTCGGGGCTCTGGTAGTTGGCGGCATTTTCGCCATCGTGCACGGATTTCGCGCCCGGCCCGTAAAGCAGGAAGAGGAAGTTCTCGGCATCCGGGTAGTCGGCCAGCCAGCCCCAACTGAAGATCTGGTGTTTGCCCCGGCGGACCTTGTCCTGGAACTGGTTGTAGTCGGTGGCACGGATCTCCAGTTGAATGCCGAGCTTGGCAAACTGCTTGGTGGTCCAGTCCAGCGTGGCCTTGGCCTCGGGCGTGGCGGGCGCACCATAGTCGTAGTTGAGCACCAGCGGCTTGCCGGTTCGGGCATCGCGGCCGTCCGGATAGCCTGCTTCAGCCAGGAGCTTCTTCGCGTCCTCGATGGGCCTGCGCACAATCAAACCATTGACCACCTTGTGTGTCACCGGATTGACGCCCTGCAGCGTGCCATGGCGCGAGCCGAACACGCCGCCAGGCAAGGGCCCTTGCGCGACCTCACCCGCCGCCTTGGGGAAGATGCGGTTGTACTCGTCCCAGTCGATGGCAATCGACAGTGCCTGGCGCAGCTTGCGGTTCTTCAGCTTCTGCTCGGGTGTGTCGCCCTGGCCCACCACGGGATCCAGCCAGTTGAAGCCCATGTACTTGCTCGACAGATCCACATTGCGCGACAGCACGATGCCCTTGTCCTGGAACTCCTTGTTGAAGGAGGGCGAATCCTCCATCTGTATCTTGTAGGCGTTCCCGTAGCTCATCTGATCGAACTCGGGAACGTCCAGATAGCCCTGGCGGAACTTGGTGTCCTGCGGCACCGATTCTTTTTCGATGTTGAAAACGATGGTGTCAATGAAGGGCGTGGGCTTGCCGCAATCGGCCAGGCGGCCCTCGGCCTTGTCCTGCGCCGTGCCGTCGCATGGATAGGGCTCACCCCGGTAGTTCGGGTTGCGCTTGAGCACATGACGGCGGTCCTGCACGTACTCGGCCATCATGTACGGCCCGGTACCCACGGGCCAGGTGTTGAGCGACAAGCCGTGATCAGCCATGCCGGGCTGGGCATAGAAGGCATCTGCCTCCCAGGGAATGGCCGCCAGGAAGGTCATGGCCATCCAGTACTTCCACTGGGGGTACTTGCCCATGATGCGGATGCGCAGGGTGTGTTTGTCCACGGCCTCGGCGCCGGCCAGTGGCCACTTGCGGAAATCCAGGAAAGGCTTGTCTCGCACCGACGGCGCCAGGCCTGCACGCAGCTTCTTGTCTTCCGCGCGGATCAACTTGCCGTACTCGGCCAGGCCCACCACGTACTCCGAGAAGGTGCCAAAAACCGGTGCGGCCGTGCGCGTGGTGGCGTGGCGCTTGATGGCATAGACGTAGTCGTCAGCCACCAGCTCGCGGGTGCCCTGCTTCTCGAACTGCCAGGGGCTGCGCTTGTCGCCCACGTCCTGCCTGCTGAGGTGGTGATACAGGTACTGGCCCTGCGCATCCTTGGCGAAGGCAGGATGCGGGGCAAACAGGATGCCGGGCTTGATGTGGATCTCGTAGATGCTCTCGGCGATCTGATCGGCGGGCGCGTCATCCGGCAGCGCGCGGCCTTGCTTGTCCACGTAATGGGGCGCCACCACGGCCTGCGCCGCACGCGGAATCAGGGTATAGGGGCGCTTGAGGTAGTGGTAGGCGTAAAGCGGCTCGTAGATCTGATAGGTGTAGGGCGTCTCGTTGCTGCTGTAGGACGAAGTCGGGTCCAGATAACGGGGCGAACGTTCGTTGAACGCCGTGTACAGCGTGTTCTGCGCAGCGGAGCCGTCCGGATGCGGGCTGTTGTCACAGGCTGCCAGCACGGACAGCAGCAGGCTGGCCAACGCCAGGTGCATCAGGCGCAACACGTGTCTCACGCCGGCGCCCCGGCTGGTACCGGCTTGGAAGCGTTGAGCAAGACTGGTCAGCAAGATGTGCATGGGCACCTATTGTGTCCTGCCTTGGCGCCCACGCAGCCCGGTAGGATCACCACATCACAAAAGCGTCGCGCCCTTGCACCACCAGGTTGACCTGACGGCCCAGCGGCAGCGTCAGCTTGACCGGCACGTGCCCGAAAGGCAGCCCCGTCAGGATGGGCGTCTTGATCTGCGTGCGCAGGTACTGAATGACCGTCTTCAGGTTGTAGCCACGGTCCAGGGGCGATTTGCGGTATTCGGTGAACGCGCCCAGCACGATGGCTTTCTGTTGCTCAAGCACGCCGGTCTGGTGCAATTGCAGCAGCGCCCGCTCGATCCGGTATGGGTGCTCGTTCACATCTTCCAGAAAGAGCACGCCACCCTTGATTTTGGGAAAGTGCGGCGTGCCCAGCAGGGCTTGCACGATGGCCAGGTTGCCCCCCCACAAACGGCCGGACACCTCCAGCCCGTCGTGGCCCGCTTCGGCGCGAAAGCCCACGGCCTCCAGCTCGCCCGTCATCGCCTCGACAAAACAATCCTGGGTGACATCGTCGCCGCCTTCGGGGCTGTCTGCACGGCCAAAGTCGTCGCAGGCCATCGGGCCCGCCCAGAAACCGGCGGTCACGCCCTCCTCCACCTTGGCCGGGCCAGTAGCCTTGTGAGCCAGGGCACCCAATTGCATGGCCGTGACGTCGCTGTAGCCCACCCAAGCGGTGCCGCGCTCCACGCTTTTGGCAATCACGGCCCAGTCCATGCGGTCCAGCAGGCGGCTCAGGCCGTAACCACCGCGTGTGGCCAAGGCCACATCAGGTGCGGTTTGAGCCACACGGTGGATGGCCGCCAGCCTCACCTCGTCGTCTCCAGCAAAGCGCTGGTGCTTGAGCAGGGCCGATTCATCCACCTGGGCATCGAAGCCCAAGGCGGCGAGCCGTCTGGCTGCCTTGCGTACCGGGGCAGCCGTCGGCACGATGCCGGAGGGGCTGAAGATGATCAGGGAGGAGCGGGCATCAGTCATCCCGCTATTCTGACCTGAGTCTCAGCCCTGCCGACCTTACATGGTGCGCCGTTGCGCCTTGGCCAGTGTCTTGACCTGGAAGCTGCCGTCATTGTCGAACAGCCAGGCCTCGATCAGGCCGTTTCGGCGCAGTTCGGCCTTGGCTTCCTCGGTCAACTGAATCGCCGGGGCGCGACGCACTGTCTCCATCGCACGCGCCAGCATCTCCGGCTGCTCGTCATTGGTCCGCAGCACCTCTGCGCGCCAATGGTCTCCGTCATCGAGCTTCACGTTGAGCACGATCACCGCGCGCAACAGCGGCTGCGGGTTGCGGTTGTGAACCAGTTCAGGTGAGCCATGGTAAACAGCATGGGCGAAGTCCTTGCGCACGTCTTCCGGTACACCGGCGATGGCGGGCTTGGTCATGGCCAGCATCAGCCCGGCCACAAAACTGAAACAGAGTGTCTTTGCCTGCATGACGGACTCCAATTGAGTGGAACACCTGCTTCCAGCAACTCATGCCAGCGGCCGTGTGTCCAGAGGAGTCGTCCGATCACATGTGATGGATTTGACGCGGATGCCGGAAATTGCAGATCCGCGCGAGCCGGAACGGCACACCCGAGCCACCGACCGCGAGCACGACGCCGGCAGGCATCGACCATCGACCTGATCGCCTCGTTTCAATTGCTCACACTTGATGGCTCAAGTTTTCCCAACCCGCGCCCAGCCCTGCTTATCCGGTTTCTTCACATGCATATGCGCAAATCATTGTTTTACGCATATTTCGACAGCATCAAAATACGAAATCCGCATGTAGAGAGCAAGCTTATGAACTTTCAGCAACTGAGATCAGTCCGTGAAGCGGTTCGCAGAGGCTTCAACCTGACCGAGGTGGCCCATGCGCTGCACACCTCCCAGCCGGGTGTCAGCCGACAGATCCGGGAGCTGGAAGAGGAATTGGGCATCGACCTGTTCGTCCGCGCAGGCAAGCGCTTGACCGGCTTGACGGAGCCCGGTGCGCAGGTCCTGCCCATCGTCGAGCGCATGCTGGCCGATGCCGAAAACCTGCGCCAGGCTTCTCGCGACTTTTCCGAGCACGGCGTCGGGCCGTTGTCGATCGCCGCGACCCACTCGCAGGCACGCTACGCCCTGCCCTCTGCGGTCAAGGATTTCCGGGAGATGTTCCCGCAGGTCACCCTCAGCCTGCACCAGGGCTCGCCCCACCAGATTGCCAACATGCTCATCAGCGGAGAGGCCGACATCGGCATCGCCACCGAGTCACTGACCCAGTACCCGCAACTGGTCACCTTGCCTTGCTACACGTGGACGCACGCGGTGGTGGTGCCGCCCGGGCATCCTCTGCTGGATGGCGAGCCGCTGACACTGCAACGCCTGTCTCGCTTCCCCCTCATCACGTATGACGAAGGCTACACGGGCCGCTCGCACATCGATGAGGCCTTTGCCCGCGAAGGCATCACACCCTCCATCGTGCTCACCGCCATGGACGCCGACGTGATCAAGACCTATGTGGAACTGGGCATGGGCGTGGGCATCGTCGCGGCCATCGCCTTCGACGAAGAGCGCGACCTGAACCTGCGCGGTATCGGCGCGGGCCACCTGTTTGCCGTCAACATGACGCGCCTGGCGTTCCGCAAGGGCGCCTTCCTGCGCAACTATTTCTACGCTTTCATCGAGACCTTTGCGCCACCTCTGACGCGCAAGGTGGTCGACATGGCCGCCCGTGCCGAGACGGGCGAGCAGTTCGATATCTGATCAGCGCTTGATGTAGATCTGGTCGAAGACGCCACCGTCACTGAAGTGCGTCTTCTGTGCCTTGGTCCAGCCACCAAAGGCCTCATCGATCGTGAACAGGTTGATCCTGGGGAACAGTCTGGCGTACTTGGCGGCTGCAGCAGGGTCGATTGGCCGGTAGTAGTTCTGCCCGGCCAGATCCTGCCCTTCATTTGAGTACAGGTAGTCCAGATAAGCCTGTGCCACCGCGCGCGTGCCGCGCTTGTCCACCACCTTGTCGACCACGGTCACGGGGGGCTCGGCCAGGATGCTCACGGACGGGGCGACGATGTCGAACTTGTCCGGGCCCAGCTCCTTGATGGCCAGCAGCGCCTCGTTCTCCCAGGCCAGCAGGACGTCACCGATCCCGCGCTCCACAAAGGTGGTCGTCGCGCCACGCGCGCCAGAGTCCAGCACCGGCACGTTCTTGTACACCTTGCCCACGAACTCCTGCGCCTTGGCGTCAGAGCCGTATTTCTTCGCGGCATAGCCCCAGGCCGCCAGATAGTTCCAGCGCGCACCACCCGAGGTCTTGGGGTTGGGCGTGATCACCTGCACACCAGGGCGGGCCAGGTCATCCCAGTCCTTGATGCCCTTCGGATTGCCCTTGCGCACCAGGAACACGATGGTGGAGGTGTAGGGCGAGCTGTTGTGCTTGAGGCGCTTTTGCCAGTCGCCAGGCAACAATTTGGCGCGCTGGCTGATTTCGTCGATGTCGTAGGCCAGGGCCAGTGTCACCACATCGGCATCCAGGCCATCGATCACAGAGCGGGCCTGCTTGCCGGAACCACCGTGTGAGGTGCGAACCGTCACGTCGTCGCCGGTCTTGCCTTTCCAGTATTTGGCGAAGGCCTTGTTGTAATCTTGATAAAACTCTCGCGTGGGGTCGTACGACACGTTGAGCAGCGTGACCTCCTTGGCGTGGGCGACCACAGGCGCCAGGGAGGCCACGCCGATTGAAGTCAAAGCGAGGGCCGACAGCGTGAGATTCAGCAGGAACCAACGAGGCGAATGAATGGGGCGGTATGCAGCGGGTTTCTTCATGACTTTATTGCAGACATCAGCATGATTTGATGACTGAATCGTATGAACAAGCCCCCTCCAGCAGAACGAAGCAAATCAATGCTTCATATGCGATAAACGCATGAACTCAGAACTGGCGCAACGCCGTGAGTTGGGAACTCAGGCGAACACGCAACAGGGCCGCGTATTCAACCAGACCACCCAAAGCCGCCAAGGTGATCACCGCGACTTTGAATGCCTGCCTCCCTATAGGGCGGGACATATGGGAGCGATGCATGCGAGTACTCCTGCCAGAAAACGGTCCTGGCTGGCTCGTCAGCTTATGAGGCGCAAATGACACGGCGGTGACAGGCCCCCCGCCGCTTGTCGCACAGCTGACATGTGCCGCACCTACGCTCTCGGGTTTCGCTTCACCACCCACGTCGTCCGACCGACGCCCCCAGCGTGCCCGCATCCGCCCTGCCCGAACTGGAAGAACTACATCGCCTGATTGAATTGGGCGGCACGCATCTGGACGCCCAGACAATGTGCAAGGTCGCGATGGGCTCGCATCAGTTTGACGTGCTGGCCGTCACCATGGGCAGCCGCGATCCGGCTGCGCCCGCCATCGGCTTTTTTGGCGGCGTCCATGGCCTGGAGCGCATCGGCGCCGAAGTCGTGCTGGCCTACCTGGGCAGCCTGGTTCACCGCCTGAAGTGGGACAAGGCGCTGCACGATCTGCTGGGCGACGTCCGACTGGTCTTCATGCCCCTGGTCAACCCCGGCGGCCTCTGGCAAGGAACGCGCGCCAACCCACATGGCGTCGACCTGATGCGCAACGCCCCCATCGACGCCAAGGAAGACGTGCCGTTTCTGATTGGCGGGCAACGTCTGAGTGCGACCCTGCCCTGGTACCGGGGCCCGGAGCGCGCGCCCATGGAAGAAGAGAGCTACGCCCTGTGCCAGGTGGTCGAACAATCATTGTTGACGAGCCCTTTCAGTGCTGCCGTCGATTGCCACTCCGGATTTGGTGTGCAGGACCGCATCTGGTTTCCTTTTGCGCACACCACCGAGCCCCTTGCGCACCTGGCCGAGCTCCACGCCCTGCACCGCATCTTTGACCAGACCCACGCACACCATCGCTATGTGTTCGAGCCGCAAAGCGTGCACTACCTGACACATGGTGATCTGTGGGATCACCTCTACCTGCTGGGCCGAGAGCGGCACCCTCAGCACATCTTCCTGCCCCTCACCCTGGAGATGGGTTCGTGGATCTGGGTGAAGAAGAACCCGCGCCAGCTGTTCAGCCGCCATGGGATCTTCAACCCGCTGATCGCGCACCGACAGCAACGCGTCTTGCGCCGGCACATGGCCTTGCTGGACTTCATGACCCGCGCAGTGGCCAGCCACAGCCGCTGGCAGCCCGACGAGCATGAGCGCGATCTGCACCACCGCCAGGCGCTGGCCCGCTGGTACCCCGAACTGCCCAAGCCCAGGCGATCAGGCCTGGTCAGACCCAAATGAAAGGGCTGTCATGAGCACCTGGATACTGTTGCGAGGCCTGACACGCGAACAAGGGCACTGGGGCGCCTTCGTGCCCTTGCTCCAGCAAGCCTTGCCAGTTGGCGACCTGGTGCTGACGCCTGATCTGCCCGGCAACGGAGAGCTGCATCTGCAGGTGAGCCCGACGCGGGTGGAGACCATGGTCGAGTCCGTCCGGGCCAGTTTGCGGGCGCAGGGGCACCGGCCGCCCTACAGCGTGATCGCCATGTCCCTGGGGGCCATGGTCACCGTCGCGTGGGCGCAGGCCTATCCTGGCGAGTTGACCCGTTGTGCGCTGATCAACACCAGTCTGCGGCCCTTCAGTCCGTTCTGGCATCGCCTGCAAGCGCGCAACTACCCCCTCATCCTGAAGCTGCTGCTGGGGCAGGCAGACGCACAAAGCTGGGAGCGCGCCATCATGGCCATGACCACGCGGCACCCGAACGATCCCGATGACACGATGGCCAGATGGCTTGCGCTGCGCGCCGCCCACCCGGTGAGCACACAAAACGGCCTGCGCCAGTTGTGGGCCGCCACGCGCTACCGAGCGCCACAGCAAAGGCCACCCGTACCGCTGTTGATCCTCAACGGCCTGGGCGACAGGCTGGTCCATCCAGATTGCTCGGCCGAACTGGCGCGGCGCTGGCAGCTACCCTTGCTCAGACATCCCACGGCGGGGCATGATCTCCCGCTGGATGCAGCTCCCTGGGTGGTGGCGCAGATTCTGTCCTGGCTGGCGGCACCGGCGCATCCGACGCAAGTGGCGTCGAACCCAGGCCTATGACCTGCTCGCCGCCGAGCGCCTCCAGCAGATCCGGGATCAACTCGATCAGCTCACCGGTGGCAATCGCGGCATCGGCATCAAAGGCTTCGCCCTTGTCCATCTTGCCGGCAGCCGCCATGGGGCCTTCGAACACCACGTCCAGGAAGGCCACCTTCTTGAGCTGCATGGATTCGGTGAGGATGAAGGACACGCGATCGCGCCAGGTCATGGCCACGCGCGTGGGCACCTTGCCGCTGACAATGTGCTGCTTCACTTCATCGGTATCCAGATCGTGGCGCGCATAACGCACCACCGACTTCATCTCATCCGTGGATTTCAACTCGCATTCGCGATCGATCGTGAACTGATAAGGGGGCTCGCCCGAACCCAGCCAATGTGTCATGGCCACAGCGGGCGACATCTCGGTCTGGATCAAGGACAGCGCCAGCCCCTGGTTGGCATTGATCAGCATGGTGACCACCTCGTCCGCCTTGGACTGGCTGCCGCAGTCGAGCATCAACAGGCGCTGCTTCGGTGCAATCCACACCCGAGTCACCGCCTGCTTGGTGAAAGCCATGGGCAGGAGTTCCAGCAGAGCCTGCTCCTTGAGCTCCTTCATGATCTTCTTGCCTGGCTTGCGGCCGGTGTTCTTCTCCATCTGCTCGGCGATTTCTTCCGTGCGACGCTTGACCACCGAACCCGGCACCACACGCTGCTCGGTCATGAGCTTGAGCAGCATGTGCCCGTCCACCACCTCCACCAGCGGCGCATGGGCCTCGCCACGAGGTTCAACCCAGCCTGACGACTTCTGCTGCGTGGCGCCACAGGCGACAAAACGCTCCTTGTCCAGCACCGCCTCGATTTCGGCTGCGCTGGCAGCCCAATCCGGCCCGATTCGATACACCGTCAGATTCTTGAACACGTTCAACCTTCTACTAACCCACCAAAGCAAACGCCCCTGACCGAGCAGAGGCGTTCTCTTGACGGAAAACGTTACGGCACCCTGGCGCGCGCGCCGTTCCCGAGGCTTCAGTGTAGCGGACTGTCTCGCCTGACTGATTTGTGGCGCGTACAGCAAAAATACCGATATCCATCCGGGTTTTCGGATTCAGATCCCCCACCAGACGGCGATAAAACCCTATCCACAGGGAGTCTTCATGCAAACCAGTATCGAATCTCAGCTTGGGAGCGACAAGCGCAAGACAGCGCCATCCCCCACTCTGCGCGATATGCTCAAGGACATCACCATTCCACCTCGACCCAGCTCCCTGGTCGACCTCAAGCTGGAACTGGAACGTGCCGAGCCGCGCATTGATCGCCTGGTGGCGATCGTCAACTCGGACGTGGCCATGTCGGCCGCACTGCTCAAGCTCGCCAACTCACCCTGGCTGGGCATGAGCCGTCGCATCGGCAACGTCACCGAGGCCTTCAACATCATCGGCTTCAAGCGATGTGAGCACATTCTCACGGAAATCGCCTTGCGCAAGGTGTTGCCGACCGACGGCCCCGCCCTCTTCCGCTTCTGGGACGTGTCCTCCAAGCGCAGCCAGGCCATGGGCATGCTCGCCCGCCGCGTCGGCGTCGATCCTGAAACGGCTCAGACCATGGGCCTGTTCGCCGATGTCGGCATTCCCCTGCTGGCACAACGCTTCACCCAGCCCTCCTACGTCGAAACGCTGGTCGAGGCCAATCGCAGCGAACTGGCTTTCACCCAGGTCGAGCAGGAACGTCACGCCACGGACCACACGGTCATCGGCTCGCTGCTGGCGCGCTCATGGGGCCTCACGCAAGACATCGCCAACGCAGTCAAGCTGCACCACGACTACGACTACCTCAAGGAGGGCGCCACCAGCGTCGTCCATGAACTGATCGCCCTGTGCCTGGTCGTCGAGCACATCATTCAGCGTTTCCAGGGCCTCAATGCCCACGCGGAATGGGCCAAGGGCGGCGAGTTGGCGATGCAGACGCTGGCCATCTCGAAGTCCGACATCGACAGCTGGGCCGACGAACTGCACGAGCGCTTCTCTGGCGACGCCTGACCTTCAGTAGTCACCGCCCTGTGCGATCAACAGCCGCATGGTGGTGCCAGTCGCGTCGCTGCGCAGGATCTGAACTGACCCGCCGTGCAGCTCCATCACCCGGCGCACGATGTACAAACCCAGACCCTTGCGTCGGCCCCCGCCGACCGGCCTGGTCCTGTCGTCTCGCTCGAACAAGCTGGGCCACAGATCAGGGGCAATGCCACCGCCAGCATCGACCACGTCCACCAGCAAGGCCAGGGGTTGATCGCAATCCGACAGGCGGATCACCACCGGTGAACTCTCCGGGCTGAACTTCAAGGCGTTCGACAGCAGGTTGCGCAGGGCCAGGCGCATCAGCCCCACGTCGAGAGAGGCCGTACGGGTCTCGGTACGGCGCTCCATCAGCACACGCCCGACCTGCCTGGGCGCCATATCACCAATCGCCAGATTGACCACCATGTCGATGTCCACGTCCTCGCGTTGAATGGGCCCCTTGGCCATCAGCAGCGACGCCACGGACAGCGTGTTGTCGATACAGGCCTGCACGTCGTGAATGACCTGGCGGGCCCTGGCTGCAGGCGAGGCCATCTGTTCGCTGCGTGCGGGCTCCATTGAACCTGTTGCGGACTGCAAGGCCGCCGACGCATTGTTCAAGGGTTGCCGGACCTCATGGGCCAGTACGTCGAGCAGTTCTTCCCGCTCGCGCAGCAGCTCCTTCACGCGCTGGTTCTCCAGTTCGAGTTGAACGGCCCTGAAACGCGCCTCCTCGCCCTCCTTCAGCTCGGTGATATCCGTCATGAAACCCAGGGACTCACCCGACTGCTCCGACAGCAAGGCGGCGTTGACATCGATCCACAGCACGCGCCCATCCTTGCGGCGCATCCTGCTTTGCGCCCTCGCATACTCGCCCTTCGACCTGTCCGCCAGGATCGCTCGCCCGAAGCTCTGGTGGTCCTCGTCATTGAGGAAAAGCAACCTCGTAGGCTGGTTCACCAGCTCGTGCGGGGCATAGCCAAATATCCGTGTCATGCCCGGGTTGACCCACACGAAACGCCGATCAATAACCTTGACCATGCCGATGAGGTCATTGTTGAGCATCGTGGACTGATCCAGCGTGACTTGCTCCAGCACCTGCCTTGCCTGCTGCAAGGAGGTGATGTCATGCAGCACGGAGCGCGTATGCAGAAACCTGCCGTCGGCATCGCGCACCACCGAAGCATGAACACTGACCCTGCGGCGTTCACCCGTGCGCCCGACCAGATCCACTTCCAGACCTTCGATGGCGCGCCCTGCCAGCACATCCGGGAAATGCCGCTGAAACACCTGACGCCCCTCGTCGGTGAAGAAATCAGTGGGTCCCAGTCGCCCCAGCACCTCTTCCCTGCTCAGCCCCAGCCAGCGCAACTCGGTCTCGTTGATGCGCAAGAAGCGACCACGCGAATCCAGCGTGTGATAGCCGCACGGTGCGTTGTTATAGAGGTCACCCAGTTCGTCGATGGATTGGGCCAATCGCGCTTGCAGGTCCACCTGCTCGGTGACGTCCACAAAGGACGCCACCACACGAGAAGGCTGTGCACAACCATCGTCGAAGATGGGCGATGCGTTGATCTTGATCCAGCGCCGACCGCGATCTGGTGCGTCAACACCCATGATCTGATTGCGCTGAGGCCGCGCGCTGCGCAAGGCGACCATGCTGGGGTGTTCGGCCCCGGGCCAGTCGGCGCCGTCCTCACGAACAGAGCGCCACCGCGCCTCCATGGAGGTTCGCCCCAGCAACTGCTCATATGTCAGGCCGAGAATGGACTGTGCCGCATCGTTGACCTCAATGACCCGACCATCGCGATCCTGAATCACGATGCCCTCTGACATGGCTGACAGAACCACCTGAAGGTCGTTCATCGAATCCCCCAACGCACTGGCCTGCATTCAACACGTGGCCGGGTGCCACTTTACGCTCAAGCTCGCGGTATCGAGACAAAAGAAAAACCCCCAAGCGATTGCTCACTTGGGGGCTTCTTGTTCTGGCGGAGACGAAGGGATTCGAACCCTTGATGCAGGTTTTGCCCACATACTCCCTTAGCAGGGGAGCACCTTCGGCCTCTCGGTCACGTCTCCAGCAACAGCGAGCATTCTAGCCCAGAAATCCGAGCGATCTGCTTGTTGCGTTCAAAACAACGCCGATCAACAACGTCGATCAGGCCTTGGCTTCTTCCAGGCCAAACGCCTTGTGCAGGGCGCGCACGGCCAGTTCCATGTACTTCTCGTCGATGACGACGGAGGTCTTGATTTCACTGGTCGTGATCATCTGGATGTTGATGCTCTCGTCAGACAAGGTCTTGAACATCGTGGCCGCGATGCCAGCATGGCTGCGCATGCCGATGCCCACGATCGACACCTTGCAGATCTTGGGATCGCCCACCACCTTGGCAGCGCCCAGCGAAGGCAGCACCTTGGTTTCGAGCAGTTCCACGGTCTTGGCGAAATCGTTGCGGTGGACGGTGAACGAGAAGTCCGTCTTGCCGTCGTGCGAGACGTTCTGGATGATCACGTCGATGTCGATATTGGCCTCGGCAACCTTGCCCAGGATCTGGTAGGCGATACCAGGGGTGTCGGGCACGCCGACCACGGTGATCTTGGCTTCGTCGCGGTTGAACGCGATGCCCGAAACAACGGCTTGTTCCATTTTTTCGTCTTCCTCAAAACTGATGAGCGTGCCCGACTTGGCTTCTTCAGCCAGATCGATATCCCAGGGCGTGAAGCTGGACAGCACGCGCAGGGGCACACGGTATTTGCCGGCGAATTCCACCGAGCGGATCTGCAGCACCTTGGAGCCCAGCGAGGCCATTTCCAGCATTTCTTCAAAGCTGATGGCGGTCAGGCGACGCGCTTCGGGTACCACGCGAGGGTCGGTCGTGTAGACACCGTCGACGTCGGTGTAGATCAGGCACTCGTCGGCCTTCATGGCAGCAGCGACGGCCACCGCCGAGGTGTCGGAACCACCACGACCCAGCGTGGTGATGTTGCCTTCAGGGTCCACGCCCTGGAAGCCCGTGATCACCACCACCTTGCCGGCAGCCAGATCGGCACGCACGCGGGCGTCGTCGATGCTCTCGATGCGGGCCTTGGTGAAAGCGGAGTCGGTCTTGATCGGCACTTGCCAGCCAGCGTAGCTGACCGACTCCAGGCCTTCGGCCTGCAGCGCAATGGCCAGCAGACCCGAAGACACCTGCTCGCCTGTAGCAGCGATCATGTCGAGTTCGCGAGCGCTGGGGTTCGCGGAGAGTTCTTTGGCCAGGCCCAGCAGACGGTTGGTTTCACCGCTCATGGCCGAAGGAACGACCACGAGTTGATGACCCGCCCGCACCCACTTGGCCACGCGCTTGGCCACGTTACGGATGCGCTCGGTAGAGCCCATCGACGTGCCGCCGTATTTGTGAACGATCAGTGCCATGTCAGATGTTGTTGGAAAGGACCGCACGCCTTAACACAAAGGTACACAAAGGTACGCAGGGGTACACAAAGGGAAGATTCACCAGGAAAGAAGAAATGCGTGCGCGGTCAAACTCTCGATTTTAGCCTCATGGCTGCATCCACGGTCAACCAGGCCGGTATTTAACGAGCGTCAGGCACCCATTCGAGGCCCCACTGGGTGCTCCCGGCAGGCGCCAGACACCTGGCGTCCACGCCCAATCCGGGTACAAACACGAGTCGGTCACCTGACCAGATCAAAGGCCCACTGCGCTGCCATGGCGGGACCCCTGCCGCCTGAAACTGCTTTTTCAGCGACCTGGGCGGCCTGCCAGGCCCGGCCTGGAACTGCTCGCCACCCGTGCGCCCCGTAGCCCGCACCGCCTCGAGCAGCGCAGGCGCCACCCCCCCACGGGAAACGGGCGTCACCCGCAATGTGCCCCTCCAGGCCAACAGGGGCTGCTCCCCCGGCACGTCGATGCGCCATTCGCAGGCCTCGGGCGCAACCGGGCCCGTTACGGGCTGCGCTGCGCCTTGCTCGCGCGAGTTTTCAGGCTGCGCATGGTGCTGATCCAGTGGCAGCAGAACACCTCGGTACAGCGCCAGACCGATGCTGGGCCAGCGCGCAGGCTGCCCGCGGCAAACCAGCCCTGGCACCTCCTGCGCCAGCCGCAGCAACCAGGAGGCAGGCAGAGACTGCCCTTGCCAACCACGGTACCAATGCGCCAACGACACACGCCGTTGGGCGCCGGTCAACTCTGCCCAGCGCGCAGCGTCCAGGCCCGGACTCGCAGCCGCGCCCTTTTCGCCAGGGACGTGTAGCCAGTCCACCAGCCCCTGCGCCCAATCCTCGACACCCTCCAACACGTCCTGCACCCTGTCAGCCGAAGCTGCCAGTGCAGCTTCCGCCTGAGGAAAAGCGGCCTCCAGCGCCTGCCAGACATCCAGCCTCAATCGGTTGCGCGCAAAGCGGTTGTCGCCATTGCTGTCGTCATCGACGAAGGCCAGGCCATGCAAGTCGACATAAGACTCGACCGCCACACGAGGGTGGCGCAACCAGGGGCGAACCCATCGCAGCCCATCGCGCTCGATGTCTGCGGGCATCGCCGCCAGGCCTTTGACGCCAGCCCCCCGCAGCGCCTGCAGCAGCACCGTCTCAGCCTGATCCCGGCGATGATGGGCCAGCAAAATCAGATCTGCGCCAGCAGACCGGGCCATGTCGGCCAAGGCGGCATAGCGCGCCCGCCTTGCTGCTGACTCGACCCCGTCACCTGCATCGAGCGCCACGCTCACCCGCTGCGACAACAAGCGCACAGGCAGGCCTTGCTGCGCCCATTCGGCACAGGTTTGTTCGGCATGCGCCAGCCAGGCATCCGCTTGCGCGCTCAACCCATGGTGCACATGCAGCGCCAGCACCTCCACGCCACCAGACTCACGTGCGGCGCAGGCTGTCGCATGCAACAGGGCGGTGGAATCCCGCCCTGCGCTGTAGGCCACGGCGACGCGATGCGGTTGCAGCTCACTGGCCGACATCACCGTCCTTCACGTGCCGCCGCCACCGCCGGAGCTCAATGCTCCTTGGTGTCGTTGTACCGGCCGTAGCTCTGCAGGCGGTCGTAGCGCGTCTGCAGCAGGTCCTTGACCTTCATGTCGCTGACCTGGCGCAGCGCATCGTTGAGCGCACGCTTGAGGTTCGCACAGGCCTGCTTGTGATCACGATGTGCGCCACCCACCGGCTCGCTGACGATCTTGTCGATCAGGCCCAGCGCCTTCAGGCGATGCGCCGTGATGCCCAGCGCTTCGGCCGCATCAGAGGCCTTGTCTGCCGTCTTCCACAGGATCGACGCGCAACCTTCAGGTGAGATCACCGAGTACACCGAGTACTGCATCATCAGCACCTGGTCGGCCACGCTGATGGCCAGCGCACCGCCAGAACCACCCTCACCGATGATGGTCGTGATGATGGGCACTTCCAGACGCGCCATCTCGAAGATGTTGCGACCGATGGCTTCGGACTGGTTGCGCTCTTCCGCACCGATGCCGGGATAAGCGCCGGGTGTGTCCACGAAGGTGAACACAGGCAGACCGAACTTCTCGGCCGTCTGCATCAGGCGCAGCGCCTTGCGATAGCCCTCGGGGCGGGACATGCCGAAGTTGCGCATGGCGCGCTCCTTGGTGTCACGGCCCTTTTGATGGCCCAGCACCATGCAGGGCTGACCGTTGAAACGCGCCAGCCCACCCACGATGGACAGGTCATCCGAGAAATGGCGATCGCCATGCATTTCCTGAAAGTCCGTGAACAGCTCGTTGACGTAATCCAGCGTGTAAGGGCGCTGAGGATGGCGCGCAATCTGCGTGACCTGCCAGGGGCTCAAGGTCGAATAGATGTCCTTGGTGAGCTGCAGGCTCTTCTTGCTCAGGCGATCGATCTCTTCGGAGATGTCAACAGCCGATTCGCTCTGCACATAACGCAGCTCTTCGATTTTGGATTCCAGCTCGGCAATCGGTTGCTCGAATTCCAGAAAGTGTCTTTTGCTCATGGCGTCGTCCTTTCCTAGACTCCAGGCCTTGTCAGTATTCCACGGGCAGCGGGTCGAGGCTGCGCCACAGGTACCAGGTGCCGACCGTGCGGTACGGCGCCCAGGCTTCAGCGATGTCACGAGCTTCTGCGCGAGACACAGGCTCGCCACTGAAATAGCTCAAGCTGATGCCCTTGATCAGGCCCAGGTCATCCAGCGGCAACACATTGGGCCGCATCAAGTGAAAAATCAGAAACATCTCGGCAGTCCAGCGGCCAATGCCACGGATGTCGATCAGCTCTTCGATGATGGCTTCATCGTCCATCTGCTGCCATTGGCCCACATGCACCTGACCTTCGTCGAAGTGCCTGGCCAGATCGCGCATGTACTCCACCTTGCGGGCAGACAAGCCCACCTGCCGCAGGCTCTCGGGCGATTGCGCCAGCAAGCCCTGCACGGACAGTGGGGCACGCTTGTCGGGCGGCTCCTGCCCGAACAGCATCAGCAGCTTTTCCCAGACGGATTGGGCAGCCTTGACCGAAATCTGCTGCCCGACGATCGAGCGCGCCAGCGTGGTGAACGCATCGCCCCGGCTGTACAGGCGAGCCGAGCCATGATCCGAGATCAATTTGCGCATCACCCGGTCGCGCTTGGCCAGGTGCTTGCAGGCCTCGTCCCAATACGGCGGCGTCACCAGCACGCTGGCGGCGTCACTCGTCGTGGACGGCTTGGCGGAAGACGTACCCATTTAAGCTTTCACCCAGGTCGTGCCTTGCGCGCTGTCCTTCAACTCGATGCCCATCGCGGTCAACTCGTTGCGAATGCGATCAGCCTCCGCGAAGTTGCGCGCCTTCTTGGCCTCGGCACGGGCCACGATCAAAGCCTCGATCGCCTGCGCGTCGACGCCGGATGCATCAGTGCCGCCTTGCAGATAGGCCTTGGGCGACTGTTGCAGCAAGCCCAGCACACCAGCCAGCGCCTTCAACAAGCGAGCCGCCTCGACGGAGCGAGAGCGGTTGACCTCGGCAGCCAGATCGAACAACACCGACACGGCGATCGGCGTATTGAAATCCTCGTCCATCGCGGCCTTGAAACGGGCCGCCGACGGCTCCGCCCAGTCAATCGCGACATCATCGGCCGCGTCCAGCGGCACACCGTCGAGCGCCGTGTAGAGGCGACGCAAGCCATTGCGCGCGTCATCCAGCCCGGCATCGCTGTAATTGAAGGGGCTGCGGTAATGGGTACGAAGCACGAAGAAGCGGATGGTTTCGCCGTCGTAGCTCTTGAGCACATCGCGGATGGTGAAGAAGTTGCCCAGCGACTTGGACATCTTCTCGTTGTCGACGTTCAGGAAGCCGTTGTGCAGCCAGAAGTTGGCCAGGGGCTTTCCGTTGGCGCCTTCGCTTTGCGCTATCTCGTTTTCATGGTGAGGGAACTGCAGATCCAGCCCACCGCCGTGGATGTCGAACTGCTCGCCCAGCAGCGAGCACGACATCGCCGAGCACTCGATGTGCCAGCCAGGGCGGCCCACGCCATAAGGCGACGGGTACTTCGCATCGGCGGGCTCTTCTGCCTTGGCGGACTTCCACAGCACGAAGTCCAGCGGATCCTGCTTGCCATCGTCAACGGCCACGCGCTCGCCAGCACGCAACTGATCCAGCGACTTGCCCGACAACTTGCCGTAACCCTCGAACTTGCGCACCGCATAGTTCACGTCGCCATTGCTGGCACGATAGGCAAGACCCTTGGCTTCCAGCTTGCCGATGAGATCCAGCATCTGACCGACGTATTCGGTCGCGCGTGGCTCATGGGTCGGCGGCTCGATACCCAAGGCTGCGATGTCCTGGTGCATGGCCACGGTCATCTCGTCCGTCAACTGACGAATCGTGATGCCACGCTCCACCGAGCGGCGAATGATCTTGTCGTCGATGTCGGTGATGTTGCGCACATAGGTCACGTCGAAGCCGGAGGCTTTCAACCAGCGCTGCACCACGTCGAAAGACATCATCATGCGGGCGTGGCCCACATGGCAGTAGTCGTAAATGGTCATGCCGCACACATACATGCGGACCTGGCCGGGCGTCATGGGAACAAAAGGCTCGACCTGACGCGACAGGCTATTGAATAGACGCAAACTCATGGGAGACAAAGGGGGGATCTGCGGCGAATGTATTCGAACATGGTTGGCTGGCACCAACACCTGATACAAGACGTTAAGCGACGACGCCGCTCAGATACAATTCGTTGAGTATAGCGGCCTGCTCGCCAGCGAGGGTGACCGACAAGTCACCTCCTGCAGGCAGACTGCTATTCTCTGGAGGTTTGCGTCGAGCTGTTGCGCCCCCGTGAATGCGCAATGGTTTCACGGCATTCAGCGCCCACCCAGCGCTCATTACAAACAAACTGGACCATCACTCCATGCAAGCTGTTGCGCCTCAAGTTGGACTTCGCCTCACGGCTCTCGCCGCCAAGTGCCTGGCCATCGCCGCCCTGTCTGTCACGGCCCTGAGCGTTCGCGCTGACGACATCTCCGATGTCCAGAAGCTGCTCGCCGCCGGCAAGAATGCCGAAGCCCTGCAGAAGGCCGATCAGTTCCTGTCCAGCAAACCGCGTGACCCCATGATGCGTTTCCTGCGTGGCATCAGCCTGTCGCAAGCTGGCCGCACGCCTGAAGCCATCACCACGTTCACCAAGCTCACGGAAGACTTCCCGGAGCTGCCCGAGCCGTTCAACAACCTGGCTGTGCTCTACGCCCAGCAAGGTCAATATGACAAGGCCCGCACGGCCCTGGAAATGGCCATCCGCACCAACCCCAGCTACGCCACCGCGTACGAGAACCTGGGTGATGTGTACGCCAAGCTTGCCAGCCAGGCTTATTCCAAGGCTCTTCAGATCGACACGCGCTCTCAGGTGGCCCCCAAGCTGGCCATGATCAGAGACCTCTTCCCCAAGGAGCGCAATTCGATCACCACGGCATCGGCCACACCAACCCCTGCACCGACACCGGCGCCCGTGGCTCCACCAGCACCTCCGGTCGCCACGCCCAAGCCAGCACCTGCCCCGGCACCCGTGGCCACACCAGCACCAGCACCTGTGGTCAAGCCTGCGCCTGCGCCAGCTCCTGCGCCTGTGGCTGAACCCAAAAATGATGCCGCGCAGGAGCGCGAAGTGGAGTCCGCGGTCAAGGCCTGGGCTGCGGCCTGGAGCAAGCAGGACATGGACGGCTACTTCGCGGCCTACGCCAAGGACTTCAACGGCGGCAAGACCCGCAAGGCCTGGGAACAGGAGCGCCGCGATCGCATCACCAGCAAGCGCAATATTTCTGTGAAAATCTCGGGCGTCAAAGTTGACATCAATGGCAACAAGGCCACCGTGCGCTTCCACCAGGACTACAAGGCTGACAGCCTCAGCATCAGCAGTGGCAAGCGCCTGGACATGGTGCGCTCTGGCAACAACTGGGTGATCGCGAAGGAAAGCGCTGGGTCGTGATGAGTCTTGGTGAGTTTCGCTGCCTGCCTGAAGCAACAGGCCAGCAGCACATGATGCGCAAGACGCATCAATGCCTTGGCATGCTGCTTGTGGTGGCGGCCTGCCTGTCCGCCACTGCAGGACACGCCCGCCTCATCCGCACCAAAGCCCCCGCAAGCTCCACACCGCCCGCCCCCCAAAATGCGCCCCTGCCTGAACTGAAGGCGCAATCCGCGCCGGCGGAGGCTCGCCTGCTGGATGTGTACAAACTGATTGGCAGCGGGCAGACCAGGCAAGCCTTGCTCAAGGCTGAGGCCCTGGTCAAGGACGTCCCCAACTTCCAACTGGCTCAACTGGTTTATGCCGACCTGCTGACCGCGCAGGCGCGCCCCTTACCCAGCATGGGCCACGCGCCCGACGATCTGGCTGCCAAAGCGCCCCAGCGGCTCGATCAGCTGCGCATGGAGGCAGACCGTCGACTGCAGGCGCTGCGCGACCGTCCCCCCCAAGGCGCACTGCCAACGCAGTTCATTGAAGTGCCGCCAACGACGAAGCACGCCATCGCGGTCGACGCCAGCAGGTCTCGCCTTTACCTGTTCGAGAATGGCCCCAACGGCCTTCAACTGGTCGCCGACCATTACGCCTCCATCGGGCGACTGGGCGCTGACAAGAGCTTCGAGGGCGACCAGCGCACTCCCCTGGGCGTGTACTACATCACCAGCCGCCTGGACGCCAAGAAGCTGACCGACTTCTACGGCATCGGTGCCCTGCCCCTGAACTATCCCAACGAATATGACCGTCGCCTGGGCAAGACGGGTGGTGGCATCTGGCTGCATGGTGTGCCAAGCGACAGCTATGCTCGCAGCCCCAACAGCACCGATGGCTGCGTGGTATTGGCCAACCCGGAGTTGCAAACCATTCTGGACCGGGTACAACCACGCACGACACCTGTCGTGATTGCCAAGTCGCTGCAATGGGTCACGCCGACCAAGGCAGAGCTCCAGAGACGCAGTCTGCACAACCTGATCGAAGGATGGCGCGTAGCAAGGGCCAGCGGAGACCTGAATCGGTTGATGTCCTTTTACTCGCCTCAGTTCGCCAGCGGTACACGTGATCTGAACCAGTGGCGCCAGACCCTGGAAAAGGAAGTGACCCAGCAACGCGGCCGCGCACTTCAACTCAAGGACGTCGCCATCCTCGGCTGGAAAGACAAGAGCGACATCCTGGTCGTGACCTTTGGCGAAGTCGCCGACGGTCAACGCACAGGTGCAGTCAAGCGTCAATACTGGGGCAAGGAAGGCGGCTTGTGGAAAATCTTCTTCGAAGGAGTGATTTGATGACCCTGCATAACGCGCGCAAGCCAGCTGGCACCAGCCTGAAATGGATGGCCGCTGGTCTCGCCCTGTTCGGCGCACAACTGGCCTGGGCCCAGAACGTCAAGATCGCCACCAACCTCGGTGATATCGTCGTCCAGCTGGACGCTGCCAAGGCACCCAAGACGGTGGACAACTTCGTGCAATACGTCAAGGCAGGCCACTACAACGGCACCGTGTTCCACCGCGTGATCGACGGCTTCATGATTCAAGGTGGCGGCATGACCCCCGACTTGAAGGAAAAGCCCACGCGCGCGCCGATCCCGCTCGAGAGCCGCAACGGCCTGAGCAATGCACGTGGCACGATCGCCATGGCCCGCACCAATGTGCCGGACTCCGCCACTGCCCAGTTCTTCATCAACGTGAAGGACAATAACTTCCTCGACTCATCCCGTGCGCCTGATGGCAATGGCTACGCCGTTTTCGGCAAAGTCGTGTCCGGCATGGATGTGGTCGACAAAATCCGCAAGGTTGAAACCGGACAGAAAGGCCCGTATGGCGATGTCCCGGTGCAACCCGTGATCATCAAATCTGCGACCATTGAAAAGTAAGCCATGACCAAGACCGTTGAACTGCACACCACTGCCGGCGTGATCCGCCTGGAACTCGACGAAGAAAAGGCGCCTGTCTCCGTGGCCAACTTCGTGGACTACGTGAACGCTGGCCACTACGACGGCACGGTGTTCCACCGCGTGATCAAGGGCTTCATGATCCAGGGCGGCGGCTTTGAGCCAGGCCTCAAGCAAAAGCCCACCAAGGAACCCATCACCAACGAAGCCAACAACGGCCTGAAGAACGACAAGTACACCATCGCCATGGCTCGTACCAGCGCACCTCATTCGGCCAGCGCCCAGTTCTTCATCAACGGCACCAACAACGACTTCCTGAACTTCAAGTCGGAATCGCCTCAAGGCTGGGGCTATGCCGTGTTCGGCAAGGTCGTGGCCGGCACCGACGTGGTGGACCAGATCGAGAAGGTCAAGACCGGTCGCAAGGGCTTCCACGACGACGTCCCCCTGGAAGACGTCGTGATCACCAAGGCCGTCGTGATCTGACACCATGCCTGATGACAGGGGGCACCAGCCCCCCTTTCCGTCGCCGGACATCTTCAATGCACCGCCCTCGTGGCGGTGTATTGATTTCATCTCCGACCTGCACCTGCACGACGAACTGCCGCGCACCACGCAGGCGCTGGCCAGTTACCTTGCCAGCACACCGGCCGATGCCGTCCTGATGCTCGGCGACATCTTCGAGGCCTGGGTAGGCGACGACATGCGAAGCCAGGCTTACGAGGCCAGTTGCGTTCGCTTTCTGGCCAATGCAGGCCAGCGCCTGCACCTGGGCATGATGGTCGGCAACCGCGACTTCCTGCTGGGCCAGGACATGCTGAATGCCTGCCACGCACACAGACTCACTGACCCCACCGTGTTGCACGCTTTCGGGCATGACGTGCTGCTGATTCACGGGGACGAGCTGTGCCTGGCTGATGCCGACTACCTTCGCTTCCGGCAACAGGTTCGCAACCCAACGTGGCAGACCGCCTTCCTGTCACATCCACTTGATGCCAGATTGAGCCAGGCTCGCCAGATGCGCGCAGCCAGTCAGACCAGGCAGCAAGCACAAACGCCTGAAACCTGGGCCGATGTGGACGAGGCCGCCGCAGCGCAATGGATGCGTGAAGCCGCCACCCCCACCTTGATCCACGGCCACACGCACCGCCCTGCCGACGAGTCATTCGGCATCGAAGGTGGCATGCGACACGTCCTCAGCGACTGGGATCTCGACCACGGTCACCCGCGAGCGGAAGTCCTGCGCCTGTCTGCAAAGGGTTTCGAGCGCATACCGCTGATCCCATAGCGCCATAGCGCACCAGCAACAGACATGAAAAAAGGCCGACACGCAGTCGGCCTTTTCATTGAACCACCTGACGGGTGGCCGGCAGCTTATTCAGCCGTCGCAGCCTCAGGCTTGGTCTTGTCGCTCTTCTTGTTGGGCTGGATGTCGAGCTTGACTTCGGGCTCACCCTTGTCGTTGTCGACCACATCCACCGTCAGGCGACCACCATCCACCAGGCTGCCGAACAGCAACTCATCAGCCAGCGCACGACGGATCGTGTCCTGGATGAGGCGCTGCATCGGACGGGCACCCATGAGCGGATCAAAGCCGCGCTTGGCCAGGTAACGGCGCAATGCATCGGTGAACGTGACCTCGACCTTCTTCTCGCCCAACTGGCCTTCCAGTTGCAGCAGGAACTTGTCGACCACACGCAAGATGACATCCTCATCCAGCGCCTTGAAGCCCACGATGGCATCCAGACGGTTGCGGAACTCGGGCGTGAACTGACGCTTGATGTCGGCCATCTCGTCGCCCAGCTCGCGCGGGTTGGTGAAGCCAATCGACGCCTTCTGCAAGGTCTCGGCACCCGCATTGGTGGTCATGATGATCATCACGTTGCGGAAGTCAGCCTTGCGGCCGTTGTTGTCCGTCAAGGTGCCGTGATCCATGACCTGCAGCAGGATGTTGAACACATCCGGGTGCGCCTTCTCGATTTCGTCAAGCAGCAACACCGCGTGCGGCTTCTTGGAGATGGCCTCGGTCAGCAAACCGCCCTGGTCAAAGCCCACATAGCCCGGAGGCGCGCCGATCAGACGACTCACCGCATGGCGCTCCATGTACTCCGACATGTCGAAGCGAATCAGCTCGATGCCCAGGATGTAAGCCAGCTGCTTGGCCACTTCCGTCTTGCCCACGCCCGTGGGGCCTGAGAACAGGAAGGAACCAATTGGCTTGTCGGGCTTGCCCAGGCCGGAGCGCGCCATCTTGATCGCCGAAGCCAGCGCGTCGATGGCGGCATCCTGACCGAACACCACGCTCTTGAGGTCACGATCCAGGTTCTTGAGCTTGGAACGATCATCACTGGAAACAGATGTCGAAGGCACGCGGGCAATCTTGGCCACGATGTCTTCCACCTCTGCGCGGGTGATGGTCTTCTTCTGCTTGCTCTTGGGCAGGATGCGTTGCGCCGCGCCCGCCTCGTCGATCACGTCAATCGCCTTGTCTGGCAAATGACGGTCGTTGATGAACTTGGCAGACAACTCGGCTGCGGCCTGCAGGGCACCGATGGCGTACTTGACACTGTGGTGCTCTTCGAAACGCGACTTCAAGCCCTTGAGGATTTCAATGGTCTGCTCGACGGAAGGCTCGGCCACCTCCACCTTCTGGAAGCGCCGCGACAACGCTGCATCCTTCTCGAAGATACCGCGGTATTCGGTGAACGTGGTCGCACCGATGCACTTCAGCTGACCAGAGCTCAAGGCGGGTTTGAGCAGGTTGCTGGCATCCAGCGTGCCACCAGAGGCTGCACCGGCACCGATCAGGGTATGGATCTCGTCAATGAACAACACGGAACCCGGCTGCTCCTTGAGTTGCTTGATCACGGCCTTGAGGCGCTGCTCGAAATCACCACGGTACTTGGTACCCGCCAGCAGTGCACCCATGTCCAGGGCGTAGACCTCGGCATCGGCCAGCACGTCCGGCACATCATTTTGTGTGATGCGCCATGCCAGGCCTTCTGCAATGGCGGTCTTGCCCACGCCAGCTTCACCCACCAGCAAGGGATTGTTCTTGCGGCGGCGGCACAACACCTGAATGACACGCTCGACTTCGGAGTCACGACCGATCAGCGGATCGATCTTGCCTTCACGCGCCATCTGGTTGAGATTTTGCGTGTATTGCTCCAGCGGCGAGGCCTTGCCTTCGGCTTCTTCCTTCTCCGCCTCGGGCTGGCCCGGCTCGGACGAAGACTTGGCAGCCTCCGGAGGATCCGCCTTGCGGATGCCGTGCGCGATGAAGTTGACAACGTCCAAGCGGGTCACGCCCTGCTGGTGCAGGTAGTACACCGCATGCGAATCCTTCTCGCCGAAAATCGCCACCAGCACATTGGCGCCGGTGACTTCCTTCTTGCCGCTGCCAGAAGACTGGACATGCATGATGGCGCGCTGGATCACACGCTGGAAGCCCAGGGTAGGCTGCGTATCGACCTCATCCGTGCCACCAACCGTCGGGGTGTTATCCCTGACGAATTGATCCAGGTTCTTGCGCAGCTCATCCAGATTGGCGGCGCAAGCCTTCAACACCTCGGAAGCAGAGGGGTTGTCTGTCAATGCCAGCAGCAAATGCTCCACGGTAATGAACTCATGGCGTTGCTGTCTGGCCTCGACGAAGGCCATGTGCAGACTCACTTCCAACTCTTGCGCAATCATGCGGTCTCCAGAATGCACTGCAGGGGGTGCCCGGCTTGGCGGGCGGCGGCAAGAACAAGTTCGACCTTCGTGGCCGCGACGTCTTTGGTATAGACCCCGCACACACCACGACCTTCGTGGTGGATTTTTAGCATGATCTGCGTGGCTGTCTCAATATCGTGCCGGAAATGCTCCTGCAATACTAGGACAACGAACTCCATGGGTGTGAAATCGTCATTGAGCATGACGACCTGATAGAGCTTGGGAGGCTCCAGCGCGAGCGCTTCTTTCTCTGCAACGGCAGCACCCTGCCCATCCTCGGCTGGGCCAGGAGGTGTCGCGGACGACCGGGTGGGAAACGGATTTGTCATGAAAAAGATTCTAAGAGACGGTCCGCGATCATGTCTTGTCATCTTGGGGTAACCGACCCCAGTTCAAGGGTAGGAAATTCACGGCAGACACAAGACTTTTTTCTGGACCAGAAAACAGCTAGCAAAGATCATGCGCCGATCAGCTCATGTCAAACCCCGTGGCGCCTGGGTCTCTCGTTTTCACAACATGAAAACAATGCGCACATCTGGCAATCATTTTGGTGCACCGCAGCACTTGACAGGTCCATCCAGCGCTCGGAAAATGACAACAAATTAACGTAGGAGGGGCAGTATGGCCACAGGCACTGTCAAATGGTTCAACGATGCCAAGGGTTTTGGCTTCATCGAACCGGATCAAGGCGGAGGCGATGTCTTCGCTCATTTCTCGGCCATTCAAATGGACGGGTTCCGAACGCTCAAGCAGGGCTCGAAGGTTCAGTATGAACTGGTAGCCGGACCAAAGGGCATGCTTGCACAAAATATCCAGCAGGTAGATGGGCAAACCAGTCCAGATGCCACGCCGGATGCACTGAGTGACATGCACTTCCGTGAACACGGCAATGCGGGGCGCAGCCTGCCGCACTGAACACCCAACCAGCATTTGTTTTCTCGGCAAATGCCCATGAAAAAGCCCGCTCACTGAGCGGGCTTTTTGTTGGTCAAGCAGTTTGACCCATCACATGTTGTCGATCAGCACCTGACCGAAACCGGAACACGACACCTGCGTCGCGCCTTCCATCAGGCGAGCAAAGTCGTAAGTGACCTTCTTGCTCTGAATGGCCTTGTTCATGGCGCTGATGATCATGTCGGCAGCCTCGAACCAACCCATGTGACGCAGCATCATTTCCGCAGAGAGGATCTCGGAACCGGGATTCACATAGTCCTTGCCAGCGTACTTGGGGGCTGTGCCGTGGGTTGCCTCGAACATCGCCACGGAGTCAGAGAGGTTGGCACCGGGCGCAATGCCGATACCGCCCACCTGAGCGGCCAGCGCGTCGGAGATGTAGTCGCCGTTGAGGTTCAGCGTGGCAATCACGCTGTACTCGGCCGGACGCAGGAGAATCTGCTGCAGGAACGCGTCAGCGATCGCATCCTTGACGACGATGTCCTTGCCCGTCTTGGGGTTCTTGAACTTGCACCATGGGCCGCCGTCCATCAGTTCGGCACCAAACTCGTTCTGAGCCAGCGCATAGCCCCAGTCACGGAAGCCACCTTCGGTGTACTTCATGATGTTGCCCTTGTGCACGATGGTCACGCTGGGCTTGTCATTGTCGATGGCGTACTGCAAGGCCTTGCGCACCAGGCGCTCGGTGCCTTCCTTGGATACCGGCTTGATGCCGATACCCGAGGTTTCAGGGAAGCGGATCTTCTTGACACCGAACTCGGTCTGCAGGAACGCAATCAGCTTCTTGGCCTTGTCGCTCTGCGCTTCGAACTCGATACCGGCGTAGATGTCTTCGGAGTTCTCGCGGAAGATCACCATGTCGATCTTTTCTGGCTCTTTCACCGGAGAAGGCACACCCTTGAAATACACGACGGGGCGCAGGCAGACGTACAGATCCAGTTCCTGGCGCAGCGCGACGTTCAAGGAGCGGATGCCGCCGCCGACGGGCGTGGTCAACGGGCCCTTGATGGACACGACGTAGTCCTTCAGCACACCCAGCGTTTCTTCGGGCAGCCACACATCAGGACCATAAACGCGGGTGGACTTTTCACCTGCGTAGATTTCCATCCAGTGGATCTGGCGCTGACCACCATAGGACTTGGCGACGGCCGCATCGACCACCTTGATCATCACCGGGGTGATGTCAAAGCCGGTGCCGTCACCTTCGATATAGGGAATGATGGGGTTGTTCGGGACGTTGAGCGAAAAATCCGGGTTCACCGTAATCTTCTGCCCGCCCTCGGGCACTTTGATGTGCTGATACATGTTTTGGTCTCCGCGTTTGGCGTTTCCGTAAAAAACGTTGCCATGGATATCGGCAGCGTGAAAACAATTCTACGCGAGCACGTACATTCAGCACGCAATAAGTCCAGGGGATTACCGGTATAGGTTGCCAATTAGCCTCGCCAAAGTGGCCATATCAGGCACACCAGGCCTTCCACTGATCCATGACCTGGTGGTAGAGCGCCCAGGCAGACATGCCCACCAGCATGAGGCCAGACAGACGCACGGCCCAGCGGGGATCGACCAGGCCGGATGACGCCGCCCACTGCGACTGCCCGGACCCGCCTGCGCACACCGCTGCATCGTCAGAAGCGCGCTCCGACTTGAGCCACAGCACGGGCGCCAACTCGCTTTGAGACGTGGCGACGGGCGCGGCAGCACCCGCAGCAACCGCGGCAGGAGAACGCCATGCGGACAGCCATCTCAACACGGCGGGCGCACCCCACACACCCAAAGCACCCGGCAGCGCGAAAGCCAGCATCACCATCGCACCGCCCATCGGATCCGGCGCCAGTGCTGCCACCATGACGGCCGCGTACAGCAAGCCACAAGGCAAAAGCGCCCACGCCATGCCGGCCACCAGCGGCCAGATTGCGCGCAGCTTGCCGCCCTCGCGAAACACTTCGCTGGCATTCAGACGGGCGCGCACGTCGCGGTAAACCTGTTGCCCCAGGCTGTCGAACTGTCGGGGCATGCCGCCCGAAACCAGCAACAGGATCCCCAGCACCAGGACCAGGGCCTGTGCCAGCATCCATAGCGGCTGCAGGAAGGAGAACTGGCGCCCCCATTGGGCCGCAGCGCCAAAGCTGGCAGCCGCCACAGCACCGAGCACGGCATACCCCAGACACCTGCCGACCAGGCTGGTCAAGGGAACGCCGCGAGGCAGAAAAGCGGCACAGGCAGCACCGCACATGGCGGCACAGTGCGGTATGCCACCAAGACCCATCAGGAAAGCGGTCAGCATCAAGCTGGACAGCATGCCCAGCTCCTTTCATGCGGGAGGTCAGATGATGCGCGAGAAGCGCTCGACCTTCTTGTCAGCCTGGAGGTGCCTGTCAAACACCATGGCAATGGCACGCACGAAATACCAACCGAGGGCGGTAACCCGAACACCGTCAGACTCCAGTTGCACCAACCCCGACTCCACGAGCGGCTCCAACTGGCGCAGTTCAGTGGCGAAGTATTGCCTGAAATCGATCAGGTAGGCGAGTTCGATCGATTCGATATCGACCCGCCCCTGGCACATGACGGCCATGATGACGGCGCGACGCACCAGATCGTCACGAGACAGCATGAGCCCGCGCACGATCGGGAATTCGCGTCGGCGCAGGGAGTCGTAATAGTCGTCCAGCGTCTTGGCGTTCTGGCTGTAATGGGCCCCCACGCGCCCGATGGCCGACACACCCAGACCGATCAGATCGCTGTCGGGGTGGGTGCTGTAGCCCTGGAAATTGCGATGCAGGCGCCCTTGCCTGCGCGCCACGGCCAGGCTGTCGTGATGCAGCGCAAAGTGATCCATGCCGATGTAGTCATAGCCCGAGGCACCGAAGTGGTTGATGGCCATCGACAGCATGCCGATCTTGTCCTCGGCCTTGGGCAGCGCTGACGCATCAATGCGGCGCTGCGGCTTGAAGCGCTGCGGCAGGTGCGCATAGGCATAGAGGGCAATGCGATCCGGCTTGAGGCTCGACACCTGGGTCAGCGTGCGCTGAAAGCTTTCCAGCGATTGCTTGGGCAGACCATAGATCAGATCCATGTTGATGGATTCGAACCCCTCGGCACGGGCCGCCTGCATCAATTCGGCAACCTGCTCGAACGGTTGCACGCGGTGTACGGCCTGCTGAACATGCGGATCGAAATCCTGCACGCCAAAGCTCAGCCGGTTGAAGCCCATGGCTGCCAGGCGCTTGAGCCGCCCCGCGTCGATGGTCCGGGGATCAATCTCGATCGAATACTCGCCGCCCGGCACGAATCGGAAAGCAGACTGCAAGGTGGTGAGCAGACCTTCCAGCTCATCGTCGCTCAGGAAAGTGGGGCTACCGCCGCCAAAGTGCAATTGCGACACAGCCTGCCCGCGGCCAAGCTGCGCCACCGTCATCTCGATTTCCGTGCGCAAGGCCTCCAGATACTCTGTGGCACGCTCGTGATGTTTGGTAATGACCTTGTTGCAAGCGCAGTAATAGCAAACCGACTCGCAAAAAGGAATGTGGACATAAATCGACAGCGGCGTGGCGGCACCACCGACGGCTCCTCCCCCTTCGACGCGCTGCTGCAAGGCCTGCACATACTGGGAAGGCCCATAGGCTTCCACGAAACGATCGGCCGTCGGATAGGAGGTATAGCGCGGCCCGCTAACGTCCAGACGTGTCAGGATCTCCCCGGAAATAATGGGAGCAGCATGATTTGATAGCAGGACCGATTCACTCATGCGAGGGACTGTGCCAAACTGTCGCCTTATTGGGTTGATCTGGCTCAAGGTCTACAACGGCGAAGCGGCAACAATCGGGCAACCTTTGAGGTTCCTCATGCTGAACAGTACTTTTCCGATTACAGACGTGTCTGCCGCTGATTCGACCGCTCATTCTCACTCTCACAGCGACCACTGCGGTACGTCTGGCTGTTCCATGAAATACGACACATTCAAAGTCGCCTGTTCCAGCTGCAATCTGCGTGAACTGTGCCTGCCCGTGGGGCTGACGGCACCTCAGCTGTCTCACCTGGATTCTCTGGTTGCGACGCGCAAGACGGTCAAGCGCGGCGACGCGCTGTTCCATACGGGCGACCCCTTCCGCTCGGTTTACGCCGTTCGCACAGGTTTCTTCAAGACCCGCGTATCGTCTGAAGACGGCCGCGATCAGGTTACCGGCTTCCAGATGGCTGGTGAGTTGCTCGGTCTGGACGGTATCAGCACCGATCGCCACGCTTGCGACGCGATCGCCCTCGAAGACTCGCAGGTTTGCGTGATTCCCTACTCGCAACTGGAAGACCTGTCTCGCGAGTTTTCGGACCTTCAGCACCAGTTCCACAAGATCATGAGCCGCGAAATCGTGCGCGATCACGGTGTGATGCTGCTCCTGGGAAGCATGCGGGCCGAAGAGCGCCTGGCCGCCTTCCTGCTGAACCTGACGCAACGTCTGCACGCGCGCGGCTTCTCGGCATCTGCGCTGGTGTTGCGCATGACCCGCGAGGAAATCGGCAGCTACCTGGGCTTGAAGCTGGAAACGGTGAGCCGGACCTTCTCCAAGTTCCAGGAAGAAGGTCTGCTGGAGGTCAAGCAGCGCGACATCCGCATCACGGATGAAGCCGGCCTGAAAGCGCTGGTCAACAGCGTGCGCTGCTGATCAGCCCCCACCGAAAGAACAAAGGCCCGTTGATACGGGCCTTTTTCATTCAAGCATGGTTATGTACGTGCTGACGACGTGCATGGCGACGCGCTCTGCGCTGCTCCACGCTGGACCCAGATGCCTTCATCATCCAGTGACTCAGGAGCGACGACAAAGTCACCAAGCCCCAGAACACAAAGAAGGCCAGACTGTAGGTCGTCTGGGGATCTGGCTGCCACTGCCCGATCCTCAAGAGACTGGGATCGACCCAGGAGAACACCACCATCTCAAGGACGCCGGCGATCAAAAAGGCGGGCCACAGGATCTGGGCGGCGTGTAGGACGCGCTGTGTCATTCGGTTCTCCTTCGTTGAACTGGGACACAGATCACATATTCCTACTCCGGCTGCACAAAGGATCGAGGACTAACCCCTAAATGCGGGGGTAGCCCACCTAGGGGAATCACCGATCGGCGGGCTCACGGGCCGGCTCGGCCGAGTGATTGCGAGCCTGAACGGCTGGCGCCTCCGATGGCGCCTTCACCTGGCCGGCCGACGTGTCCAGCACGGGATCAACGTGCTTGATGGCCAGGGATGCCGTGTAGAAAGAGGCCACCACAACCGCGACCGGTCCGGCCACAACCATCCAGACAATAGGGTATCGCCACCAAGGCTTGGATTGCTCCGCCTGACCGGACGGCTTGTTTTCAGATAAGGACATGACTGCTCCAGCGCCCCTCAACGAGGGACCATGAATGTAGATTTTTCGCGAACGTCCACTTGAGGCTGATCGCCCTGACGAAGCTGCTCGACGACCACGGTCATCGGGAAGGCACCCGAACCCATTCGGGCCGCCACCTCTGGCGGCACCTTGACGGAGATGGGCACCCAACGCGCTTCAGCCGGCCCCAGAACCAGGTCTTCGCCGCCCCTGACGAGGGACTGACTCAACTGCTCGATGCCAACGCGGTACTTCTGGACAGATTCGCTGGCGTTCATCAACTGGATGCGATAGACGTTTTCAACGTATCCGTCATCGACGATACGAGCCAGTGATCCGCGATCACGGACGATGTCAACCCGGAAGGGCGGACGAGAATACAAGCTCGAGAAGAACACGCCCAACACGACCATCAGGATGGCTGTGTAGATCAGCACACGTGGACGCTTCACGCGCGCCCACATTTCCTTGCGTCCCCAACCGTTGTCCATCGAGTTGAGCGTGGCATATCGGATCAGTCCACGGGGCGCGCCCATCTTGTCCATCACCGAGTCACAGACATCGATACAGGCGGCACATCCGATGCACTCGTATTGCAGGCCCTTGCGGATATCGATACCAGTTGGGCAAACCTGAACGCACAGTGTGCAGTCCACGCAATCGCCCTGTCCCTTGGACTGCGCATCCGTCTTGCGGGAACGAGAGCCACGTGGCTCACCACGCTTGGCGTCATAGCTAATGATCAGGGTGTCGCGGTCGAACATGGCGCTCTGGAAGCGCGCATACGGGCACATGTATTTGCACACCTGCTCACGCATGAAACCGGCATTGCCATAAGTCGCAAAGCCGTAGAAGAACACCCAGAAGACTTCCCAGGGGCCCATGCCGAAGGAAACCACCTCTGCGGCCAGGACGCGAATGGGCGTGAAATACCCCACGAAGGTATAGCCCGTCCACAAAGCCAGTGTGATCCAGGCACCGTGCTTGGCCACCTTGCGCCCGAGCTTGTCAGCGGTCCAGGGCGACTTGTCCATCTTCATGCGCTTGGCGCGGTTGCCCTCGATCTTGTTCTCGATCCACATGAACATCTCTGTGTAGACCGTCTGAGGGCAGGCGTAGCCACACCACAAGCGCCCTGCCACCGTCGTGAACAGGAAGAGTCCGTAGGCCGAAATCACGAGCAGCGCCGTGAGATAGATGAAGTCCTGCGGGTACAGGACCAGGTTGAACATGTAGAAGCGGCGAACGCTCAAGTCAAACAGAACGGCCTGGCGGTCGTTCCACATCAACCAAGGGGTGCCGTAGAAAACAAGCTGGGTAACCCAGATGAGCACATAGCGCCAGTTGGCGAACCAGCCTTCCACCTCTCGCGCATAGATCTTCTCGCTTTTCTTGTACAGCGAGACAACCTCTTCCCTGCGAGCCTGCGCGGCCGCCGGGTCTGGTTGAATGGGGATGACGCGCTTGGGGTCGGGGGTGGTGGTGCTGGAGTCAGTCATGGCGCAAATGGAAAAAGCGGTGGACCTGATGAATACCCTATAGGGTATCAAAATCAGAGATCCACCGCTTGACTTTAGAGCCCCGCTTGACAGATATCAAGCTTTTGAGGGGCTCTTTGCACGGTCTTCCAGCTCTTATTGAGCGGCAGCCGTTTGTGTCGTGTGAGAAAGGCTCCACACATATGAAGCGACCAGCTTGATCTGATCTTCCGACAGGCGAGTTTCCTGCGCAGGCATGATGTTGAGCTTGCCCTTGTTCACCATGCTCATGATGGCCTCTTCGCCGAAGCCGTGCAGCCAGATCTTGTCGGTCAGGTTGGGCGCACCGATGGCCTGGTTGCCCTTGCCATCCGCGCCGTGACAGGCGGCACAAACCTGCTTGAACTTGGCCTTGCCCAGCTCTGCAGAGATCGAGTTGTGGCCGGCACCGGACAGGCTCAGAACATAGTTCGCGACCTGACGCACTTCCTCCGGCGTACCGACGGCTGCTGACATCACAGGCATCTGACCACGGCGACCGTGCGTCACGGTCTCAATGATCTTCTCGGGCGAACCGCCATGCAGCCAATCGCCGTCGGTCAGGTTCGGGAAGCCCTTGTTACCCTTGGCATCCGAGCCGTGACATGCAGCGCAGTTGTTCAGGAACAGGCGCTCACCAATGGCATGAGCCTTGGGATCGCGAGCCAGATCTTCAACCGATGCGTTCTTGAAAGCGGCGAAGATCTTGTCCTGCTCAACCTTGGCCTTGGCCATCTCGGCATCCAGTTGGCCCTTGGAGGTCCAGCCCAGGGTACCCTTGTTGTCACCCAGACCGGGATACAACGCGAAGTAACCACCGGCAAATGCCAGGGTGATGATGAACAGGAACAACCACCAGCGAGGCAGCGGGTTGTTCAATTCCCGCAAGTCGCCGTCCCAGATGTGGCCAGTCGTCTTGTCGACGTTGCCCTGGGCGTCATAGATCACCTTGTGCTTGGCTGCACCGATGAGGACGATGGCGCAGTACACCAGCCCCCACACCACGATCGCGATGACGTACCACGACCATCCACTGTTAATGAAGTCGCTCATTTATGAGCCTCCAGTCAATCTTCTGCGAGGGGCAGTCGACCTGCCTCCTCGAACTGGGCCTTGTTGCCGCGCTTGAAAGCCCAAGCAACAATGCCCACGAAAACGCACAGACACACAACGGTGAAAATGCTTCTCACGACAATGATGTCCATGTGCGTCGCTCCTTATTTGACAGCCGTACCCAGCACCTGCAAGTAGGCAATCACGGCTTCAAGCTCGGTCTTGTCCTTGACTTCGTCGGCAGCGCCAGCGATGTCTGCATCGGTGTAAGGCACACCCACCGTGCGCAAGGCCTTCATGCGAGGCGCCATGCCGGCAGGGTCAACCTTGTTCTGCTCCAGCCAGGGGTAGGCAGGCATGTTCGACTCGGGCACCACATCACGTGGGTTGCGCAAGTGCGCAACATGCCATTCGTCGGAGTACTTGCCGCCCACACGATGGAGGTCAGGACCGGTACGCTTGGAGCCCCACTGGAAGGGATGGTCGTACACGAACTCGCCAGCCATGGAGTAGTGGCCATAGCGCAGGGTCTCGGCACGGAAGGGACGAATCATCTGCGAGTGGCAGTTGTAGCAGCCTTCGCGGAGGTAGACGTCACGACCTGCCAGTTGCAGCGAGGTGTAGGGCTTCAGACCAGGCACGGGCTCGGTCGTGCTGTGCTGGAAGAACAGCGGGACGATTTCGACCAGTGCGCCGAAGATCACCACGAACAGCGTCAGCACGATCATCAGCGTGTTGCTGGTCTCAATCTTCTCGTGCGAGAAGAACTTCACATTGTGGTTGTTGTCAGCCATGTTGTTCTCCTTATCAGGCGTGAGCAGGCTGAGGGATGGCCACTTCGACGATGCGACCAGAGATCGCAGTCATCACGGTGTTCCACAGCATCAGGATCATGCCGCCCACGTAGAGCAGACCACCGGCCACGCGGATCACGTAGAACGGATAAGTCGCCTTCACGCTTTCGACAAAGCTGTAGACCAAGGTGCCATCAGGGTTCACGGCGCGCCACATCAGACCTTGCATCACACCGGCAATCCACATCGCAGCGATGTAGAGCACGATGCCGATGGTCGCAGCCCAGAAGTGCAGCGAGATGGCCGGCACGGAGTACATCGTGGTACGACCGAACATGCGTGGGATCAGGTAGTACAGCGAACCCATCGAGATCAGACCCACCCAGCCCAAAGCGCCGGAGTGCACGTGACCGACAGTCCAGTCGGTGTAGTGCGACAGCGAGTTCACGGTCTTGATGGACATCATCGGACCTTCGAAGGTCGACATGCCGTAGAACGACAGGGCCACGATCAGGAACTTCAGGATGGCGTCGTCACGCAGCTTGTACCAGGCACCCGACAGCGTCATGATGCCGTTGATCATGCCGCCCCAGGACGGTGCCAGCAGGATCAGCGAGAACACCATGCCCACCGATTGCGTCCAGTCAGGCAGCGCGGTGTAGTGCAGATGGTGAGGACCCGCCCACATGTAGGTGAAGATCAGCGCCCAGAAGTGCACGATCGACAGGCGATACGAATACACGGGCATGCCGGCTTGCTTGGGGATGTAGTAATACATCATGCCCAGGAAGGCGGCAGTCAGGAAGAAGCCCACGGCATTGTGACCGTACCACCACTGAACCATGGCGTCCTGCACGCCGGAATAGGCGGAGTAGGACTTGGCGTGGAGGATGCTGGCCATCAGACCGTCACCGGACATCACAGGCATGGCCGCGCTGTTCACGATGTGCAGCAGGGCCACGGCAATGATGAAGGAGCCGAAGAACCAGTTCGCCACGTAGATGTGACGGATCTTGCGGGTACCAACGGTCCCGAAGAACACGACGGCGTAGGCAACCCAGACCAGTGTGATCAGGATGTCAATGGGCCATTCCAGTTCGGCATATTCCTTGCCGGAGGTCATACCCAAAGGCAGGGTGATGACAGCCAGCAGGATCACCAGGTTCCACCCGATCAAGGTGAACGTGGCGAGCGGCCCTGCGAACAGGCGCGTCTGGCAGGTGCGTTGTACGACGTGGTAAGACGTCGCAAACAGGGTACAGCCCCCAAACGCAAAAATCACCGCATTGGTATGCAGTGGACGCAGCCGACCGTAGGTCAGCCATGGAATGCCGAAATTCAGCTCCGGCCATGCCAGTTGGGACGCGATGAGTACGCCGACGGCCATGCCAACTACGCCGTAAACCACGGCGCAAATGGCAAAAGCCCGGACAACTCCATCGTTGTACGTGGCAGAGTGGGTGGTTGCCATCTCTTTTTCTCCTTTGTTACAGACTGAATTGTGAGGGCAAACCTCTAGCTATTCTTGATGAGGCTCAACGTTGCCCCCATCTGTTTGCCCTTCGGGCTGCAATATGCGCAGCCCTTCTTGTTCGATGTCCTCAAACTGTCCACTGTTGACGGCCCAGCCCAGCACGGCCAGCACGGCCAGCACGAGCAAAACGGACACAGGGATGAGGACGTAGAGGATTTCCATGTTGTGTTGTGTAGCCGCCTCAAGCGCGGAAGGCGCCGAGTCTAAGCGCATTCAGGACCACGCCCAGTGAACTGAGTGCCATGCCCAGCCCCGCCAGCCAGGGAGGCAGAAGCCCCATGAGTGCCAATGGGATGCAACTGAGGTTGTAAAACGCTGCCCATGCCAGGTTCTGCTTGACGATGCGCATCGCACGCCGGGCCGTCTCGACCGCCATCGGCACACCGAGAAGGCGCCCGCCCAGAACGATCAGATCCGCTTGAGATTGCGCCAGCGCCGCGCCCTGGTCAAGCGCGATCGAGACATCGGCCTTGGCCAGCACAGGGGCATCGTTGATCCCGTCGCCCACCACAGCCACGCGGTGCCCCTGGGACTGCACCTGTGCAATCACCTGGAGCTTGTCTTCCGGCGTGGCATGGGCCTTGGCAATCACGATTTCACCATGCGTACCCAGATGTTGCGCTGCAGCAACTACCCGACTTTCCTGGTCGCCGGACAACAGGGCTGACTGACACCCCAAAGCGGTCAGGCGCCGAATGGCAGGGCCGGCTTCGGCGCGGAAAGTCTCATCAAACACAAACCCCGTGACCTTGCTGGCATCCAAGTCACCCAGATCAGTCCGGGCAGCAAGCCACACACGGGCCTCGTCGGCACCCGAAGCCCACAGCACAAGCTCGGTCTCCGCGCCTTCCAGCACCCAGTGTCGAGAACCCAGGCGCCACACCAGGCCATCCTGGTCGCGTGCCTCCACCCCTTTGCCAGCATGCTCACGAACGTCAAGCCAGGACTGCCCTTGCCATCCACCGGCCTCCTGCGCCGCCTTCACCAGCGACTTGGACAAAGGATGCTGAGAATGCGAGGCCAATGCCGCGGCCATTTGCCAACGCTTCGCCCACTCATTCGGCAAGCCTGATGACAGTTCGTGCGCGCCTTGCTCGGTGACCAGCCCCACCACCCGCAACTCGCCCTCGGTAAGCGTGCCCGTCTTGTCGAAATAGATGCGGTCGACATGCGCAAGCGCTTCCAACGCGTCCAGACGCCGCACCAGCAGGCCCTGTTTGGCCATGGCACCGGCCGCGGTCAGCAAGGCGGAAGGCGCCGCCAGGGACAAAGCGCAGGGACAGGTCACCACGAGCACAGACACAGCCACCCACACAGAACGAGCGGGATCGATGAACTGCCAGGCCACGGCGGCACCAACAGCCAGCAGGAGCACACCCCACAGGAAAGGCCCTGCGATGCGGTCGGCCTGGCGCATCCAGCCGGGTTTTTCCGTCATGGCCTGCTGAACCAGCGACACGATCTGCTGGTAGCGGGTATCGGGCCCCAGGCGCTCGACGGTCATCCAGACCGGTGAGCCCAGGTTCATGCTGCCGGCCACCACCATCTGCCCCACCTGCCTGGGCATGGCCCGGGACTCCCCCGTCAACATGGCTTCATCGACCTCGGTCTTGCCCACCAGGATCTGGCCGTCTGCCGGGAAAACCTGCCCGACTGCCACGCGCACGCGATCGCCGTGCTGCAGGGATGAGATGGGGACGGACTCGGTCTGGGCTGCGGTGATGTCGGCCAGCGCCGCATCAGAGGCCAGCACCCGGTCGACCGCCTCTGGCAGGCGAACCAGAAGCGACTCCAGCGATTGGGTGACTTTCTCTCTGGCACGGCTTTCCAGCCAGCGACCGCCCAGCAGGAAGGTCACGAACATGGTCAACGAGTCGAAATACACCTCATGACCGAAGATCGCGTGCCCGCCGAAACTGGCGGCCGTGCTGGTGATGAAGGTCGCAGCGATACCCAGGGCGACGGGCGTGTCCATCGAGATATGGCCCTGCCGGGCCGCGCGCCACGCGCCTGAAAAGAAAGGCCCGCAAGAAAAGAACATGACTGGCAGGCTCAGCACCCAACCAGCCCAGTTCATCAGGTTCCACAGATCCTTGGGAATGGCATCGGGCCCGGCCACGTACTGCATGGTCGTGACCATCATGATCTGCATCATGCAAAAAGCAGCCACGGACAGACGCCAGAGCAGCTTGCGGCGCTCCAGCAGCCGCTCGTTGCCCGCCCTCGCCGCAGCGTCCGGCCAGGCCCGGTAGCCAGCCCGCTGAACGGCGCTGACAATATCGGACAACTTCGTGCGCGCAGGGTCCAGCAGGATGCGTGCGCGCTGCGAGGCAGCCTGAACCTGAACCTCCTTCACGCCTGGCACGCGCAAGATGGCGTCTTCGATCGTGATGGAGCAGGCTGCGCAGTACATGCCCGACAGGCCCAAGCCGATGCGGCGCATGCTGCTGCCTGCCGGCATGTCGACGATGCACTGAGACAACAGGGCGGGATCGTCCAGGCCCGCCACCTGCGCAGACGTCAATGGCTCCAGAGGCGTC
>NZ_DASUIS010000030.1:0-2303 GCF_036279675.1 Aquabacterium sp. | reverse complement strand
ACAGATAGCGGCGCGTGGTGGTGTCGCGCACATAGCCGATCACGCGTGCCGCTTCGGCCTCGGCCCACAGGAGCATCAAGGCCAGCGTCAGGGTGGCCAGTCGCAGGGACATGTCGGGTTCTCCGTCAGACGGTCAAGCTGACCGAGATTCTAGGGATCCCCTCATTCACCTGGTGTGCATGCGGTCTTCAGCCGACGACCGCGCAGGATCACAGGTCCTTCAGGACTTGCGGCACCACGGAGCGGTGGAACCCATCGTAGCTGGGGGCGCCAGCATGGTTGGCCGTCGGCATGACGGGGCTGTGCAGCGGGGCGCCGCCGTCGATGGCTACCGTGATGCCGGTGACGAAAGAGGCACCCGGGCTCAGCAGGAAGCAGATCACCGCGCTCACTTCGGCTTCCAGCCCCAGGCGCTTGGCCGGCAGGTTGTCCTTGAGCACGCGAATCATGGGGGCCATGGCCGGGCCGTAGCTGTCCATGCCGCTCGATGCAATCCAGCCGGGGGCCACGGCATTGACGCGCACGTGGGAGGCTGCCCATTCATAGGCTGCCGTCTTGGTCAGATTGGCCATGCCCGCGCGTGCGGCGCCGGAGTGGGCCATGCCCGGCATGCCGTTCCACATGTCGGCCGTCATGTTCACGATGGCGCCGCCGTGCTTCATCATGGTCTGGTTGAAGACCTCGCGCATCATCAGGAAGCCGCCGGTCAGGTTGTTGGTGACCACCGCGTCGAAGCCGCGCTTGGAGATCATGTTCATGGGTGAGGGGAACTGGCCACCGGCGTTGTTCACCAGGCCATGGATCTGGCCGTGTTTGGTCACGATGCCGGTCACGGCGGTCTTGACCTGGTCTTCATCGCGGATGTCGAAGGCGAAGGAGTCGGCCTTGCCGCCGTCTTCCGTGATCTCGGCCACCACGCGTGCCAGTTTTTCTTCATTGCGGCCGGTGATGACCACGGTGGCGCCCAGCGCGGCCAGTTCGTGCGCCACACAGCGCCCGATGCCACTGCCCCCACCGGTGACCACATGGACCTGACCGGCAAACAGGCCGGGTCGGAAGATGCTGTCGTAGTGTTGCGCGCTCATGGATGTCGTCCTCGGAAATCGTGTTGGTAGGGGAAAGCTTGATCGTGACTGTACCGGTGCTTTACGTTTGCGTCAATTGGTGGCCGTCTTGGTAAATTGATTGTAGTATTGGGCATGCGAACAAGGCCGCACCAAGGTGGCCACTACAGGAGACGCCAGCATGAGCACCACACCTTTCGTGACGTACTTCAACGAAACCCACGAGATGGCCCGCGCCACGGCGCGCCGTTTCGTCGAGCAGGAAATCAAGCCCTACATCGCCGAGTGGGAAGAGGCAGGCAGCTTCCCGCGTGAGTTGTACAAGAAGGCGGGCGATCTGGGTATCCTGGGTATCGGCCATCCGGAGCATCTGGGTGGCAGTTATGCCGACGACGTGTTCATGAAGCTGGCCGTCAGCGAAGAGCTGATGCGCAGCACCTCAGGCGGCCTGGTGGCCAGCCTGGGTTCGCTGGACATCGGCACGCCGCCCATCTGGCGCGGTGCCTCGCCTGAAGTGCAGCAGCGCGTGGTGCCGGCCGTGCTGGCGGGTGACAAGATCGCCGCGCTGGCCATCACCGAGCCGGGTGGCGGCTCCGACGTGGCCAATCTGAAAACGCGTGCCGTGCGGGATGGCGATCACTATGTCGTCAATGGATCCAAAACCTTCATCACCTCTGGCGTGCGTGCCGACTACTACACCGTGGCGGTGCGCACCGGCGGCGAGGGTTACGCCGGCGTGTCGCTGTTGCTGATCGAGAAGGGCACACCAGGTTTTTCGGTGGGCCGCAATCTCAAGAAGATGGGTTGGTGGGCGTCTGACACGGCCGAGCTGTTCTTCGAGGATGTGCGCGTGCCCGTGGGCAACCTCATCGGCCCGGAGAACGCGGGCTTCATGTTGATCATGGCCAACTTCCAGGCCGAGCGTCTGGCCCTGGCCGTGATGGCCTACATGACTGCGCAGATGGCGCTGGAGGCCTGCCTGGATTACGTCAAGGACCGCGTCACCTTTGGCAAGCCTTTGAGCAAGCACCAGGTGATCCGCCACAAGCTGGCCGAGATGGCGACCAAGGTGGATGTGGCGCGTGAATACGCCTACCGCGTGGCCGCCCGCATGCAGGCTGGCAAGACCGCCATCCAGGAGGTCTCCATGGCCAAGAACTTCGCCACCGATGTGGCCGATGAAGTGACCTACGAAGCCGTGCAGATCTTTGGCGGCATGGGCTACATGCGTGAATCGGT
>NZ_DASUIS010000029.1:0-23748 GCF_036279675.1 Aquabacterium sp. | reverse complement strand
GATGATGGCCTACAAGGTCACGTATGAGGACTTCGATATCTTCACGGAGGCGGTGGGCAGCCCCAAGATCAACCTTGATATGGAGAGGTTCAAGCCAGGTGCACGCAACCCTAGGCGCCCAGCGGCCGTGAACTGGTTTGGTGCCAAGGCGTTCTGCCAGTGGATAGGCAAAATCAGCGGTAAGCCGTTTGACTTGCCGACTGAGGCGCAGTGGGAATACGCGGCCAGGTCTGGTGGCAAGAAGTTGATCTTTGCGACAGACAATGGCAATGTTGATGAGGGTAGAAATTATCCCAGCGACGATTACCGACCGCGACTTGTCGCCCCGGAAGTCGGGTCCTATCCGCCAAATCCAGCAGGCTTGTACGGCATGCTGGATTACGCTGCAACCGAATGGGTCAATGACTGGTATCAGCCAGACTATTACAAACACTCGCCCCCAGTGAATCCGCTTGGCCCTGAAAGTGGGGCGGCCAATGAGCGCTTGCCTGCATTTGGCCCCCGCAAGGTTGAGCGGGGATTGATTGCATCTAGTCCAGCCTTCGGAGGCTTCACCTTTTCGAGGGCGGGACGTTGGCCTTACGCGCGCGAGCTAAGCACCTTTCGTAAGGTGGATCGATTGGTTACTGAGCCTGATGCTGGGTACAGCAACCCAACGGGACCTGGATTCCGATGTGCGATGAGGCACAGTGCCCTTTAAGACCTACGCTCAAACAAGTGAACTAGGGTGATGCAATGGCAAAGTGGACATTACAAATTCTGGCTCATCGTTTCTCATGAATGGACGATGAATGACCGGTTGCGCAGAAGCCAGCCGATTGCATGCCAAGTCAACACACCCCTGGTAGGCGGTACCGTTGACCAAACTGGCAATCACCGATCGGCCGTGAGTCCCGTCTGATTTAACCCCTATCTGAAGAACAACCCGATCTAACAAGTTCTCCAAATGAGCGTCAGTCTGCGTAGTGCTGACCAGCTCATTGACCGCAAAGGCCGCCATTTGGCGCACCTCCCAGTCCTGCCTCAGATTGGGGGCAGCCATGGCGCCATCGATGCTGGCAATGATGGCCCCTCGCGCTTCTGGGGGCAGGTAGGCATACCACCCCCATTTGGCGCGGAAAGATCGCTCTATCTGCCGAATAAAATCAGCCCCTCGTTGGGCCATGTCAAGCATGTAGGCTTGGTAGTCAGACTCGATGAGTCTCAGGTCATTGAATTGTTTGTTGGCGAAGTCCTGCAGCGTGGTGCCACCAACCGCCACCATGGTTAGCACTTGATTAAAGCCCTCAAACACTTCGGACTTCATCAATTTGGTTAGCTTCGTGTAATCCGCTTGCTTGAGCTGATGCAGCACACACATGAACATCTGGCCAATCTGATCGGCGCCAACCTTGCATGCAACGCTGCCCTCGCCGCCTAGCCCCAGGCAGCCTGAGGCCTTGGCCGCGATGACGAAGTTGCCATTGTTGTAGCCGACCTCCAGGCCCAGGCTCGCGGCCAGGCCTTGAATCGCCGCAACCCCCGTACCCACAGAGGCCACATCCACGAACTCGCCCCATGACTTCTTCGGGTCTTTGCGCTTGGGGCTTTTCTCGTCAATGAAGCCTTCGGGGTTGAGCCATTGCAGCGCGCCATTCAGGTCGACGCCTTCTTTTAGGCCTGCGAACAGCTTGGCATTGGCGCCGGCGCCCACTTTGGCCTTTGCGGCCCTCTTGTCTTTGGGCGCGCCGCGCAAACCTTGTTTGCCTGCCGTCAACATCAACGCCGCCGAGGCTTCCAGCGCGACACTCGCGCCCGCCACGGCATACAGCGTCATCTCACCTCGCAGGCGGAAGTTCCCCATGTCCAACGCAATGCCCGCACCAGCAGGCACAACATGCCAGCCAGCAAAGTGGGGGTAGTAGCCAATGGTCTGAACCTTTGCCTCACCCAACGCAAACGATGCTTCTGCGTTGGCCTTGACATTGAACTGCGCAGCCTTGCCAGCGCGCTTGAATCGGTCTTTCCAGTTCTTGTCTCGCTTGTCGAACAGGTTGCCTTGAAATGGCAAACAGTTCGCTTCCAGCCCCGCCCCTGCGGCCCAACGCATCAATTGAGCCTCAGCCTTCAAATCAATCTGGCGATGGTGGTTGTTGGGGTCCATCGTGCTGGCCGCGAACAGGCCTTCGGCGATCTGCTTTTGCTCTCGCTCCAGAAACTCTTTGACTGAGGCGCCCATGGTCTTGGACCATTGAGCAAAGAACTGGCCAGTGAACTCATCGCCATCTTGCGGCTTGAGTTTCCACTTCTTGCCGAATTTGGCCTTGTCTACGACCTGGTTCGCAATCCGGCGAGATACCTCTTTTGTGTTCAGTGAGGTGCCGTTGAATAGCCTGTCTGCTGTGCCCTTGTTCCGTTCGACCTTGCCCTCGACCAAATACAGGCGCCGGTCAGCCATGGCCGACTTGAGCCTTTTGGCTGGCACGTACCAGGTTCGTTGTTTGGCATTGCGGGCCAAGGTCAAGGGCAATAGCTCGACGAGCTTGTTCTCGTCGGCACCAAGGTCAGCGATCTTCTCGATCTTTGACTTGGCGGCTTCACTTTTGGCGTCAAGTTCAGACAGTGCTTGATCCAGCGCGTCCTGTGCCGCTTTCAAGTCTGCAACCTTGGGGTCAGGCTGACGCTTCAATTCGGCCAAGGCCAGCGATTTTTCAGTGACGGCATGATTGGCTGCTTGTAGCGCTTCGATGGCCTGGTTGTTTTCCTCCGCGTCTTTGCGGCAGGTGAGGAATTCGTCGGCATACAGGGCGATGAACGCATTCTGATCAGGTTGATAAAGAAGAAAACCCGATTGCAATGAGTGCGGGGCATTCTCGAAGGTGCCAGCCGGTGATGTGGTGGATGCAACCTTCGCCGGTTTGAGAACAACGCTTTCTGCCATGATCTACCCTGTTACTTTGTCGATGTCGCGCTGAATATTCAGTCCAGCAAGAACAATTTGATTTGCTCTTGTTTGGATGTGTGGACGCGTGCAGTTTGGCCTTGATCGTCAGTCATGCCTTGAGCGAGCACGTGGCCTTGCGCGTTTTCGATGCGGTAGCGCACGTAGCGCATGACCTGCCCGGTGTCCTCATCTGTGACAACGAAAGCCTCGTTGAACAGGCCTTGAGCTTGTTTCAAACTCGGCTGTTGAGCAGAAGCCGAACTCCCCGAAGTCAACTCCTTCATCGAAGCCAGGAAACTCGCATTTCCACTGGTGCCGATTTCGATGTTGCCGCCCTCTATCTTGATATAGCCCCCACCCCCATTGAGCAGGATCTTCTCGGGCGCACTGATGGTGATGCTCGCCGCGGTAGATTGAATGTCCACCGCCTGCGATGCGGTCAACATGAAGGCATCGCTTTGCGCCTGCACGTTCACATTGCCGCTGGCAGCATGCAGCTTCATGCCCACGTCCTGTACGGCGCGTTGGCCATCCTTGGCTTCGCCGCGTGTGAACAGGCTGATGCCGTCTTTCACGGCCCAGGCAGTATGCCGTTGGCTCAACAAATTGGTGTCCTGGCCGGTTGTCACGGTTGTGTTCTGGCCGGCGTTGATGACGCTGTGCGCGGGTGTGGCACTGCTGATGTCGGCTGCCGCGCTGAGAACCAGGTCAGGGCGTGCCAGGGTGGGGATGCTGCCGTGGCCACCGTCGATGGCAATCACGTTGCCGCCTTCTTCGCTGGCGTTGCCGGATTCGCTGTTGGATTCACCCTCGGATGACTCGCGGCCTTTGAGCGCCGTGACCGTCGCCCGCATGGCGAGCAGAACAGGCAGCTTGTCTGGCGTGGCCTCATTGGGCAGTTTGGCCAGGTGGGTCTGCGCGTTCTCGCTCAATGCCTTGACCAGTTCTGCATGGCTTTGCATCTGGCTTTGTGCTTCACGCGTATCGGTTGGTTGCCCTTGGGTGGAAGATGTGCCGCCCCGGCGCGCGTGCGTGCTCACATGCAGGCCACTACCCGCGCGCACCGCGCCCCAGGCTTGCGTGTGCAGCTCCAGGCCATGGCCGCGTTGTGCCAGGCGCTGGTTGTCGTTCTGTTGCAGCAGGTGGCCGATCTGCAGCCAGGTCTGGCTTTGGGTGGTGTGCGCCAGCACGCGGCCCTGGCCCGGGGTGTCGTCCAGCACGAGCTGGTTGTAGGCCCCGCCGCCAGCCTGGGATGCGTCCAGGCTCTGGCTCTTGAAGCCGCTGAGCGTGGCGTTGTGGGCGTGGCCTTCCTGCTCGCCTTGGCGCGCCGAGCCAGGGAACCATGCTGGCGCATTGCCTGTGGCGTTGGCCGCACCACCGGCCACCACATTACCCTGGGCGTTGTCGCTGCCTTGCCCGTTGTAGCTGGCGCCGATCACCACGGGGCGGTCGATGTCGCCCTCTACAAAGGCGATGACCACTTCCTGGCCCAGGCGAGGTGTGAACACGCCGCCCCAGTTGGCGCCGGCCCAATCCTGTGCCACGCGGACCCACGTACCGGAGGCATCCGATGCGGGGGCGTTGCATCCTGCTGCGTGATCCAGCCTGTGGCTGCTGCCTGCGCCGCGCTGCCAGTGGAACTGCACCTTGATGCGGCCGTCACGGTCCGTGTGGATGGGGCCGTCCAGGCCCACGACCAGCGCGGTTTGCGTGCCCCACGCCGTAGGTTTGGGGTGGAGCAGGGCGCCCTGGTCGTCCGTCAGTGCCGGGCGCACCGGGATGGCGGCGCGCTGGGCTTCGAAGCGGGCCTCATACAGCGGTTCGGCGCTGGCATTGTCGGCCGTACCCAGGCCTTGGCCTGGCGCGTGCTCGCCGCCCAGGAGGTGGCTGGCATCGCCCAGTAGCTGTTGCAGTCCGGCCTTGGCGTCGGCGCTCATGTTGTTGCGGGCGCGGTGCACCACGTTGAGCACGACGAACTGGCTGGCGTCGCCACCCAGGTTCAGCATGTCAAGATCGTGTTCACTGTGATCGGCCAGTGTGAAGGTGGTGGCCGGCGCCAGGGTGCGCACGGTAGCGCGCCCTTCAAACTGCTTGCGTCTGGCTTCGAGTGATTGCAGATACACGGTGGCCAGGCGCTGTGCCTCTTCAGGCGTCTCGAACGCATAGGCGCCGGGTTGGTCCGCGTGGACCAGCGGCATGGGTTGGTCGTGCCCGGCATCGACATCGGCGCTGCCCGCGTGGTTGCTCACCGAGCGGTAATCGAAACTGGCGGTATGCAGGGTGCTGGTGCCCACGCGGCGGATGCCGTGCCAGCGGGTGATGCTGTCTTCCTTCATCACCGCGCCAGGCTGTGTGAAGCGGATGCGGCTTTGCTCGTTGGCCGTGAAGGCGCCGTTGTGGTCGGCGAGCACCAGGGTGTGGCTGCCCAGCGTGCCCGTGTCGGTGGCATCCCCCGTGTGCTCGAACCAGCAGAACAGGCCGTTGGCGGCCCACAGGCGTTGCAGGAAGTCGAAATCTGTCTCGGCGTGCTGGCTCAGGGTGCTGAGCTTGGGGTAGACGGCCGCGTCTTTCAGGTCCCAGCGCCATGTGGGCTGCAGGGTGCCTTGGGCAGCGTAGTCGGCAAAGATGTGCTCTGTGATGTCGATGACGGATTGATCCTGAAAGATCCAGGCATCGGTCCGGTGGCGCAGGAAATCCAGCCAGGTACCGATCTGCAGGCGGTAACGGGCATAACCGCCATCGGAGCCCAGCAGTTCGAAGGCCAGCACATGGCCATGGAAGGGGCGCAGTTGCGTGGTGCTGTGGGCCGTGAGCAATTCCAGCAGTACGGGCTGGCCGATGAGGTCGGTGGGCTGGAGGTCGACCTTGGTGCTCAGGGCCAGCAGGTCGATGGCGCAAGCAGGCTGCGTTTGACGCGGGCCGATGCCCTCTGTGATCTGTGCGCGTTCGGCCAGCAGCACATCGCCACCCAGGGGGGAGTGCAGGCGCAACAGGCGGGTGTGCTGATTGGGCCCGAAGCTGAGCAGATCGCCCAGCAGGCTGTCGACGAGGTTGTGCGCGGCACCGGCCAATGCAGATTGGATGCCGGAGAGGTCGGTCATGCTTCCATCCCAGAATTTTCTTTATGGGGCGCGCGGCATGTGAAGCCACGTCACCCGAGGCTGGGAAGTTATCGCAAAAGGCCCTGACCGGATGCCCCTCACCCCCGCATGGGGGCCCGTTTGGCTGCCCAATGTGAAAGTAAATGTTAGGGGCTGCAAGTACTTGTCGCCGGCCCGATTTCACGGCTTTGACAACACCGCGCGTCGCCCCCCGTTGACAGTTGTAACGGCTTTGGCACACTGCTTGCAGCGAGTGGCATCATGAGTGCAAACCAGATTCACCCGCCCGTTGTGCTGGTGCCCGCGTGTCAGCGCATCCTCGGGCGTCATCCCTTCCATGTCGCGGGCAAAAAGTACATCGATGCGGTGCGCATGGCGGGTTGTGTACCCCTGGTGGTGCCCGCCGCACAAGCCGATGAGTTGCCAGCCTTGCTGGATCTGGCCAGCGGCATCCTGCTGACGGGCTCGCCCTCCAACGTGCACCCGAGTCATTTCGGCGAGGACGTGCTGGACGAGTCCCTTCCTCTTGATCCCGAACGTGACGCCTGGACGCTGCCCATGATCCGGCTGGCGCTCCAGCGTGGCATGCCCTTGCTGGGCATCTGCCGGGGCTTCCAGGAGGTCAATGTGGCACTGGGTGGCTCGCTCCACCAGGCGGTGCACGCCGAGCCCGGCCTGATGGACCATCGCGGCGATGACAGTAAACCGGTCGACGAGGAATACGGTCTGGCCCATCCGGTCAAGCTGATCCACGGTGGTTTGCTGGACAAGGCCTTGCAGGGCATGGCCGAGCCGGTGCTCCAAGGGGGCGAGTTCATGGTCAACAGCCTGCACGGCCAGGGCGTCAAGCGCCTGGCTGACGGTGCGCGCATCGAGGCCCTGGCGCCGGATGGCGTGGTCGAGGCGTTTTCCTGGCACCCCATGCCCGATGACACCGAATCGGTGCGCGGTGGCTTCAATCTGTGCCTGCAATGGCACCCCGAGTGGCAGGCCGCGAGCAACCCGGTCTCCCAGCGCATCTTCAAGGCTTTCGGATCGGCCTGTGCCGCTTACCAGTCTGCGCGTCTGTCGCCATCGGGCGCAGCGTCGGATCATGTCGAGCGCGTGCAGCATCCCGAGAGACGGTAGTTCAACCCGGTCCCACACAGAACTTAGGTGATGACATGCAAAGCAAGTTACCCGGCAGCTTCAGCGAACTGGAGCAATGGCTCAACGAGCGGCGTGTCACCGAGATCGAATGTCTCGTACCTGACCTGACCGGTGTGGCGCGCGGCAAGATCCTGCCGCGCGAGAAGTTCACCGAAGACCGCGGCATGCGCCTGCCCGAGGGCATCGTGGCGATCGGGGTGACGGGCGAGTTTCCGGCCAGTGGCCCGTATTACGACGTGATCACGCCCACCGATCGGGACATGCACCTGCAGCCCGACCCGGCCACCGTGCGCATCGTGCCCTGGGCCACGGACCCGACCGCGCAGGTCATCCACGATTGTTATGACCGTGAAGGCAAGCTGATCCCGTATGCGCCGCGCTCGGTGCTCAAGCAGGTCTGCCAGTTGTATGACGACCAGGGTTGGTCGCCCGTGGTGGCGCCCGAGCTGGAGTTCTACCTGATCGAACGCAGCGTGGACCCCAACATGCCGCTCAAACCGCCCAAAGGCCGCAGTGGCCGCGCGGAGACCTCGCGCCAGGCTTATTCGATTGATGCCGTCAACGAGTTCGACCCGCTGTTCGAGGACATCTACGATTACTGCGAGAAGATGGAGCTCAACGTGGACACCCTGATCCACGAAGTGGGTGCCGGGCAGATGGAGATCAACTTCTTCCACGACCATCCGCTGGGCCTGGCCGATGAGGTGTTCTTCTTCAAGCGCACGATTCGCGAAGCGGCGCTGCGCCACGAGATGTACGCCACCTTCATGGCCAAACCCATGGCCAACGAGCCCGGCAGCGCCATGCACATCCATCAGAGTGTGGTGGACAAGGCCACGGGGCAGAACATTTTCAGCAACCCGGATGGCAGCCCCTCCAAGGCTTTCTACTGGTTCATTGGTGGCCTGCAGCGCTACATCCCCTCGGCCATGGCCTTGTTCGCGCCCTACGTGAACAGCTACCGCCGCCTGGTGCGCTCGAATGCCGCACCCATCAACATCCAGTGGGGCACGGACAACCGCACGGTGGGCATCCGTTCACCTGTGGCCACGCCGGCTGCGCGCCGCATCGAGAACCGCGTGGTGGGCTCGGACGCCAACCCGTATGTCGCGATGGCCGCCACCCTGGCTTGCGGTTACCTGGGCATCACCAAAAAGATCGAGCCTTCGCCTGAATGCCGGGGGGATGCCTATCTGGGCGATTACCAGTTGCCTCGCAGCCTGGGCGAAGCCGTCAACCTGTTGCGCGACGAAGCCGATCTGGCCGAGGTGCTGGGGCAGGACTTCATCACCGTGTATACCGAGATCAAGGAAGTCGAACATGCCGAGTTCATGAAGGTGATCTCGCCTTGGGAGCGCGAACACTTGCTGCTGCACGTCTAAGAGGCTGGGTGGCTTTCTCAATAAATATAGGAGCGCACAACACATGAGCCCCACTTTCGAACACAGCACGGCCGAATGGCAGGCGCTGGATGCAGCCCATTTTCTGCACCCCTTCACCGACTTCAAGGCGCTGGCGGCCAAGGGCACGCGCGTCATCACCAAGGCGGACAACATCTACCTGTGGGACAGCGAGGGCCACAAGCTGTTCGACGCCATGAGCGGCCTGTGGTGCGTGAACGTGGGTTATGGCCAGAAGGCCCTGATCGACGCGGCCACCGAACAGCTCACGACGCTGCCTTTCTACAACTCCTTCTTCCAGACCACGACCATGCCGGCCATTGCGCTGGCGCACAAGCTGTCGCAACTCAGCCCGCCTGGCTTCGAGCATGTGTTCTTCAGTGGCTCGGGCTCTGAAGGCAACGACACCGTGGTGCGCCTGGTGCGCCGCTATTGGGATCTGATGGGGCAGCCAGGGCGCCACACCATCATCAGCCGCTTCAACGCGTACCACGGCTCGACCATGGCGGGCGCCTCGCTGGGCGGCATGACGGACATGCATGCGCAAGGTGGCCTGCCCATTCCCGGCATCGTCCACATCGACCAGCCCTACTACGTGCAGCATGGTCGGCCCGGCGAAAGCAAGGACGACTTCGGCAAGCGCGCCGCCTCCTGGCTGGAGGCCAAGATCCTGGAGGTGGGGCCCGACAAGGTGGCGGCCTTCATCGGCGAGCCGGTACAGGGTGCGGGCGGCGTCATCATCCCGCCGGAGACCTACTGGCCCGAGATCCAGCGCATCTGCGATCAATACGGCATCCTGTTGGTGTCCGACGAGGTGATCTGCGGCTTCGGGCGCACCGGCCACTGGTTCGGCTGCGAGCGCTTCGGCTACAAGCCTGACCTGATCACCTTTGCCAAGGGTGTGACCTCGGGCTACATCCCGCTGGGCGGCGTGATGGTGGGGGAGCGCGTGGCCAAGGTGCTGATCGAGCAGGGCGGCGAGTTCGCACACGGCTACACCTACAGCGGCCACCCGGTGGCTTGCGCGGTGGCCCTCGCCAACCTGCAGTTGATCGAAGAGCAGGGCCTGGTGCAGCGGGTCCACGATGACACCGGGCCCTATCTGGCCTCCCAGTTTGCCGCCCTGCAAACGCACCCCTTGGTGGGCGAGGCGGAAACCTGTGGGCTGATGGGGGCGATCCGCCTGGTGCGGCGCAAGGCGCACGGTGATCAAGCCGCCGAGGCCTTCACCTCAGATAAATCGGTTGGCATGGTCTGCCGTGGGCATTGCTTTGGCAACGGGCTGATCATGCGGGCGGTGGGTGATCGGATGATCATTGCGCCGCCCTTGGTGATGACGCGCGCCCAGGTGGATGAACTCATGGGCCTCATACGCCATTGCCTGGACCTGACCCTCGTCGACCTGCAGGGGCGTGGTTGGATCTGAGCAGGGCGTTTTTGGGTTTTTCGGATACCCCTGGGTAAGGGATGCCGGACATGGTGTGTCGCGATGTAAAGTGATCGTGCGCATTTATGTGCAATTTCGCCATTAATGGCGGTTTTTTACATCGGCTTGCTCACGCCAGCACGCTGACAGCTCAAGGGACAAACATGAAACAAGCCAAAATTTTCCTGGCCACCATGGCTGCCGTGTTCGGCATGAACGCTCAGGCCGCCATGACCGTTGCCGACAACTTCAATGACGGTACATTCAGCGGCTGGACGACTCAGGCCGGCTCCTTCTCCGAGTCTGGTGGCGTGCTCACCGGCACCACTTTCTCGCTGGCCACGCTGGATGGTGCCAGTGCCACCACGTTGGGTGTGGATGCCATCTCGGGTGCCGGCGTGAGCTATGTGGCGCTGATCCTGAACTACAGCAGCCTCAGCGACAACCTGTTCGTCAAGTTGCAGGACAACACTGGTGACGGCAAGTTCGACCGTGTGTTCATGTACCGTGGCAACAATGGTTCGTCTGCGACGACTGGTAGCTACTACTTTGACCTGTCCACCGAGGTCGAGTCCTCCTATTTCGAAGCCAGCGTGAACAACGTGACCGGCCTGGTGACCGCCAAGGTTGGCGCCACTGGCGACGTGTTCTCCGGCACCCTGTCGAACTCCTACACCGGCACCGGCGTGGGTATTGGCTTCTACGGCAATGCCACGGCCAACAACTACTACGTGCCATCCGCCGTGCCGGAACCCGAAGCTCTGGCCATGTTGCTGGCTGGCGTGGGCGTCGTGGGCGTGATGGCGCGCAAGCGTCGCGTGGCTCGCTGATGGCTGATCGAGGCGTTCGGTAACAGGGGCCTGATCAGTCAGGCTGTTCGACCAGACGTTTTGAACCGAAAGGGCGCTCGCAAGGGCGCCCTTTTTGCTTTTTGACCCTCGCCTTCAGTCGTTCAATCGTTCCCGACCGAGCTGGTGGTCCGGCGTTCTTTTGGCGCAACAATTGCTTGATCGTTTCAGTGCGGGGGGCGAATGCTGGAGCCCATTGGCTTGGCTTTCCGTTCAAGATGGGCAGACAATACCAACGACTTCAAGGAGCTGGACACCATGACCGCAAGGACGACTGTGAAGACCTTTTTGAAACCCCTGTGCGCCGCCACGTTGCTCGCGCTGACGGCTCTGGGCAGCGCCCATGCCGAAGAAGAAAAGGTGCTCAACGTCTACAACTGGTCCAACTACATTGCGCCAGACACGGTGGCCAACTTCGAGAAGGAGTACGGCATCAAGGTGCGCTATGACGTGTTCGACTCCAACGAGATCGTGCACGCCAAGCTGGTAGCTGGCAAGACGGGCTACGACATCATCGTGCCCTCGTCCTACTGGGCCAAGATGCAGGCGGACGGCGGCCTGCTGCAGAAGGTGGACAAGTCCAAGCTGCCCAATCTGAAGAACATCGACCCGGCCATCATGGCCCAGCTGGCTCGCCTCGATCCGGGCAACCAGTACATGGTCAACTGGATGTGGGGCTACACCACGGTCGGCATCAATGTGGACAAGGTGAAAGCCGCCCTGGGTGATCTGCCCATGCCGGACAATGCCTGGGATCTGGTCTTCAAGCCCGAGTACATCAGCCGCCTCAAGAGCTGCGGCGTGTCCTTCCTGGATTCCGCGACCGAAGTGGTGCCCGCCACCCTGCATTACCTGGGTCGCCCCGCCTACAGCAAGAACATCGCGGACTACCAGGCCGTGCCGCCTGTGCTCAAGGCCATTCGCCCTTATGTGACGCTGTTCAGCTCCACCGGCTACATCAATGATCTGGCCAATGGCTCGATCTGTGCGGCCTTTGGCTACTCGGGCGACATCAACATCGCGAAGAACCGCGCCATCGAGGGCAAGACCGGCCAGAACATCAAGACCCTGACGCCCAAGACCGGCGGTGTGATCTTCATGGACACCATGGTGATCCCCGCCGACGCACCCCACCCCGAGAACGCACATCTGTGGATGAACTACATCATGCGTCCGGAGGTGCATGCGTCCCTGACCAACAAGGTGTTCTACGCCAACCCCAACCTCGCTGCGCGCAAGCTCGTCAAGCCCGAAATCGCCAACGACCCGGCTGTGTTCCCGCCCGAGTCGGAAATGAAGAAGATGGCTCAGCCTGATGCGCTCAACAACGACATCCGTCGCCAGATGACGCGCATCTACACCTCGTTCAAGACCGGCCTGTAAGCCGCCACGGCCAGCAAACGGAGGGCGACCAGGCATGAGCGGTAGCGATCAGGCTGAAGCCTTCCTGCGCATTGACAAACTGATCAAGGATTTTGCCGGTCAGGACGGCAGCGTGTTCCGCGCCGTCGATGGCATTTCGCTGGACATCCACAAGGGCGAGATCTTTGCCTTGCTGGGGCCATCGGGCTGTGGCAAGACGTCCTTGCTGCGCATGCTGGGCGGCTTTGATCTGCCCACCTCGGGGCGCATCATGCTGGGCGGGCAGGATCAGGCGCAACTCGCGCCGTACCAGCGTCCCATCAACATGATGTTCCAGTCGTATGCGCTGTTCCCGCACCTCAGTGTGTGGGACAACATCGCGTTCGGGCTGCGCCGTGAGGGCTTGCCCAAAGACCAGGTGGCCTCGCGCGTGGAGGCCATGCTCAAGCTGGTGCAACTGGGCAAGTTTGCCAACCGCAAACCCCATCAGCTGTCGGGCGGGCAGCAACAGCGTGTGGCCCTGGCGCGCAGCCTGGCCAAGCAGCCCAAGCTGCTCCTGCTGGACGAGCCCCTGGGCGCCCTGGACAAGAAGCTGCGTGAAGAAACCCAGATCGAGCTGGTCAACATCATCGAATCCGTGGGCGTGACCTGTGTCATGGTCACGCACGACCAGGAAGAAGCCATGGCCATGGCCAGCCGCATCGGCGTCATGAGCGAAGGCCGCATCCTGCAGGTGGGCACGCCACGCGAGATCTACGAAACGCCCGCTACACGCTTCGTGGCGGACTTCATCGGCAATGTCAATTTGATGGAAGGCACACTGGAGGTGGACGAGGCCGCGCACGTCGAGATCACCTGCCCGGATGTGCGCCACTATGTGGGCCATGGCATCACCGGCCACACCGGCATGCCCGTCACCGTGGCCTTGCGTCCCGAGAAGATCCGCATCTCGCGCAGGCCACCGGTGCAGGAAGAAGACATGGCGCCTGCGCCCTTCAACCAGGTCAAGGGCCGGGTGAAGGACATGGTCTACTTCGGCAGTGACACGCTCTACCACCTGCAACTGCCCAGCGGGGCCATCCTCAAGGTCACGCAGAGCAACACCGAGCGCCATCCTGACGACACCCTGAGCTGGGACGATGACGCCTACGCCTGGTGGCTGCCCTCCGCCCATGTGGTGTTGACCCAATAAGGCAAGGCGGGCAATGGGCACCATCAGCAAGCCAAAACTGACCTGGTCCGGCCGCACCGTGATCGGTGTGCCTTACCTGTGGCTGCTGCTGTTTTTCATGCTGCCCTTCCTGATCGTGGTGAAGATCAGCATCTCCGAGATGGAGACGGTGGTCTTCAAGGACCTGATCACCTGGACGGATGGCGTCCTGCAGTTGCGCTTCAAGCTCAGCAACTACCTGTTCATCACGCAGGACGATCTCTACTTCAAGACCTACCTGGCCAGCCTGAAGTACGCCGGTATCACGACCGCCTTTTGCCTGTTGATCGGCTACCCCTTCGCCTACTTCATGGCGCGTGCAGCCAAGGCCGTGCAGCCCGCCTTGTTGATGATGGTGATGCTGCCGTTCTGGACGTCCTTCCTGCTGCGCGTGTATGCCTGGAAGGGCTTGCTGACCGAAGGCGGCTGGGTGGCAACGGTGCTGGATGCGCTGCATGTTGACAGCGTGTTGATGGCACTCAACCTGATACCCGGGCCGGGACAGTACATGAACACACCGTTCTCGCTGGTGCTGGGCATGGTCTACACCTATCTGCCCTTCATGATCCTGCCCCTGTACGCCAACCTGTCCAAGATGGACATGCGCTTGCTGGAAGCCGCTTCCGATCTGGGCGCCACACCCTGGGTGGCGTTCTGGAAGGTCACCGTGCCCTTGTCCAGGGCCGGCATCGTGGCGGGCTCCATGCTGGTCTTCATCCCCTGCGTGGGCGAATTCGTGATTCCCGAGTTGCTGGGCGGCCCGCAAACGCTGATGATCGGCCGCGTGCTGTGGGATGAGTTCTTTGCCAACAACGACTGGCCGATGGCGTCGAGCGTGGCGGTCGTCATGATCCTGTTGATCCTCGTGCCCCTCGCCTTGTTCAACAAGGCTCAGGCGGATCAGGAGGCGCACCGATGAGCAAGCCGGCACTGATCCCGGCCTACCAGCGGCGCGGGCAATGGATTGCCAGGGCGTGGCTCACGGCGGGCTTCACCTTCCTCTACCTGCCCATCGTGGCGCTGGTGGCTTATTCGTTCAACAACTCGCCTTTGCCCACGGTGTGGGGGGGCTTCACCTTGCAGTGGTTTGCCAAGCTGGTGCACGACGAAGAGGTGCTCAACGGGCTGTGGCTGTCCTTGAAGATCGCATTTTCCACGGCCACGTCCGCCGTGGTGCTGGGCACGCTGGCGGCCTGGGCGCTGGCCAAGTTCAAGCGCTTTGGCGGGCGTACCTTGATGGTGGGCATGATCAATGCGCCGCTGGTCATGCCCGAGGTCATCATCGGCTTGTCGCTGTTGTTGATGCTGGTGTCCCTGCAGCGCGCACTGGGCTATCCAGAGCGCGGCATGATGACCATCTGGCTGGGGCACCTGCTGGTGGGCATGGCCTACGCCACGGTGGTGATCCAGGCGCGCCTGCAGGACCTGAACCCGCAACTGGAAGAGGCTGCCCAGGATCTGGGGGCTCGTCCCTTGCAGGTCTTCTTCCTGATCACGCTGCCCATGATCGCGCAGGCCATGGCCTCGGCCTGGCTGCTGACCTTCACGCTCTCGCTGGACGACGTGGTGCTGGCCGCCTTCTTGTCCGGCCCGGGCTCGACAACCCTGCCGCTGGTGATCTTCTCGCGCGCACGGCTGGGTGTGGATCCCAGTGTGAATGCGGTGGCCACAGTGGTGATCGCCGTGGTGTCCATCGCGGTGGTCGGGGGCAGCTACATGCTGGCCAGGGCCGAGCGAAGGCGCTCGCAGGAAATGGCACAGGCAGCTCGTTCGGCCTGAGTCGCGCGCAAGCGATGGACGCAGCGGGCACAAGACAAGCAAATCGTGATTGAAACAAGGAGCACAGCAAGATGAAGCACAAACTGACCTGGTCCCTTCTGCCCGTGGCATTGGCCGTCTGCGCCGCATTCCCTGCGCCCGCTCTGGCCGACACCAATCAGGATCTGCTCAACGAGTTGCGCGCCTTGAAGGCCCGCGTGAGCGAGCTGGAAAAGAAGATCGAGGCGCAGGCCGGCAAGCAGGCTGAGGCACCAGCGCCGGGCATGACGCCCGAGCAACAGCAGGACTTCAACCGCATCGCCGTGAAGGCCGAAGCGCTGGAAGACTCGCGCGACATGCTGGGCTTCAAGGGCTTCAAGGTCAGTGGCTACATGGACCCGACCTTCGTGTTCAACCAGCGACAGCATCGGGCTGGCTTCCAGTTCCTGAACTCGGTGGGCGATGGCGGCTATACCTATGACAACTCCTACATCGGCTCCGCGGCGATTGACTTCGTCAAGGAAACCGAAGGTGGCTCGCGCTGGCGCCTGACCTTGTCACCACAGCGCAGCACCCAGGCCGTGTCGGAAGGCAGCGCCTCCATCCTGCATGAGGCCTCGGTGTCCGTGCCGCTCACTGATCTGCAGACACGCTTCATCGCCGGCCACATTCCAGACTGGTCCGGTTACGAATACCTGCAGCCCACGCTCAACAAGCTCATCACGCACAACCTGCTGTTCGATCTGACCTTGCCCACGGCCTACACCGGTGCAGGCCTGGAGCTGACCCGCGACAAATGGATCGTCAAGGGCGTCGTGGCCAACATGAACGCGAGCAAGCGCAGCGCCAATGAGAAGACCCCGGTGCTGGCTTATCGCGTGGACTACGCCAAGGGCGAGTTCCAGGGTTTTGGTTTTGCGGGGGTGCATGGCAAGGCGCATAACGGCAAGGCCTTTGACGACAACGGTGATGCCGCCATCAACCCGATCACGTCCGAGGCTTACTCCACGCGAGATACCCGGGTGGACCTGTTCGAGTTCGATGCCTATTTCATCCGTGGCGACTGGACTGTTCAAGGTCAGGCGAGCTGGGGGCGCCAACAGAAGGCGTCCATTACCGCCAATCCGGATACAGGCGAGTTGCGCAATGCCATCTGGACGGGCCTGTCGGGCCTGGTGGCCTACAAGTTCGACCCGCGCCTGGAAGGCATCGTGCGCTTTGACCGCATCTTCAACAGCAAGAACGGCGGCGGCCTGCTGACTTACGCCAGTGCGGACGATCACAACGGCATTGGCCCCGCGCAGGTCTATCTGGATGATGGCGTGACGCTGGAGAACGCCAACAAGGGTATCGACCGTGCTGCCTTGACCCTGGGCATGAACTACGCCTTCAATCTGAGCACGGTGTTCAAACTGGAGTACCGTTACGACTGGGCCAGCGGTCCGGTGTTCCTGGACACCAAGTCTGGCGACTACAAGAAGAACAACCAACTGCTGAGCACCGCCGTGGTGGTCAGCTTCTGATTGTTGCCGTGTGCCTGTCCGGATGCGTGCGGTCTCAGGTGCCGCACGTGAAGGCGTGAGGAGCAGTTCATGTCCGACACGCAGACCGATCTAGACCAGCTGTTGCAGGATCGGCCCTGGCTGGCGCCCGTTCCTGACCATCTGCAGCAGGCCTACCGAAACAAGCGGCTGGAGGAGTTCAGCCGCCTGGTTCGGCTGTGGTCACCCATGCTGCCCATCGGCTTCATCGCCTTTCAGGCCTTCACGCTGGTGTTTTACACGGCTGAACTGCATGGGCGGGATCTGGCTTTGATGCTCAAGTCGGAGGGGCTGGACATCAGCCTGCTGACCGGCGGCCTGGTGGCAGCCCATCAGGTGCGCTGGCGTTTGTCGTTCGATCGATGGATCCCGTGGGTTTTCGGGCTCATCACTGCCGTGAAGGTGGTCACGGGCTTCATGCTGCACAGCCAGGTACTGGCCATCAATCAGGTCTACATCACACTGATGGTGCTGGTGATCGGCATGCTGGGCTTGCAACTGCCGATCCGATCGGCCATCCGTGGTTGCGTGCTCGGCGGCGTACCGTTTCTGGCCTTGCCCTGGATTTCGGATATCCACTATGGCTTGCTGTTCCTCGGGCACTATCTGCTGACAGCCACGGTGGCCGTGTTCGTGGTGGCCGTGCGCGAAGACAAGGACCGCATGATGTTCCTGCAGTCCATGCGCTTTCAGCAGGAGCGCCAGGAGGTGCAGCGTCTGAACGCCGAACTGGCCGAGATGGCCCGCAAGGATGCGCTCACCGGGCTGGCCAACCGGCGCGTGTTTGACGAGGCCTTGCGCGCCGAGTGGGACCGGGCTCGCCGCAATCGGGCCTCGCTGGCCTTGCTGATGATCGACGTCGATCATTTCAAGCGCTTCAATGACCGCTACGGGCATCCCGCAGGTGACCGCTGCCTGGCCGAAGTGGCGTCGGCCATTGCGGGGGTGGTGCGCCGCCCGGGTGATGTCGCGGCGCGCTATGGCGGCGAAGAGTTCGTGATCCTGTTGCCCGACACCGATGCCGGCGGAGCTTGCGAGCTGGCGCGTCGGGTGATCGAGCAGGTGGATGCGGCAGGCATGGCGCATGAAGACTCGCCTACGGCTGCCAATGTGACGGTCAGCGTGGGTGTGTCACATTGCCTGCCGACAGGAGCGGCCACGGCTCAGGGCCTGACGGATGCGGCAGATGGCGCGCTGTATGAGGCCAAGTCCTCCGGGCGTCACCGCTTTGTCTGCCGCGAATTGCGTGCGGCAGACGGGGGCTGAGCGTCAGAGTTACTTATTGACGCAGCCATGCCAGCACGGGCGCCCACTGGTTCAGGTCCTTTTCGACCTTGGCAGACGGCACGTCCCACAGGCTCAGGCCATGGGCGGCGAGGTGGGCGTAGTTCTGGGTGTCGCGCAGCAGGCCCAGCAGGGGAATGTCCAGGGTCTGCAGAAACTCCTTGAGGTGTTCCGTGGCCTTGGTGTGGTCCTTGATGCGGTTGCCCACCACACCCAGTTGTGCCTTGTCGCCCTTCTTGCGTCGGGCCAGTTCGGCCAGGAAATCTTGCGTGGCGTAGATGTCGAAGACGCTGGCCTGCAGCGGCACGATGACCTTGTCGGCCAGCTTCATCACGGCGTCCAGCCCTGGCCCATGCAGACCGGCCGGGGTGTCCAGCACGATGTGGGTCGTGCCCTTGGGTGGGCGGGCGATGTGGTCTTCGCTGATGTCCCAGCTCTGGATGTGGGGCAGGTTGCCCGGGCGCAGCTTGAGCCACAGACGCGAGGATTGCTGGCGATCGACATCGCCCAGCATCACGGCATGGCCCTGGCGGGCGAAGTAGCCCGCGATGTTGCTCGACAGCGTGGATTTGCCCACGCCGCCCTTGGGGTTGGCGACCACGATCACCGGCATGGTGTCCTCCTCATTGGGGTCCAGTCAGGCTATTGTGGCGCAGAACTTGGTCTGCACCTGCCGTACGGAAGGGAGAGGTGTTTCCCTGTGCCATGGCCCTTACACAGGGGGTGCGTCGTCCGGGGATGCTGTTTACACTGAGCGTATAAATCGTTAAACAACAAGGGGGCTGCTGTGAAGCACATCCATCGCGCATTCGTGCGCCGCGTTCTCGTTCTGGCCTGCCTGTCCGCAGGTGCTGCCGTGCACGCCCAGAGTGGCGCTGATCTGGCGACGGGCTCTGCCACGCTGTCCAATCTGACCTTCAGCCTGGTTGATCTGGCGCCTCAGTCCGGTCAAGGAACCTGGATTCAGTTTGGGCAGAAGAACCTGGAGGGTGGGGTCGATCCCGTCTTTGGTTCAGCGGGTGTCAGTGGCTTGATTTACAGGGATGCAGATGGTTATCCCGTTTCCACAGCCGATCAGAGTGCGATCTATGAAGGCCCTTTGCCACAGCAAACATACAACCTGGCTGCGGCAGATGGTTCCGGCACGGTGTCGGTGGGGCCTGGCGGCATGTCGGCCACGATGCGTCTGGGTGCCAATGCGTTTGATCAGGCCATCGTGGTGCCGGGGGCTGACCGCAAGTCGGTCGAAGTATGGAGCGGTGCGAGTTTCGGTCAGGGCTTGTTCTATCCAGCCGTTGACCAGGATTTCGACGCTGGCACGCTGACCATCAAGCCTGGCTATAGTCAGACCCAACCGGTCAGTTTCACCTTGTCCGCCCATACGCAGTTGGTGATGGAGGCCGATGCCAGTGCCATGGTGGGACTGGGATCCGACTTGCCTTATCTGCCATGGGACAACCCGGACAGCGCGTTCAACCCCATGGTGGGCGCAGGCGTGCAGATAGCCCTGGCGCGAACCACGCCTGTTTTTCCGTTCGCAGATGTCTATACATCGTGGGGGGCACTGGCCGATGATCTGCTGGCGACTTACGAGTGGCAACAAGACAATGTCTTTGCCCAGCAGACCGATGACCCCGCGACTTCGACGCCTGTTTCTCGCCGCTTGCGCGTGACGCTCACCAATAACAGCGATGAGGCGCTCGACGGCCTGGCGATGCTGACAGTGGCGGCCAGTGCGCAAGCGACTCAGGCCGTGCCCGAGCCCGCGACCTACCTCCTGATGGGTTTGGGGCTGGTTGGCATTTTCTGGCGTCGCCGCGTGTCTGGCCATTGATGCCAGGCGTAACGCTGCACACCTTGAACAGCCGCTGACAAGCGGCTGTTTTCTTTGATGGGCATCAAGTCTGATGTCGGTTAGCCCGACAGCGTGAAGGGCTGTGTGTGCCCGATCAATAAGATTCATAGATAATGAATCTTATTGATCGGAAAGGCCTTCACCATGACATTCATCCAGCAATCCCTTGGTCAGATCGCTCGGGAAGTTCCCGGCGCGACAGACGTGTTCCATGCCTACAAGCTGGACTTCTGCTGCGGCGGCGCCCATACCCTGCAAGAGGCCGCGGCCAGGAAGGGGCTGGATGCCGCCCTCATCGCCGATCGGCTGACGCAACTGGTGGCGCAAGCACACCAGGCGCCGCGCCAATGGCAGGAAACGGACGTGCCTGAACTGGTGGACCACATCCAGTCGCATTTCCACGAGCGCCATCGCGCGCAGTTGCCGGAGCTGGTGCGGCTGGCGCGTCGGGTCGAGGCCGTGCATCGCGATCATCCCGCCTGTCCGGCCGGGTTGTCCGCGCTGTTGTCCGACATGAACTCGGAACTGGCCAGTCACATGGAACGAGAGGAAAGCATCCTGTTCCCGCTGCTCAAGGAGCGACAGTATCTGGTGTCTCAAGGCCCCATCCGCGTGATGCTGGAAGAGCACGAGCACCATGGTGAGAATCTGGCGAAGGTGGAGGCCCTCACCCAGGACATGACCCCGCCCGCTGGTGCCTGCAATACCTGGCAGGCGCTCTATCTGGGTTTGCGCACCTTCAGGGAAGAGCTGATGCAGCATATCCACCTGGAGAACAATGTGCTGTTCCAGCACGCGGCCAGAATGGGGTGATGGGCCAGACGGCCCGATCAGTCAGGTGCCGTGGCCTTGCGTGAGCGAGGGCTGCTGATCTTGCTCACGGCGGGGATGCCCAGCAGCGACGCTGCGGCAACCGGCGCCGTGATGGCTTGCGCCAGGGTGAGCGCATCGAGCTCGCGCATGAAGGCTTCCATGGCACGGCGCAAGGTGCGCTGCAGGTTGCATGCAGGCTGGATGGTGCAGATGTCGGGGCTGTTCGGGTCATGGCAGGCCACGACGGCGAAGTCCTTTTCTGCCAGCCGCACGATCTCGCCGATGGTGATGTCCGATGGTGGCTTGGCCAGTTGCATGCCGCCGCTGCGCCCTCGCACCGTGTCGACCAGACCACTGTGACCCAGTTCGTGGACGATCTTGGTCAGGTGGCTGCGCGAGATGTTGTAGGCCTGCGCGATTTCATCGATGCGCGAGAGTTCACCTGTGCGATGCCTGATCGCCAGGAACATCATCACCCGCAGTGTGTAGTCCGTGTAGACGGTCAGGCGCATCTTGAATTACCCATGGCTCATGGTAGCGCGAGCACGGGGGTGAGGGAGTTGGCCTGGTCGGGTTGCACCGTCCAGAAGCGGTTGTGATCACCATTGAGGTCGCTGGTGGCGATGATGGGCCGGGCTGATCGCCAGCTCACCAGATTGACCTCGCTCACGCTGGGGTCGTCGGCCGCAAAGGTGGCCAGGATCACTGGTGCGGATTGGCCAGGCGAATAGGCCTTCAGGCTGCGAGCGGGGTGGGTGATGTAGGGTTGATCCATGATGCCTTCAGCCCACAGCAAGGTTGGATAGGTGAGCGCAGACCCAGACCAGGTGGGCGAGGGCAGGTTGCCTGTGAGCATGACGTCGGTGCCGAGCGTACGCGTGCTGCCGTCTGTCAGATTGAGGGCGAGTACATGGCTCTTGTAGCCGCTTCCATCAAACACGTATTTCAGAAGCACCATCTCGTCGTTCGATGCGGCAATCGGGTACAGGAAGTCCGCGCTGTTCGACATCAAGGTGCGTATGGCGCCCGTTGACTTGCTGACTGTCTTGATCGAATGCATCGAGGACCATGCGGATTCCTGCACGTAGTCGGCGGTTTGACTGATGCAGATGCTGTTGTCGGTGTTGATGAGGCTGAAGAGCACGCCCAGCTGGGTGTCGACCTGCGCCAGCAGTCTGACGGTGCGATCGCTGGCAGCCTGGTAGATGGCCCCGCCCCGCACAAAGTACAGGAAGCTGTCGTCCAAGGTGTAGTTCAACATCAGGTTGCCCGCATCGAGCTGGCTCAATGGTGCGCCCAGCACCACCTTGCCACTTTGCCAGTCCAGCAGGTAGAGCTTGTCTGCTGCGCGCAGATAGGCCTTCTGGTCGGCATCGGGGGCCTCAATCGGCCATTCCAGTGTGGCCGTGTTGGTGACCACCTTGTCGGCCACGGTGTAGCGACGGGTCTTCATGTCTGATGTGTAGACCGACATGCCGCCGGTCGCTCCTTCCAGGACCAACAGCCCGGTTGACGCACCTTGTGCGTCCGGCAGGGCGCTCACAGGGATCAGGCCAGAGGGGCCGTCCATTTCGGGGCCGATTTCGGTTTCGGACATGTCCGATGCGACGAGAAAGGCGCGCGTTTCATTCCGGTTTGCGCAATCGCCGGAAGGGCCCGCTGTGAGCACGCGTAGCCAGTCGTGTCGGCCGTCCTTGCTCACGCCGAGCATGGGCCCATAGAGGGCGCATGCCTGTGTGATGGAGGAAATGCGTTTGGGCTGACCCAGTGTGGCGCCGCTGAGGTCCAGTTGCAGCACCTGGCCATTGAGGATCATGTATACGTTGCCGGCACCCAGGCTGCGTTGCTGACGTGAGCCGGGCATACGCTGCACGCGAATGCTGGCGCGCCACATGTAGGTGTCATAGGTACGGACTACGCGCTGCGTATCGGTGTCGATGATGGTCAGGGCACTCTCCGTGGCTGCGCCTGGTCCGGGAACACGCCACACCGCGCCGAAGTGGCTGGGGCTCGTGCTGGTGTTGAGCGGGCTGCTCAAGGCTGTACTGGGCGTGGCGGCCGGCTCGTCGGTGCCACCACCACCACCACCGCCACCGCAGGCTGTCAGCACGAGGCTGATCATGGCGGCCCCCATGGCCATTGCATATCGTGAACGCACGGTACAACTCCCTTGTTACTTGTGATTTTGGTGATGCGGGATTATCGCCGCCTCGACACGTGCGCCCTGGCCACGTTCAGCGTGTGGCAGGATGAAGGGTGCATGGAACAAGCCCTTGATTCACCAGGAGACCGGTCATGAGTGCGTTTGCCCCTACCAGCCCTCAGGCTCGCATCTGGCGAGACCGCGCCGATGCGCTGATTGCAGAGCGCCGCATCGACGGTCGCGCATTCATCAACGGCCAGCGTGTGCAGGCGCTCAGTGGCGCCACGTTTGATTGCCTTTCCCCGATTGATGGGCGCCTTTTGGGCGTCATCGCAAGAGGCGAGCGCGCCGATGTGAATGCCGCCGTGGCCTCGGCCCGTCAGGCCTTCGAAGACGGCCGCTGGGCACGCCAGGCACCAGCCGAGCGCAAACGCGTGCTGCAACGTTTCGCCGAATTGATGATCCAGCACAAGGACGAACTGGCCCTGCTGGAAACGCTGGACATGGGCAAGCCCATTCAATACAGCCTCAGCGTGGATGTGCCGCTGGCGGCGCGCTGCATCAACTGGTTCGGCGAGGCCATCGACAAGGTGTATGACGAGATCGCGCCCACGCCGCACACGGCTCTGGCTTTGATCCAGCGCGAACCGGTTGGCGTGGTGGGGGCCATCGTGCCCTGGAACTACCCCATGTTGATGGCGGCCTGGAAACTGGGGCCCGCACTCGCCTGTGGCAACAGCGTGGTGCTCAAGCCTTCCGAGAAGTCGCCCTTGACGGCCCTGAAGCTGGCCGAACTGGCCATCAAGGCCGGGCTGCCTGAAGGTGTGTTCAACGTGGTGCCAGGCTATGGGCACGAGGCGGGCGAAGCCCTGGCCTTGCACATGGACGTGGACGCACTGGGCTTCACCGGCTCTACACGCGTGGGCCGCAAGATG
>NZ_DASUIS010000028.1:0-9772 GCF_036279675.1 Aquabacterium sp. | reverse complement strand
GACACTGGGCCCTTCCATCGAACCGTGAGCGTCTTGCTCACTGGAAGGAGACGCAAGATGAATGACGTTCGCCCACCCGTCTACGCCGGCCACGATTCCGTGATCGTGCGCATGCCCATTGGTCGCCGGCTGGTACGTGCCATCATCACCCGCGAAGCGCTGGAGACGCGCTTTGCCGCCGGTCACAGCCAGCAGGACTGGGTCGACGCCTATCACGCCCACGCCCAGGCCATCGAAGCCGTGGTGCAGGACAAGCTGTCCAAGGCCTGCCCCGAACCCATCCTCATCTCCAAGTACGACTTCTGACCCTGCTCACGGCGTGGTGCATCAAGGCGGCACCGCGCCTGGCAGCTCCATGATCCGGCCGCTGTGGCTGACGATATAGAGGCTGTCAGCTCGAAAGCCTTGTCCTGCACGCCCTACGGCCACGGCGCTGGGCAAAGTCAGGCCCGACACCAGTCGGCACAAACGGCCCTGGGGTGAGGCACGCCAGACTTCACCGCTGAAATAGGCCACCACATACAGGTTGCCGCGGTCGTCGATCGCCAGCCCATCCAGCCCAGCCAGGCTGCGCTGCGATGGCACCCGGGCATGGTCACGCACCTGACCATCCACGAGGTTGACGGACTTGATGCCCGCGGGCAGGAACTGGTTGACGTACAAGGTGCGCCCATCCTGACTCAGGACCAGCCCATTGCTGTTTTGCGCCAGCCACTTGCGCTGCACGGTGCCGTCAGGCAGGACACGGTCAAGACTCTGCGCCAGATCGTCCGAGGCGTAATACGTGCCGTCGGCCGCCCTCACCAGCCCGTTGGCCATCGACAAGCCTTTGATCACAGGTGTCACCGTGCCGGCAATCAGATCCACGCGTGCGATACCGGCCAGCCCGAGAGAGGGCATCAACCCGCCCAGGCCATTGCCCGTCCCGACCATGAGTTCCTGCTCGCTGTTGACGACGATGCCACCGGGGGACTTCAAGCCCTCGGCCACCAGAACCGGTGCCATCGCCGGGCCGTCCTTGCGTTTGAGCGTGCCGCTCAGGTTGTTGCTGAACACCAGCTTGCCCGACGGCAGGAAGGCCAGCGATTCGAGGGCGCCCTGATGGTCGTCGAGCACCCGCAAGGCACCCGAGCCTCCGCAGTCGGGCATGCCCGGGTCAGAGGCTTGCACGCCTCCGACCCAGCCGGCCATGGCCAGCAAGCTGCCCCAAACGATGCCCCTGATCACCCGCCTTGTATGCCGCGCCGTCATGTTGTGTCTCCTCGGTATGAAATGCCATGCGCACCAATTAAGTGATATTCGCATCACTTCATACTAAAGATCCACCAGAAGTTTGGCGATGGGGTTTACACGAGGCCGCTTGAACGGCTGCCGTACCCCCATCACACTGGGTCAGGCCTGTGCCAGCACCCTGGCCGTGAAGGCTTCGGACGCCTGCACCGGGTCGCCTGTGCGTTCGAAGTCCTTCAACCAGTCCTGATACCGCCCCATCTCGGTGTGCTGCCAGGGATGGAAGCCAGGCTTGAAGTAGGAGAGGTAATAGCCCAGCGCGGGCAAAAAGACGCCGCCCGGCTTGTACAACCACCACGCGCCCTTGAGCAGCATCTTCGCGCGCTGCAACAGGCCAAAGCCATCGTCCTTGAGCATGCGGTTGACCATGAACCAGTTGCCGATGGGGTACTCGATGCTGAAATAGATCAACCCGGCAATGCGCGTGAAATAGCCCGCCTTGGCCACCTTGGTCAGCACGTCGAAGCACACGGCCTTGTGCTCCACCTCCTCGATCGAGTGCCAGGTATAAACCGCCCGCATGCGCGGATCAAAGGGCGCGATGATCTCCGCGCGCTCCATGAAGGTCGTGCACATCATGGCGGTCATGTGTTCGGCCGCGGCCGTGTACGACAGGTTGAACGCCTTGGACCAACTCGACAACTGCCACTTGAACTTGCGGTCCAGAAAGCGCTGTGTCCAGCCCACGTTCAAACCTTGCTTTTCCAGCATGGCGTTGAACTCGGTGTGCACCATGCCATGCTGCGCCTCCTGGCGCGTGAAATCCTTGACCTCCTGCAGCAGATGCGGGTCCGTGATCTGGTCGCGATAGGCGCGCACCGTACTGATGAAGTAGCGCTCGCCGATGGGAAAGGTCAGCGACATCGCATCAAAAAAGCGCGTCTTGTACGGGTCTCCGCCATTCCAGAAACGGGGAATGCCGCTGCCAAGCTGGAAGTCCAGCTTTTCACGGGGTCGAATGGGGCAGGCGTGTGGGTCGTGGCTCATGTGGGGTCTCCTCGGCAAGCAGAGGTGCATTGCACACAGGCCGGCTTGATCGAGGTGGCCAAAGCTGTGCCTGATCGGACAGAAGCATGGCTACAACACCACCCATCATCCTGAGCCCCCTCGCCCCATGTGTACCGACCAGGCCGCTGCTATGCTGGCCGCATGGGAAGCCCTTTGCACCTGCACCTGGATCCAGCCTCGGCCTTGGCCCCATCGGTCGCCAGCCACTCCTTCAAGCTGCTGCTCAGCAGTGCCTGTGTGCTTGCCGGCGTCACCCACCTGGCTTTCGGCGTGTTGTTCTACCAGGCGCAGGTCCTGCCCATGATGTGGGTGAACGTCGGCAGCGTGCTCACCTATGTCCTGGCTGCCGCGCTGCTTCGCCGTGACCTCGTGGCGCTGGCCATGTTCCTGATGATCGCGGAAGTGGCGGCCCACGCCATCCTGGCGGTCATTGCGGTTGGCTGGGAAAGCGGCTTCCATTACTACCTGCTCATCGCCATACCGGTCTACCTGGCCAACCAGGTCAACAAGTGGCCTTTCAAGATCACATTTGCCGGCCTGATTGCCGTGGCCTATCTGCTGCTGGACTGGTACTGGCGCAAGGCACCACCGCACTTCGTGATGCCGCCCGATACCCTGGCCTATCTGCACCGCTTCAATCTGGCCACCACCATTGCGTTGATCAGCGGCCTGACCGTGCTCTACGTGCACCTCATCACCCAGGCCGAGGAGCGCCTGCACGAACTCGCCACCACGGACAGCCTCACAGGTTTGCTGAACCGGCGCAGCATCCTGGCCGCGCTGGAACGCGAACAGGCCGTGCGCGAGCGCAAACCTCATCCGACCTCGGTGCTGCTGGTCGACATCGATCACTTCAAGCGCATCAACGACCGCCTGGGCCACGCCGCGGGCGACGCCGTGCTGTGCGCCGTATCACGCACGCTGCAAGCCAAGGCCCGAGAGGTCGACCGCGTGGCGCGTTACGGCGGCGAAGAATTCTGCATCCTGCTGCCCCACACCCTGCATGACGGCGCGCTTCAAGCCGCCGAACGCCTGCGCGAAGCCGTCTGCCAGATCAACATCCCGTGGGGCGATGAGCACATCGCCGTGAGCATCAGCACGGGCCTGGCGTGCGCCGCCGAGCCGGGTGAGACCCTGCAAGCCTTGCTCAAACGTGCGGATGAAGCGCTCTACCAGGCCAAGGCCGAAGGCCGCAACCGGGTGGTGCTGGCGGCCGATCGCGTGAACCGCAGCCGCCAGGCCTGACACCGAGCCTGACGCCAGCCCCTGGAGTCAGCGATTGTTGCGGGCCATGTAGACCAGCTTTTCGAACAAGCTGAGATCCTGCTCGTTCTTGAGCAAGGCCCCCACCAGCGGCGGCACGCTGACCTTCTCATCCTTGCTTTGCAGCGCTTCCACAGGGATGTCTTCGGCCACCAGCAGCTTGAGCCAGTCGATCAGCTCGGACGTGCTGGGCTTCTTCTTGAGCCCCGGCAGGTTGCGCACCTCGTAGAAGTGGCGCATGGCCGCAGCCAGCAGATCCTGCTTGATGTGCGGGAAGTGCACTTCCACGATCTGCTTCATCACAGCGGCATCCGGGAAACGGATGTAGTGGAAGAAGCAGCGGCGCAAGAAGGCGTCCGGCAGATCCTTCTCGTTGTTGGACGTGATGATGACCAGCGGTCGGTGCCTGGCCTTGACCAGCTGACGCGTCTCGTAAACGTAGAACTCCATGCGGTCGATTTCGCGCAGGAGGTCATTGGGGAACTCGATGTCGGCCTTGTCGATTTCGTCGATCAGCAGGGCCACAGGCTGGTCGGCGTCGAAGGCCTGCCACAGCACACCCTTGACGATGTAGTTGTGGATGTCACGCACCTTTTCGTCGCCCAGCTGGCTGTCGCGCAGGCGGCTGACGGCGTCGTATTCGTACAGACCTTGCTGCGCCTTGGTGGTCGATTTGATGTGCCACTGCAGCAGGGGCATGCCCAGCGCTTCCGACACCTGTTCGGCCAACATCGTCTTGCCTGTACCCGGTTCACCCTTGACAAGCAAGGGGCGCTGTAGCTTCAAAGCTGCATTGACGGCCAGTTTCAGGTCATCTGTGGCGACATATTGATCAGTACCTTGGAATTTCATGCGCTAACTCAACCGGGTTGTTACTGTGTTCCAGTATAGGCGCCCCCTTAATAATGGGGTGCAGTCTCGTGTTTTTCCACTTGCCGGTTATTTTCCCCCGCCTGACACATGAAAACACAGCCCAACAAAATCATTCAGCATCTTGGCCTGCTCACTTTCGCGGGTCTCATCGCATCCGGGGCCATGGCCCAGGACACCAAACCTGGCGATGCAGCCGCGGCCAAATCCAAGGTGGCCATGTGCATCGGGTGCCACGGCATCATTGGCTACCAGGCCAGCTTCCCGGAGGTGCACAAGGTGCCCATGATTTCCGGGCAGAACGCGAAGTACATCGCGGCGGCACTGACGGCCTATCGCAAGGGGGAGCGCAAGCACCCCACGATGAAGGGCATCGCGGCGCCACTGTCTGATCAGGACATCGCCGACCTTGGCGCCTTCTACGAAGCCAGCGGAAAGGATACGCCACAGCGACCAGGCAAGAACAGCACACCCAATACCGACATTCAGGCCTTGCTCACCAAGGGCAACTGTGCTGCCTGCCACGGTGAGGGCCTCAACAAGCCGATCGATCCGTCGTATCCCAAGCTGGCTGGCCAGCACGCGGACTACCTGTATGTGGCGCTCAAGGCATACCATACATCGGACAACCCGAATATTGGCCGCAACAACCCGATCATGGGCGCACAGGCCAAGCTGTTCACGCTGGCAGAACTCAAGGTGCTGTCCAACTACATCAGCACCCTGCCCTCCGACCTGAGGACGGTGCCTCAGCCGAAGTTCAAGAAATAAGGCGGTTGCGCACTGCCGTGCGTCGTCCACAGCAAGCAAAAAGGCCCGCTCGGACAAGCGGGCCTTTTGCCATGGCCGAACAAGCTCAGACCTGATCGACCAGCAGCTTGCCCTGGGTCAGCAGCTTGTTGATCACGTCCTGATCGCTGGCGAGGTTGCTCAAACCCAGGCCTGTGCGCAGGTTGACGTTTTCCAGCACGATGCGCTCCGTCTCGGCCGAGTTGGTCGCGATGCCAAACAGGAAACCACCATTCGGGCTGACCTTGATGATGGTGTTCGCGGTCGTGGTGTCGAACTCCAGGTAGTTCGTCAGGTTACCGGTGTTTTCATTCTGCAGCAGGTCGCGCAAATCCAGCTTGTCGCCCTCGGTCAGGCTGAAGTCCTTGACGGTGTCCAACGCGCGGGTCGCCGCCGAGGTGCCGGGGTCTGCAAAGTGCCAGACGAAGACGTCGGCACCAGCGCCACCTGTCAAGGAGTCGCTGCCTGGTCCGCCAGAGATGATGTCTGCGCCATCGCCACCGGAGATCGTGTCATTGCCGTCGCCGCCAGAGATCACGTCATCGCCCTTGCCGCCATTGAGCACGTCGTTGCCGCCGTTGCCATACAGGCGATCGGACGCATCGCTGCCGGTGAGAACGTCGTTGCCGTCACGCCCCATCATGAACTCCGACAACTGCGACGCGCCATGGGTGTCAGCCTGTGCAGTACCTACCAGAACCAGGGTGTGATCCAGGTTGATCGCCAAGGTTGATGAGGCTGTGTCCCCATCCTTGTCAGCCAGGGCAAACGTGACGTTCTCGGTCACAGGGCCGGACAACTGACCCGGCGCGCCATAGGTGTAGGCGCCGGTGTTCATGTCTACCTTCAAGTCGCCACCCAGCGCCGTATGAACCGTCAGCGCCGGCGCTGCGGCGTTGTAGTGATAGGTCACCCCATCCACGGTGACGCTGTCGACATGACCGAAGCCATCGGCCCCCATGGGCGCGGTGGCCTTGCCACTGGTCACCAGGTTGCCACTGATGGTCTCGCCATAGGTACTCGACAAGGCCGTATCGAGCTGATCGAGGCTCGTGACCACGGTGCCATTGAGGTTCTCGCTGGCTTGCCCGTCATAAGCGACAGGATGGAGGTACGGCGCCGTCACGCCCGTTCCCAGGCCAATCGCGTAGCTCTTGATCTGGTTGTTGTTGAGGAAGGTCTGCCAGGCACCCTCCTCCGTGGAGTCGATACCATCGCCGAGATTGGCCTGCGTGGTATTGCCGTTCTGCCCGTTCACGCCCGGTGTCGGATTGGTGCTAGACAGGGTCGGGTCGCCATCCGAGAAGAAATAGGACACGTTCTGGGCGCCCGTGATCTTGCCGGTACCGGAGTTGAAAGCAGCCTGCGCCTGGGTCAAGGCGTAGTCGTAGTTGGTGCCACCGTCTGCGGTGACGGTCGCCAGCAGGGCCTTGGCTTGGGCCACGCTCAGCCAGTTGGCGCCTTGAGTCTGCGCGTTGGTGTTGAAGGTCACCAGACGCACGGACACACCACCCAGGTCGTCATACTTGTCGAGCAACTTCTCGATAGATTGAACGGCGGCCTCGAGTCGCGTCAGGCCGGGGATGCCGCTGGCGTTGGCCATGCTGGCCGAGTTGTCCAGCACGATCATCAGGTTGGTATCGAGCGTATTGAGGTTTTCGACGATGGTCGGACCTGTCACAGGCGCATCATCCTCCACGCTGACCACGAGCTGGCCCAGGCCCACCTTGCCGGTGGAGTCCAGCACCTTGACACCAAAGCTGATGTCCTTGACGTCCTCACCCGAACCTGCGTGGGCAATGGCTTGCAGCAGATTGAAGGTGTAGTCGCCGGATTTGGTCACGGAGATGGTGGCAACGGTCGTCGCGCTGGCGTCCGTGCCGTCCTTGCCAATGAGGCCGCCGGCGTTGTCACTGCTCCAGACCACCGTCTTGCCCGATGCGGTCACGACGCTGTCGGTTGGCGCGGTCAGGACAAGGCCCGAGACAGTGGCACCACCGGTGGTCGTCACGGTGATGTGGCCGGTCCCCGAGGTGCTGTCGGTGGTGTCTGCATCGGGCGTGGTACCTGTGGCGTCCTTGTTGCCCGCCGCCAGGCCTTCTTCCGACACATGCGCCTTGGTGGCGGTCAGCGTGGGCGCGCCAGCGACCGGCGCATTCAGCACCAGGTTGAGCTGCAGCGAGGAATTGACGATGTCGCCGTCGCCGTCCACCATGCTGTAGCCGATGGTCTCGCTCTGGCTGTTGGCCAGGTGATCGGGCGCCTTGTAGGTGTAGCTGCCTGTCAGCCAATCCAGGGTGAAAGGACTGCCCAACGGTGTGGTCACCGACAAGGTTGGATGAGCCGCATCGTAGGTATAGACCGTGCCGCCCACCGTGATGGAGGCCAGGTGTCCGCCATCAGCCCCCAGGGCAGCGCCGCCCACATTGCCCGAAGCAAAGATCTGGCCGCTGACCGAGCCTGTCACCGTACCCGACAGCGTGCTGTCGAGCTGGTTCAGGTTGCTGACGACGATGCCGTCCTGATTCAGCGCGAACTGACCGTTGTAGGCAATCGGGTTGAGGTAGGTCTGGGCCACGCCACTGCCCAAGCCGATGGCAAAGGCGTTGATCTGGTTGTTGTTGAGGAAGGTGCTCCAGCTGCTTTCCTCCGTGGCATCGATGCCGTCACCCAGATTGGGCTGCGTGGTGCTGCCGTCCTGTCCGTTGACGTTGGCCGTCGGGTTGGTGCTGGAGAGCGTCGGGTTGCCGTCCGAGAAGAAGTAGGCCACGTTCTGCGCACCCGTGATCTTGCCGGCGGGCGTGGCAAAGGCGGTTTGTGCCGTGCTCAGCGCGTAGTCGTAATTGGTGCCGCCCGTGGCCGTGATGGTGGCCAGCTTGGCCTTCGCATCGGCCACCGTCAGCCAGGAGCTGCCAACGGTCTGAGCCGTGTCGGAGAACGTGACCAGGCGCACCGCCACCGTACCCAGGTCATCGTACTTGTCCAGCAATTTCTGCATGGACTGCACGGCGGCCTGCAAGCGCGTCAGGTTGCTGATGCCGCTTGGATCGTTCATGCTGCCAGAGACGTCCAGCACGAACAGAAGGTTGCTGTCCTGGACGCTGAGCGTGTTGCTTTGGGCTACAGGGGCACTGGGCGCATCGTCTTCCACGTTGACGGTCAAGGTCGAGTTGGTGGTCGCCACGCCATCGCTGACCTTCACCGTGAAGTTCATGCCGAGGCTGTCTTCGCCCTGCCCCGAGTGCTTGAGCGCAGACAAGAGCGTGACCGTGTACTGCCCTGTGTTGTCGATGGTGGCTGTCAGCACCGTCGCGGCATTGGCCGCCGTACCGGCTTTGCCGATGAGGCCACCGAGACCGTCGCTGACCCAGTTGATCTGCGTACCGTTGGTGGTGAACACCGGTGCGGTGGGCGCGCCCAGGCTGACCGAGAAGTTGCTGGAGTCCGGGTCGGTGATCGCGATCTTGCCGCTGATTGTGGTGGCGTCAGTTGTGTCAGGGTTGCCGCTGGCGTCCTTGACACCGCCCGCCAGACCTTCTTCCGACACGCTCACGGTGGCCGAGCCAACGGTCGGTGCATCGTTGACCGCCTGAACCGTGATCACACTGGTGGCCACGTTGCTGTTGCTCGTGCCGTCAGAGACGGTGATGTCGACCGTGCGGGCCACTGTCGACGGGTTGTCCGAAGTCGAGCTGAAGGCAATGGCGTGCAGTGCAGTCTGGTAATCGGCCAGGCTGGCCACGCCCGCCAGCACGATGGTCGCGCCGTTGACCGTGGCGGTGATGCCCGCAGGCAGGTTTTCTGCCAGTGCCAGCACGTCACCGGCTTGCGGGTTGGTGAGTTTGATCGTGGCCCCAGTGAGTTGCGCACTGTCAACGTCCTTGATGACGACGTCACCGTCGACCACGCGAACGCCCATACCGTTTTCAACGTAGACCGCATTGAAGCCGGGATCCGCAGCGCCGGACGAGTTGTTGCCGTCCAGGTCGAGCGTCGGGGGCGCGTCGTTGTCCGTGATGGTGGCCGTACCGGAGGCGTTGCCATTGGCTGCAACGGCGCTGGAAACGTTCAGGGTGAAGACCTCTGAAGGCTCCGCAATGGCGTCATCGACCGTGGGAATGCGCACCAGCAAGCTGTCTTTACCCACGGGTACGTTGGCGATACCAGACGCCGCCGACTGCCAGGTCTGACCGTTGTCGAATGACACCTCCATGGCGGACGTGTAGTCGCTGCCCAGTTTGGCTGTGCCGTTTTGCAGCGTCAATTGCAAAGGCTGGATGGTGCTGCTCGGATGGCCAAGGTTCACGGTGAAGACGGCGGCATTGCCCTCTGTGGCGCTGGCGTTGCTGACGACGATCACGGGGCGGTCATCGTCAGGTGTGCCACCATTGGGCAAGCTGCCCGTGCCGTCGTCGTGGATCGTCGTGGTTTGCGATGCCGTGGTGAGGACAGCACCGACCGGGTTGCTCAGCTCGACCTTGAAGTTCTCTGCGCCTTCGTAGGTACCGTCGTTGGTGATCGACACCGTGATGGTCTTGCTGACCTCATTGGG
>NZ_DASUIS010000027.1:0-16179 GCF_036279675.1 Aquabacterium sp. | reverse complement strand
CGCTGGCCTTGATCAGCGTCCGGGTGCTGGCCGTGAACATGCTGAACATCAGGAAGACGAACAGCAGCAGCAGCGCGATCGAGCTGCCCGGGCCGCCCAGCTGGTATCCCCAGGCCAGGAACAGTTCGGCGCAGATGATCTGCGGGCCCGCCATCGCGGGGTCGGCAAAGCGCTTGTTCAGCCCGCTGCGCATGATCACGTAAAACCCCGCATTGCAGGTCAGGGCGCTGACCGTCAGCAAGCCACTGCCGTCTGCGGAGATCACACCTTCAGATACGCCGAAATTCAAGGCCGCCACGCCGGCCACCGCATTGGCCGATCCGACCAGATAGCGCAGCAGCAAGACGTTCTGCTTGGGATCGGTGGACAGGACCAGATCCGACAGGTAGCCCAGCACGGGCCATCCGTTTCCCACACGCGTGGCACGGCGATGTACCAGCGCAGCCAGGCCCGCGACCATCACGATCATCGTGAACGCGAGTACCACCAGAAACTGGGTGGTGCTGATGCCGGCTTGCGGCGTGAGTAGGGGTACGGCCTGGTTCAAGATGTGGACATACGGCAGGGCTATTTCACCATTCTGGCCAATTGCAAGCACTTGTGTCGATGTTGCATCAAACGGCATCGTGCTTTCTGCCAAGTAATACGCGGATTTCTACCCTTTGAAATTTGTCCGCTTGCTTGTTTGCCCTTACCAGGAAAAAAGGGCCCCGAAGGGCCCTTGGTGGTGCTGACGCGTTGTGGCGTGGTCAGAGCACTTCGGAGGCAAAGTCGGCCAGACGTGAACGCTCGCCGCGAGCCAAGGTGACGTGCCCGCTGTGCGGCCAGCCCTTGAACTTGTCGACGGCATAGGTCAGACCCGAGCTGCCTTCGGTCAGATATGGCGTGTCGATCTGTGCCAGGTTGCCCAGGCAGATGATCTTGGTGCCCGGGCCGGCACGGGTGATCAAGGTCTTCATCTGCTTGGGTGTCAGGTTCTGTGCCTCGTCGATGATCAGGAACTTGTTCAGGAAGGTGCGACCCCGCATGAAGTTCATGCTCTTGATCTTGATCTTGCTGCGCACCAGTTCATTGGTGGCCGCACGACCCCACTCGCCGGCGCTGTTGTCACCGCGGGCGAGCACCTCGAGGTTGTCGTCGAGCGCGCCCATCCAGGGTGACATCTTTTCTTCTTCCGTGCCAGGCAGGAAGCCGATGTCTTCGCCCACCGGTACCGTCACGCGGGTGACGATGATCTCGGTGTAGCGGCGCTCGTCGAGCACCTGGCACAGCGCGGCGGCCAGCGTCATCAGCGTCTTGCCGGTACCGGCAGAGCCCGTCAGCGTCACGAAGTCGCATTCGGGGTCCATCAGCAGGTTGAGCGCGAAGTTCTGCTCGCGGTTGCGTGCGGCCACGCCCCATACCGAGTGCTTCTGGTTGGCGTAGTCCTTCAAGGTCTTGAGCACGGCGGTCTTGCCCGTGATCTCGATGACCTTGCCGTACCAGGGCGTGGCGCCAGGGCTTTCCAGGTAGACGAACTGGTTGACCAGGAACACCGGCACCATGGGGCCGGCCACACGGTAGTAGGTGATGCCGCCTTGCTGCCAGCTCTCCATGCCCTTGGCGTGGCGCTCCCAGAAATCGCCGGGCAGCGGCAGCACGCCGGTGTAGAGCAGGTCGCCGTCTTCCAGGGTCTTGTCGTTGAAGTAGTCCTCAGCGATCAGGCCGAGTGCGCGTGCCTTGATGCGCATGTTGATGTCCTTGGACACCAGCACGACATCGCGCCCGGGATGCTGGCTGCGCAGGGCCTGCACCACACCCAGGATCTGGTTGTCGGCCTTGCCCTGAGGCAGGCCGGCGGGCAGGTGCACTTCCATGCCCATGGTCTGGAAGTACAGCTTGCCCTTGGCCTCGACGTGGCCGGTCTTGGCCAGTTCGATGCCGGAGGCTGGGTCGAGCTGCTGGCGGCTGCTCATGTCGGCGGCCAGCGAATCCAGATCACGGCTGACCTGACGGGCGTTGCGCGCCACTTCGGTCATGCCCTTCTTGTGACCGTCCAGCTCTTCGAGCGTGATCATGGGCAGGTAGACGTCGTGCTCCTCGAAGCGGAACAGCGACATCGGGTCGTGCAGCAGGACGTTGGTGTCCAGCACGAACAGCTTGGCAGGGCCGCCCACGTCGCGGCGGCGACGCGTGGTGCTGGAGCCGGGCGAAGGCAGGTTGCGCGCTTTGGCGCCGTCGCCGTTGGCGGCCTTGGTGGTCACCGGGGCGGCGTCGGATTTGTCCGCCACGATGGTGGCGGTACGCCCCGTTTTGGTGCTGGCGGGTTGGAGTGCAGTCACTTTTTCTACAGCGGGGGCTGCGGGCTTCACCAGTTCCAGCACGGGTGGCTGGGTCATGGTGGGCGCTGCTTTGGCCGATGCGGAGCGGGTGGCGCTCTTGGCTTGCTTGACAGGTTTGGGCTGGGACGTGAAGTCGTCAGCTTTCAGCATGTCGGCGCGTTTGGTGGGCGGCTTGGGCAGAGGCATGATGATGTCCGTCAATAGTGAAGGCACAAACAAAAAGGCCGCACAGGACAATGTGCGGCCTCAGGCTGGTCGATCTCGCAGGCATCGGGTCGATGCTCGGTAGATCGGTGGTCAGACAGTGGACTGAGTTCAGAACAGCTCAGATGCATGAAATTCATTATGCACACTCCGTGCCCGCCGTGGCAGCTTGTTGCGGCAGGTCAACAGGCCGAATGCATCACGCTTTCCCTGACGATGTTTCATGTTCAGGGCAAGTCCTCTCAGGCGCGACCCCAAAAGCAAAGGCGCCCGTGAAGGCGCCTTGCAGGATCCGCGCGGATCAGTGTTGATCGGACCGATCGAGGATCAGGCCGCTTCCTGCTTCAGGGCTTTGACAGCCTTGAGCACGTCATCGACGTGACCGGCGACCTTGATGCCGCGCCATTCTTCACGCAGCACGCCGTCAGGGCCGATCAGGAAGGTCGAGCGTTCGATGCCCTTGACCTTCTTGCCGTACATGATCTTGTTCTTCACCACACCGAACATGTGGCAAAGCTTTTCTTCCGTATCGGCAATGAGTTCGAAGGGCAACTCGAGGTTTTCCTTGAACTTGTCGTGGGAGGTGAGGTTGTCGCGAGACACCCCGAACACCACGGCACCAGCCTTGATGAATTCCTTGTGTTTGTCACGGAATTGCATGGCTTCGGTGGTGCATCCAGGTGTATGGTCCTTCGGGTAGAAGTACAGCACCACGGTCTGTCCGACAAAACCTTGAGGCGTGAATTTCACGCCTCCGGTTGCGACAGCTTCAAATTCCGGCAAAGGTTTGTTGAGGGCGGGTGTCATGTTGTAGTGATCAGCAGCCTGCTTGATTAGCCTGCGATTATAAAGTGCTTCTGAGGCTCCCCCTCGGCCGAGGGGTACATCCCCCACAAGGAGGGCCCGCTTTTCTTTGCTTTACATGTGTTTTCGCATCATGAATGGAGGAGCAGGGCTGCCATGACCTGTCGGCCCTCACCCACCAGAATGTTGTAGGTGCGGCACGCGGCAGCCGTATCCATGGTCTCGAAACCGATGCGGGCCGCCATCAAGGGGCGCAGCAGCGCCGGTGGCGGAAAGCGCAACTGGCGGCCACTGCCGAAGATCACCAGCTCCGGGCGAGCCTGGAGGATCTGCTCGAAATGGGCCTCGGTCAGCTCGGACAAGGATGTCACCGGCCAGGGGATCATGGGCCCGGTGGGCGGCACCAGGATGCTGCTTGTGTGGGCTTCACCGTTCACCGATATCGAGTCCGCGGTGTAGGCGTTGATGATGTTCACGCCTTCGGCGCGGTCGGGCTGGAGTTTCATGTGGTGCAAGGCGGGACCAGGCTGTGGGGTGGGCGCTGGTCGGTTCTGTGTGGTTAAATTCTAGCTTTCCCTCATTTCGCCCGCGATTGGCCTTCCCGGACAGCCGCCAGGGTCTTGAGTCACTTTCTGCACCAGTCCAGCCCGTCGTCGGAGACCGTTTTGAAGCCCATCGCCAAGTCCAGCAAACTCGCCAACGTCTGTTATGACATCCGTGGGCCCGTGCTGGAAAAGGCGCGGCAGATGGAAGAGGACGGGCACAAGATCATCAAGCTGAACATTGGCAACCTGGCTGTGTTCGGTCTGGAGCCGCCTGACGAGATCGTGCAGGACATGATCCGCAATCTCTCGGGCGCAGCCGGCTACACCGACTCCAAGGGCTTGTTTGCGCCGCGCAAGTCGGTGGTGCACTACTGCCAGGAAAAGGGCATCCAGGGCGTGACGGTCGATGACGTCTACCTGGGCAATGGCGCCTCCGAGCTGATCGTGATGGCGCTCAATGCCTTGCTCAACGAGGATGATGAAGTCCTGCTGCCGGCGCCTGACTATCCCTTGTACACCGCCGCTGTGGCGCTGTCCGGTGGTCGCCCCGTGCATTACATCTGCGACGAGCAGGCCGACTGGTATCCCGACATCGCCGACATCCGCGCCAAGATCACGCCGCACACCAAGGCCATCGTCGTCATCAACCCCAACAACCCCACGGGTGCGCTCTACCCCGAGAGCCTGTTGAAGGAGATCATCCAGGTCGCACGCGAGCACCAGCTCATCGTGATGGCCGATGAAATCTACGACAAGACCTTGTACGACGGCGCCACGCACACCTCGATGGCCTCGCTGGCCGATGACGTGCTGTTCCTGACTTTCAACGGCCTGAGCAAGAACTACCGCTCCTGCGGCTACCGCGCAGGCTGGATGGTGGTGTCGGGTGAGAAGCGCCATGCCAAGGACTACATCGAGGGCCTCAACATGCTGGCCTCGATGCGCCTGTGTGCCAACACGCCTGGCCAACTGGCCATTCAGACAGCCCTGGGCGGCTATCAAAGCATCAAGGATCTGGTGGCCCCCACGGGTCGTCTGTGCAAGCAGCGTGATCTGGCTTACGAGATGCTCAACCAGATCCCTGGCGTGAGCGTGGTCAAGCCCAAGGGTGCCTTGTACATGTTCCCCAAGCTGGATCCCAAGATGTATCCGATCGCAGACGACCAGCAGTTTGCCTACGAACTGCTGGCCGAAGAAAAGGTGCTGATCGTGCAGGGTACGGGTTTCAACTGGACCCACCCGGATCACTTCCGCCTGGTCTTCCTGCCCAATAGCGATGACCTGGCCGAGGCCATCAACCGTATCGCGCGCTTCCTGGAAAGCTATCGCAAGCGCCACGCCTGATTGCTGTTGATCCGAACTGTTTAGTTTCCATGTCGGGGGCAAACAGCCCCCACAAGTGTTTTCAAGTGAGATTCGAATGAGCCAAGAACAAAACCGCCCGCTGAGGGTTGGCCTGCTGGGTATCGGTACCGTCGGTGGCGGTACCTTCACCGTGCTGAAGCGCAACCAGGAAGAGATTCGCCGTCGCGCGGGCCATGGCATCGACATCACGATGGTGGCCGATCTCAATACCGAGCGTGCACGTGAAGTCGTGGGTGATTCGGCTCAGGTCGTGTCGGATGCGCGCCAGATCATTGCCAACCCCGATATCGATGTGGTGGTGGAGCTCATTGGTGGTTACGGCATTGCCAAGGCCCTGGTGCTGGAAGCGATTGCGGCTGGCAAGCACGTGGTCACGGCCAACAAGGCCCTGCTGGCCGTGCATGGCACCGAAATCTTTGCGGCCGCCCGCGAAAAGGGCGTGATGGTGGCGTTCGAAGCTGCCGTGGCCGGTGGCATTCCCATCATCAAGGCACTGCGTGAAGGCCTGACCGCCAACCAGATCCAGTGGGTGGCCGGCATCATCAATGGCACGACCAACTTCATCCTGTCCGAGATGCGCGACAAGGGCCTGGACTTCGACGTGGTGCTGAAAGAAGCGCAACGTCTGGGTTACGCCGAAGCTGATCCCACCTTCGATATCGAAGGCGTGGATGCCGCACACAAGGCCACACTGATGAGCGCCATTGCGTTCGGCGTGCCCGTGCAGTTCGACAAGGCTCACGTGGAAGGCATCACCAGGCTGTCAGCCACCGACATCAAGTACGCCGAGCAACTGGGCTACCGCATCAAGCTGTTGGGCATTGCGCGCCGCCAGGAAGTCAATGGCAAGGTCGTCGGCATCGAGCTGCGCACCCACCCGACCCTGGTGCCGATGCGCCGCCTGATCGCCAATGTGGAAGGCGCCATGAATGCCGTGATGGTGCAGGGCGATGCCGTGGGCACGACCATGTACTACGGCAAGGGCGCTGGCTCCGAACCGACTGCATCGGCCGTGATCGCCGATCTGGTGGACATCGCTCGCCTGCTGGATGTGGACCCGGCGGCACGTGTGCCGTATCTGGCCTTCCAGCCTGATGCCCTGTCGAAGATGCCGATCCTGCCGATCGAAGAGGTGGTGACGTCCTTCTACCTGCGCCTGCGCGTGGCCGACGAGGCCGGCGTGCTGGCCAAGATCACCGGCCTGCTGGCCGAGCAGGGCATCTCGATTGACGCCGTGCTGCAACGCGAAGCCGACGAGGTCAGCGGTGAAGACGGCAATCAGACCGACCTGATCATCCTGACACACGACACCAAGGAAGGCCGCATGAACACGGCCCTGGCCGCGATGCAGGCACTGCCTACCGTGCTGGCCCCCATCGTGCGTCTGCGTAAAGAAGAGCTTGCCTGAACAATGGCCCACCCCCTACGCGCTTCGCGCGCCCCCTTCAAGGGGGCAACACCAGTGGCCCGGCAAAGCCGGATCCCTGGTGTTCGCTGGATCGCGTTCGACCGCACAAGCAGCCTGAACCTGAGAGGGTGTTGCAGGCTGTGGAGACCTTGATATGAAATACATCAGCACGCGTGGCGACAAGACCGAGCGCGGTTTTTCCGAGATCCTGCTCGAAGGCCTGGCCCCCGATGGTGGCCTGTACCTGCCCACCTCCTACCCCAAGATCGACGACGCGACGCTGACCAAGTGGCGTGGCCTGAGCTACGCCGAACTGGCTGGCGAGATCCTGTCGCTCTACATCGACGACATCCCCCAGGCCGACATCAAGGCGCTGGCTGCCAAGACCTACACCAAGGCGGTGTACGGCTTTGACGAGATCACGCCCCTGAAGCCACTGGAGCCTGGTCTGGCGCTGCAAGCCCTGTCCAATGGCCCCACGCTGGCCTTCAAGGACATGGCCATGCAGCTGTTGGGCAACCTGTTCGAGTACGAACTGGCCCGTCGCGGCGAGTCGCTCAACATCCTGGGCGCCACGTCGGGCGACACTGGCAGCGCGGCTGAATACGCCATGCGCGGCAAGAAGGGTGTGCGCGTGTTCATGCTCTCGCCCAACGGCCGCATGAGTCCCTTTCAGCAGGCACAGATGTTCAGCCTGCAGGACCCCAACATCCACAACCTCGCGGTGGAAGGCGTGTTCGACGATTGCCAGGACATCGTCAAGGCCGTCTCCAACGACCTGGAGTTCAAGCGCAAGTACAAGATCGGCACGGTCAACTCGATCAACTGGGCCCGCCTGCTGGCTCAGGTCGTGTACTACTTCGCCGGTTATTTCTACGCCACCAAATCGAATGCCGAGAAGGTCAGCTTCACCGTGCCTTCCGGCAACTTCGGCAATGTGTGCGCCGGCCATGTGGCCCGCATGATGGGCCTGCCCATCGACACCCTGGTCGTGGCCACCAACGAGAACAATGTGCTCGACGAGTTCTTCCGCACCGGCAGCTACCGCGTGCGCGGCAGTGCCGAAACGTACGAGACTTCGTCGCCCTCCATGGACATCTCCAAGGCCTCGAACTTCGAGCGCTTCGTGTTTGACCTGCTGGGGCGTGACGGCGCGCGTGTGAAGGCCTTGTTCAAGGACGAGATCGAACAGCGCGGCGAGTTCCACCTCACGGCTGGAGAGTTCGCCCGGGTTGCTGGCTACGGCTTCACATCTGGTGCCAGCAAGCACAGTGATCGCCTCAACACGATCAAGGACACCTTCGAGCGTTTCGGCGTGATGATCGATACCCACACGGCCGACGGCCTGAAGGTGGCGCGCGAGCACACCAAGCCCGGCGTGACCATGCTGGTGCTGGAAACCGCCTTGCCTGCCAAGTTCGCATCCACCATCGTGGAAGCAACGGGTCGTCAGCCTGAGCGCCCACACTGGATCGCCGGCCTGGAAGGGCTGGAAGACCTGCCCAAGCGCTTCAAGGTGATGCCCAACCAGGCGCAGGCGATCAAGGACTACGTCGTCCTGCATTGCAACGACTGATCATGGCCACGGCCTTCAAGCCCCTGATGCCTCTGGATGAGGCCTGGTCCGCGCTGCGTGCGGCCGTAGAGAATCATGTGGCGGGGTCACAAGGCCAGCGCCAGACGGAGTCGATCAGCAGCTTCGAGGCTTTGGGCCGGGTGCTGGCTGAAACGGTGGTGTCGCCTGTCGACGTGCCGCCACTGGACAACAGTGCCATGGACGGCTATGCCGTGCGTGCGGCTGATCTGGTTCAGGCCGGGCAGGTGGGCGCTGCGCCCGAGGCCGTGACCCTGCCTCAGGCCCAGCGCATTGCCGCCGGGCAGGTGGGGGTGGCCTTGCAGGCTGGGCAATGTGCGCGCATCTTCACGGGTGCGCCTGTACCGGCGGGTGCGGATGCCGTGGTGATGCAGGAGCACACCACCGCCGATCCCGGCGCCGGTACCGTGCGTTTCAATGAGCCGGTGAAAGCCGGGCAGAACATCCGTCGCCGCGGTGAAGACATCGCCCAAGGGCAGGCTGTGCTGCAAGCCGGTTTGCGCCTGAGCGCAGCAGGGCTGGGTGTGGCCGCCTCCGTGGGCAAGGCAGCGCTCACCGTGTTCAAGCAACCCCGCGTCGGCATCCTGACCACGGGCAGTGAACTGGTGATGCCCGGGCAGCCTTTGCCTGCCGGTGCGATCTACAACAGCAACCGGCACACCTTGCGTGGCCTGGTGCAGGCTGCGGGCGGACAGGCTCAGGATCTGGGCATCGTGCCCGACCAACTGGATGCCACCCGCGCTGCGCTGCGCGAGGCCGCACAACACAATGACCTGGTGATCAGCAGTGGCGGTGTGTCCGTTGGCGAAGAAGACCACCTGCGCAACGCCGTGCTGGCGGAAGGCGGCCTGGATTTCTGGGCCCTGGCCATCAAACCCGGCAAACCGTTTGTGTTTGGCTGGCTCCAGCGTGCGGATGGCAGCCGTGCCTTGTACATGGGGCTGCCCGGCAACCCGGTGGCCAGTTACGTCACCTTCCTGCTGCTGGTGCGCCCGGTACTGGCCGTGCTGGCCGGCGAGGCCTGGGCCTTGCCCCAGTCACTCCAGTTGCAAGCTGATTTCACCTGGCCCAAGGCCGACAAGCGGCGTGAATTTGCGCGAGCCCGCCTGGGCGCCGACGGCCGCGTCACCTTGTACCCCAATCAGGGCTCGGGCGTGTTGACCTCGGCCGTCTGGGCCGATGGCCTGCTTGATCTGCTTCCTGGTCAGACGGTGCAACCTGGTGACACAGTGTCCTACCTGCCTCTGGCCGAGTTGCTGCAACCCGCCAGTGGCGCCCGCCTGGCCTGACCAGGCTGAACTGCCTCTCATCATGAAGATTCAAGTGCGTTACTTCGCCTCCGTGCGAGAAAAGCTCGGCGCGGGCGAATCCGTGCAACTCGATGGCGCACAGGTGCCGCGTACCGTGGGCGAGTTGCAGGATTGGCTGGCCCGGCAGTCGGAGGCACACGGCCTGGCGCTGGACGAGGCCCGCGGCCTGCGCACGGCCTTGAACCAGACCTTGTGCATGCCCGACGAGCCTCTGAACGACGGTGACGAAGTCGCCTTTTTCCCGCCCGTGACCGGAGGCTGACATGAGCGAGGACCTTCAGGCGCAGCGCAGCCTTTCCCTGGAGACGGCGCTCGGCTTCGTCCGCGTCGGGCCTGAAGATTTCGATCTGTCAGCCGAGGTGTCTGCGCTGCGTGCCCATGACGACGGCGTGGGCGCCATCGTCAGCTTCGTGGGCACGGTGCGCGAATGGCGTCAGCAACAGGATGCCGAGGCAGAAGTGAGGCCGGGTGGCCAGCCTTCCATCATGGAGCTGGAGCATTACCCCGGCATGACCGAGCGCAGCATCGCCGAGATCATCGTGCAGGCCTGGCAGCGCTTTGATGTGCGTGGCGTGCGTGTCATCCACCGCGTGGGGCCACTGCATGTGCGTGATCAGATCGTGCTCGTGGCGGTCACCTCTGCCCACCGGGGGCAGGCCTTCCAATGCGCCGAGTTCCTGATGGACTGGCTCAAGACCCAGGCACCCTTCTGGAAGAAGGAGTCATCAGGTGGAGAAAGTCGTTGGGTGGATGCCCGTACGGCGGACGACGAAGCCGCTGCGCGCTGGGGCGGGCTGGACGCCAGCAGGGTTAACGCCAGAAACGGCGGCTGATTCCTGTTGTTGTTAAACGATCCGGGTGTCAATCTGGCGCCCGGCATGCCGATATCACTCTACTTTCAGAGTATAAAAATCGGGCATGTTGTCGATCGACGTTTACACCTGTTATGCGGTTTCCGGCGCCGGCTCCCTGGTGGGGCTGGGGCTGCTGGCCATGGTACGCACGGAGCAAGCCCGTGTGAGCTATGCCCTGGGGCTGTTCCGGTGGGCCTTGTTGTGCCTGTCTGCGCTGTTGTGCGTCCAGCTCAGCCCGCTGAACATGCGGCCGGAGGTGTTGAAGGGCGCGATCGGGTTCGCCGGGATGGGCGTGGCGCTGCTGGCCTGGGCGTTTCGCCAGCTCAATGGACGGCGTACGCATCCGGTTGTCGGCCTGGTGCTGACCTTGCTGGTGGGCCTGGCCCTGTGGGCGGGGGCATTGCTCGGCTCTGATTCTCAATACGTGCACACGATCGGCGTCGTGTTCTGCCTGGTCAGCGTCGGCATGGCGGTGGACCAGGGCATCATCACCTGGCGCAATGGCAAGTTCACGGGCGGCGATCTGGCCTTGCTGGTGGCTGCGTGTGAATTCGCGCTGAACTGGGTGATCCTGCTTTACTGGGTCTGGACCCAGTCGGGGCCTTATCCCTCGCACTGGCTCTACATGCCGGAGTGGCTCACCCCCGTCACAGGCTTGAGCTTTGCCTTGCTGCCACTGGCGGTGTCATCCGTGGTGTTCGCGTCCGTCAATGACCGCCTGATGCAACAGCTGAGGGCGCGCTCCTTGTCGGACGACCTGACCGGGGCCTTGTCTCGCCGGGGCTTGCGCGAACTGGGCGAGCGCATGGTGGCGCTTCAGTCCACCCAGGCGACCATGCTGGCCGTTCTGATGATCGATATCGACTTTTTCAAGGACGTTAACGACCGATACGGGCATGCCATGGGTGACGACGTGCTGCGTCACGTCACGAATTCGGTGCGCGATCACCTGAGGGAAGACGCCTTGCTGGCCCGCTATGGCGGCGAGGAGTTCTCGGTGTTGCTGCCCGTTCGCTCCAGGCTGGAGGCGCAATCCGTGGCAGAGCGGGTGCGTGAAATCGTCGAGCTCAGCCCGTTTGAGACGCCCACGGGCGAAATCCGCGTGACGGTCAGCATCGGTCTGGCATTCCACCGGGAAGACACCACCTTGGAAGAAGACCTGGCGCGTGCAGACGCCCATCTCTACCAGGCCAAACACACCGGCCGCAATCGGGTGGTCGCGGGCGATTGACCGCATCGGGTTCGCCTCTGGCGTTTGATCTGTCGCAAGTCTCGGTAGATCCCGGGGCTTGAAAAGCGCCGCCAACGCCCTATCTTCATGAGCAATCGGCCCCACAACACACCGGGGCCCTCCGTCTATCAGGAGTGCTCATGCGACTCGACAAACTCACCACCAAATTCCAGGAAGCGCTGACCGAGGCCCAGAGCCTGGCGGTGACGCGCGACAACCCCTATATCGAACCTGCCCACATCCTGCTGGCCATGCTGCGCCAGGACGATGGTCCGCGCGCCTTGCTTGAAAAGGCTGGCGTCAAGGTGCCGGGGCTGGCCACCGAGCTGGAAAAACAGATCGACAAGCTGCCGCAAGTGCAGGGCGCCGATCAGGTGCAGGCCGGGCGTGATACGGTCAGCCTGCTGCAAGGCGCCGAAAAAGAAGCCCACAAACAGGGCGATCCCTATATTGCCAGCGAGATGTTCCTGCTGGCCCTGGCCGATCACAAGGGTGACACGGCCATCGCTGCACGCGATTTCGGGCTGAACCGCAAATCGCTGGAAGCCGCAGTCAAAGCCGTCCGAGGAGACCAGAAGGTGGACAACCCCGAAGCCGAAGGCCAGCGCGAAGCGCTCAAGAAATACACGCTGGACCTGACCGAGCGCGCCCGCGCCGGCAAGCTCGACCCGGTGATCGGCCGTGACGAAGAAATCCGCCGCGCCATCCAGGTGCTGCAACGCCGCTCCAAGAACAACCCCGTGCTGATCGGTGAGCCCGGCGTGGGCAAGACCGCCATCGTGGAAGGCCTGGCCCAGCGCATCGTGGCCGGCGAAGTGCCCGACACCTTGAAGAACAAGCGCGTGCTGGTGCTCGACATGGCCTTGCTGCTGGCTGGCGCCAAGTACCGTGGCGACTTCGAAGAGCGCCTCAAGAACGTGCTCAAGGAAGTGGCCAAGGACGAAGGCCAGACCATCATGTTCATCGACGAGATCCACACCATGGTCGGTGCGGGCAAGGCCGATGGCGCGATGGACGCCGGCAACATGCTCAAGCCCGCCCTGGCGCGCGGCGAGCTGCACTGCATTGGCGCCACCACGCTGGACGAATACCGCAAGTACATCGAGAAGGACGCTGCGCTGGAGCGCCGCTTCCAGAAGATCCTCGTGGGCGAGCCCACCGTCGAGGCCACCATCGCCATCTTGCGCGGCCTGCAGGAGAAGTACGAAGTCCACCATGGCGTCGAGATCACCGACCCGGCCATCGTGGCCGCAGCCGAGCTCTCCAACCGCTACATCACTGATCGCTTCCTGCCAGACAAGGCCATCGACCTGATCGACGAAGCCGCTGCCAAGATCAAGATCGAAATCGACTCCAAGCCCGAGGCCCTGGACCGCCTGGATCGCCGCCTGATTCAGTTGAAGATCGAGCGCGAAGCCGTCAAGCGTGAGAAGGACGAGGCCTCCATCAAGCGCCTGGGTCTGATCGAAGAAGAGATCACCAAGCTGGAGCGCGAATACGCCGACCTGGAAGAGATCTGGAAAGCCGAGAAGGCCCAGGCCCAAGGCTCGGCCACGGTCAAGGAAGACATCGACAAGATCCGCTTCCAGATCGAGGAGTTCAAGCGCAAGGGCGATTTCAACAAGGTGGCCGAACTGCAGTACGGCAAGCTGCCCGAGTTGGAAAAGCGCCTGAAGGATGCGCAGGACAAGGAGAGCGCCAAGACCAAGGCCAGTGGCAAGCCCACCTTGCTGCGCACACAGGTCGGTGCCGAAGAGATCGCCGAAGTGGTGGCCCGTGCCACCGGCATCCCCGTGTCCAAACTGATGCAGGGCGAGCGCGACAAGCTGCTGGCCATGGAGGACAAGCTGCATGAACGCGTGGTGGGTCAGCAGGAGGCCATTGTGGCCGTGTCCGATGCGATCCGTCGTTCACGTGCAGGCCTGTCTGACCCGAACCGTCCCTACGGCTCCTTCCTGTTCCTGGGCCCCACCGGCGTGGGCAAGACCGAGCTGTGCAAGGCCTTGGCCGGTTTCCTGTTTGACAGCGAAGATCACCTGATCCGCATCGACATGAGCGAGTTCATGGAGAAGCACTCGGTGAGCCGACTGATTGGCGCGCCTCCGGGCTATGTGGGCTACGAAGAAGGCGGCACGCTGACCGAGGCCGTGCGTCGCAAGCCTTACAGCGTGGTGCTGCTCGATGAAGTCGAGAAGGCCCACCCGGACGTGTTCAACGTGCTGCTGCAGGTGTTGGACGATGGTCGCCTGACTGATGGCCAGGGCCGTACCGTGGACTTCAAGAACACCGTGATCGTGATGACATCCAACCTGGGCTCGCACCACATCATGCAGATGGCGGGGCAGCCTTCAGAGGAGATCAAGGACGCCGTGTGGGTCGAGGTCAAGCAGCACTTCCGCCCCGAGTTCCTGAACCGCATTGATGAGGTGGTGGTGTTCCACGCGCTCGACATGGCCAACATCCAGTCGATCGCGAAGATCCAGCTCAAGGGCCTGGAGGGTCGCCTCGCTCAGCTGGAGATGAAGCTCGACGTGGCACCCGAAGCCTTGATCGAACTGGCCAAGGTGGGCTTCGATCCGGTGTTTGGTGCGCGACCCCTGAAGCGCGCCATCCAGCAGCGCATCGAGAACCCGGTGGCCAAGCTGATCCTGCAAGGCAAGTTCGGGCCGAAGGACGTGATCCCGGTGAAGGTCAACGAAGCCGGGGAGTTCGAGTTCGAGCGGACCGTTCACTGAGTTGCCGCCTTAGGCTTTCAAGTGAGCCCACATGGTCGCAAAGGCCATGTGGGCTTTTTCCTGGCGCTTTGGTCAGTTTGTCGTGGCCCGGAAGGTGCGCGCTTTGTCATTGAGTCAAGCTGGTTTTCCGATAATATTCAGAGAAAAACCATACCTAAGCTCTCAGGGGGCGTACATGAAACGAATGAACTCGCTCGCGCTCGCGTGCGTGCTCTCCACCTTGTCCGGTACCGTCTTCGCCGCGTCATCAGCATCGGCGTCCGTCACCGGCATCAAGTTCCAATTGATCGACCTTGCCCCGGATGACGGGGTGGCGCCCAGCTTTACGCTCGGCGACGACAACGTGACCATGGCGTACGGCTGGGTTGACGACGTGGGGCGAACGTCGACGCCTTTGCCTCAAGTGATGCAGTCAACGCCTGGCTGGCTTGCAAACCAGTCTGGCCGTTTGACATCAACCTCATCTACGGCTGTTGTTGACTGGAGCGCCGGTGCCGAGGGGCTCGGTTTGTCGGCCAGCGCGCAGGGCTTGGGTGGGCAGTACAACTTGTCGCTTGTCACCGGAGACGGTTCCGACAGTGACTATCTGGTGCGAAATTTGCGGCTTTCTGCGAATTCACTATTGAACGTGGAGTTGTCATATTCCCTGGATGCCCTTGCCAGCAATGCGCCTGCCTGCGTCAAAGATGATGTTTGTGCGCGCTGGTCCAGTTTCTCCACCGAGCGTGCCAATGCGAGCGTGGGGTTGAGCCTGTCGTACAACTATCTGGAAGACGGCTTGAACGTTGGCTACAGCAAGCTCGTCCGTGATTCAGTTCAGGCCATGGCCTCACCAGGCATTGAGGCTGGCGCCTATATCTTCGATGAGGGTACCGGTGACTTGCAGTTGGTAAGTGAAGAAGTGCCTGGGCATGATCAGGCAAGTCACGCTGAGGGTATTTTGAAGGTGTCGTTTTTCAATGCCAGTCAGAGCGATCAGTTGGCCAAACTGCGGATCGGCATGAGTGTCTGGGGAGCAGGCAATACGCTCGCTGTACCGGAACCGTCGCAGTTCTACCTGTTCGCGCTTGGCTCAGGTGCCTTGTATGCTCGGTTGCGCCGCAATCGGACTGCTTGATCGAGTTTGAGTACTCAATTTGAGGGTCTCGCCGATAGGCGTGGCCAGGAATTCATCGTCCTGCAGTCCCCGCGCCTTTTTGGCCAGGGCCAAGGCTTTTGGCGGCTCGTCCAGCGCCTCGTCCGTCAACTGAAACGTGCCCCAGTGCACCGCCAGTGCGCGCTTGCAGCCCAGGTCCTTGAAAATCTGCACGGCCTCCTCAGGGTTCACGTGCTGGTCTTTCATGAACCAGCGTGGCTCGTAGGCGCCGATGGGCAGCAGGGCGATGTCGAAACCGCCACCTGACTCGAGCGTTTGCTCGCGTGCGAAGTGCTGGCGGATGTCGACGAAGTCTTTCGAGTAGCCCGTGTCGCCTGCGAAGAAGAGGTGACAGTCCGGCGACAGGACGGCGAAGCCGCCCCACAGGCTGCGCAGCGCGTCGGTCGCTGTACGGGCAGACCAGTGCTGTGCCGGCGTCAAGGTCACGGGGATGCGCGCCGAGCGTTCGGTGGCGGCCAGCACATGGGTGTCCCACCAGTCCAGTTCGATCACATGGTGGATGCCTCGCCTGGCAAACCAGTGCTTGTGCCCCAGGGGCGTGATGAACAAGGGGCAGCCACCAGCCTGTTTGGACAAGGCCAGCAAGGAGCCTTCATCCATGTGGTCATAGTGGTTGTGTGACAGCAGCACCACGTCAATGTGAGGCAGTTGA
>NZ_DASUIS010000026.1:0-4731 GCF_036279675.1 Aquabacterium sp. | reverse complement strand
CAGTTCTACGCCAGAACCTTCCCTGACAGCACCGTGGGTGCCATCCTTCGGGCCCCGGCCGACTACCCGTCCGGCAAGCAAGGTGATGTGCTGACCGTCGAGTTCACCGTGATGGGCATTCCTTGCCTTGGCCTGAATGGTGGCCCGGCGTTCAAGCACAGCGAGGCCTTCTCCTTCCAGGTGGCCACGGACACCCAGGAAGAGACCGATCGCCTGTGGCATGCCATCATCGACAACGGTGGTCAGGCCAGTGAATGCGGGTGGTGCAAGGACAAGTGGGGGCTGTCGTGGCAGATCACGCCTCGCGTGCTCACCACCGCCATGGCCAACCCCGATCGTGCCGTGGCCAAGCGTGTCTTCGAAGCGATGATGCAGATGAGCAAGATCGACATCGCCACGATCGAGGCTGCCCAAAGGGGTTGAGACGCAAGGCCAAAGCCCTTTTGTCAACTCGATGGTGTGGGCACCGTACCGGGCACCACCACCCGAATCGGCATCGATTGCCTGACCACATCCCAGCCCTGGGCGTCCACGCCATCGATCACGACCAGGAAGAGGTCGTGCACGCCAGGTTGCAGGCCTCCTGTGTTGAGTGTCAGCGTGATGTGGCCGTCCCAGATGTTCCAGGATTGCAGCTCGCGCACCTTGGCGTCCTGTAATGACACGGCGTCACGCAGCTCCACGCGTTGCCAGCCCGCGCGAGCATCATTGCCCACGATGACCCGGCTGTCGTCCGACCACAGTTCGCGCACTTCCGGCTTGGGCAGAGGGTTGTTCACGCCGTCCTCCACCTGCCCAAAGTTGCCAAAGTAGTTCTGCTCGATGAAGTGCCTCAAGCGCATAGTGGGGTCGGCATAGACCCTCTCGACTTGCTTGTTCTGATTGATGTAGGTCTTGCCGTTCACGTGCGCACGGGTCACGACCTTGCCGTCATTGGCTCCCTGCGTGCCCGTATAGACCATCATCTCCAACAAAGCCCAGTCACTGTTGGCCTTGATGACCTGCCCACCCCAATAGACGCTTTTGTCAGTGGCTGAGCGATTCACAAAGGTCATGAGGCCACCACCGCCGTTGGGATAGTCATGCACCTTGATTTCGCAGTCACCATCGACGATGGTGTTGCGCCAGTTCACGCGCTCATGCTTCCATTGAAAGCTCTTGGTGTAGGGCTGGCCGTCCAGCAGCAGCACGCTGCGAACCCAATGGGCCTTGTAGAAGTAGCGCTGCTCCGCAATCGGAAAGCCTGGATCGAAATGGCGGGTGGCGTTGTAGTGGGTGCTGTCTTCAGGTGTGAACAGCACCTTGCCCCGTTTGGGATCGGACATCACCGTGGTGGGATGACCCAGCTCGTTGAAATACCAGCCCTTGCCGTTGCTGATGTTGGCGCCCGCCTGGCACGCCTCGATCATGCCGGTTGAACCGCCCAGAAAGGTCTGCGTGACGTCTGATGTACCGAAGGCACCATCGATCGTCACCGGATCGCCATGCATATAGCCAGCGCCGCCACATCCACCCAGCATCCAGCTCGGTGTCGTGGTGGACAAGGCCAGCCAACCCAGGGTTTGCCGACGAGAGATCTTGTTTTGCTGGTCCATATGACGGGTCCTGAAAGCGATCCGACAGTTTAGTGATATCAAAATCACTAAACTGGTAAGCATCTGCAGCAAGTGTGAACAAGTGCTGCAGATGCCGTCGGTTCAAGATCAAGACAGCCGTACAGGCTCAGCTCGTCGGCAGCACCACCTTCGACAACACAAACGCCCGTACCGCACTGGCGTCATAGCCCAGCTCGTTGCTCCAGCCGTCTGTGGCGGTCGAGTCCACATACAGGTTCTCGCTGAAACCGGCCACGAGGCAGCCAGCGGGATGATCGACCAGGCAGGATGCCGGCATGTTCACGGTCATCAGATCGTGCACGGACATCGTGGCAGGTGATCCGCCCGTCGGGTCTTCGTTGACCATCGGCGTGCCCGGGTCGTCCACCGGCAAGGGCTGCCCCGGGTTGAGCGGGTCCTGCGAGCGGTTCAGCACGGTGCGCACGCCCCGCACGGTCACGAAGCTGTAGTTGGCAAAGCCATGCGGGTGCCAGGCCTGATAAGGCAGGCTGACCACATCGCTGTCCTGCGCCTGCAGCACGCCACAACAGTCGTCGGCGAAGGTCGCGCCAATGGAGGGCGCGGGGATCTGCGCGTAGCAATGGTTGTTGTCCACATGCAGGGTGATGATCATGCTGTTGCCCACGACCAGGCCCAGTGGCTCGGCATCGGTCGTGTAGATGGTGCCGGTGAGATCAGGCACATCGGGCACCACGAACTTGATGCCCAGCGCATGGATGTCGATGGGCTGACCCAGGGCGTCGAACAGATCGACCTTGAGCTGGTACTGGCCACTGTCATCACTGGTGCCTGACACCACGGAGCCATCGCCGTTGTAGCTCAGCCCCGGTGCGAACAGGTGCGTGGGGAACTTGGCGCTGCTCAGGTGCTCGACGATCTCACCGGCGCTGGGCGGGGTGTCCCACACGCCTTCCGGTGCCACCGAGGCGTAGGGAATCTGCGTGAGATCGGGCACTTCGATGCCGCCACCCGCCGGCACGGGCTTGGGCCCCAAGGTGAAAGGCGTCCACGCCGGGAAGACGCCACTGGGCGTGTTCACATCGTGGCGGTAGTAATGCTGGATGCCATCCTTCAAGGCATGGAAGGCACCGCTGAAGCCGCGTCGCCATGAGATCTGATAGTGGCGCACGCCCAGCGCCTCCAGCTCATTGGCAAACAGCAAACGCGGGCGCAACAGGCCACCCCAGGGGCGACCGTCGGCGGTCAGGCCACGCCGGGCTGTCAGCACGGCAGGCGAGGTGCTGTCCTTCAAGGCCTTGCTGGTGCCGTAGATCTGGCTCAGAGGCACGCCACCGATGGCCAGGAAGGCCACCCACCGACCCACGCCTTGGGGCCCCACCACAGGCGGGCAGGGTGCGCAGGTATGGGCAAAAGGGCTGTGGGTATAGAGCTTGACCTCGGTGCCTGACATGTAGTCCCACCAGGTGTGGCAGGCCACCGGCGTGGGCGCATAGATGGTGAACTTCAAGGGGCCAAAAATGGGTTGCGTGGCCTTGAAGTACAGATCAGGCGTGTCGTGGTTGTGGCAGCCCTGGAAGAACACGGTGCGGAAGTGGCCGCAGCTGTCGGTGATGGCCGTGCCCACGCGCTGCATGGTCACGAAGCGCGGGAACAGCCAGCACAGCAAAGGCCTGATCAACACGGGGTTCTGGATCAGGGCCTGCTGGAACTGCAAGGCACTGCCGGCTTGCGCCAGGTAACGCAGTTCGGTGGCTTCGCTCAGCTTGGTCAGTGTGGCGGCGCTGTCTGCCGTCAAGGCGTGGCTTTGTGCTGCCAGGGTGGTGGTGTTCAACCTCCGCAAGGAAGCACCGGTGACGGACAAGGGCAAAGGCCCCGGCCCAGGCTCCGGGATGGGGCCAGGCACACGCTCCGGCACCGTGATGATGGGATCCTTGATGCGGGCGTTGGCGATGATGTCGCGCAAGCGATCGAGCACCAGCACGGGCAGCTTGGGGATGAGGATGTAGAGCGGGTCCACCTCGTAGATCTCGACCGTGGCGTTGCACACGGGGAAGTCCACCACCGCACCGCCAATCGTGACCTTCTTGAGCAGTTGGCCTTGCACGAACACGGCGCTGCGCAACCAGCACAGCCAGATGGGTTCATAGATGATGAAGTCGGCCTTGAGTTCGCGCAAGCGCGGGTTGTAGTTCAGGTGCTGTTCAATGGCGCCACGGCGCATCAATTCGGCGAAGTCGGGCTCCTTGTCTGACAGGCGGGGCCCTACGAGCACACGCAAGGTGTCTGCGGGTACAGTGGCCTGCACAGGCAGACTGGCTTCGCCTTTGTCGTTGAGCGGCGCACTGCCCAGAAAGCGCGCTTCGGAACTGAAGGCGTAGGCCATGGCCTCCACCTTCTGCGTGCTTCTGGCCACGTCCAGCAGCTGGGCCTGGATCTGGATCGTCAATGGGGAAGCGGTGTCTTTGGGGTTCATGGCCATGCTCCTGAGTCAGGCATCACACAAATCGATGCAACATGGCATCGACCTCTGGCTGGACTCTAGGAGCAGGCGCCTGGCAGCGCTTCCCAAACCTTGGGGGGCCTGGCGGGGTCAGGCTAGGGGGGCATCATGCCCCCCGACTGAACAGCTGATGGCCTCAGCTTGCCGCAACCGCCGCAGCGGTGACGCCAGCCACCAGACCGGCCACAGCCAGGATGGTGATCACGATCTCTGCCGTGCTGTAGCCCACCGGTACGCGCCGCACCACCACGCGTTTGTTGACCTGGGCGATAGCGGCCACATCGGTGCCACTGCCGTTGACCGGATCCTCAACGCTGCTCATCACCGCCATCAGGGCCAGGTCCACGGACTCGTCTGGTGGCGAGAAATCAAAATGCAGCACACGTGGTGAACCGGCAGGTAGCTCGTCCAGGGTGCCTTTGGGGCCCACGGCCTGCCATGCATCCGAAGGCCCGGGGTTGCCGTCCGGATAGGCTGTCCAGAAGTTCGCGGTCAATGGCGGCATCGTGTCGCCCGTCATGCGTGCCCAATACAAGCGCACCACCACGCCCGTGGCCTTCTTGGGCCCGCGGTTGCTCATCTGCACATAGATGCGTGACTGACGCCCTCGCACGAACGTTTCGTGCTCCAGTTGCTGGAAGGCGATGTAGTCGA